>NZ_AP024653.1:662216-1324432 GCF_019977335.1 Arthrobacter sp. NicSoilB4 | reverse complement strand
CCACGGTGCGGACCGAACTGGAAGCCGTCTACGGCTACCAGGTGGCGCTGACCAGGCTGGGTGGAGACGCGGCCGCCTCGGCGTCGGAGCAGCTCGCCCGGCATGAAGCCCTCGCCGCCGGCGCCGAAGCGCTCAGCAGGATGCACTGCGCCGCTGCCCCGGCCCGGGAAGCCGGCTACACCATGGCCCCGGCGTTCCTTGCCTCGCCCGCGGCCGGCCTCGGCGGCCTGGAAGCCTCGGCGCTGACGGTCTACGGCGACCTGGTGGCCCTGAGCGAGGGCCAGACCCGCCAGTGGGCGATCTCCGGACTCGTGGGGGCCGCCCGGCGGTCCGCACTCTGGGGCGCGGACACCGGTGCTCTCCCCGGCCTCGCCGCAGATCCGGAGGCGTTCCCGCCGCTGCCGGCTCCTTCGGTGACGCCCGGCCCGTAACCGGCTGTCTCCCACTTGCCGCGGCTCGTCCCCAGCCGCGCCCGCCCGAGGCCGCGTTGGGCAACTTTGAAGCCGGCAGGCCACTCATCCGGCCCCGGGCGCCGCGTGTCCGTGTCAATGTGCCCCGCTGGGCCGCATGCCCGGGCCTGAGGGGGTGGGGGAACCCCCGGGCCGGGGAAGCTGCGGCTTACCTTGCTTAGGCTCGTCATGCTGGCCAGCCGCAGGCACCGGTGCTTTGCTGTAGGCATGGACAGTCACGCCGCCCCCACCCAGCACGAGAACGAGCCGCACCACAACGACATTGCGCATCGCCTCAATTGGCTCCGCGCTGGCGTACTTGGCGCCAACGACGGCATCGTCTCCGTCGCCGCGATTGTGGTTGGCGTCGCCGGCGTCACCACGGACTCCGGCCCCATCCTCGTTGCCGGTGCCGCCGGCGTCGTCGGCGGGGCAATCTCGATGGCCCTGGGCGAATACGTCTCCGTGAGCAGCCAGAAGGACAGCCAGAAGGCCCTGATCGAGAAAGAACGCCGGGAACTGGCCGAACAGCCCGAGGAGGAGCTCGAGGAACTCGCCGCGATCTACCAGGGCAAGGGCCTCAGCGCCGATACGGCCCGCACCGTCGCCAAGGAGCTCACTGCCCACGATGCCCTCGGCGCCCACCTTTCCGCGGAACTGCACATTGACGAGACGGACATTGTCAGCCCGTGGCACGCCGCGTTTGCCTCAGCCGCGGCGTTCCTCATCGGCGCGATCCTCCCCATGCTTGCGATCCTGTTGCCGCCGGAGAACATCCGTGTGCCGCTGACGTTCGTCGCGGTGCTGGTCGCCCTCGCCCTGACCGGGGCCATCGGCGCCTGGATCGGCGGCGGCTCGAAGACGAAGGCGGCTGTCCGCGTGGTCATCGGCGGCGCGGCTGCGCTCATCGCGACGTTCCTCATCGGCAGCTGGCTCGGCGCCAGCGGCATCGCCGTCTGACGCGCGCCAGCCACTACGCTGGATCCGATGAGCCCGACCGCAGACGTCCCGATCCCGCCCGGCCTCAGCCGCCGCTACGGCGGCAGCGCCACCGGCCGCGACTGGCTGGCGTCGCTCCCCCGGCTGATCGAGCAGTCCCTCGACCGGTGGCAGCTCGAACCTGACCTCGCTCCCGGAGCGCTCCCCCGCAACGGCCACGGCGCCATCGTGGTCCCGGTCCGCCACAAATCCGATGCCGGCGCCGGTTCCGGCGGGGCTGCGCGCCACGCCGGGGTCCTGAAAATCGCCTATCCGCACGACGAAGCCCTGCTGGAACCGCATGCCCTGGCCCTTTGGAGCGGGCACGGGGCGGTCCGGCTGCTGGCCCACGACGCCGGGTCCGGAGCGCTGCTGCTGGAGCGCCTGGACGCCGCCCATTCCCTCCAGGACGTGCCGATGGACGTGGCCGTGCCGGTGTGGGGCGGGCTGGTCCGCCAGCTGGGCCTGGTCCCGGACGGGCGGCCGGAATGGCGCGAGTTCGTCCATGTGGCAGCCAGGGCCGAGCAGTGGAGTGATGAGCTGCCGGAGCACTGGGAACGGCTGGGCCGGCCGTTCCCGCGCTGGCTGCTGGAAGCCGCGCTGGAGGTCTGCCAGACCCGCGGGGCCGTCGGGCGCCGCTCCGGCAAGGATGTGCTGGTCCACACCGATCTGCACTACCTGAACATCCTGGCCCGGCTCCCCCGCAACGACCCCGGGGGCAGCCGTGAACCGGCCGGCGGCTGGGTGGCGATCGATCCGCAGCCCATGATCGGCGAGGCGGAGTTCGCGGTGGCGCCGTTGCTGTGGAACCGGATCCAAGAGCTGCCGCGGGCCGATCCCGCACGGGGCCTGCGGGAGCGCTGCGACGACTTCAGCAGTGCCGCCGGACTCGACGCCGAGGTCGCCCGGCAGTGGAGCCTGGCCCGCGAGGTGGAAAACGCCCTGTGGTACGCCGCGAAGCCACGCCACGAAGGCGACTTCGCCCGTTCGCTCTGGGTGGCCAGCACGCTGGCCGGCCGGACCCTGCCCGGGCTTCCCGCGCCGCACGAACTGCCGGCACCAGGGGAATCCCCCTGCTAACCCTTCTGCCGCGGACCGCTGCCAGGGCGTCGCGAACAGCATCGACGGCGACTGCAACGTCGGCGTCGTCGGTGCTCCAGTTGCTGACGGAGATCCGGAGGATGTCCCGGTCCTGCCAGCGGGAACCGGACATCCAGACCCGGCCGTCGCCGATGATCCGCGCCGTCACCGCGCGGGTGGTGGCGTCATCGCCGAAGGCCAGCGAAACCTGCGTGTAGTCGACGTCGTTGAGCACCTCGACG
This sequence comes from Arthrobacter sp. NicSoilB4, assembly GCF_019977335.1. Lineage (NCBI taxonomy): Bacteria > Bacillati > Actinomycetota > Actinomycetes > Micrococcales > Micrococcaceae > Arthrobacter > Arthrobacter sp. NicSoilB4. The sequence goes on along the minus strand of NZ_AP024653.1, from coordinate 1,321,683 downwards.
CCATCCAGCGCGGACAGCCGTTCCGCCAGTTGCCGGGCGCGCAGCACCAGCCCGCGGACCTGGCCCGTGACGCCGTCCCGGCCCAGCGACTTCAGCGCAGCCCACACCGGCACCCCACGGGCCCGGCGGGACAGCTCCGGCACCGACTCGAAAGGATCCGGCGCGCCGTCCGCGTCCTGGATCAGATAACTCGTGTGCAGGCCCATGGCGGCACGCAGGGCACGGGCATCGCGGACCACTGCGATCCCGCAGTCATACGGCACGTTGAGGGTCTTGTGCGCGTCGGTGCCCCACGAATCGGCCCCCTGCATCCCGGCGGTCAGGGCGGCGAGCTCCGGGACGGCCGCGGCCCAGAGTCCGAACGCGCCATCCACATGGACCCACGCGCCGCGCGCCTTTGCGACGGCGATTGCCTCGAGGAACGGATCGAAGGCGCCGGAATGCAGGTTTCCTGCCTGCAGGCAGACCAGCATCGGGGCGGGGCGTGATCCCGCGGCTGACGCTTGGTCAACGGCGCGGCCGAGGGCACGGTCCAGTTCCCACGGGTCGATGCGGCCCTGCCGGTCCGCGGGCACCACCGTGGGCCGCCCCAAACCCAGATACCGCAGGCCGACGTCAACCGAGTCGTGCCGTTCCTGTCCCACGAAGCACTGGATCCGCGGTGCCCCGGCGAGGCCGTCGCCGTCAAGGTCCCAGCCGGCGTCGGCCATCAGGCGCCAGCGCGCCGCCGCCAACCCGGCAAAGTTCGCCATCGTTGCACCGGTGGCAAACCCGACGTCCGACTCCCCGGGGAGTCCCAGCAGCTCAAGGAGCCAGCTGCCGGCGGCTTCTTCGATGGCCGCCGCGGCAGGAGACGCATAGCGGAGCACCGCGTTCTGGTCCCAGGCGCTGACAAGCCAGTCCGCGGCCAGCGCGGCCGGCAGGGTCCCGCCGATGACCCAGCCGAAGAACCGTCCCGAGGGCATGGCCATCAGCCCGGGTTCGGCCTTCGTGGCCAGGTAGTCCACCACCTCCGCCGCCGGCGTTCCGTTCCGGGGCATCGGACCGCCAAAGTCGGCCGCCAGGTCCGCAGCGCTCACGCGGGGGCCCACGTGCCGGGTTTCCTGGCTCTCCAGCCACTGCCGTGCGTGCCGGGCCGCAGCCTCCAGGGCACCGTTGTAGCGTTCTTCGGGTGCTGACATAGCTGCATGCTACGCCCGGGGACGGCGGAACAGGGAGTGGCTGCTACGCGAAGCTGTCCTGCCAGATGTCCGATCCTAGCTTGACGATGAGCGCCCCGACCACGGCCAGGAACACGATACGGATGAACTTGTTCCCCTGTTTGACGGCCGTCCGGGCGCCGAGGTAGCCGCCGGCCATGTTCGAGACGCCAAGGACCAGTCCGAGACCCCACAGCACGGCACCGTGCGGGACGAAGAACAGCAGGGCTCCGGCGTTGGTGGCCACGTTCACGATCTTGGCCTTGGCGCTGGCTTCGAGGAAGGCGTAGCCCATCGCCGAGACGAGCGCGATGATGAGGAAGGACCCGGTCCCGGGGCCGATCAGCCCGTCATAGAAGCCGATCACGCCTCCGATCAGGCACGCCACAACGTAGTGCCGGTGACCCTCGTGGCGCAGCTTGGTCAGCTGGCCGACGCTGGGCTGGAAGGCCGTGAACAGCGCGACGGCGATCAGCGCGGCCACGATGATGGGTTTGAACACACTCGCCGGCAGGTTCGCCGCGAGGACCGCCCCGCCGTAGCTGCCGGCCATGGCGATCACCGCCATGGGCAGCGCGGTGCGCAGATCCGGCCGCACCCGGCCGTAGTACGTGACCGCGCTGGTGGTGGTGCCGAAAATCGACCCCATCTTGTTGGTCGCCAGCGCCTGCACCGGGCTGATGCCCGGCACCAGCAGCATCGCCGGGAGCTGGATCAGTCCCCCGCCCCCGACGACGGCATCGACCCAGCCCGCGGCGAAGCCGGCGACCACGATCAGGATGAGGGTACTGAGCTCGATCGATTCGAGTCCGGAAACCACGCCCGCAGGTACAGCGGGCTAGTGGTTGCGGACGGCGTCGACCACATAGTCGACAGCCTTCTCAACAGGGATGTTCTCGGCGTCGCCGCTGCGGCGGTCCTTGATCTCGACGACCCCGTCCACCAGGCCGCGCCCGACGGCGAGGATGGTCGGCACGCCGACCAGCTCCGCGTCGCCGAACTTCACGCCCGGGGACACCTTGGGACGGTCGTCGTAGATCACGTCGAGGCCGGCAGCCTCGAGCTCGAGGGCCAGCTTCTCCGCGGCGGCGAAGATCTCCTCGCCGCGGCCGACGGCGACCACGTGGACGTCGGCCGGCGCGACGGCGCGCGGCCAGACGAGGCCCTTGTCGTCATGGTTGGACTCGGCCAGGGCCGCGACGGCGCGCGTGACGCCGACGCCGTAGGAACCCATGGTCACCACGACCTGCTTGCCGTTCTGGTCCAGGACCTTGAGCTCCAGGGCTTCGGCGTACTTGCGGCCGAGCTGGAAGATGTGGCCCATCTCGATGCCACGGGCGGTTTCCAGCGGGCCGGAGCCGTCGGGTGCTTCGTCGCCGGCGCGCACCTCGGTGCACTCGATGACGCCGTCCCAGCCGAAGTCGCGTCCGGCGACCAGCCCGAAGACGTGCTTGCCGGCCTCGTTGGCGCCCGTGACCCAGGCGGAGCCGCTGACGACCCGCGGGTCCACCAGGTAGAGCAGCTTGGCGGCACCCTCGGCGCCCAGCAGGGGCGCGTCCAGGGAGAGACCTGGTCCGAGGTAGCCCTTGACGATGAGGGGCTGCTTCTTGAGGTCCTCCTCACCGGCGGCCTCGAGGGTGATTTCGCCGGCGATCGGGAGGAAGGACCCGATGTTCGCTTCGACGCGCTTGAGATCCACGCCGCGGTCGCCCGGAACGCCAATGACAACAAGCTGGCGTTCGCCGGTGGGCAGGGTCACGGCAAGGACTACGTTCTTGAGCGTGTCGGCGGCCGTCCAGGCGCCGCCGTCGGCCTCGGAGCGGGGCACCAGGACGTTGGCGGCGTCCACGAGCGTCTCGATGGTGGGGGTGTCCGGGGTGTCCCGGACCTCGGCGGCAGGGGCGTTGCTGAAGTCGATGTCCGCGGGAACCACCGTGGTGACGGCCTCAACGTTGGCCGCGTAGCCGCCGGCGGAGCGGACGAAGGTGTCCTCGCCGATCTCCGTGGGGTGCAGGAATTCCTCGCTCTTGGAGCCGCCCATGGCTCCGGCGGTGGCAGACACCGGAACGACCTCGAGGCCCAGGCGTTCGAAGATCTTCAGGTACGCGCCGCGGTGCGCCTCGTAGCTGGCGTCCAGGCCGGCGTCGTCGACGTCGAAGGAGTAGGAGTCCTTCATGATGAATTCGCGGCCGCGCAGCAGGCCTGCCCGGGGACGTGCCTCGTCGCGGTACTTGTTCTGGATCTGGTAGATGCTCAGCGGCAGGTCCTTGTACGAGGAGTACAGGTCCTTGACCAGCAGGGTGAACATTTCCTCGTGCGTGGGCGCCAGCAGGTAGTCGTTACCCTTGCGGTCCTTGAGACGGAAGATGCCCTCGCCGTACTCGGTCCAGCGGTTGGTGGCTTCGTAGGGCTCCTTCGGCAGCAGCGCCGGGAAGTGCACCTCCTGGGCGCCGATGGCGGACATTTCCTCGCGGATGACCGTCTCCACCTTGCGCAGCACACTCAGCCCCAGCGGCAGCCAGGTGTAGATGCCCGGGGCGGCGCGCCTGATGTACCCGGCGCGGACCAGGAGCCTGTGGCTGGCCACCTCGGCGTCGGCGGGATCTTCACGCAGGGTGCGCAGGAACAGCTTGGAGAGTCGAAGGACCACTGGGTATCTATCCGTTTCTGGGAAGGTGCGGGGCAAAGCAGCAAAGCTGTGAATACAAGTTGTGAATACCGGCTGTGACAAAAGGCTGTGAACCAGGCGAACCGGCGTGACCGGAACAAGAGTCCACGTACTAATCTACCGTCAGCCCGGACGCAGAAGAGCCACGCCATAAACGACGGAAGCCCCTGGCCGTCTCCGGCTGGTCATCCTGTCATGACGTGGCTCTGCGGCCCCCATTACCGCCAAATCTCTGGCTGTGGACCCCTGGTGTTGCCCTAAGGGCGTCTGCTACCCCGGCTGGTACTCCCGGGGAAACACGTGCCCATGCGACACGGCTAGCTCGAACTTATGTGACACGGGGCACGAAAACAAGAGTCGGCATCCGGATATTTTTCTCATCGGCCAGTGTTACTGCTGGGGCGGGAGAATACTTCTGTCAATTGTTCGTGACCGGACAGCTGGAAGTGCCCCGGAGCCAGACGAGCACCGGAGTCAAAAAGCCCCAGGGTCAGATAGCACTGCGGTCAAAAAAGAACCGTGGCGAAGGTGCCTACCTGGCGAAAGCCCACCCGTTCGTAGGTGGCGCGCGCCCGGGCGTTGAAATTGTTCACGTAAAGGCTGGTCACCGGTGCCCGGGTCTGGGCGAGCACGACGACGGCGGCCATGTAGCCGGCGCTGAGGCCCTGGCCGCGAAGGGCCGGGTTCATCCAGACCCCCTGGACCTGCGTCACGTCCGGGGTGACCGCGCCGAGTTCGGCCTTGAACACCACGTCGCCGGCGGCGTCCAGATGGACCAGGGAATTCCCCTCGCGGATAAGGCCCTTGACCCGGCGGCTGTAGTACTCCCGGCCTCCGAGGTACGGCGAATAGCCCACTTCCTCTTCGAACATCGCGGCACACGCGGGAAGGATTTTGTCGAAATCCGCCAGCTGGCCAAAGCCCAGCCGCGGATTCGGCGCCACGGCGGGCGGCCCGGAAATCGTCATCAGCGGCTGGTCTTCGCGGATCTCATGGGCCGCCTGGCCGAACTGTTCCAGTCCGGCATACAGGGCCAGGACCGAGTCGGCGGGGCCGAAGATCGAGGCGTACCGGCGGCCCGAGCTGTGCGCCGCCAACGCCACCATGCCGGCAAGTTCCGGGTCCAGCTGCACCGGCACTAGGTTGGCGCCCGCCCAGCAGGCCCCCAGGAGGATGCCGCCGTCGAACACACCCAGGATGCTGGCGCCGCCGGCGGTGGGGGCCGCCGAACCGGCGGTCTTCAGATGGGACAGGATAAAGACATTGGCGACGGCGTCCTGCCGGGCCAGGTCCACAAGCTGGGAAGTGTCCGGTCCCCCCAGGGTCCGGACGGCGACGCCGGGAGCGGCGCCGTCCTTACGAGACGCTAACCACGGGGCTACCCTTGACAGCATCTTCGCCATCGGCCTCCCCCATCTCTTCGGCGATACGCATGGCCTCTTCGATCAGTGTCTCAACAATCTGGCTCTCGGGGACAGTCTTGATGACCTCGCCCTTCACGAAGATCTGGCCCTTGCCGTTGCCCGAGGCGACGCCCAGGTCGGCTTCGCGTGCCTCGCCCGGTCCGTTGACGACGCAGCCCATGACGGCCACACGCAGCGGGATCTCCATGCCTTCCAGCCCGGCTGTGACCTGCTCGGCGAGTGTGTAGACGTCCACCTGGGCGCGGCCGCAGGACGGGCAGGAAACGATCTCAAGCTTGCGCGGGCGCAGGTTCAGCGACTGCAGGATCTGGTTGCCGACCTTGATTTCCTCCACCGGCGGAGCGGAAAGGGACACGCGGATGGTGTCACCGATGCCGCGGGAGAGCAACGCGCCGAAGGCCGTGGCCGACTTGATGGTGCCCTGGAAGGCGGGGCCGGCCTCGGTGACGCCGAGGTGCAGCGGCCAGTCGCCCTGCTCGGCGAGCATCTCGTACGCGGCGACCATAATGACCGGGTCATTGTGCTTGACCGAGATCTTGAAGTCGTTGAAGCCGTGCTCTTCGAACAGCGAGGCTTCCCAGACGGCGGATTCCACGAGGGCTTCCGGGGTGGCCTTGCCGTACTTCTTCAGGATTCCGGGCTCCAGCGAGCCGGCGTTGATGCCGATCCGGATCGAGGTGCCATGGTCCTTCGCCGCGCGGGCGATTTCCTTGACCTGGTCATCGAACTTGCGGATGTTGCCGGGGTTCACCCGGACTGCCGCGCAGCCTGCCTCGATGGCGGCGAAGACGTACTTCGGCTGGAAGTGGATGTCCGCGATCACGGGGATCTGGGACTTCCGGGCGATGATCGGCAGCGCCTCGGCGTCGTCCGCGGAAGGGCAGGCGACGCGGACGATGTCACAGCCGGACGCCGTGAGCTCGGCGATCTGCTGCAGCGTGGCGTTGATGTCCGTGGTGGGTGTGGTGGTCATCGACTGAACACTGATCGGCGAATCGGAGCCGACGCCGACCGAGCCCACCTTGATCTGGCGGGTCTTGCGGCGCGGCGCAAGGACGGGGGGCGGTGCTGACGGCATTCCCAGGCTGACCGAGGTCACATGGACTCCTTGTATCGAGGTAGGTCTGGCGGTGTCGGTCAGGCGGCGTGGCCGGCGAGGAGGCCGGTCAGCGGGGCCCAGACCGTCGTGCGGGTGCCGGAGATGGCGCCTGCGGTGGCGAACGGATCCTGCTTGAGGACGTCGTTCAGGGCCTGCTCGTCGGCGGCCTTCAGGATGAGCAGGGCACCGGCGCCGTCACCGTAAGGGCCGCTGGCGAGCAGCGTTCCCTCCTGGGCAAGTCCTGCGGTCCATTCGCGGTGCGCGGGGCGGGTGGCGTCGCGGACCTCTGAGGATTCGGCGTCGTATACGTACTCAACAGCAAAAACAGTCATACGGATACACTATCGCCCCGGCGGCCAGGTACCCATCCGGCACCGACGAACTCCGGCCGGGGCATCCGCGCGGGCAGGTGGCTTCGGTGGCCGGGTGGAGTCAGCCCAGGAAGAACACTTTCGCCAGGGCCGCGACGCCGGCCGCCCACAGCAGGGACGTGAGGGTTCCGATGATGAACCGCTCCGCGGCAACCGGGGTCTCCTTCAGCTCGGCAAACCGGCCCAGGCCCTTGATGGCAATCACGTAGGCGATGGCGACGGGTTCGCCGGCGAGGATAGCCAGGCAGACGGCCAGCCGCTCCAGGACACCGATGATCGCGCCGCCGCGCAGGATCCGGACGCTGTTCACCGAGGCGGCCGCGGAGCCTGCTGCCAGGGCCACGGTGCCGGCGGAGGGTGTGGTTGCGGCGGGGCCAGCGGGGTCGACGGTGACGTCCGCTGCAGGATCGTTGGCCGGGTCAGTCTGGCCGGTGCCGGCGTCGGCACGGTCATCGATGGTCCGGGCGAGCCGGAAGACCAGGGCGGTGACGGGCCAGCCGACGAAGCCGGCCATGAGCAGGGTCAGGGTGATCCAGAGGGCGTCCACCGGTCTCCTTCTGTACTGTCCCGCGGGCGGGAATCCGGTTGCCGGGCCACGCCCATGTCCCGGGCCCGGCCCGCAGGCTGCTCGCCGGCGTCGCCGTTGCCGGTGATGACTCCATGGGCGAAGGACAGCAGCATTTCCGCCGCCGGCCTCGCCGCCCATTCTTCCTGCCAACCCGAGCGCAGCAGCGCACGGCTCACCGATTGTTCGGTGATTCCCAGTTCCTGGGCAGCGATTTTCTGCGTGCCGTGCGTGCCGGAGTGGCCCTGCTGCACCGAGCGCAGCACATCCACGACCTTCCATTGGGCGGCGGTCCGGTCCTGGACGAGCCGTCCGATCAGCCGCAGCACCGCCTCGGCATTGGCGCAGGCGCGGGCACCGGCTGATCTTGCGGGCGAGGGAGCAGCCTCTCCCCTGCGCAGCCCTCCGGAGACGACGGAGACCGGCACATGCGCTGACCCGGACTTTGCGTTCTCGACGGCCACGCGCGCCGCCACGAAGGCCGGCCCGGATCCTTCCCTCGCACTGGCAGGCAGCGGCAGGTCCACGGCGCCCACTCCGATTCCCACGTACCAGCGGCCGCTCCGCAGGGCGTGCAGGGCAATCTCCACGACTTCGTCCGGCCGCTCCACGACACCCTGGACCTCGTCGCCCACTGAGCGCTCGAAGCGTCCGGCCGTCGACAGGCCGGCCAACTCCGCCAGAAGCCCGGGAACACGGTCTACGTCGGCGCTGCTGCCGCGCTGGTCGATGGTCATCACGTACATAGCCCCACCTTAAGGGGCTGATCTTAGAGAATCAATCATTTTCAACTGATTCCTAAAAATAAGTCAAAATAGGCTGATCGATGTAAATCACCGTAATCCGGTTAGTCCTCCCGGGTCGACTCACGGCCCAGCCCTCCGAGATCGCCGGAAAGCTGCCAAAATCGCCGTGCAGTGTCGGCGAGCTGGCGGCTTCCGGCGATCTCGCGGTTTCGACCTGCGCCGCCGCGTCAGCCGAAGAGGTTGACCGGTTTGACGATGTCCGCGTAGATCAGCAGTGCGCCCATGCCCATCAGCAGCACCGCCACCACATAGGTGACCGGGAGCAGCTTGGCGATGTCGAAGGCGCCGGGGTCCGGGCGGCCGAAGAGCATGGCAATCCTGCGGCGCGCCCCTTCGTAAAGCGCGCCGGCAACATGGCCGCCGTCGAGCGGCAGCAGCGGAATGAGGTTGAAGACGGCCAGGGCGAAGTTAAGCCCGGCCAGGAGCCCCACCAGGGTGGCCACCCGGGACTGCATCGGGACCTGCTCCATCGCGGCGACCTCGCCCGCCACGCGCCCCACGCCGACCACGCTGATAGGTCCGTTGGGGTCGCGGGGCTCCTCGCTGAACGCTGCCTGGGCCACACCGGCAACACGGGCCGGCAGGTTCAGGACGACGCCGGTGATCTGCTTGATGTTCTCGCCCGCCATCGGCAGGACGGTCGACGCCGGCTGCGGCACGAGGGCGGTCTGCGCGCCGATGCCCAGGAAGCCGACGTCCTGGTACTGCAGGGTGCCGTCGGCGCTCTTGGCCTGCCGGCCGTCGTCGCCCACCACGGGACGCGCGGAGAGGACCGGGGTGACGGTGGTGGTGACCGGGACGCCGTCGCGCTCCACCGTGATGCTGACCTGCTTGTCCGCGGAGGCGCGGATCCAGCCGGTGAGCTGGTCCCAGCTGGTGACGGCCTTGCCGTCGAAGGAGGTGATGACGTCGTTGGGCAACAGCCCCGCGGAGGCGGCGGGCGTGAGCTTGCAGTCGGCGGAGTCCGGGTCAACGGTTTCGCCGGCCTTGACCTGGCATTTGGAGACGTCGGCGATGGTGGTGGTCTGGGTGGCAATGCCGAAGCCCATCAGCAGCACAGCCGTCAGAGCGAGGCCGATCAGCATGTTCATGGCCGGGCCGCCGAGCATCACAACGACCTTTTTCCAGACCGGCAGTTTATAGAAGACGCGGTCCGCGTCGGCGGGACCGACTTCCTCGTGCGCCAGTGAGCGGGCGTCCGAGGCGAGGGACTGGAACATGCCGGTGCTGGAGGGGCGCACGGTGCCGTCGTCCTTATTCGGCGGATACATGCCGATCATGGAGACGAAGCCGCCCAGCGGAATGGCCTTGAAGCCGTATTCGGTTTCGCCCTTTTTGCGGGACCAGAGCGTTGGCCCGAACCCGATCATGTACTTCGTGACGCGGACCTTGAAGAGCTTGGCGGGCAGCAGGTGGCCCACCTCGTGGAGGGCGATGGACACGGCGATGCCGATCGCCACAAAGACGACACCGAGGATAAAGAGGAGGACGGGGCTCATGCTTCGATCTGCTGCTTCCTAGACGCTTCTGAGGGCTAAACGTTCGTGGGTGCGGGCACGTGCCCATCTTTCAGCATCCAGCACGGACTCCACCGTCAGCCCGGAGGAACCTGTGTGTTCGCTGAGTACCGCTTCGATCGTATCGACGATGTCGGTGAACCGGATCCGCCCTTCGTGGAAAGCCATCACGGCTTCCTCGTTCGCGGCGTTGAAGACGGCCGGGTAGGTACTCCCCTGCCTGGCGGCATCCTTGGCGAGCCCGACGGCGGGGAACGCTTTGGTGTCGAGCGGCTCGAAAGTCCAGCTGGTGGCCTGGGTCCAGTCGCACGGCCGGGCCGAGCCGGGGACGCGATCCGGCCAGCCGAGGCCCAGGGCGATGGGCAGGCGCATATCGGGCGGGGATGCCTGGGCGATGGTGGAGCCGTCGATGAACTGGACCATCGAGTGGACCACGGACTGGGGGTGGACCACGACGTCGATCTTCTCCAGCGGGATGTCGAAGAGCAGGTGCGCCTCGATCACTTCGAGTCCCTTGTTGACCAAGCTGGCGGAGTTGGTGGTGACCATCAGGCCCATGTCCCAGGTGGGGTGGGCCAGGGCGTCCTGCGGGGACACATCGTGCAGTTGGTCGCGGGTCCTGCCGCGGAAAGGGCCGCCGGACGCCGTGAGGATCAGCCGGTCCACCTCCGCCGCCGAGCCGGAGCGCAGGCACTGGGCGATGGCAGAATGCTCCGAATCGACCGGGACGATCTGGCCTTCGCGGGCCGCCGCCTTGACCAGCGCGCCGCCGACAATCAGGGACTCCTTGTTGGCCAGTGCCAGGGTTGCCCCGGACTTGAGCGCCGCCAGGGTGGGGGCGAGCCCGATCGAGCCGGTGATGCCGTTGAGGACGACGTCGGCCTCGATTTCAGCGATCCGGGTGGAGGCGTCCGGGCCGGTGATGATCTCGGGGCGGTAGCCTGTCACGCCGGCCGCACCGGCGGCGTCGTCGATCAGGACCTGGAGGGCCTTCGCGTCGCCGGACGCGGTGCCTACGGCCCGGGCCTGGGTGTGGACGGCCTGCCGGGCCAGGAGTTCGAGGTTGCCGCCGCCCGCGCTGAGCGCGACGACGTCGAAAAGGTGCGGGGCGCCGTCGACGACGTCAATCGCCTGCGTGCCGATGGAACCGGTGGACCCGAGGAGGACGATCTTGCGCGGCTGCATGGTTCCAGTATCCCGCACCGCGTTCGGTGCTCGGGTTCCCATCGAGGCCGGGGTGGCGCCGTCCGGTGGCGCCGTCCGTTGACGCCCCCGACCGCAGGCGTAACGTGGGGATCGTGGAGTGGACGGCCTGGTTTGACGCGCCGGAGTACGAGTTCGCCCGGCAGGTGCTGCAGCGCGGCATCGCCGCCATTTATTTTGTGGCCTTCCTGTCCTCGTTCAACCAGTTTCCGGCCCTTCTCGGCGAGCGCGGCCTGTTGCCGGTCCCAGATTACCTGGCACGCTCCCGCCGGCTGCGCAGGCCCACCCTGTTCAGTTGGCGCTACTCGGACCGGCTGCTGGGGGCCGTCTGTGGGGCCGGCATGGCGATTGCCGCCACGATCGTCCTGGGCCTGCCTCAGCTGGGCCCGCCGTGGGTTCCGATGCTGGCGTTCCTGGCCCTGTGGCTGCTGTACATGTCGATCGTCAATGTGGGCCAGACGTTCTATGGCTTCGGCTGGGAGATGCTGTTGCTGGAGGCCGGGTTCATTGTGGCCTTCCTCGGCTCCGACCAGGCTCCCCCGCCGCGGACCATCCTGATCCTGCTGGCCTGGCTGGTGTTCCGGCTCGAGTTTGGTGCCGGCATGATCAAGATCCGCGGCGGCCGGGAGTGGCGCGACCTCACCGCCCTGTACTACCACCACGAGACCCAGCCGATGCCGGGTCCGCTCAGCCGGCAGGCGCATTTGCTGCCCAAGGCGTGGCACAGGCTGGAGGTCCTCGGCAACCATTTCGCCCAGCTGGTGGTGCCGTTCTTCCTCTTTGCCCCGCAGCCGCTGGCCAGTGCGGCGGCGGGAATCATTATTTTCACCCAGCTCTGGCTGGTGGCGAGCGGGAACTTCGCCTGGCTCAACTGGATGGCGATCCTGCTCGCCTTCGCCGCGGTCAGCGACCCCGTGGCGCATGCCGTGGTCCCGGCAATCCCGCTCGACTGGCACGCGGCGGCCGGCACGGGTGCGGGTTCCGGGACCCAGGCGCCGGTCGCGTGGCTGGTGGTGGTTCTGGTCGCCACAGTGCTCCTGGTGGTGCTCAGCTACCGCCCGGTCCAGAACCTGGTCTCCCACTACCAACTGATGAACGCGGCCTTCAACCGCTGGCAACTGGGGAACACCTATGGCGCCTTTGGCACGGTCACCAAGCAGCGGATCGAAATCGCGGTGGAGGGAACGCTCGACGCCGAGCCCGACGACACTGCGGACTGGCGGGAATACGGCTTCCGCGGCAAGCCCGGCGACGTCCGCCGCATCCCGCGCCAGTGGGCGCCGTACCACCTGCGCCTCGACTGGCTGATGTGGTTCCTGCCGCTGCGCACCGTGCACGAGGAGTGGTTCTACGCCTTCCTGGCCAGGCTGCTGGAGGCCGACCGCCGCACCCTGCGGCTGTTGCGGCATGACCCGTTCGACGGCGCCCGGCCACACTGGGTGCGGGCCCGCAGCTACCTGTACCGCTTTGCCACCCGGAAGGAGTTCCGTGCCACCGGCGAGCGCTGGGTCCGGATCCCGCTCTACGAGTCCATCCCGCCGCTGTCCCTGCCGCCGGAGGACTGAGTTCCGTGCACAGAAGGCCGGGCACAGAGCCGCCGGACGCAGAAGGCCGGAATGGTGGTCACCATTCCGGCCTTCTGCGGCGAATCGGGAGGAGCCTGCCGTCTAGACCGACAACTCGTCCTTCACCGGCGCTGCCTCCAGGGAAGCCTGCCGGCGGCGGAGCCACCAGGAGCCGACGAAGATCAGCGCCATGGAGACATAGACCACCACCGCGAACGGCGATGAGAACAGGGCCGCGGGATCGTTCTGGGACAGCTGCAGCGAGCGCCGCAGCTGCACTTCGAACATCGGCCCGAGGATCATCGCCACCACCATGGGCGCCACGGGATAGCCGTAGCGGCGCATGAAGTAGCCCAGGATGCCCACCACCAGCAGGATGCCGACGTCGGCCGCGGCGAAGTTCACCGAGAAGGCGCCCAGGGCCGCGAAGACCAGGATGCCTGCGTACAGGTAGGGCCGCGGGATCTGCAGGATCTTCACCCAGAGCCCGACCAGCGGCAGGTTGAGCACCAGCAGCATCAGGTTGCCGACATACAGCGAGGCGATCAGGGTCCACACGAGAGCGCCCTGGTTCTCGAACAGGAGCGGCCCGGGCTGGATCTGGTAGCGCTGGAACGCGGTGAGCATCATGGCCGCTGTCGCCGTCGTCGGGATTCCGAGCGTCAGCAGCGGGACCAGGACGCCGGCGGCAGCGGCGTTGTTCGCCGCTTCCGGACCCGCGACGCCTTCGATGGCCCCCTTGCCGAACTGTGCCTTGTTCGCGCCCTTGGCCAGTTTCCGTTCCGCGGCGTAAGACAGGAAGGTGGAGACGTCCGCGCCGCCTGCGGGCACCGTGCCGATCGGGAATCCGATGAAGGTGCCCCGCAGCCAGGGCTTCCAGGACCGTTTCCAGTCCTCCCTGGACAGCCAGGCGTTTTTGCCCTTGCTGACCGGGATGACCTCGACCGGCCCGTGCCGCAGCTTGGAGGCCACGTACAGGGCCTCGCCGAGGGCGAAGAGGCCCACAGCCACCAGGACCATGTCGATGCCGTCAACGAGCGTGGGGTTGTCGAAGGTGAACCGCTGCTGCGCGGTGCTGTCGTCGATGCCGATCATCCCGATGAACAGCCCCAGCGCCAGTGACGCGAGGCCGCGCAGCACGGAGGCGCCCAGCAGGGCGCCGACGGTGAGGAACGCCACCACCATAAGTGCCACGTAGTCCACGGGCCCCAGGCCCACGGCCAGTTCCGCGACGACGGGCGCCAGGAAGGACAGCAGCACGGTCGCGATGGTGCCGGCGACGAACGAGCCGATCGCCGCCGTCGCCAGTGCCGCGGCGCCCCGGCCTGCCTTGGCCATCTTGTTGCCCTCGAGCGCCGTGACGATCGAGGACGATTCGCCGGGCGTGTTGAGCAGGATGGACGTGGTGGAGCCGCCGTACATGCCGCCGTAGTAGATGCCGGCGAACACGATCAGGGCGGCCGCGGGATCCAGCGCGTAGGTGATGGGCATCAGGAGCGCGACGGTCATCGCCGGACCGATGCCGGGCAGCACGCCGACGGCGGTGCCGACGAAGACGCCGCCCAGGGCGTACAGCAGGTAGACCGGCTGAAGCGCCGTCGAGAAGCCCTCCAGGAGCAACATGAAGCTATCCATGGAAGAACGGCACCCCCTCAAGCAGCGGCCCCGGCGGCAGGGAGACGCCCAGCAGTCCGCCGAAGACGTACTGCAGCACGAGCGCCAGCACCACGGAAATTATGACCGCCTTCCAGAGCGGTTTGGCCTCAAGCGACCACGCCGCCCCGCTGAACAGCACGGCCGCGGCAACGGGCCAACCGGCCGGTTCGATCAGGAAGATGTGGAGGACCACGAAGCCCACGAGTTTCGCCAGGGCGATCCAGTCGGTCTTGGCGGTGGCGTCGAGGTCTTCGCTTTCCTCGGCCTGGCCTACCTTGCCGCGGAACACCTGGGCGACGATGCCCGTGCCGACGATCACCAGCATGGTGCACACGATGTAGGGGAAGGCCCGCGGGCCGATGCCGGTCTCCGACGGCGGGATCGGAATGGATCCCGCCGCCAGGAGGCCGGCCGCGCCCACGCTCACGAACACCAGGGCGAAGAGGATCTCCCCCGTGGGCCGCTTCGCGGGCGTGCTGACTTGGACGGACATTGTTACTTGACCAGGCCGATCTCAGTGAGAGTGGTCTTGACCTTGGCGATGTCCTCGGTGAGGAAGGTCTTGAAGCCGTCACCGGCGAGGAAGGCGTCGTCCCAGTTGTTCTTGGCCAGGGTGGCCTTCCAGGCCTCCGTGCCGTGCAGCTTGGTGACAACCTCGGTCAGCTTCGCCTTCTGCGCGTCATCGATGGACCCCGGCGCCACCACACCGCGCCAGTTGGTCAGTACGACGTCGATGCCCTGGTCTTTCAGCGGCTTGACGCCCGGCAGGGCCGGCACCTCGGACGTGCCGGAGACGGCGAGCGCCCGGACCTTGCCGGCTTTGACCTGCTCGGCGTACTCCCCAACGCCGGAGATGCCGGCCTGGACCTTGTTGCCGAGCAGGGCAGCGATCGATTCGCCGCCGCCGGAATAGCCGATGTAGTTGAGCTTGTCCGATGCGACGCCCTGGGACTTGAGGATCTGGCCGGCCAGGATGTGGTCCGCGCCGCCGGCCGAACCGCCGGTGATCGCCACGCCCTTGCCGTTGGCCTTGATGTCGTCCACGAGGTCCTGAACGGACTGGTACTTGGACGACGCGGGGACCACCAGGACCAGGGGCTCCTCGGTCAGGCGCGCAATCGGGGTGGTGTCTTCCAGCCGGGTCTTGGCGGCGTTGGTTTCCACGGCGCCCACCATGACGTAGCCCATCACCATAAGGGTGTTGGCGTCCTTTTCGGTGGCAAGCTTGGCCAGGCCGTTCGTGCCGCCGCCGCCGCCGATGTTGCTGACCTGGGCGGAGGTGACGAGTTTGTTGGACTGCAGGTCCTGCTGCATCGCACGGCCCGTCTGGTCCCAGCCGCCGCCCGGGTTGGCCGGAACAATGATGCTGAGCTTCTTGATGGGGTCGGCTGCCGCACCGCTCTGGCCTGCCGCCGCGCCGCTGGCACCGCCGGCACAGGCCGACAGGGCGAGGACGACGCCGGCCGCCCCGGCAGCGAGCGCAGCACGGCGGGTGAAGCTGGGCAGCGTGAAATTGTAGTGGGAGGTCATGGTTTCTCCTTGTTGAAATGTGACGCACGTCATCGGAATCACTTCCCAGAGACTAGGAGCGGCCCGGCGCGGGGGCCAGAATTTGGCCATAGAGGTAGTAGTGGTCATATTGGTCACGGCCCGGAGCCCGGGTTTGGGACGTGGGGGCCGGCGCCGGATGGGAAACTTGTGACATGGTTCACAGGATTCCCTTACGCTTCCAGCTGGTGGCGCTGCAGCTCGCCATTGTGCTGGCCGTCCTGACGGCAGTGGGGGCCGTGACCATCCGGATGCAGGAACAGCAGCTCAGGGACGCCTACAAGGGCAGGCTGATCGGCGTCGCCGAAAGTGTGGCCCGGCTGCCCTCGGTGGTGCATGCTTTCGGGACCCCGCAGCCGGCCCAGATCATCCAGCCCATCGCCGAGGTCATCCGGCAGGCATCGAACGTCACCTACGTGGTGGTGACGGACCGGAACGGCGTCCGGCAGTCCCATCCGAACCCGGCGGAAATCGGCAGGCCCGTTTCCACCGATCCGTCAGTACCGCTGTCCGGCGAGATCTACGTCGGCACCCAGACAGGAACCCTGGGTGAATCCTGGCGGGTCAAGGTTCCCATCTTTGACGGCGGCGGCACCGTGATCGGCTCGGCCTCGGTCGGCGTGCTCGAAACCACCCTGGCCGAGGACCTCTACGAGGACCTTCCGCAGCTGTTCGGCTGGCTCCTCGGGGCGGCGCTGCTCGGATCGCTGGGGGCGATGTACATCTCCAAGCTCGTGTGGCGCCGGATCTACAAGCTGGAGCCGGAGGAGATCGCTGCGCTCCTCGAGACCCGCGACGCGATGCTGCACGGCCTGGGCGAGGGACTGGTCGCCGTCGACGCCGACGGTAACGTGGCGCTGGTCAACGACGAGGCCCGCCGGCTGCTGGGCCTAGGCGGGGAGATCGCCGGAAAGCCAGCCAGCGAATGCCTGGAACCCGGGATCCGCCGGATGCTGACGGCCGGATCAGCCACAGAGGAGCTGGTGCTCTCCGGGGAGCGGATCCTGCTGGGCAAGGTCAACGCGGCGACGGTGGACGGCCGGGAGGTCGGCAAGGTCCTTATTCTCCGCGACCGCACCGAGCTCCATACGATCCTCCGCGACCGCGACGGCGCCCTGGACGTGACGCAGGCACTCCGGGCCCAGGCGCACGAATTCGCCAACAAGCTGCACGTCATCTCGGGCCTCCTGGAGCTGGGCGAGCAGGACAAGGCCGTCCAGTACCTGGGCCGGAGCCACAGCGACGCCGCCTTCGTCAGCCGCCCGCTCGCCGCAGGAATCACCGATCACGATGTCCGGGCGCTGCTGATTGCCAAGTCCACGGTCTGCGCCGAGCGCGGCGTCGAGCTCCTTGTCAGTCCGGATTCGGTGTGCACGCCGGACGGGACCGGGGACGTCATTACGGCCCTGGGGAACCTGGTCGATAACGCCGTGGACGCCGCCGGCTACGACAGCACCGTGGCTGTCCGGCTGGAGGAGTCTCCCGACGGCGAGCGCACCATCACGGTCGAGGACGACGGCCCCGGCGTGCCAGAGGCCGAGCGTGCGGCCGTCTTCGAGGCCGGCGTCACCACCAAACCCGCCGAAGGGATCAACAGCCGCGGCTTTGGGCTGGCGCTGGTCCAGCGGGTGGCCCTGCGCCGGGGCGGCGGGGCCGCGGTGTCGCAATCCGCGCTGGGCGGCGCCTGCTTTACGGTGGTACTCAGGACAAGAGAGGCGGAACTACAAAAACAATGAGCCCCATTCGCACCCTCATCATTGACGATGACGTGGCAGTCGCCGGGATCCACCACGGGTTCCTGCTGGCCCGCGGCGGCTTCGACGTCGTCAGCCTGGCCCACACAGGACAGCAGGGGCTCGATCTGGCGGCGGAGCTGCGGCCGGAACTGGTCCTGCTGGACATCCACCTCCCGGACATGTCCGGCCTGGACGTGCTCCAGCAACTCCGCGGCCGCCAGCAGGCCCTGGACGTCCTGGTGATCACGGCGTCGAGGGAGCTGGAGACGGTCCGGGGCGCCATGGCCGGCGGGGTGCTGCACTATCTGGTGAAGCCCTTCACCTCCCAGGCGCTCAATGAACGGCTCGACGAGTATCTGCTCCTTCGCCGGGAGCTTGCCGCGGGCGGGACTGCCGGCCCGCTGGACCAGGACAGCATCGACCGCCTCGTTGCGCCGACCCGCCGGGCCACCGCCGCGGACACCATGGCGGGGCCGGCCGGCGAGCGGCTGGCCGAGCCGTTGGCGAGGCTGCCGAAGGGGTTGTCCAGGCCCACACTGGACGCCGTAATCGACGCGCTCAAGTCCAGCCCGGAGGATGTCTCGGCGGCCGGGATGGCCGTCCAGCTCGGCTTGTCGCGGGTCAGCGCCCGGCGCTACCTCGAGTATCTGGTCATCCACGGCTTCGCCCGGCTCACCCCCCGCTACGGTGCTGCGGGGCGGCCGGAGAACAGGTACTTGTGGAAGCGCTGAGCATGCCCAGACTTTGCGGTGGACTCCGCTGAGCATGTCCACCTTTCACAGCGGACACCACGGAGCATGCCCACTAGATGCGCAGGGCTGCACTGAGCACGCCAAATCGTCACGTTTGAATCCCTCGCGGACCCCGGCTCCGAGCAATCAGGCACCCATCTGACGCAAATGGCCGCTAAACGACCCGCCATAGCGGCCATTCGTGGCGAATCGACGACGAGGTGCAGACCTCTTGGCCCCACCGCTACTACCCCACGGAGCAAGCCAGGACACCCCGCGGCACGTGCTGAGCACCAGGTGCACGCATCTGACGCAAATGGCCGCTAAACGACCTGCCATAGCGGCCATACGTGGCGAATCGACGAAGTGCAGACCTCTTGGCCCCACCATTACTACCCCGCGGAGCAGGCCGGGACGCCCAATGGCACATGCTGCGCACCAGCGTGCACCCATCTGACGCAAATGGCCGCTAAACGACCTGCCATAGCGGCCATATTTGGCGAATCGACGAAGTGCAGACCTCTTGGCCCCACCATTACTACCCCGCGGAGCAGGCCGGGACGCCCAATGGCACATGCTGTGCACCGAGGTGCACCCATCTGGCGCAAATGGCCGCTAAACGACCCGCAATAGCGGCCATACGTGGCGAAACGACGAGGTCCGGACGCCAAGACTGCGCCCTTGCCACCCCACGGAGCAAGCCAAGCCACCCAAGGGCACGTGCTGAGCACCAGGAACACCCATCTGACGCAAATGGCCGCTAAACGACCTGCCATAGCGGCCATACGTGGCGAATCGACGAAGTGCAGACCTCTTGGCCACACCGCTACTACCCCACGGAGCAAGCCAGGACACCCCGCGGCACGTGCTGAGCACCAGGTGCACGCATCTGACGCAAATGGCCGCTAAACGACCTGCCATAGCGGCCATACGTGGCGAATCGACGAGACACCCACCGCGGAACACGATCACCGGCCCGCGGAGAAACCAAGGGCGCCGGTCAATGGCACGTGCAGCGCACGAAAGTGCACCCATCTGACGCAAACGGCCGCTAAACGACCCGCCATAGCGGCCATTCGTGGCGAATCGACGAGGTTCGAACCCCGGCGCCCGGGCCGCAGCCACACTCCGAGCCGGCAAGACGTAAGCCGTAGCCTCAGAAGCTAGCGCCCGGCGCGGCGGAGCGTGGATTCGGCGTGCTTGAGGATGGGCCCGTCGATCATCTTGCCGTTGAACTGGAAGACACCAGAGCCTGCATCGGCGGCTGCGGCCAGCAGTTCGGCGGCTGCCGTGACCTCAGCCTCGGACGGCGCGTAGGCCCCGCGGACCACGGCCACCTGGTTCGGGTGGATGCACGCCTTCGAGCCAAAGCCCGAGGCTACGGCGTCGCGGGCTTCGACGGCGAGGCCGTCAAGGTCCGGGATGTTGACGTAGACCGAGTCGACGGCTTCCTTGCCGAACGCGCGGGCGGCCAGCAGCACGGTGGAGCGGGCGTGCAGCGCGACCGCACGGTAGGCGCCGTCGTCGGTCCTGCTGGAGGTGCCGCCGAGCGAGGCGAGCAGGTCCTCGGCGCCCCACATCAGCCCGACCACGTTGGGTTCGGCAGCGATGGCGGCGGCGTTCATGACCCCCAGCGCCGTCTCGCAGAGCGCAATCACGCTGTAGCCCTCAAGTTCTTTGAGCTGGGCGGCACTCTCGGCCTTGGCCAGCATGATGTGCCGGTAGGGCGTGTGCTTGAGGCAGTGCAGGTCCTTCTCGAACTCCTCCGTGCCGGCAGGGTTGATCCGGACGATCGTGCGGCTCGGGTCCAGCTCGGGGACGTCCCCCGTGGCGCCAAGCTGGGCGAGGATCGCGCCGCGGGCCCGCTGCTTGTCCGCCGGCGCGACGGCGTCCTCGAGGTCCACGATCACGGCGTCGGAGCGCTCGGCCGCCTTTTGGTAGCGCTCGGGGCGGTCGGCGGGGCAGAACAGCAGGGCGGGGCCCATCAGGAAACTCATGGATCTATTCTGCCCTTTTGTGCGCGTTCCGGGCTTCGGAATGCGCATCCCGTGTCCACATCAGGCAGCTGCGGGTGGCTAGGGCCACGACCTCGCCGTGCTGGTTCCGGCCGGTGTGCTTCATGGTCACAATCCCCTGGCCGGGGCGGGAGGACGACAGCCGCTTCCCGGTCACCACGGTCTCCGTGTACAGGGTGTCGCCGTGGTACATCGGGTGCGGGAAGGACACGTCCGTGAGCCCCAGCTGCGCGATGATGGTGCCCTGGGTCAGCTGCGGCACGGACTGCCCCACCACAGTGGCCAGCGTGAACATGGAGTTCATCAGGCGCTGGCCGAACGGCTGCTCCGCGCTCCAGGCGGCATCGAGGTGCAGGGCCTGCGTATTCATGGTCATGGTGGTGAAGATGACGTTGTCCGCTTCGGTGACGGTCCGGCCGGGCCGGTGCGCGTAGACCACGTCCTCCTCGAGCTCGTCGAAGTACAGTCCGCGCTGTTCAACGACGCGGGGTTCAATGGCGCGGGGTTCGGCCGCGTGCTGGGAATTCGTTGTCATACCGTCAGTTCCTGGTCTTCCTCGAAGAGTTCGGCTCCGGTGGCCGCGGCCACGTCCTCGGCCGTCACGTTGGGGGCGAGTTCACGCAGGACCAGCCGGGACGTGCCCCCTTCCGTCACGACGTCGATCACCGCCAGGTCCGTGATGATGCGGTCGACGCAGCCTTTGCCGGTCAGGGGCAGCGAGCACTTTTCCACGATCTTGGGCCGGCCGTTGCGGTCCACGTGCTCCATCATCACGATCACCTTCTTGGCGCCGAACACCAGGTCCATGGCGCCGCCCATGCCTTTGACCATCTTGCCCGGGATCATCCAGTTGGCCAGGTCACCGTTCCGGGCCACTTCCATCGCGCCGAGCACGGCGACATCCACGTGACCGCCGCGGATCATCCCAAAAGAGGCGGCGGAGTCGAAGAACGCGGCGCCCTTGTTGACCGTGACGGTTTCCTTGCCGGCATTGATCAGGTCCGGATCCACCGCGTCCTCGGCCGGGTAGGGTCCGACGCCGAGGATTCCGTTCTCGGAGTGCAGCACCACCTCGACGCCGGCGGGGATGTAGTTGGGAATCAGTGTGGGCATGCCGATGCCAAGGTTGACGTACTGCCCGTTCTGCAGCTCCCGCGCCACCCTCGCGGCCAGTTCGTTGCGCGTCCACCCCTTGCCCTCCACACCGGCGGGATGCCCGACGGCGGGGGGCCGGTATTCGTGGCGGACCGCTTCGGGACGGGGCGGTGCGCCCGGCAGGCTGTTGGATTCCATGGCCTAGGCTCCTGACTGGTCTGTTGCGGCGGCGGGGTCGGAAGCGTCAGTGGCGGCTGGTGTGCTGCCGGAGGCCGACGCTGCGGCCAGCGCCACCGTGCGCTTCTCGATCCGTTTCTCGGCGCCGGGTGCAAGCACCACGCGCTGGACGAAGATGCCGGGAATGTGGACGTGTTCGGGGTCCAGCTCCCCCGGCTCCACGAGTTCCTCCACCTCGGCGATCGTGATCTTCCCGGCCATGGCGCAGAGCGGGTTGAAGTTCATTGCGGTGGCGTGGAAGACGAGGTTGCCGTGGCGGTCGCCCTTCCAGGCGTGGACGAGGCCAAAGTCGGGGGTCAGCGATTCCTCCAGGACATAGTCGGCGCCATTGAAACTGCGCACCTCCTTCGCCGCTGAGGCGATCGCAATGTTGCCCTCGGCGTCGTACTTCTGCGGCAGGCCGCCGTCGGACACCTGCGTGCCGACGCCGGCAGGGGTGTAGAACGCCGGGATTCCCGCCCCGCCGGCACGCAGCTTCTCGGCCAGCGTGCCCTGCGGGGTGAGGACCACCTCGAGCTCGCCGGCGAGGTACTGCCGGGCGAACTCCTTGTTCTCCCCCACGTAGGAGCTGATGGTGCGGCGGATCCGGCCGTCCTTCAGCAGGATCCCGAGCCCCCAGTCGTCGACGCCGCAGTTGTTGCTGACGGTCTCCAGGTCCCTCGCGCCGCTCGCGTGCAGCGCATCGATCAGGGCCACCGGGATGCCGCAGAGTCCAAAGCCTCCGACGGCGAGCGAGGCGCCGTCGTGGATGTCCGCGACGGCCTCGGCGGCGCTGGCAACAACCTTGTTAATCATCGTTGTTCCTTCTCTCGACGGTTGCGGCCAGCGGGCCGGTCAGAGCCCCAGTTCGCGGGCGATCAGCATCAGCTGGACCTCCGTGGTGCCCTCGCCGACCTCAAGGATCTTGGAGTCGCGGTAGTGGCGCGCCACGGTGAATTCGTTGATGAAGCCATAGCCGCCGAACACCTGGGTGGCGTCCCGCGCGTTGTCCATGGCTGCCTCGCCTGCGACCATCTTAGCGATGGCAGCCTGGGTCTTGAACGGCTTGCCGGCGAGCATCCGGGCGGCCGCGTCGTAGTAGGCCAGCCGGGCGGTGTGGGCGCGGGCTTCCATCCGGGCGATCTTGAACGCGATGGCCTGGTACTTGCCGATGTTCTGGCCGAACGCGCTGCGCTCCTTGGCGTATTTCACCGACTGGTCCACGCAGCCCTGGGCCGCGCCGACTGCCAGCGCCGCGATCGCGATCCGGCCCTCGTCCAGGATGGAGAGGAAGTTGGCGTAGCCGCGGCCCCGGGTGCCCAGCAGGTTTTCCTCGGGGACGTGGACGTTGTCCAGCGTCAGCGGGTGCGTGTCCGAAGCGTTCCAGCCGACCTTGTTATAGGCCTTCTCCGCCTTGAAGCCGGGAGTGTTCGTGGGCACCAGGATGGTGGAGATTTCCTTCTTGATGCTGCCGTCCGGGCGTTCCTCCTGGCCGGTGACCGCGGTGACGGTGACGAGGCGGGTGATGTCGGTGCCGGAGTTAGTGATGAACTCCTTGTTGCCGTTGATGACCCATTCGCCGCCACCGAGCTTTGCGGTGGTCTTGGTGCCGCCGGCGTCGGAGCCTGCTTCCGGCTCGGTCAGGCCGAAGCCGGCGAGGGCTTTGCCGGAGGCGAGCAGAGGCAGCCACTCCTGCTTCTGGGCCTCATTGCCGAAGCGGTGGATCGGCATGGCGCCGAGGGAGACGCCGGCCTCGAGGGTGATGGCGACGGACTGGTCCACGCGGCCGAGCTGTTCCAGCGCGAGGGCCAGGGCGAAGTAGTCGCCGCCCATGCCGCCAAACTCCTCCGGGAACGGCAGTCCGAACAGGCCCATGTCAGCCATCTGCGAGACGATCTCGTAGGGGAAGCTGTGTTCCTCGTCGTGCTTGGCGGAGACCGGGGCCACCACTTCGTCGGCGAATTCGCGGACGGTGTTGCTGAGGTCCTGGTAGTCCTCGGTGAGTTCAAAATCCGGCATGGTGACTCCTTCGTCTGTGGTGCTGTCTGTGGTGCTGTCTGAGAACTGTGGTCTTGTAGCGAAGCTGTGAGGCTAGTCCGCGGCACCCATGGCGATGACGGACTCCTCGATGGTGTCCTCGGCCTTGGAGGGCTCGGTCGGGTGAACGGGGTGGATTGTGGCCAGGACCTGGTCTGCCTTCACGAGGTCGCCGGTGCCGGCGCTGATGTGGACGGTTCCGTCCAGCGGCGCCACGAGCTGGTGTTCCATCTTCATGGCTTCCACCGCGAGCAGGACCTGCCCAGCCGTGACGGCGTCCCCGTTGTTCACGGAGACGGACACCACCGTGCCCGGCATCGGTGAACGCACCGCCGGGTCCGCGGCACCCTCCTCGCGTTCGACGGCGGCCAGCACCCGGGCCAGCCGGGTCTCGCGGGTGAGCACCTCGAGGCGGCAGGACCAGCCCTCGTTGCCGAGGAAGATTTCCGACAGGACGCGGGGATCGGGAGCCATCCAGCTCTGGGCCGGAGGACCGGTGCGAACGGGGGCAAGTGCATAACTGCTGGTCTCGCCCTCGAGGGTGAGCACCGGGCGATCCCGCGCGGTGAACTGCAGGAAGGCCGTGAGCTGCGGGCCTCCGTTCACGCTCACCCTGACCTGTTCACCCGCGACCGGGCCGCTGACCTCCACTGTGGCAACGCCGCCATCGGAGGTGCCCAGGCTGATCCGCCGCGCTGCCGGGGAAGTGATCCGCCAGCCGTCGCGGCGCCGCCAGGGGTTGTCGTCACGGTCCTCCCGCGTGGATTCCTCCGCCATGGCCATGGCGTACAAGGCCGCGACCACGAGTTCGGCATCCCCCACGCGCCGGAAGCTGAAATCCGGCATCTTGCGTTCGATCAGGCCAGTGTCGAGCCGGCCCGCGCGGACGTCTCCGTCGTTGATCAGCAGCCGCAGGTACTCGACGTTGGTGTCGATCCCGAGCGCGGTGTACCCGGCGAGCGCCTCGTCGAGGGTGTCGATGGCCGCGGTGCGATCCTCCCCCCACGCGATGACCTTGGAGATCATCGGGTCGTAGCTCGAAGAGATCTCGAGGCCGTCCAGCAGGGCCGAGTCCACCCGGACCCGGCCCCGGGTTGTTTCGACCTCGTTGCGGGCCGGGGCGCTGGGCCGCTGGGCGGGTCCGGGGATCTCGTCCAGAAGGAGGACATGTCCGGTGGACGGCAGGAAGTTCTTCTCCGGGATCTCCGCGTAGACCCGTGCCTCAACGGAGTGCCCCGTGAGGACGACGTCCTCCTGCTGCACGGTGAGTTCGTCGCCGGCGGCGATCCGTACCTGCCATTCGACGAGGTCGACTCCGGTGACCATTTCGGTGACGGGGTGCTCGACCTGCAGGCGCGTGTTCATCTCCATAAAGAAGAACTCGTCCGGCGCGTTATCGGAGACCAGGAATTCCACGGTGCCGGCACCGCTGTAGTTGACGCTGCGCGCCGCGTTGCAGGCGGCCTCGCCCAGGCGGGCCCGGATCTCGGCGCCGTCGGGCAGGGATTCCAGCAGCGGGGACGGGGCTTCCTCGATGACTTTCTGGTGCCGGCGCTGCAGCGAGCACTCGCGCTCCCCCAGGTGGATGACGTTGCCGTGGTTGTCCGCGAGGACCTGGACCTCGATGTGCCGCGGGGTCAGGACGAGCCGCTCCAGGAACAGGGTGTCGTCGCCGAAGGCGCTGGCCGCGACCCGGCGGGCGGTGGCGAGCGTCGCCTCCAGCTCCTCGGGGCGTTCGACAATGTGCATGCCCTTGCCGCCGCCGCCGGCGGAAGGCTTGATCAGCAGCGGGAAGCCGACGCCGGCCGCGGCCTCGATCAGCTGCGCGTCCGTCATGCCGGGTTTGGCGATGCCCGGGACCACCGGGACGCCGTAGCTGGTGACGTGGTTCTTGGAGCGGATCTTGTCGCCCATGACGTTGAGGGATTCGACGCCGGGCCCGATAAATGTGATCCCGGTCTTTTCCAGCGCGCGGGCGAAGTCCACGTTCTCGCTGAGGAATCCGTAGCCGGGGTGCACGGCTTCGGCGCCGGTGTCGCGGCAGGCCTGGAGGATGGCCTCGATCTTGAGGTAGCTCTCGGCCGCGGCGGCGGGGCCGATCCGCACGGCGACGTCGGCTTCCCGCATGTGCCGGGCTCCGGCGTCGGCGTCGGAATAGACCGCCACCGAACGGATGCCCAGCGCCCGCAGGGTGCGGATCACACGGCACGCGATCTCGCCGCGGTTGGCGACGAGGACGGTGCCGAAGAGGGGCTTCGTGGGGGTGGAGGTATCGGGTGTGGAAGTAACAGTCACAGCGGGGCTCACATCCGGAAAAGGCCGAAGGAGGTCTCCGGCAGCGGGGTGCGGGAGACGACGTCGAGCGCCAGTCCCAGGACGGTGCGGGTGTCCGCGGGGTCGATCACGCCGTCGTCCCAGAGGCGGGCGGTGGAGTAGTAGGGGCTGCCCTGGTCCTCGTACTGCTGTTTGATCGGGGCCTTGAACGCTTCCTCGTCCGCGGCGGACCATTCCTCGCCGCGGGCCTCGTACTGGTCCCGTTTGACGGTGGCGAGCACGCTGGAGGCCTGGTTGCCGCCCATCACCGAGATCCGGGACGCCGGCCACATCCAGAGGAACCGCGGCGAGTAGGCCCGCCCGCACATGGAGTAGTTGCCGGCTCCGAAGGACCCGCCGATCACGACGGTCAGCTTGGGAACCCGGGCGGTGGCGACGGCGGTGACCATCTTGGCGCCGTTTTTGGCGATGCCGCCCTGCTCGTAGTCCTTGCCGACCATAAAGCCGGAGAGGTTCTGCAGGAAGATCAGCGGGATGCCGCGCTGGTCGCAGAGCTCGATGAAGTGGGCTCCCTTGAGAGAGGATTCGCTGAAGAGCACGCCGTTGTTGGCTACGATCCCGACGGGGTGGCCGTGCAGCTTCGCGAAGCCGGTCACCAGGGTGGTGCCGTAGTTCTTCTTGAACTCGTGGAAGCGGCTGCCGTCCACCAGCCGGGCAATGACCTCGCGGACGTCGTACTGCGCGTTGACGTCCGTGGGGACCGTGCCATAGAGCTCCGCCGGATCCGCCACAGGTTCGACGGCGGTGTCGATGTCCCAGGCGGGGGAGGCCGGCTTCGGCAGGGTGGAGACGATGTCGCGGACGATCTGAAGGGCGTGCTCGTCGTTCTCGGCCAGGTGGTCGGTGACGCCGGAGATCTTGGAATGCACGTCGCCGCCGCCGAGTTCCTCGGCCGTGACGATCTCGCCGATGGCGGCCTTCACCAGCGGCGGGCCGCCCAGGAAGATGGTGCCCTGGTTGCGGACAATCACGGTCTCGTCGCTCATCGCGGGGACGTACGCGCCGCCCGCGGTGCACGAGCCCATCACCGAGGCGATCTGCGGGATCCGGGCCGCGGACATCTTGGCCTGGTTGAAGAAGATCCGGCCGAAGTGTTCCTTGTCCGGGAAGACCTCGTCCTGCTTGGGCAGGAAGGCGCCGCCCGAGTCCACGAGGTAGATGCAGGGCAGCCGGTTCTCCAGGGCGATTTCCTGGGCACGGAGGTGCTTCTTCACCGTCATCGGGTAATAGGTTCCGCCCTTGACGGTGGCGTCATTGGAGATGACCAGGACCTGGCGGCCGTGGACCAGGCCTATCCCTGCAATCACGCCGGCGCCGGGGGAATCGTCGTTGTACATGCCGTTGGCGGCCAGCGGCGCGATCTCCAGGAACGGGCTGCCGTCATCCAGCAGCTGGTCGATGCGTTCGCGCGGCAGGAGTTTGCCGCGCGCCACATGGCGTTCCCGCGACTTTTCCGGCCCGCCCAGGGCTGCCGTTGCGAGGCGTTCCTTCAGCTCGCGGGCCAGCCCCAGCTGGGCCTCGCGGTTCGCGGCGAAGGCGGCGCTCGTGGCGTCCACCTGGCTGGCGATTGTCTCCATTGACTGCTTCCGTTCTGGGCCTTCATGCCGGGGACCTGTAGCGCGCCCGTTCCGGCCACTTCGGTTAGTACCGCATAACTGAGATTTAGGTTAGTCTCTATTAACTGTGATGTCCAACACTGGACAGTACTGTCAGGTGGAAATTACTGTCAGGTGGAAATTTGAAACGAGGGACGTGCCGGTGACCGAGTCCAGCCAGACAACCCAGGCCCCTCCGGCCCTTCCCGCTTCCACACAGCGCAGCCAGGCCAAGGAGAACCGCCGGCAGGCCCTCCTGTCCGCGGCCGCCGAACTGTTCGCCGTCGACGGCTTCAACCGCGTCTCGCTGGAGGACCTGGGCGCCGCGGCAGGCGTCAGCGGCCCGGCGGTGTACCGGCACTTTTCCGGCAAGCAGGCCGTCCTCGGGGCGCTGCTGCTCAGCGTCAGCCAGGACCTGCTCGACGGCGGCCGGCGCGTGATTGCCGATTCCGACGGCGCCGCCGTTGCGCTCCACCGGCTGGTGGAGTTCCACGTGGACTTCGCGCTCAGCAACCCCGACGTCATCCGGGTGCAGGACCAGGACTTCAGCAACCTCGCGGACGAGGACCAGGCCGAGGTCCGCACGCTGCAGAGAAACTATGTGGAGCTCTGGGTCGAGGTGCTGGCCGGCCTGCACCCCGAGACCGAGGCAGCTGAACTCCGGATGCGCGCCCAAGCCACGTTCGGCCTGATCAACTCGACCCCGCACTCGGTCCGCAGCCACGGGCGCCGGATTGCGGTCAAGCGGGCCCGGCCGTTGCTGCAGAGCATGGCGCTGGCGGCGCTGATGGCCCCGGCCGTTCCCGCCCCGCTCGGCTGACCGCCCCCTGCCAGCGCCACCTGCCTGCGCGGGATCCCCCTGCCCCGCGGCTCACGCCGTGCCGCGCTCCGGGGGCACTTCGGCGCGGCCACGCCGACATCCATGGTCCCGACGTCGAACATTCCGCCCAAAGTGCCCCCGCACGGAGAAGGGCGGCCGCAAACAAAGCTGCCGGCCGCCCCCGGTTAGGGGGCAGCCGGCAGCTGTGAGTCCGGAGTGCTAGACCATGGCGAGGGCCATGCCCGGGTCGGACAGCATGGCGCCGAGGTCCTGCAGGAAGCGTGAGCCCTGCTCGCCGTCGACCAGGCGGTGGTCGAAGGACAGGCTGAGCGTCATGACCTGGCGCAGTGCCACCTCGTCCCGGTACTCCCACGGCATCTTGCGCACGGCGCCGAGGGCCAGGATGGCGGCCTCGCCCGGGTTCAGGATGGGTGTGCCCGCATCGATGCCGAAGACGCCGATGTTGGTGATCGAGATGGTGCCCCCGGAAAGCTCGGACGGGGAGGTCTTGCCGGCGCGCGCCGTGTCCGTCAGCCCGGTCAGCGCCGTGGACAGCTCTAGCAGGGACATCCGGTCGGCGTCCTTGATGTTCGGAACGGTGAGGCCGCGTGGGGTGGCGGCCGCGATGCCCAGGTTCACGTAGTTGTACTGGACGATCTCCTGCTTGGCCTCATCCCAGCGCGTGTTGAGCGTCGGGTGGTTGCGCAGGGCGATGAGCACGGCCTTGGACACGATGGTCAGCGGCGTCAGCTTGTAGCCGGCAAACGCGCGGCTGGCCTTGAGCTTCGCCAGCAGTTCCATGGTCGGGGTGACATCGACGGTCAGGAATTCCGTGACGTGCGGCGCGGTGAAGGCGCTGGAGACCATGGCGGCGGCGGTGAACTTCCGTACGCCCTTGATCGGCGTCCGGGTTTCCCGCTCGCCCTGCGCCGGGGCCTGGGCCTGGACGGACACGCCGGCCAGGTCCCGGGGTGCCACCGGCAGGTCTCCCCCGCCGACGAAGTTGCGGACGTCGTCGCGGGTGATGAGCCCAAACTCCCCCGTGCCGGTGACGGCCGCGAGGTCGACGCCGAGATCCTTGGCCAGCTTGCGCACCGGCGGCGTGGACCGCGGGCGTTCCGCGGACTGGGTCGGGGCGGGCGGCGCCTCGACCTGCGCGACCACCGGCGCGGGCGCGGCGGCCGGGGCAGGCGTGGCCGGCTCGACGACCGGAACGTGCGCGGCGGCAGGAGCCGACGGCGCAGCGAAGCTGCGGGCGCGGCGGGCGGGCCGGCCGGAATTCTCCAGGACGGCTCCGTAGCCAACAAGGTTTGGTTCGCGCTTGGCGGGCGCGTCAACGCCATCGCCGCCGGCGGCAGCGCCGTCGTCGCCCTCTACCTCGAAGGAAACGATCGGCTTGCCGACCTCCACAACGGTGCCGGGCTGTTCGTGCAGGGCCGCGACCACACCGGCGAAAGGCGAGGGAAGCTCGACGACGGCCTTGGCCGTTTCCACCTCAGCGATGATCTGGTTGAGCGTGACGGTGTCCCCCACCGCGACCTTCCAAGCGACGATTTCCGATTCGGTGAGGCCCTCACCGAGATCCGGCAGCCTGAATTCCTTGATCATGGTGGCGCTCATCCTTCCAGTCCGCTCAGGGAGTTGGGGCGGCCCAGTGCACGGTCGACGCCGTCCAGGATCCGATCCAGACCCGGGAGGTGGTGCATTTCAAGCTTTGAGTACGGGTACGGGACGTCGAAGCCCGTGACCCGGACCGGGGCGGCCTCAAGGTGGTAGAAGCACCGTTCGGTAATGCTGGCGGCGACCTCGGCGCCGATGCCGCCGGTCTGGGAGGCTTCGTGCGTGATGACGAGCCGGCCGGTCTTCCGGACCGAGGCTTCCAGCGTCGCGAAGTCCAACGGTGCGAGTGAGCGCAGGTCGATGACCTCGACCGACACGCCCTCGTCGGCGGCGGCGAGTGCGGCGTCCTTGGCGGTCTTGACGAGCGGGCCGTAGGCCACGAGCGTCACGTCCGTGCCTTCGGTGACGACGCGGGCCTTCTCCAGGGACAGGGCGGCGCCGAGGTCAAGGGTCTCGTCCACCTCGCCCTTGTCGTGGTAGCGGCGCTTGGGTTCGAAGTACAGCACCGGATCATCCGAGGCGATGGCCTGCTGGATCATCGTGTACGCGTCCTGCGGGTTGGAGACGCTGACGACGCGCAGTCCGGACGTGTGGGTGAAGTAGGCCTCCGGCGACTCGGAGTGGTGTTCCGGGGAGCCGATGCCGCCGCCGAACGGCACGCGGATGGTGATGGGCATCTTGACGGCGCCCTGGGTGCGGTAATGCATCTTGGCGACTTGGCTGACGATCTGGTCGAACGCCGGGTAGATGAAGCCGTCAAACTGGATCTCCACCACCGGACGGTAGCCGCGGTACGCGAGTCCGACGGCGGTGCCCATGATGCCGGACTCGGCCAGCGGGGTGTCCACGACGCGGTGCTTGCCGAAGTCCTTCTGCAGGCCGTCGGTGACGCGGAAGACGCCGCCGAGGGCGCCGATGTCCTCGCCCATGAGGATCACCTTGGGATCGTTCTCGAGGGACTTGCGCAGGCCCGAATTGATGGCTCGGGCGAAGGTCATCTTCGTCATCAGCGTGCACCTTCTTCAGAAGCGGCTTCTGCGGGATCGCCGAAGGAAGCCAGGTAACGGGAATAGTGGTCCTGCTGGCGGTCCAGCGAGGAATTGGGCGTGCTGTAGACGTGCTTGAAGATGTCCATCGGCGCCGGCTCGGGCATGTTAATGGTGCCCGCCCGCAGTGCCTTCGCGACGGCGTCCGCCTTGGCGGCGACTGCGGTTTCGAGGTCCTCGGTGAGGAGCCCCTTGCGTTCCAGCAGCGACTTCAGCCGGGCGATCGGGTCCTTGGCGGCCCAGTCCTCGAGCTCGTTGGCGTCGCGGTACCGGGTGGGGTCATCCGCCGTCGTGTGCGGGCCCATGCGGTAGGTGACGGCCTCGATGAAGGTGGGGCCGCCGCCGCGTCGTGCGCGGTCGATGGCGATGCGGGTCGCGGCCATCACGGCCAGGACGTCGTTGCCGTCCACCCGCATGCTGGGGATGCCGAAGCCTGCGGCGCGGTCCGCGATCTGGATGTGCGATTGCAGCCGGACGGGCTCGGAGATGGCCCAGTGGTTGTTCTGGCAGAAGAAGACCACAGGAGACTGGAAGCTGGCGGCGAACACTAGGGCCTCGTTGACATCGCCCTCGCTCGTGGCGCCGTCGCCGAAATAGGCCACGGCGACCGAGTCGGCGCCGTCGTTCTGGATGCCCATCGCGTAGCCGGTGGCGTGCAGGGTCTGGGCGCCGATGATGATCTGCTGCGTGGCGACGTTGACCGTGTAGGGGTCCCAGCCGGCCAGGGCGTTGCCCCGCCAGGCTTTGACGATGTCCTCGGGGTTTACTCCCCGGCAGTAGGCGACGCCGTTGTCACGGTAGCTGGGGAAAACGAAATCGTCGTCACGGAGGGCCCGTGCCGAGCCGATCTGGGAGGCTTCCTGGCCCAGCAGCGGCGGCCAGAGGGCAAGTTCGCCCTGACGCTGCAGGGCGGTGGCCTCGGCGTCGATCCGGCGGATGACCACCATGTCCTCGTAGAGCGCACCGAGCTGCTCGTCACTGACGTCCTGGACCCAGGGATCGAACTCCGGATGGCTTACGCGTTCACCCCCGGGGGTGATGAGTTGGACGAGGTCCCCGCCCGTCCGCCTGTTTGATTCTGCACTGTTCCCGGGGCCCCCGGCGGAAATGCCGCCCTTGCCCGCGTCGTCGGTAAACACAGTTGTCCGCACCTTCTGACGTCGTCTGACCGTTACTCGCAGGACTCGTGATCCTGGCGCGCACCGGCCGCCCGGGCGCCGTTGCCCCGGATAGTTGTGACCCTACTCACAATGCCCATTGGGTACAACCGCCTGCGGATAAATTGAGCATTCTGCACTGCCGGGGGCCGTTGCACCGTGCTAATCTTGCGCATTATGCAACCCTTGGATGGCACCGACACGCGCCTGCTTTCGGCCATGGCACGCGACCCCAGGCGGACCGTCGTGGCGCTGGCCCAGAAGCTCGGATTGTCGCGGAATACCGTGCAGGCCCGGATGGCCCAGCTGGAGAAGAAACACGTCTTCCTGTCCTTTGAGCGCCGCATCAACCCGGCATCGCTGGGCTACCCGCTGATGGCGTTCATCTCGGTGCATGTCCAGCAGCAGAAACTCGGCCAGCTCGCCGTGGAACTGGCTGGCATTCCGGAGATTCTGGAGGGCTACGGCCTGACAGGCTCGGCGGATCTCCTGTTGCGGGTGGTAGCGCTCGACGCCGAGGACCTGTTCCGGATCAACGGCAAGATCCTGTCCTGCGACGGCGTGGACCGGACGGACACCGCCCTGGCCATGAGCGAGATGATCCCGTTCCGGATGCAGCCCCTGCTGGAGCGCGGCTCCGCCGACGTCTGACGGTTCCGCCGGCGCGCCCGCAGGGTTCACGGCGGCACCGGGAGTGGCTGCGGAACTCCGGAGCCGGGACCACACGGCAGGAGCCCCCGTGCGGGTTGCACGGGGGCTCCTGTGGTGTGAGCGGGCGGGGGTCCGCCGATGCCCTTAGTGGTTGGTGGCCTTTTCGGCGCCCACACCGGTAAGGGAACGGACTTCCATTTCGGCCTGCTTGGTGGTGTCTTCCAGCTTCTTGTCCAGTACCGTGCCCAGCCAGCCCAGGAAGAACGCGAGCGGGATGGAGACGATGCCGGGGTTGCTCAGCGGGAAGATCGCGAAGTTGGCGCCCGGGATCATGGACGTCTTGGCGCCCGAGACCACCGGCGACAGCGCAATCAGGATGATCGCCGAGCCCAGTCCGCCGTACATGCTCCAGATGGCGCCCTGGGTGGTGAAGCGGCGCCAGAACAGCGAGTACAGGATGGTGGGGAGGTTGGCCGAGGCCGCCACGGCAAAGGCCAGCGCCACGAGGAACGCGACGTTCTGTCCGTTGGCGAAGATGCCGCCGATGATCGCCAGGATGCCGATCACAACAACGGTCTTCCGCGCCACCTTGACCTCGGTGTCGGGGTCGGCCTTGCCCTTGGCCAGGACGTTGGCGTAGATGTCGTGGGCGAACGAGGCAGCTGCGGTGATGGTGAGGCCCGCGACAACCGCCAGGATGGTCGCGAAGGCCACGGCCGAGATGAAACCGAGCAGCAGCGGTCCGCCGAGGTGGAACGCGAGCAGCGGCGCGGCCGAGTTGACGCCGCCCGGGGCGGCCTTGATGGTGTCGGCGCCCACCAGTGCCGCGGCACCGTAGCCGAGCACCAGTGTGAACAGGTAGAACAGGCCGATCAGCCAGATGGACCAGACCACGGACTTGCGGGCTTCCTTGGCGGTCGGGACCGTGTAGAAGCGCATCAGCACGTGCGGCAGGGCGGCGGTGCCCAGGACCAGGGCCAGGCCAAGGGACATGAAGTCGAGCTTGGAGGTCTCGGACTTGCCGTATTGCAGTCCCGGGTTGAGGATGGCCGGGTTGCCCGCGGTTTCGACGGCGCCACCGAGCAGGGAGGAGAGGTTGAAGCCGTAGATTGCCAGGACCCAGAAGGTCATGACCGCGGCGCCGGCAATCAGCAGGATGGCCTTGATGATCTGGACCCAGGTGGTGCCCTTCATGCCGCCGATCAGGACGTACATGATCATCAGGGCGCCGACGACGATGATCACCAGCGCCTGCCCGCCCCAGTCGCTGATGCCCAGCAGCAGGGAGATCAGGCTGCCGGCGCCGGCCATCTGGGCCAGCAGGTAGAAGAAGCAAACCGCAAGGGTGGAGATGGCGGCGGCAATGCGCACGGGGCGCTGCTTGAGCCGGAAGGAGAGCACATCGGCCATGGTGAACTTGCCCGTGTTGCGCAGGAGCTCAGCGACGAGCAGCAGGGCGACGAGCCAGGCGACGAGGAAGCCGATCGAATACATAAAGCCGTCGTAGCCGTTGATGGCAATGGCCCCGGTGATGCCCAGGAACGAGGCGGCGGACAAGTAGTCGCCGGCGATGGCGGTGCCGTTCTGCGAACCGGTGAACGAACGTCCGGCCGCGTAGTAGTCGGCGGCCGTCTTGT
Organism: Arthrobacter sp. NicSoilB4; assembly: GCF_019977335.1. NCBI lineage: Bacteria > Bacillati > Actinomycetota > Actinomycetes > Micrococcales > Micrococcaceae > Arthrobacter > Arthrobacter sp. NicSoilB4. Next base: position 1,287,372 of record NZ_AP024653.1, on the reverse strand, counting down.
TGTTGCGGCTGGCGCGGAACACAATCACCATGGTGACCGCCACGAACAGGGCGAAGATGCCCATGTTCAGCAGGGTGGTGTCTTTGAGGGCGGCGACGTTGACCGCGGGAACCATCAATGTTGTCATTTTGCCGATCCGCTCACTGGATTACCGTGCTTGTCGAACTCGTGGCCTTCGATTTCCTGACGGATTTCGGCGGCGATGGGGTCCAGCCTCCGGTTCGAGTAGCTGACGTACCAGCCGGTGATGGCGAACGTGGTCACGAACTGAAGCAGGCCCAGGATCAGGCCGATGTTGATGTTGCCCCAGACCTTGGTGGACATGAACTCCACCGCGTAGTCGGCCAGCAGGACATAAGCGAAGTACCAGAGCAGGAATGCAATGGCCATCGGAAAGACAAAGCTGCGGTGACGTTTGCGCAATTCCTGGAACCGCGGCGTCGACTGGACTTCCTTGAAGTCCACGGCCGCCGTAGCGTCCGTTTCTTGGGCTTCGTTACCCATCGTTCCTCCTCATTGAGACTGGCGAGTCCACACCGGCTGCCCTGGCCTGCTCCGAACAGCCCTCCGGCCAATGTGACTGCAATCACTGTCTCCTGTGATGCGGCTTACATTCCAGATCCGCCGTGCCCTGCGTCGCTCAACGGTCCCGATGCTGCGCTCAGCGGCGCCTGAAACCGTGCCTGAAAGGCAGTCGGACGCACCTGCGGCCCCGTCCGGCAGGTGCCGCGATACGCTGGGCCCATGCCCGACTCTCCCCTGTTCACCGCCGCCGCCATCGCCGTGATCGCGGCGGCGATCGCCGTCGTCGTCGCTGTGGGACTGAAGGTGCTCCGCTCCTTCCGGGAGCTTGGCACCGACGCGGAGCGGGCCACCTACAAGACGCTGCACGCGGCCTCCCGCGCCGGCCAGCACCTGCGGACCGGGCTCAATCCGGCCGGTGCCGCCAAGGCGAGCCGGCAGCTGCGCAGCCTGCTGGGCTGCGACGCCCTGGCGATCACCGACGCCTCCGGGGTGCTCGCCTGGGACGGTGCCGGCGAGGAACTCAAACCGCTGCTGATGGAGCTGTCGGCGGGAGTGCTCGACGGCGGCCACACCGCCGTGATCCCGGCCGGCGAGGTGCAGGAACTCGCGCAGGGCAAAGGCGCCGTCGCGACGCGCCCGGACGTGGAACGCGCCGCGGTGATCGCCCCGATCAAGACCGGGACCCGGGTGGTGGGCGTGGTGGCCGCCTTCGCACCGGCGGCCGGCGCCGGGCTGGTCCGGGCCACCAGCGAGGTGGCCGACTGGGTGGCGACGCAGGTGGAACTGGCCGAACTGGATGCTTCGCGCACGCTGCTGATGGAAGCCGAAGTGCGGGCGCTCCGGGCGCAGATCAGCCCGCACTTCATCTACAACTCCCTGAACGCGATCGCCTCGTTCATCAACACGGATCCGGTCCGGGCGCGCGAGCTGGTGGTGGAGTTCGCCGACTTCACCCGCTATTCCTTCCGCCGGCACGGCGACTTCACCACCCTCGCGGAGGAGCTGCGCTGCATCGACCGCTACCTGCTGCTGGAACGGGCACGGTTCGGGGACCGCGTGCAGGTGAGCCTGCGGATCGCCCCCGAGGTGCTCAGCACCGTGATCCCGTTCCTGAGCCTGCAGCCACTCGTGGAAAACGCGGTCCGGCACGGGCTGGAGGCCAAGGAGGGGCCGGGCCACATCTCCATCACGGCCAACGACTCCGGCGCCTTCGCGGAGGTGACCATCGAGGACGACGGCGTGGGCATGGATCCGGAGCAGCTGCGGGCAGTCCTCGCCGGGCACGGTGAGGGCGACCATGTGGGGCTCCGCAACGTCGATGCCCGGCTGCGGCAGGTGTACGGCGACGACAACGGGCTCGTGATCGAAACTGCGCCCGGCGAAGGCACCCTGATCACGATGCGCGTCCCCAAGTCGCAGCCCCGGCACGACGCCTGAGCCTGCGGCCGGCTGACGCGCCCGCGGCAGTAGTCTTGATCCATGATTAACGTCCTCGTCGCCGATGACGAGCTGCCCGCTGTCGAGGAACTGGCCTTCCTGCTTGGCAAGGACGACCGGATCGGCATGATCCACCGCGCGTCCTCCGGGGCCGAGGCGCTGCGCGCCCTCGAAGCGGAGAACGTCGACGCCGTTTTCCTCGACATCCACATGCCGGCGGTCTCCGGCCTGGACATCGCGCGCGTCATCTCGCGCAGCACCAAACCGCCCGCCGTCGTCTTCGTCACCGCCGACGAGGACTGCGCCCTGGAAGCCTTTGAACTGGCCGCCGTGGACTATCTGCTGAAACCCGTCCGGGCCGAGCGGCTGGCCAAGTCCGTCGGCCGGATCTGCGAGCTGCTCAAGGACGGCGCGCCGCCGCCTGAGATGATCACCGTTGACCTCGGCGGCACCACGAAAATGATCCGCCGCGAGGACGTCACCTACGTCCAGGCCCAGGGCGACTACGCCAGGCTGCACACCGCCGACGCCAGCTACCTCATCCGTGTCCCGCTGGCCGACCTCGAGCAGCAGTGGGCGGACGCCGGCTTTATCCGGATCCACCGTTCCTACCTCATCGCGCTGACCCACGTCAGCCACATGAAGCTTGCCGCCGCCCGGCCCAGTGTCACCGTGGCAGGGGCCGAACTGCCCATCAGCCGGCGGCACCTGCCGTCCGTCCGGGAGAAGCTTGAGGCGACCCGGATCCGGCCGCAGGCATGACCCGCGTCCGCGTCACCGCGCCCCGCAGTTTGCAGGCAGGCAGCAGCGCGCTGCCGGCCATCCGGTCGGCCGCCGACTCGCGCGAGGCAGCCGAGGAGTCCGACGCCGGGCAGGTGTTCGTCCGCTCACTGATCCGCTCCCAGCTGCGGCTCGGGGTGGTGGTGGCCGCCGGATTCCTGCTGATCCTGACCGCATTCCCGCTCATGCTGGGACTGGTCCCCGGCCTCGCCGAATCAACGATCATGGGCCTCCCCTTCGACTGGGTGCTGCTGGGCGCCGGAATCTATCCCGTGGTCGGCCTCAGCGCCTGGCTGTATATCCGGACGGCGTCCCGGAACGAGTCCCGCTACCGGGATCTCGTCGGGGACAAGTGATGCGCCCGTGAACCCGGCCGTCGGCATTGTGGCGTTCGCCGCCGTCTCGCTGGCCACGGCCGGCATCGGTTTCTACGGCCTGCGGATCTCGCGCACCACCGGCGACTTCTACGTGGCTTCCCGCACGGTCCGGCCCTGGTGGAACGCCTCGGCGATCGGCGGCGAGTATCTTTCGGCGGCGAGCTTCCTCGGCGTCGCCGGGCTCATCCTGCTCTCCGGCACGGACGCCTTGTGGTTTCCGGTGGGCTACACCGCCGGCTACCTGATGCTGCTGCTCTTCGTCGCCGCCCCGCTCCGCCGTTCCGGCGCCTATACGATCCCCGACTTCACCGAGGCGCGGCTCGATTCGAGGGTGGTCCGCAGCGTCACGAGCGTCGTCGTCGTGATGGTCGGCTGGCTCTACATTGTCCCGCAGCTCCACGGCGCGGCGCTGGCCATCCGGATCACTACCGGGCTGCCGGCATGGGTGGGAATGGTGGCGGTGGTCGCCGTCGTCTGCTTCACCGTGGTGGCGGGCGGCATGCGGTCCATCACGTTCGTCCAGGCGTTCCAGTACTGGCTGAAACTGACGGCGCTGGCCGTGCCCGTCCTGTTCATCTTCTTCGTGCTGGCGGATTCCGGAACCCCCGTCGCGGCAGAGGCGTCCGTGAACCCGACGGGCGCCGCACCGGCGGGGATGTACCAGAACATCTCCCTGCTGGTGGCGCTGCTGTTCGGGACGCTGGGGTTGCCGCATGTGCTGGTGCGTTTCTACACGAATCCGGACGGGCAGTCGGCCCGCCGGACCACACTGATTGTCCTCGGCCTGCTGTCGGTGTTCTACCTGTTCCCGACGGCGTACGGGCTGATCGGCCGGGTCTTCGCGCCCCACTTGGCGCAGAGCGGGCAGGCGGATGCGCTGGTGCTGCTGCTTCCCGGTGAGCTGGTGGGCGGGTTGGCCGGGGACCTGCTGTCCGCGCTGGTGGTGGCCGGGGCGTTCGCCGCATTCCTGTCGACGACCTCCGGGCTGGTGGTCTCGCTCGCCGGTGTGATCAGCCAGGACCTCTTCGGCGGCAGCGTCCAGGGCTTCCGTCGGGCGGCCGTGATCTCTGCGGTGGTCCCGCTGGGCATCGCGTCCATGACGGGTTCGCTCGCGCTGGCCGGCAGCGTGGGGATGGTGTTCGCGTTCACCGCGTCGACGATCTGCCCCGTGCTCCTGCTGGGCATCTGGTGGCGCGGGCTGACCGACGCCGGGGCGATCGCCGGCATGGTGACGGGAGCCGTGCTGTGCGGCGGAGCGATGGTCGCCGGAGCCGTGCTGGGTGCCGGCGGAACCCCGGCCTGGCTGGCGCAGCCCGCGGCCTGGACAGTTCCGGCGGCGTTTGCCGTGATGGTCCTGGTCTCCCGGGCCACCCGGGACCGGGTGCCACGGACCATCACCCGGCTCATGACCCGGCTGCATACTCCGGAACGGCCGCTGGTCACCGAGCGCTAGGCGCGATCAGTCGATGGCTGCCATGAGCTCGACGACGCGGTCCAGGAATGCGTCCACCTGGTTTTCCTCGTAGCCGTCCTTGCCGACGGCGGGACGGAAGACCGCGCGGCGGATGTTGTCCACGCTCAGCGGCTTGTCCTCTTCGAGGTAGCCGATCAGGTCGTGGCAGAGATCGTCCACGTCCGTGGTGTTGTAACTGCGCGCTTTGGCCTTGGCCGGGCGCCGGAAGCGCTGGCCGTCGGGGCGGTGCAGCCGTCCGCGGAGCAGTCCGGCGAGCCGGCCGATCTCGCGGAGCCAGGCTTCCTCGCCGCGTTCGGCGACGAGTTCGTCGCGTTCCCGCAGGGCGAGGGCATCCTCCAGCCGGTCCAGTGCCGCATCCACGTCGGCCGCGACATAGCCGCCCTTGACTGGGTCGAAGGAGACTGACCTGACGTCCGCGCTCTTGACCGGCCGGGCGGAGGAGCGCGGCGATTCGAACGACACCCGGGCGCGCTGCATGAACTGGTCGACCTGCTTGGCGTTGTAGCCATACTGGCTCCGCTGCACGCGGTCAAAGGAAGCAGGAATCTGCCGTTGAATGTCCACTGTAACTTTTGTTTCCTTCAATGCTCTTCGGCCGGACTGTCCGGTTTGCCCGGCACCATTCTAGGGGCCGGAGGGGGTTGCCGGGATGCCTTAGGCGCCGGCAAAGATCGAGTAAAGGATGAAGGCCACCGGGGATGCGAAGACGATGGAGTCCAGCCGGTCCATGACCCCGCCGTGGCCGGGCAGGATGCTGCTCATATCCTTGATCCCCAGTTCACGCTTCACCATGGATTCTGAGAGGTCTCCGGCGGTGGCCGCGGCGACCATGCCCACGGCCAGGGCCACGCCGACCCACCACGGCTTGTCCAGCAGGAAGACGGCGGCAATCACCCCGACCGCGGTGGCACCGGCGATGGAGCCGGCGAAGCCCTCCCAGCTCTTCTTGGGGCTGATCTTCGGCGCCATCGGGTGCTTGCCGAGCGAGGCGCCGACGAGGTACCCGAACGTGTCGTTGGCGACCACCAGCAGCAGGAGGGTGGCGATCTGCCACGCCCCGGAGGGAATAACGCCGTCGGGCCACAGCCCCACCGGTGTCTCCCCCGCGAACGTGTGCAGGGGCAACACGGCAAAGCTGATCAGGAACGGGATCCAGGCCAGGGTGAAGACACCGGCGAAGATGCTGCGCGCGGAACCGGCGGCGCCCTCCAGGGAACGCCAGATCAGGACCGCCACGCTGCTGAGCATCATCGCGAACAGGAGGCTTTCGGGGCCGCCGAAGTAGGCAGCCGCCGGCATCGCAACGGTGCCGGTCATCACCGGAATGATCGGCAGCCTGGTCCCCGAGGCTTCCAGGGCCCGGAAGACTTCCCAGACGCCAAAGACCGCGAAGGTGGTGACGATGAGCACGAATCCCAGCGGCAGGAACAACAGCCCGCCCAGGACAACGATGAGCATGCCGAGGCCCACTGCTATGGCGGCCGGAAGGTTCCTGCCGGCCTTGGGCGTGGGGTTCCTCCGTTGCCTCCCCCGCACCCGGACTTCCGCTCCGGGGTCCCCCTGTTCCTGCGTCATTAGACCTCGAGCAGCTCGGCTTCCTTGCGCTTGAGCATCTCGTCGATCCCGTCGACGTGGGCCTTGGTCAGGGCGTCCAGTTCCTTTTCGCCCCGGCTGCCCTCGTCCTCGCCGGCTTCGCCGTCTTTAACCAGCTTGTCCAGGGTTTCCTTGGCCTTGCGGCGGATGTTGCGGATGGACACCTTGGCGTCCTCGCCCTTGGACTTGACGATCTTGACGTATTCCTTGCGGCGCTCGGCCGTCAGGTCCGGGATGGTGATCCGGATGACGTTGCCGTCGTTGGAGGGGTTCGCGCCCACCTCGGAGTCGCTGAGGGCACGTTCGATGTCGCGCAGGACGGTCTTGTCGAACGGCGTGATGAGGATGGTGCGGGCGTCCGGGATGGCGAAGGAGGCCAGCTGCTGCAGCGGCGTGGGTGAGCCGTAGTAGTCCACCAGGACCTTGTTGTAGAGGCCCGGGTTGGCACGGCCGGTACGGATCGAGGCGAAGTCTTCCTTGGCTACTTCAACCGCCTTGTCCATCTTGTCCCCGGCTTCGAGCAAGGTTTCTTCGATCACGATCTCTCCTCAGAAATTGGTGCACCCGCCGTTGGCGGGGTGCTGTTGTGTTCCGGCTTCCAGCCGCGTGCTGCGGGGTGCGGAAATGTCCTGAAAACATCCTAGCCGTTGCTAGGGGGTGACGACGGTGCCCAGGTCCTCGCCGCGGATGGCGCGGGTGACGTTGCCCTCGCCTTCCATGCCGAACACCACCATGGTGAGGTTGTTGTCCTTGCACATGGTCATGGCCGTCTGGTCCATTACGCGGATGTCGCGGCGCAGGGCGTCATCGTAGCTGAGGCGGTGCAGCTTCTCGGCGGTGGGGTCCTTCTTCGGATCCGCGGTGTAGACGCCGTCGACGCCGCTCTTGGCCATCAGGACGACGTCGGCGTGGACCTCCATGGCGCGCTGGGCGGCCACGGTGTCGGTGGAGAAGTACGGCAGTCCGGCGCCGGCGCCGAAGATGACGACGCGGCCCTTTTCCATGTGGCGGATGGCGCGGCGCGGAATGTACGCCTCGGCGACCTGGCCCATGGTGATGGCGCTCTGCACACGGGTTTCGACGCCGGCCTGTTCCAGGAAGTCCTGGAGGGCCAGGCAGTTCATGACAGTGCCGAGCATGCCCATGTAGTCGGCGCGGGAACGGTCCATGCCGCTCTGCGACAGTTCGGCTCCGCGGAAGAAGTTTCCGCCGCCGACGACGATCGCGACTTCGACGTCGGGAACTGCCGCGGCGATCTGCTTGGCCACGCCGCGGACGGTGTCGGGGTCGACGCCCAGCTTTCCGCCGCCGAAGACCTCGCCGGAAAGCTTCAACAGGACTCGGCGCCGGCTCTTCTTTGGCTGGGCTGAAGTGGTGACGGTTTCCATGGTGCCTTCCCGTTGGTGAACTCTGAGCTAGGTTATCGTGCCGGGGACCAAAGGCCTCATTCGGCCCGGTCCCGGCGCTGCCCGGATCTTCCCCGGACTTCCCGGAGGGTGTCCCGGGTGCATGCAAAAGGGGTGGCCACCGCAGTGACCACCCCCTCAGCGTGTCTGACTAATGTCTGACTGGTGTCTGGCTAGGAACCGACGCGGAAACGCGTGAATGCGGTGCCCTTGACGCCGGCCTCTTCGAGGACCTGGGCGACAGACTTCTTGGCATCCTTGGCGAATGCCTGGTCGAGGAGAACCTCGCCCTTGTAGAAGCCCGTAACGCGGCCTTCCACAATCTTGGTCATGGCTGCTTCAGGCTTTCCTTCGGCCTTGGCAGTTTCCTCGGCGATGCGGCGCTCGGACTCGACGAGCTCGGCCGGAACATCCTCGCGGGAGAGGTAGTTCGGGGACATCGCGGCGACGTGGACGGCGACGTCGTGGGCTGCGGTGGCAGCTGCTTCGCCCTCGCCGTCAACAGCGAACAGGACGCCGACCTGGGCCGGGAGATCCTTGGAGGTCTTGTGCAGGTAGGCGTCGACCGTTGCGCCCTCGATGCGGGAGATGCGGCGGACAACAACCTTTTCGCCCAGAACCGCGCCCTCTTCGACGACGACCTCGGACAGCGGCTTGCCGTCGACCTCGGTGGCCAGCAGGGTTTCGAGATCGGCTGCGCCGGACTCGACAGCAACTGCCAGGACCTTGTCGGCGAGCTGGATGAACTTGTCAGCCTTCGCGACGAAGTCGGTCTCGCAGTTGACTTCAATCATCACGCCAACGCCGCCGTCGACCTTGGCAGCAACCAGGCCTTCTGCGGTGGAGCGGCCTTCGCGCTTGGTAGCGCCCTTGAGGCCCTTGATGCGGATGATTTCGATGGCCTTCTCGGCGTCACCGTTGGCTTCGTCAAGAGCCTTCTTGACATCCATCATGCCGGCGCCCGTGCGCTCGCGCAGAGCCTTGATATCAGCGGCAGTGTAGTTCGCCATGTGAACCCCTCTGTCTAGAAATTTTGTGTGGTGTACGGACTGACAGGACGGCAGCTCACCAGTGTGAGCGGCCATCCTGTCAGTTCCCCTTACGCGGAAAGCGTGCGGGGAGATCCGGATTTATTTGTCAGCAGAGCAGAGCAGACTGTTGGGTCTGACTACTTGGCTTCGCCGGCGGCGTCGTCGGCAGCCGGAGCTTCCTCGGCAGCGGCGGGTGCTTCTTCAGCAGCCGGAGCAGCTTCAGCAGCCGGAGCGGCTTCTGCGGCCGGAGCGGCAGCGGCCTCTTCGGTCTTGCTGCCTTCGAGGAGCTCGCGCTCCCACTCGGCCAGCGGCTCTTCCGGAGCTTCCGTGGTGCCGGTGGCGCGCTGGTTGCGGGCGATGAGGCCCTCAGCAACGGCGTCAGCAACAACGCGGGTCAGCAGGTTGACGGAGCGGATGGCGTCGTCGTTACCCGGGATCGGGAAGTCGACTTCGTCCGGATCGCAGTTGGTGTCCAGGATGGCAACAACCGGGATGTTCAGCTTCTTGGCTTCGTCGACCGCAAGGTGTTCCTTCTTGGTGTCAACGATCCACAGGGCGGAAGGCGCCTTGGTCAGGTTGCGGATACCACCGAGGTTGGTTTCCAGCTTGGTGAGCTCGCGGCGAAGGAGCAGCAGTTCCTTCTTGGTGTAAGCAGAACCGGCGACGTCGTCGAAGTCGATCTCTTCGAGTTCCTTCATGCGCTGGATGCGCTTGGAGACCGTCTGGAAGTTGGTCAGCATACCGCCGAGCCAACGCTGGTTGACGTACGGCTGGCCAACGCGGGTGGCCTGCTCGGCGATGGATTCCTGCGCCTGCTTCTTGGTGCCGACGAAGAGAACGGTGCCGCCGTGTGCAACGGTGGCCTTCACGAACTCGTAGGCACGGTCGATGTAGGACAGCGACTGCTGCAGGTCAATGATGTAGATGCCGTTGCGCTCCGTGAAGATGAAGCGCTTCATCTTCGGGTTCCAACGGCGGGTCTGGTGTCCAAAGTGGACGCCGCTGTCAAGCAGCTGGCGCATAGTTACGACGGGCATGCCGACGCTCCTTCCGGCAGGTCATTCATGAGACAGCCCACGGGCTGTCTTACCCTGCCAATAGTTGACGGTTGATTAGCAACACCCAGGCGGGCGGTGCTCCTGGCATCCACTGCACAACTCAACCGGGCCAGGGCCCGGACCGAGAGAAGCGCAGTCCTCCGCACCCTGAAGAGTTGAAGCTTCGAATGTGGAGGGCTGGATACGCGTAGTCAGCTGCCGCTCCCCCGCACCCCTGAATGAGGCGTGCCGGCTTTGATAATTACGTTGCTTATACAAAGACAGTACGTACACAAAGAGAATGATCAAGCGTGAGGGCACAGCAAACTGCTCCACCAAGTGTACTACAGGGCACGTACGGGAATGGACCGTTTCCGGGGGCTGCAGGCGGGGCCGCAGCGCTCTGGCCGGAGCCGGTTCAGGGACGATCGCGGGTGACGTTCGGCGTGACGTTCGGGGTCAAGTGGCAGGGCTTGCAGGATGGCCGGGCGGCGTGGAGGCACGGGGGCGCACGTCAACCCCGGGTCTGTCCACATAGCCCGGAGGGACGCTTACGATGATCCGTCCGCGGCCGCAGGCTGGGTGGATGAAGACTCCGGCGACCAGGGCCGCCATGGCGGCCGCCCTGCTCTTGGCACTCTCCCCCACTGCCGCGCCCGGGGGCCCGGGCGCGGCAGTTGCTTCCAGCGCCATTTCCGGCCCAACCGTGGAGGCCGGCGGGTGGAGTTGGCCGCTGAGCCCCAGACCTGCCGTCCTGCGGGCCTTTGATCCGCCGGCAGAACCGTGGCTCAGCGGCCACCGGGGTGTTGATCTTCAGGCAGCGGACGACGGCGCCCGGGTCACCTCACCGGCAGCAGGGACCGTCACCTTTGCCGGCGTCGTGGTGGATCGTCCCGTCATCACCGTGGACCACGGAAACGGATTGCGAAGCAGCTTCGAGGCGGTGCGCAGCGATCTCAAGCCGGGCACCGCCGTCGCCGAGGGAGAGGTCCTGGGGTGGATTCTGCCCGGCCACTGCACGCCGGCGCCGTGCGTCCACTGGGGCGTTCGCCGCGGCGATGAATACCTCAATCCCCTGGCCTTCGTGACGGACCTGAGGCCCTCCATCCTGCTCCCGCCCCTGGATCCGGCGCCCGGATAGAACGGAGGAAGAGGAAGAGAAGTGAAGGTGAAGGGCCGGGCGCTGCCGGCTAAACGATCGCGGAGATGCCCGTGATTGCCCGGCCGGTGACGAGGGTGTTAATCTCGTGCGTGCCTTCGTAGGAGTAGATGGCCTCGGCATCCGAGAAGATCTTGGCCATCTCAAAGTCGGTCACGATGCCGTTGCCGCCGAGGATGCTTCGGCCCAGGGCAACGCTTTCGCGCATCCGGGCCGTGGTGAAGGCCTTAGCCAGGGCGGACTGCTCGTCCTTGGCCTGGCCAAGGTCCTCCAGCTGGGAGAGCCTCACCATCATGCCCATCGAGCTGACGGCATTGCCGAGGATCTGCACGAGCTGGTCCTGCACGAGCTGGAAGGATGCGATCGGGCGTCCAAACTGGCTGCGTTCGACGGCGTAGCGGCGGGCGACGTCAAAAGCGGCGAGCTGCTGGCCGACCGCCTGCCAGGCGACGGCCAGCCGGGTGACCTTGAGGACTTTGTTCGTGTCGCGGAAGCTGTTGGCGTTCGCGAGCTTGAAGAAGTCCGGCACAACGACGTTGTCGAGGGTGATGTCGGCGTTCTGCACGGTGCGGAGCGAGATCTTGTTCTCGATCTTAGTGGCGCTGTAGCCCTCGGTCTTGGTGTCGACGAGGAAGCCCTTGACCTGGTTGTCAGCGAGATCCCGAGCGTAGATGACTACCCAGTCGGAGAACGTGGCGTTGCCGATCCAGCGCTTGGCCCCGTTGAGGATCCAGCTGCCTCCCTCGCGGCGGGCCGTCGTTCGGGTGCCGCCGGCGACGTCGGACCCGCCAAGGGGTTCGGTGAGGCCAAAGGCGCCGATTTTCTTGAGCGAGTAGATCTCGGGCAGCCACGCCTCCTGCTGTTCCTGCGAAGCGAGCGCTTCGATGGAGCCGGTGAAGAGTCCGTCGTGGACGCCCATGAAGGTGGCGATGGATGTGTCGGCCCTGGTCACTTCTGCGTGCATGATGCCCGCGAAGACATTGGAATAGCCCTGCCTCCGGACCGGGCTGACCAGATCGACCTCGGCGAGCTTGGGAATCAGGTCCATCGGGAACTCGCCGCGGTTCCAGCAGTCGACGGCAATCGGCTTGACCTCGCGGGCCAGGAAGTCGCGGACCTCCGCGAGCCGGTCCTGTTCCTTGCCGCTGAGCAGCTGCTCGAAGGCGTAGAAGTCGCCATCGGCGTAAGGGAGGTTGTTGATGTCGACGGCAGCTTTGGACATGGTGTTCCTTCACGTGTGATCAGCAGCGACCAGGATGACGCGCGCTTCGCGCCAACGGGATGTTACTCACCAGTAACATACCGCAATCCGGAGGGGCGCTGCAAGTGACGGAAGCCATACGGGAGGCCGCAATCCTGTGGGTTTCCCGGCGGGATAAGGGTCACCACGCCGGTGCCGGGAAAGAAGGAGGGAGCCGCGGCCGACGTCGAAACGTCGGCCACGGCTCCCGTAGATGCGGATCCCAGGCAGGGTTCCGCGAAAATGTAGGGCTACTCGGACTTGAACCGAGGACCTTAGGATTATGAGTCCCGCGCTCTAACCAGCTGAGCTATAGCCCCATGGGCCCGGAAACCGGCCCGGCCAGGGCCGGATGGTTTCCGGGCGAAAATCACTCTAGCAATTGTAGTGGCCCGGGTCAGACCACGAGGTCGTCGTAGCTCGCGCCCCGGTAGAGATCCTCGAAGGACTGCAGGGTGCGCTCGATGCTGTGGTTCTCCACCATCCCTCTGCTTGCCTTGCCCATCGCCGCCAGCTCAGCCGCGGGGAGCGACAGGACGCGGACCATCTTGGCCGCGAGGTCGTCGCTGTCGTTGGGTGTGAAGAGGTATCCGTTTTCGCCGTCGCGCACCAGGTGCGGCAGGGCCATGGCGTTCGCCAGCAGCACGGGCGTGGAGGCGGACATCGCTTCCAGCGTCACGAGTGACTGCAGTTCAGCCGTGCCGGGCATGCAGAACAGGTCCGCGGCGATGTACGCGCGGCGGAGTTCGGCGTCGGTCGCCAGTCCCAGGAACTTGACCCGGTCCTGGAGCCCGAGTCGCTCAACCTGGGCCTCGAGGGCCGGCCGCACCTCACCGCCGCCGACGATTTCAAGATGGACGTCCAGCTCCTTGGGCGTCTTGGCAACGGCGTCGATCAGCACGTCAACGTGCTTCTCCTCGGCGAGCCGGCCGGCAAACAGCACGTTGGGGCTGCCGTGGCGCGCCACTTCCTCACCGGGCTTGAGTTCGTACGCCGCGGAGTCGATGCCGTTGGAGAGCGGCAGCACCTGGCGAAGGAACGCGTGCTGGTGCATCGCTTTCGCCGCCAGCGGCGTCGGCGTCGTAACGACGTCGGCCTGGCCCATGACCTTGCCCATGTCCTTCCAGGAAATGCGGCCCACGATGTCCTTGAACCACTGCGGGAATGGAAGGAAGGGATTCAGGTTCTCGGGCATGAAGTGGTTGGTCGCCACGATCCGGATGCCGCGCTTGACGGCCTCATAGAGCACGTGCTCGCCGATCATGTAGTGACTCTGGATGTGCACGACGTCAGGCTGGATCCGGTCGAACAGGAGGCTGATTTCCTTCTTGATCTCCCAAGGGAACGTGATCCGGAAGTACTCGTGCGTCGGAACTGAGTGGGAGCGGATCCGGTGGACTGTGCCTTCGTCGCTGAACTCGGTGTAGCTCTTGCCCTTGTCCGGGCGGCAGGCCAGGACGTGCACATCGTGTCCGCGCGCCGTCATGCCCTTCGCCAGGCGGTAGCCGAACATCGCAGCGCCGTTGACGTGGGGCGGGTAGGTGTCCGCGGCAATCAGAATGGTCAGCGGGTGCTGATGGTCAGGCATGGTCACGTGGAGAACTCCTGGTGGTCACGGTGCGGTCAGCTGGGTCTGGAGTGGCCGGCTGGCCGTCGGCGCAGGCGTACCGGGCCTACTGCTGAAGTCTGGTCTTGTCGTGGGCCGCGCGCCCCGCAGCCTTCCGCGCGTCCTTCTTGCGCTTGGTGACTTCGGGGTGGTGCCTGGACAAGGCGATCACTCCCACGATAGCAAGCAAACCGGCCGCGCCCATCGCAATTGCCGTCACGGCATGGACATCCGGGCGCAGTTCGCCGAGGATCGTGATGCCGATCCCGATGCCCACGATCGGGTCGATCACCGTCAGCCCGGCGATCACCAGGTCCGGAGGACCACCGGAGTAGGCGTTCTGGACGAACCACGAGCCAAGGACGCCGGCGGCCACAATCGCGACCACGGAATACCACGGCACGTTCAGGACGCCGAGGCCGTTGGGATCCAGCAGGTGCTTGCCAATGATCCGGGTCAGGACAGCGACAAAGCCGAACAGGATGCCCGCGCCAAGGATATAAATGAAGGCGCTCATCCGGTGCCGGAACACCAGGGCGAGCGTCCCGAACAGCCCGACAGCGAGGGCCAGCAGCAGCACCACCGTCAGCTCGTCGGAGGCGCTGACCTGATGGTTCTCCTGAGTCACGTTGACCGCCAGGATCACGAACAAGGCCGAGCCCGTAACACAGGCAGTAATGGCCACTACCGTGGCCCGGTTGATGCTCAGCCCCTGGTCCTTGGCATTGACGATCGTGGTGATGACGAGGGCGATCGCTCCGATCGGCTGGACCACGGTCAGCGGCGCCATCACCAGGGCCACCGAATTCAGCGCCATGCCCACACAAAGGAGGAGCAGACCGAACACCCAGCGGGGATTGCGGAGCAATCGGAGCATGCCATGGTTGCTGAGCGCCAGTCCCCCGGTGTCCGCCTTGACTGCACTGCCCTGGCGCTGGGCGCCGAACGCGAGGCAGAACGCGCCAAGGACGGCCAGCAATACGGCGAACCACATCATCAGCGGGTGCCGCCGTCGACGTCGGACTTGTTGCCCTTTAGCTTTTTGCCCTTGCGGACGATGGCCCAGAAGTAGTTGTACGCGGCAATCCAATGCCCTACGAGCCCCAGTCCCAGGAAGATCCAGGCGGCAACGAAATACGCATCGGCGCCCGGGACCGGAAGTGCCGAGAGGACCAGCAGGGGTGTGCCGACCAGCAGCAGCGCCGTCCGGATCTTGCCGATTCTGCTGACAGGCAGGTCGGGGTGGCCGTGGAAATAGTAGAGCGACAGGCCGAGCAGGATGGCGTCCGGGATGAGCAGCGCGGCGAGGTACCACCACTCGACCACTCCGGCGATCACGAGCGTGACGGCGACCGCGATCAGCGACAGCCGGTCGGCGATGGGGTCCATGACGCGGCCCAGGTTGGACATTTGGTTGAACCGGCGGGCGACGTAGCCGTCCACCCAGTCGGTGCTGCCCATGATCGCCAGGACCAAGGCGGCGTAACCGTATTCCTGAACCCCAAGGACGAGCCAGACGAAAAGCGGGACGCCGAGGAACCTCACGACGGTCAGGACGTTGGGGATGGTGAAGATCCTGTCGTGGTGTATCTGTGCCTGACCAGGCCGGGCACCAGCGCCAATAAACTTCATCCAGTCCCCCTTTCCGTGGCCGGCAACGATTGGGCGTTGCAGTTCAGCGGGCTGCCTAGCCCTTGAGGAGTTTGCGCAACAGGAACACGAGTGCCGCGGCCGAGGCGGTGAGCGCGACGAGCGGCTTCCATCGCTCACTCAGCTGGCCGCCCACTCCGGCATTGTCGGCAGCCGCACTGTCGGTGGCGGCCCTGTCCATGGCGCCGGCCGACGCCGCCGGACGTTTTGCGGCGCGTGCTGCGGCGGACCGGAAACCGGCGACCTTGCCGCTGACCTGTTCCTTGCCGCCGTGCAGCTTCACCTGGGCGGCCGCCAGAAGCGCCTGGGCCTGGGTCTTGACGTCGAGTTCCTCGTTGAGTTCATCGCGGACCGAGGTGAGGTGGGTGCGGCGTTCGTCCAGCCGGCGTCGCAGTTCCGCTTCGGTGGGCGGCGGACCGAAGTCCGGCTCGGCGGCCTTCTTGGCTTCCTTCTCAGCCTTGGCCTTGGCCTCGGCCTCCGCTTTGGCGGCCTTGGCTGCCTTGTACTGCTCGGAATTCGGGTCCAGCACGGCGGGATCGAAGGCGGAGCCCTCCTTGGCGATGCCCAGGTCGTACTTGAGGCCACGGATGGTGTCCTCCGGAACCAGCGGCATGGCCTTCTTGAACTTGCCGACCCCCACCAGGCCCGCGATCGCTGCGATCAGCAGGAAGACACCGCAGACCAGCAGGGCCGCGAGCCACGCGGGCATGATCGTGGCGAGGCCCATGATGGCGGCAACGATGAGGCCAACGACCAGGAAGGCGACAAAGAGCAGGGCGACGGCGAGGATCGCGGCGGCAACGCCGACCTCGATGCCCTTGCGTTTGAGCTCGACCTTGGCGAGGGCAATCTCGTCGCTGAGCTGCCGCGGGGCCAGCTTGAAGATCAGTTTGAGGGTTTTGGGCAGCGTGGAGATGCGCAGCCCCCCGCTTGTGCCGCCGCTGTGACGTCCGCTCATCGGTCCCGCCTAACTGGTTACATCCGTGATTCCGCGTTCGCGGCCTTGCCGGTCTGCGCAGCTTCACGCACACCCCGGTGTCAAAACTACCATTCAGGCTCCGGGCAGGGGCGCGGCGGCGGGCTGTGGCGCGCCCCCTGCCGCACGCCTGATCGGCTGGGTGCGGGCCCTAGGATTGACCTCTGTGACTACACCCACCAATCCCGGCGATTCGCTGAGCCGCCGCCGCAAGCTCCTCTACATTCTGATGCTTGGCGCCCTCACCGCTCTGGGACCGTTCACGGTGGACCTGTACCTTCCGGCCTTCCCCGCCCTGGAGGAGAGCCTGGGCGTCTCCGAGGCGGCCGTGCAGCTGACGCTGACCGGCACGACGATCGGCTTTGCCTTGGGCCAGCTCGTGGTGGGTCCGCTGAGCGACAAGTTCGGACGGCGGATGCCGCTGATCCTTGCCACCGCGGTGCACATCATGGCCTCCCTTGGGGCGGCCCTGTCGACCGACATCACGGCTCTGGGCATCTTCCGGGTGCTGATGGGTATCGGCGCCGCGGGAGGCGGTGTGGTGGCCATGGCGATGGTGCGGGACCTGTTCAGTGGATTCGCGATGGTGCGGATGTTCTCGCGGATGGCCCTCGTTAACGGGCTGGCACCGATCCTCGCGCCGGTGATCGGTTCGCAGTTGCTGCTGTTCATGCCGTGGCCCGGGATCTTCTTCTTCCTTGCCGCCTACGGGACGTGCGTCCTGATTGCTGCGGTGTTCGTGGTGCGCGAGACGCTGCCCCGCGAACTCCGTGGAAAGTCCGGCATGACCGCCCGCCAGCGTTACGGCGTCCTCTTCGCGGACCGGATCTTCGTTGGGCTGCTGCTGGTGGGCGGAATGAACTTTGCCGGGCTGTTCACCTACCTGTCCGCGTCGCCGTTCCTTTTCCAGGACGTCTACGGTTTCAGCCCGCAGCAGTACGGCCTGCTCTTCGGCGTGAACTCGCTGGGCATCGTTGCAGGCGTGCAAACCAGCTCGAGGCTCATCCGGAAGGTCCCGCCGCAGTGGATCCTGGCGTGCTCCACGGCGTGGATGTTCCTGATGGCCGTGTTGATCGTGATCTTCGACCAACTGGGCTTTGGACTGTGGGGCGTGATGGTGCCGCTGTGGTTCTACATCCTCGGCGCCGGCTTCACGTTCCCCTGCGTCCAGGTGCTGGCGCTGGCCAAGCACGGCGCACAGGCCGGCACCGCGGCCTCCCTGCTGGGCGCCGCGACCTTCTTGATGGCAGGCCTCATCTCGCCGGTGGTGGGCTGGCTCGGCGTCAGTTCCGCCACTCCGATGGGCGCCGTCCAGGCCGCGTGCATCTTCCTGGCCGCGGCCGCCCTCTGGCTGGTGGTCAGGCCCCGCACCGTCCCGCCGATCCAGTAGCCCGGCACCCCCGGCCCGGGGGCCGCGGTGCATGTCCGCGACGCAGCGGCACCTGGTCCACACCCTGTAGCCCGCACCCACCCGCCGCGGGACATGTCCAGTCATAGCGCTCACGGATCGGCATATGGGGATTGTGTCCACTCGCCAACCCCAGCGCGGGGCATGTCCGCCTGCACGCCAAGGAGTGCGTAGCGCGGCAACACCGATCCGCAGACCCGGCCCAGGCGCTCCTGCGCGGATATGGGGCGGCAACACCGATCCGGAAACATGGTCCAGGCTGCGCTCCTGCCCAGTCATGGAGCGGCAACACCGAGCCACAGTCCCGTCCAAGCGCTCCTGCCCAGTTACACGCCCTGCGACCCCTCCGGGCGCGACTTAACTCCGGACTCTCGCGGGCGGATCCACGGGCGCCCAGCAGTAACTGGGAAGGAGCGTCAGGCCACGGGACCTCGGCGGGGGCTCATCTCCTTTTAGCTGGACCAGGCAGCCGGCAGCCCAACTCGCCAGGGGACATGTCCAGTCTTAGCGCTCACGGATGGGCACATGGGGACTGTGCCCACTCGCCAACCCCAGCGCGGGGCATGTCCGCCGCCCGCCGGGGAGTGCGCCGTGCGGGGACGCGAGCCGCAGACCCGGTCCAGGCACCCCTGCCACGGGGAGCGGCAACACCGAGCCGCAGACCTAGCCCTGGCGCTCCTGCCCAGTTACACGCCCTGCGAGTCCCCCGGACGTGCCGGAACCCCGGAATCTCGCGGGCGGTTCCACGGGCGCCCCACAGTAACTGGGAAGGAGCGTCAGGCCATGGGACCCCGGGGGGAATGTCCCCCTTTCGGCTTGTCCAGGCAGCGTGCAGCACACCTCCCATGGAGGGACATGTCCAGTCGCCGCGGCCAGGAGTGGGCACGTAGGCACTATGTCCATGCGCCAGCCTCAGCGCGGGGCATGTCCCCTCGGGGCGTGGCCTGCGGCAGGTGCCTACCGGCCCTGTTCCCGCCCCACCCCGGGCGATAAAGTTGTAGATGTGCCCCACTGGCAGGATCCTCCGCCCCTACCCGCCACGTGGCAGCGGTGCGACTCCGGCATTCTGCCACTGTGGTGGGATCGCTTGTGCAGTCAGACCAGCCAGCAGTCGGCGGCCCTCTTCGCGGCCGGGCTGTTCACCGAAGACCGCCGGCGCCCGATCGCCCAGTGGTACAACCCGGCCTACGATTCGGCCCTGCTGGTCGCCCCCGAGACCTCCCCCGAGTGGCCGGTGCAACGCTTCGGCATCTTCTACGCCCCGCCCGGCGGCGGCTTCACCCAGATCCACTCCGCCCCGCACGAATGGCACCCGCGCGAGCCCCGCAAGTCCCCCACCGAGTTCGAAGCCTTCCAGGGTGCCGTGGCGGAGGCCGAACGCTTTCTGCAGGTGGAGATGTACTTCGTCTGAGGACGAACCGAGACGCCGTAAGAGGGCACAAAAAAGGTCCCGCAGCCGGTTATTCACCAGCTGCGGGACCTGTCCGCTCCTCCTGCTGGACTTGAACCAGCAACCCTTCGATTAACAGTCGAATGCTCTGCCAATTGAGCTAAGGAGGAATGAAGCAGGTATGACATTAGCAAAGGTTTTGCCGCTTAGGAAATCGGCTGCGTTTCCTCCCCACCGACGCCCCGAGATACCCCCTCCGGGTATAAAAAAGTCCCCGTCCCGGTAACCCGGAACGGGGACTGCGCGCTCCTCCTGCTGGACTTGAACCAGCAACCCTTCGATTAACAGTCGAATGCTCTGCCAATTGAGCTAAGGAGGAATGAAGCGGATATAAGCCTAGCAAACACCCGGCCGGGAAGTGAAATTGAGCGGACCAACGGGCCGGACAGTCAGGCCTCCGAGCGCAGGGACCTCCGCTGCATCTCCAGCTGCATCAGTTCCCGGTTCAGCCGCTGGAACTCCTCCGGGTCGGAGGAAGCGTCCAGCCGCTGCAGCTGTCCCATCTTTTCAGCCTTGACCCTGGTGATCTGCAGTTCGAACAGGCGCGCCAGGATGTCCCGGCAGTAGCGCAGGACGCCGTCGGCGGTGCTCGCCGGCAGCGGCACGACGGCCAGCTCGGACACGAGCGGGCGCAGCGGCTCGGGAACCTCCTGCAGTAACTGCTCAACCCAGCGCACGGGGTCCCCCGTGAGCGCCAGGCCGCTGGCCCGGATGGCCTCGTGGATGGCCAGGTACGCCGGCGTCGAGAACCTCGCCTCGGAGAACCGCTGCCAGGTCTCACCCTCCAGCATCCCGGGCTGCTGCAGGGCAACCTCCAGCGCCTGCCGTTCCATCGCGGCCACGGGGTCCCGCGGGTCGGGCCGGTTGAAGGACGGCAGGACCGGCGACGGCGGCAAGGGCGCAACTCCGGGCGCGGATCCCCCGCCGGAAGGCGCGCCGTATCGTGCACCATATCCCGAGTCCTGCCCGCGGCCCGGGCTGGTGCCCTGCGCCTGGTACTGGCCGGAACCTGCACCAGCCGACGGCGGCTGGGCCGCTCGCTTGGCGGCTGCGCCCACGGCGCGGCTGACTTCCTCGACCGGCATGCCCAGCCAGCCGGACAGTTCCCTGGCGTAGGCGGGACGGATGCCGGCGTCGCGGATCTGGGCGACAACCGGGGCGGATTCCCGCAGGGCGGCGATGCGTCCCTCGACGGTGTCCAGGTTGTGCCGTTTCAGGGCGGCCCGGATGGCGAATTCGAACAAGGGACGGCGGGTGCCGATCAGGTCGCGGACGGCGGCGTCGCCCTTGGACTGACGCAGCTCGCAGGGGTCCGCACCGTTGGGCTCCACGGCAACGTACGTCTGCGCGACGAAGCGCTGGTCCTCCTCGAAGGCCCGCAGGGCCGCCTTCTGGCCGGCTGCGTCGCCGTCGAAGGTGAAAATGACCTCACCGCCGCTGCCGTCGTCCGAGAGCAGGCGGCGGGCAATCTTGATGTGCTCGGTGCCGAACGCCGTGCCGCAGGTGGCGACCGCCGTCGGGATCCCGGCGAGGTGGCAGGCCATCACGTCGGTGTAGCCCTCCACAACGACGAGCTGGCGGTCCTTGGCAATGTTGCGCTTCGCGAGGTCGATCCCGTAGAGGACCTGGGACTTCTTGTAGAGCGCGGTCTCCGGAGTGTTGAGGTACTTGGGGCCCTGGTCGTCCTCATAGAGCTTGCGGGCGCCGAAGCCGATCGTGTCCCCCGCGATGTCCCGGATGGGCCAGATCAGCCGGCCCCGGAAGCGGTCGTAGATCCCCCGGCCGCCTTCGGAGAACATGCCGGTGAGCTTGAGTTCGGGATCGGTGTAGCCCTTGCCGCGCAGGTGCTTGAGCAGGGAATCCCAGCCCTGCGGGGCGTAGCCGACGCCGAACTGGTCGGCCGCGGCGCGGTCGAAGCCGCGTTCGTGCAGGAAGTTGCGGCCCTCGGTGGCCCCCGGGGTCAGCAGCTGGGCGCGGAAGAACTCATCCGCGACCTTGTGGGCATCGAGCAGGCGCTGCCGCCGGCCGACGTCCTCACGGTTCGGGCCGGTACCGCCGTCCTCGTACCGGAGCTCGAAGCCGATCCGGGCGGCCAGTTTTTCGACGGCCTCGTGGAACGACGTGTGGTCAAGTTTCTGCACGAAGGAGATGACATCGCCGTCCTCGCCGCAGCCGAAGCAGTGGTACCTGCCCACCTGGGGTCGGACGGTGAACGAGGGCGAGCGCTCGTCGTGGAACGGGCACAGGCCTTTGTAGGAGCCCAGCCCGGCGCCCTTGAGCGTCACGTAGCCGTCGACGACTTCCTTGATGTCCGTGCGCTGGCGTACTTCGTCGATGTCTTCACGTTTGATCAGGCCGGCCACAGTGCCATCCTAGTACCCCGGTACGACGCCGAAGGGCCGGTTATGGCGCCTGTCACCACAGCGACGGCAGGCTGCCCACGAGCCGCTCGTACATGGCCAGCGCGGAACCGTCGGTCAGCGACGCGACCTGGTCGATCACGACACGCAAGCGCGCGCCGTCGTCCGCCGCGTCGCGCCAGTCGGCCGCGAACATCGGCTCCAGGTGGCGGTCGCCGGTGGCGCTCAGGGCCGTGACAAGGGCGTGCAGGACCTCGCGCTGGCGTTCGTAGATGGGCTGCCGGTGTTCGGTGGTCATCACGAACGTGGTGGCCAGGCCCTTCATCACGGCGATTTCCATCACGGTCTCGTCCGGAACGATCAGCTCCGCGTTGTAGCGGGTCAGGTTCTCCGGGCCGTAGACGGCGCGGGTGGACGCGAGCGCACTCTGGCAGAACCGGCCGATCAGCTGGCTGGTCATGTCCTTGAGTGCCGCCATCGATTTGCGACTGCCGTCGGCCTCGCGCACCCAGACGCTCGTGGCCTCCAGCCGGGCGAGGGCCGCATCAATCGCGGCGGGGTCGTTGTGCGGCAGGTACCACTGCTTGGCGTACCCGACCACCCGGGCACGGTGGTCCGGGTTGTCCATCCAGCGGAGCTGGAAGTGCCCGGCGACGATCGCGTCCTCGACGTCGTGCACAGAATAGGAGATGTCGTCGGCGAGGTCCATGACCTGAGCTTCCAGGCAGGAACGGCGCTCCGGGGCGTCCTCGCGGATCCAGTCGAAGATCGGCAGATCGTCCTCGTAGGCGCCGAATTTGCTGGTCCGCTCACCATGGATGACGGGCGCGTTCGCGGCGGACCACGGGTACTTCGCGGCGGCGTCGAGGCTCGCGCGGGTCAGGTTCAGGCCGGCCGGGCGCCCGTCCGGGGCCACAACCTTGGGCTCCAGCCGGGTGAGCAGCCGCAGCGTCTGGGCGTTGCCTTCGAAGCCGCCGATCGCGTGGGCGACCTCGTTCAGGGCCGATTCGCCGTTGTGGCCGAACGGCGGGTGGCCGAGATCGTGGCTGAGGCACGCGGTGTCCACAACATCCGGGTCGCAGCCAAGGGCGCGGCCCAGTTCGCGGCCCACCTGGGCCACCTCGAGGCTGTGGGTGAGGCGGGTCCGGACGAAGTCGTCGGTGTCCGGGGCCACAACCTGGGTTTTTGCCCCGAGCCGGCGCAGGGCCGAGGAGTGCAGCACGCGGGCGCGGTCGCGTTCGAAGTCGGAGCGGTACGTGGACTTGGCCGGTTCCTCCACCCAGCGGGCGGAGTCGCGGGCCACGTAGCCGTCCAGCACGGGTGCGGTGGTCCTGGTTTCAGCCACCGGAAACGTCCAGTTCCGCGTGGCAGATCTCGCGCGACTGCTCGGCGTCCATGTTGCGGTCCAGCAGCCAGTCCTTGGGAAGTGCGGGTTTCTTCGGCGAGCCCGCGCGGCCGCGGGGGCCCTCGGCGTCGACGCCGGGGTACGGCGAGTCGAGGTCCAGCTGGTCCAGCGTGCCG
The DNA here is from genome assembly GCF_019977335.1 of Arthrobacter sp. NicSoilB4. Lineage (NCBI taxonomy): Bacteria > Bacillati > Actinomycetota > Actinomycetes > Micrococcales > Micrococcaceae > Arthrobacter > Arthrobacter sp. NicSoilB4. Next base: position 1,264,342 of record NZ_AP024653.1, on the reverse strand, counting down.
CGGAGCACCTCGAGGCTGGTCACCATCGCCAGTTTGGTCCGCAGTTCGCTGCCGACCACGTAGCCCTTGAAGTACCAGGCCATGTGCTTGCGGATCTCCCGGAGCGCCTTGCCTTCGTCGTTGCCGAAGGTCTCCACCATCAGCTCGGCATGGCGGTACACACCTTCGGCCACCTGACCCAGGCTCGGCTTGTGGCGCTCGTCGCTGCCTTCGAAGGCGGCCATGAGGTCCCCGAACAGCCAGGGGCGGCCCTGGCAGCCGCGGCCCACGACAACACCGTCGACGCCGGTCTCGCGGACCATGCGGATGGCGTCCTCGGCGGACCAGATGTCGCCGTTGCCGAGGACCGGGATGTCCGGCAGCGCCTCACGCAGCCGGGCGATCGCGGACCAGTCGGCCTGGCCGGAGTAGAACTGTGCGGCGGTGCGGCCGTGGAGGGCGACGGCGGCGACGCCGGAATCGCGGGCGATCCTGCCGGCGTCGAGGTACGTGAGGTGGTCCTCGTCAATGCCCTTGCGCATCTTGATGGTCAGCGGGACGTTGCCCTTGGAGGCCTCCTTGACCGCGGTCTGCACAATCGACGTGAACAGATCGATCTTCCAGGGCAAGGCGGACCCACCGCCGCGCCGGGTCACCTTGGGCACCGGGCAGCCGAAGTTGAGGTCGATGTGGTCCGCGCGGTCTTCCTCGACGAGCATCCGGACAGCCTGGCCGACGGTGACGGGGTCAACGCCGTAGAGCTGGACGGACCGGACTTTCTCGTCGTCGTCGTGGGAAATAATGCGCAAGGACTCCGGAGTGCGCTCCACGAGGGCACGGGACGTGACCATCTCTGCGACGTACAGGCCGCCGCCGTATTCACGGCAGAGCCTGCGGAACGCGGAGTTGGTGATGCCCGCCATGGGAGCCAGGATCACGGGGGTGTCCACCGTGAGGGGACCCAGCTTCAGGGGCGGGAGTTCCAGCTTGGGGGCGGGAGGGGTAGCTACAACAGTCACCCGTTCATTGTCTCAAATCCGGGCAAATCGGCCGGATTCGCACCGGCTATGTGGAAATCCGGTGTCAGTCGCGCGGGGCGGCGCGGCGTCCGCGGCGCCCGGCCGGCGCCGTTTCGAAGGCTTCGGCGGGCACGACGTCGTCGTCCTCCAGCCAGCGGCCCGAACCGTTCTCCGGCCTCCGGCCGGCGCCGTCCTCCGGCCAGCCGGCGGCGCCCGTGCTCCCGGAGTACCGCCGGCCGCCCGCCGGTACTTCCAGTGCCTTGACCCCGGTCGCCTTCACGACGAGTACGGCGATCAGCGTGGTGACCGGGATCGCCAGGACCAGCCCGACCGAGCCGACAAGGGTGCGGATCACTTCCTCCGAGAGCTCGGCGCTGGTCAACGCATCCCCGAGCGGCCGCTCGTAGAGCATCACGAGGATCAGCACCGGCAGGGCCGCGCCGGCATAGGCGAAGGCGATGGTGTACACGGTGGACGCGATGTGGTCCCGGCCGATCCGCATGGCGGAGGTGAACAGCTGCCGGGCGGAAGTCTCCGGGGCCAGTTCCCAGAGTTCCCACACCGCGGAGGACTGCGTGATGGTGACGTCGTTGAGCACGCCCAGGCCGGAGATGATGAGACCGCAGAGGATGATGCCGGAAATCGAGATGTTGTCCGAGATGTTCGTGAGCGTGGCGGCGTCGTGGCTGCCGACGCCGGCGAGGTTGGCCGCGTCGGTGGCCCAGGCCGCCAGCAGCGCGGTAATGGCAAGGCCGAACATCGTGCCCAGCAGCGCCGTCGAGGTCCGGGCGGAGAACCCGTGGGCGAAGTACAGCACCCCGATCATGATCACCGTGGACCCCACCAGCGCCAGCAGCAGCGGAGGCTTGCCCTCCACCAGTCCGGGCAGCATAAAGGACACCAGTACGCCGTACGCCCCCACAAGCCCGATCAGGGCGCGCAGTCCGCGCCAGCGGGCCACGGCGATCACCACGACGGCGTAGAGCACGGCAAGGAAGATGATCGGCAGGGTCCGGACGAAGTCCACGAAGACATAGGCGGGCGTGCCTTGGGCTTCGGCGCCTTGGACCTTGGAGAGGTTCAGGTAGCGGATATTGTCGCCGGCCTTCACTCCGTGGGACTTGGCGATGTCGGGGTTGATGACGACCTTGACGGGGTTCCCGCCCTTGTCCGGGTCCGTGAACGCAAAAGTGCACTGCGATCCCTGTTGCGCGGCAGCGTCCGTCCCGGCCTGTCCCTGCTGGAGCGCGTCCATGCAGCTGCCGGTGGTAACGCGCTGGATCTTGCCCGTATCGAACGTAACGCCCGGCGCGGCCGCGTAGGGGCTCGCCAGTGTGATGCCCTCTTTGCTGCCCGAGGGCCACAGCAGCGCCATCGCCACGAGCGTGAGCAGCGTCAGCGGGATCAGGATGGCGGCCAGGATGAGGTTGGCTCGCTTCCGTGCCGCGAGCGCCCGGGGCGTCGGGTCCGTGTGCCCTTGCGGTGCGTGTGAATGACCGGCGCCCATCAGCAGTTCAACCTCATGCCGAAGACTTTACGGGGTTCCGCGGCTCCGGCCGGACGCATGACATGCCGGAAACCCCGCAAGGCTACGCCGGCAGGATGTTCTGGTTCACGTGGAAGAGATTCTGCGGATCGTACTTGGCCTTGACCTCCCTCAACCGCTTGTAGTTCGGCCCGTAGTTCTCCGCGACTTTGCCCAGGTCGTCGCCGTCCATGAAGTTGATGTAACCCGCCGTCTCCGAGTACGGCTGCAGCGCGGCCGCGTACTCCCGGACCCAGGCGATGTTCGCTTCGGTGTCCCCTGGGTCCTCCCAGTGGCACGCTATGACCGGAGAGAACCTGGCGTTCCTGTTGGGGAACGCCGTGTCCGTGGCTCCCACCCGGTGCACGGCCCCGTCGATCGGGTAGATATGCACGGCGGTCTGCACCGTGGGCACCCGGCGGCCGAACTCAAGATGGGCGTTGATGGCTCCGTCGTTGAGCTCGGACAGGAAAGCCGCTTTCCAGTAGGCCAGGAGCCCCTTGGGATACATCCCGTCGAAGGCCGAGTTCAGGGCCGGATAGGGCATCGGCCCCACCATGGACCCTGCGAGCGGCGCGGCGTCGAGGAACGGTTGCCAGCGGGCCGGCCCTTCGGCCGGATCGCCCGTCCACATGCCGACCACAATGCAGACGGGCTTCCCGTGCCATTCCTCCGGAAGGAACGGGACGGGCGGCCCCTGGTGGAAGGCGAGGAACGCGCCGAACTCTTCAGGCGCTGCCGCCATGTGGTCACGATAAAATTTCGCAACCGTTTCGGCGTGCTCTGCGGGGTAGATGATGATGCCGGCGTGGACCATGTCCACTGGATGCAGCCGGAATTCCAGCGAGGTCACGACGCCGAAGTTTCCCCCGCCGCCGCGCAGCGCCCAGAAGAGATCCTCGTTCTCGGCTTCACTGGCCGTCAGGAACTTTCCCTCGGCGGTGACGACGTCGGCCGAGAGTAGGTTGTCGCAGCTGAGTCCGTACTTGCGGTCAAGGTAGCCGATGCCACCGCCGAGGGTCAGCCCCGAAACCCCGGTCGAGCCGACGATGCCGCCTGTGGTCGCGAGCCCGAAGGCATGTGTGGCGTGGTTGAAGTCCGCCCACGTTGCTCCGGCCTCGGTCCTGGCCGTTTTGCCCGCCGGATCCACCCGGACCCCGCGGGTGTGGGCAAAGTCGATGACCAGGGCGTCATCCGCCGTGCCAAAACCCGGCCCGCTGTGCCCGCCGCCGCGGACAGCCACGGCCAGGCCGTTGTCCCGGGCGAAGCTGACGCCCGCAATCACGTCTGCCACCTGGGACACACGGACCACTGCTGCCGGCCTTTTGTCGATCATGCCGTTCTGCACTGCCCGCGCCTCGTCATAGTCCGCATCGCCGGACGTGATGACCTGCCCGCGGACTTGCTCGCGCAGGCTATCGAAGTTGGTTGCATTCATTTTTGTACCGTCGATTTCGTCGTGATTTCCGACCCGGACGGTGGTTGTGCTCCCAGCCGGCATGACGCCCGGAGGCTTACGAGCACAAGGCTTACTCCTCCGCCCGGGACCCGTCAAGGGGTCCGGACAGGCACCCGGTCAGTCCGCGGCGCGGAACACTGGCACGGGCGGGGCGCCCGCCCCATCTTTCCCGGACTCTGCTCCGAATGTCCTGTGGACATGTCCCCCGCGAACCGAGGGGGAAGTGCCCGTCCCTTAGGGGAAGGCTTGAACCGCGGGCACTGCGCCCTATGGTTGGAATTGACGGATGAGATGTGGAGGACACAGCGTGGCCAGACGCAAGATGGACGACCGTGAACCTGCGGCTGCGGGAGCCGGGACGGCTGCCAGGGCCGTGTTGAATATTGCCGCGGCCACCGGGGAGACCCGGGCTGTGGCCCTGGTCCTGCACGGCGGCCGCTCGGAGAGCTACGAATCCGTCCGCGGCCGGCATCTCAGTCCTGCCCGGATGCTGCCCTTCGCCCGGGCCCTCCAGCGTGGCGGCGGAAGCGACGGTTTGGCCGTCTGGACGCTCCGGAACCGTTACCGGGGCTGGAACGGGGCTGAGATGTCCCCCGTGCAGGATGCCCGCTGGGCCCTCTCCCACATCAGCCGCGAGCATCCGGGGGTCCCCGTCTATCTCCTCGGCCATTCGATGGGCGGCCTGACCGCACTTTGCGTCGCCGACCACCCGCAGGTGGAAGCCGTCGTCGCCCTCGCGCCCTGGCTCAACGGCGAGACCCCGGTAGACCGCGTGGCCGGCCGCCGCATCCTGATTGTCCATGGCACCGACGACCGCTGGACCAGCCCCGCGAAGTCGCTCGCTTACGCACGCCGGGCCGACGGCGTCGCGGAGTCCGTGGATTACGTCGCCCTCAAGGGGGCGGGACATTTTATGTTCCGCCGGGTGGGTCTGTGGAACTCGCTCGCGAACGGCTTCATCCTGGATGCATTCACCGGCAGTTCAGGCCGAAGCGCCGATGACGGCGCCGGCGCATTCCGCAGCCTGCTTCCCGCCGCCGGCGCCAGCCTCCCGGTGGTGCTGTGATGCCGGACTTTCCGCTGAACGCCTTCCTGGCCAGCCTCCCGTGGGTGGCGGCGGGCCTCGTGCTGCTGCTGGCCGTCACCTACGCCATCGCGGTCCGCCAGAGCCGCCACTCCGTCATCGACACCGTCTGGGGCCTGGGCTTCGTGGTGGTGGCCGTCATCTCCTGGTTCCTCTCCGCCGGACACGGCGACGGCGGCCGGCGCCTGCTGCTGCTGGCGCTCGTGGCGGTCTGGGGCATCCGCCTCGGCCTCCACATCGGGCTCCGGGCCCGCGGCGGCCACGAGGATCCACGCTACGTGGACTTGCTCTCCTCCGCCCCCGGGTCCCGCAACGCCTACGCGCTGCGCAAGGTCTACCTGCCCCAGGGCGTGATCCTGTTCTTCGTCTCGCTCACGGTCCAGGTGGGGATGTTCAGCACCGGAAGCCTCGGCTGGCTGGCGTGGCTGGGCGTCGTGTCCTGGGTGGTCGGCTTCGTCTTCGAGACGGTCGGCGACTGGCAGCTGGCACAGTTCAAGTCCGACCCCTCGAGGCGCGGCACCGTGCTCGACACCGGGCTCTGGCGCTACACCCGCCACCCGAACTACTTCGGCGACGCCGCCGTCTGGACCGGAATCTTCCTCGTCGCCGCTGATTCCTGGCCGGGGGTCCTGACAGTCCTCTCCCCCGTGCTGATGGTCTGGCTGCTCGCCGGCAAGTCCGGCAAGCCGCTGACCGAAAAGGCCATGTCCGCCCGCCCAGGCTACAAGGAGTACGTCGAATCCACCTCGGGGTTCCTGCCGCTGCCGCCCCGCAAGCCCCGCAGCGGCGGACACCAGCCGGGCGCACACCGGCAGCGCGGAGGCTAGCATGCCCTGGCGCCCGCCGCCCAGCGACCGCTTCTACCGGGTCATTGTCCGCACCGGCCTGGCGCTCCGCGGGCTGTTCCGGATCAGGGTCATCGTCACCGGGCGGGAGCACCTCCCGCCGCCGAAGCCCGGCAGCGGGCCGCGGAGCGGACCAGGCAGCGATGCCCCGCACGGGACATCCCGCGGCCCGTCCCGTCGGGTCGTCCCGGGCGCCGGCGCCGTCGTCGCGATCACGCACTTCGGCTACCTCGACTTCGCGTTCGCCGAACTGCTGCTGTGGTGGCACGCCAGGGCCCAGATGCGTTTCCTGGTCACCCAGGGCGCGGCTGACCACTGGTTTGCCGGGCCCGCCATCAGCGCCGCCGGGCACGTCGTGGTCGGCTATGAGAGCGGAACACACGCCTATGACGCCGCCGTGCAGAAGCTCCGCGCGGGCGAGTACATCGCGATCCTGCCGGAAGCCGGGGTCAGCCGCAGCTTCCGGGTGCGCGAATGCAAGACCGGCGCCGTGCGGATGGCCGCCGAGGCCGGGGTGCCGGTCATCCCGGTCTCCGTCTGGGGCGCCCACCGGCTGATGACCCGCCGCCACGGCTTCTCCCCGGCCCGCGCCTGGCGCGCCCCGGTGCGGATCCACGTGGGCGTACCGGTGACCGTTGACCCGTCCCGGGATGCCGCGGCCGCCACCGAGGCGCTGCGCGAAACCCTCCAGTTGGGGATCGACGCCTGCATCGCGGACTTCCCGCTGAAACCGGCCCCGGGTGCCTGGTGGATGCCGGCGGAACTGGGCGGCGGGGCGCCCAGCGAGGAGGAACGGCAGCGGCTGGACGAGGCCGAAGGCCCGCGGCGCGCAGGCGGCCGGCGCCGATAAGCCCGGTTACCGCGATCGTCTTGACTAAACTCCATCGGGTACAAAATCGCACTCAATGGAGAGGTACTCCTCTGTGGCAAACACAGTCCTGACGAAAAGCGGAATCGGCGAAGAACGCGGTCTCGCCCGAATAGCCCAACGGATGGCGGCGTGGACCGAGAAGTGGTTCCCCGATGCCTACATCTTCGCCCTGGCCGGCGTCATCATCATCGCCCTGGCCGCCCTGGCCATAGGCGCCTCGCCCCAGTCAATCGCCGATTCCTTCGGCAACGGGTTCTGGGACCTGACCGCCTTCACGCTGCAGATGGCCATGGTGGTCCTCACCGGCTACGTCGTGGCGACCTCCCCGCCCGTGGCGAAGCTGATCAACCGGCTGGCCCTCGTTCCCGCAACCGCCCGCACCGCCGTGAGCTTCGTGGCGCTGATGTCGATGTCGGTGTCCTTCCTCAACTGGGGCCTCAGCCTGATCTTCGGCGGCCTCCTAGCCCGGGCCATTGCCCGCCGCAAGGACCTGACCGTGGACTACCGGGCCCTGGGTGCCGCAGCCTTCATGGGCCTCGGCGCCGTCTGGGCGCTCGGCCTGTCCTCCTCCGCGGCGCAGCTTCAGGCCACCGCGGCCTCGCTGCCGCCGGCCCTGCTGAAGATCACCGGCATCCTGGACTTCGGCACCACCATCTTCACCTGGCAGTCACTGCTCACCCTGGCCATCCTGATGGCGCTCACCACGGTGATCGCGCACTTCTCGGCACCCCAGGGCGGCGCCATCCGCACCGCGGCGGACCTCGGCGTCGACCTCGACGACGAACCCAGCGAACCGGAGCCGCGCTCCCGCCCGGGCGAATGGCTCGAATACAGCATGATCCTGCCGATCCTGGCCGGCCTCCTGACGCTCGGCTGGCTGGTCTCGCAGTTCCTGACCAAGCCCTTCCTGACCGTCGTGAGCAGCCTCAACGGCTACCTGCTGGTCTTCCTGATCCTTGGCCTGGTGCTGCACGGCACCCCGCGGAACTTCCTGCAGGCCGTCACCAAGGCCGTGCCGGCCACCGCCGGCATCCTGGTCCAGTTCCCGCTCTACGCCGCGATGGCCGCGATCCTGACCAAGGCCACCGGCCACGGCGGCATGACCGTCTCCGCGCACCTGGCCGAGTTCTTCACCGAAATTGGCAGCGGCGGCGGCTTCGCCGTCGTCATCGCGCTCTACACGGCCCTGCTGGGCCTGCTGGTCCCTTCCGGCGGCGGCAAGTGGCTCGTGGAAGCGCCGTATGTGATGCAGTCCGCCACCGATGTGCAGATGAACCTCGGCTGGACCGTTCAGATCTACAACATCGCCGAGGCCCTGCCGAACCTGATCAACCCGTTCTTTATGCTGCCCTTGCTGGCGGTGCTGAGGCTGCGGGCCCGCGACCTGGTGGGCTTCACGTTCCTGCAGTTCGTGTTCCACCTGCCGGTGGTGCTGCTGCTCGTCTGGCTGCTGGGGATGACGTTCGACTTCGTTCCGCCGGTGGTGCCGCCGGCCAAGTAGCCTTCAACGCAACTGACCCGCAGCTGTGGCCGTTAATCACGGCCACAGCTGCGGGTCAGGTGGGTTAAGGGACCTACGCCGGGTCGGAGACGATCAAGGTTTCCGCGCCGGCCAGCCGGGCCTTGCCGGTCTCCAGCAGGGGTTCGACAACGGCGCGCAGCGCCTCCATCGAATCGTCCAGTTCCAGCACTACGGGGTGCTGGAACGCAATCAGCGCGAGCAGGTCCCGGACAGCGGCCTGGGCCTCCTCTGCGGCGAGTTCCGGTTCGTGGCCCAGGAACACGTCCGTGGGCTGACCGGACGCGGCCGCGCCCTCCCCTGCCGGGTGGTCCCCGGCGGGGGCCAACTCGGCGTAGCTGATGACGAAGGCCTCGAGCCGGCCCTTCCTGCTGGCCGGCACGCCCTGGCCGAAGGCGCTGGCCTTCGGGGCCCGGAGCACGATGGCGCCGTGCGCCCCGCTGAGTTCATCCAGGAACAACCGCTGGACGGTGGCAATGCTGAGCTCTCCCGGGCTGTCCCAGCCGTGCACGGCCGTGTAATAGCGGCCCACGACGTCGCTGAGCTCCACGGAGCCGGTGGCCAGGTCCTCGACCTGCTCGGCGGCGGCAGCCTCGGAACCGTCGCCGAAGACGGGCAGCCTGAGCGCCCCCGGCTCCACAACGACCAGCCGGGAACGCTGGATCGGGGCAAGCCCCGCCGCCTCGGCGAAGGCCGCGCCGGGAGTGCCCGGCTCCACCTTGGTCCGGAGCCGGGAGACGCCCGACGGCGACTGGCCGGCTTCGTGCCGGAGCATGGTCAGCAGGGTGGAGCCGACGCCGGTGCGCCGGTGGTGCCGGTCGACCTCGATGTAGGCCCAGAGCCGTTCAGGGTGCAGCGAGGCCTCGTGCACCACGGCCGCCGCGACCGGGATGGCCACGCCGTCGACGACGTCCTCGGCGACGATGCAGCGCCGCCACGGCGCGTTGCCCGAGGGTGCCAGGGTGCCGCGGAACTGCCGGGCCTGTTCGGTTTCGGGCCCGCCCCAGATTTCGAGCAGCGCGAGATCGTCGCCGTCGCGCCATTCACGGTATTGGATCGCCATGGTCAGGCGCCGATCAGCCGTGCGGCCAGGTAGCCCTCCACCTTGTCCAGGGAGACGCGTTCCTGGCTCATGGTGTCGCGTTCGCGGATGGTGACGGCCTGGTCGTCGAGGGTCTCGAAGTCCACGGTGATGCAGAACGGGGTGCCGATTTCGTCCTGGCGGCGGTAGCGGCGGCCGATCGCGCCGGCGTCGTCGAACTCGATGTTCCAGCTCTTGCGAAGCTGGGCGGCAAGGTCCTTGGCCTTCGGGGACAGGTCCTCGTTGCGGCTCAGCGGCAGCACGGCCGCCTTCACCGGGGCCAGGCGCGGATCGAGCTTGAGCACGGTGCGGATGTCGACGCCGCCCTTGGCGTTGGGTGCCTCGTCCTCGGTGTACGCGTCGATCATGAAGGCCATGAAGGAACGGGTGAGGCCGGCCGCGGGTTCAATCACGTACGGCGTGTAGCGCTCGTTGGTGGCCTGGTTGAAGTAGCTCAGGTCCTGGCCGGAGGCCTTGGCGTGCGTGGACAGGTCGAAGTCCGTGCGGTTGGCGATGCCCTCGAGCTCGCCCCACTCGGAGCCGTGGAACCCGAAGCGGTATTCGATGTCCGTGGTGCCCTTGGAGTAGTGGCTGAGCTTTTCCAGCGGGTGCTCGAAGAAGCGCAGGTTGTCTTCCCTGATGCCGAGGGACGTGTACCAGGACATGCGCTCTTTCATCCAGTACTGGTGCCACTGCTCGTCGGTGCCGGGCTCGACGAAGAATTCCATCTCCATCTGCTCGAACTCGCGGGTGCGGAAAATGAAGTTGCCCGGGGTGATCTCGTTGCGGAAGGACTTGCCGATCTGGCCGATGCCGAACGGGGGCTTCTTGCGGGAGGTGGTGAGGACGTTGGAAAAGTTGACGAAGATGCCCTGCGCCGTTTCGGGGCGCAGGTAGTGCAGGCCCTCTTCGCTGGCCACCGGGCCAAGGTAGGTCTTGAGCAGCCCGGAGAATTCCTGGGGTTCGGTCCATTCGCCGCGGGTGCCGCAGTTGGCGCAGGCGATGTCCTTGAGGCCGTTCTCGGCCGGGCGGCCCTTCTTCTCCTCGTATTCTTCTTCGAGGTGGTCGGCGCGGTAGCGCTTGTGGCAGGAGAGGCACTCCACCAACGGGTCGGAGAACACGTCGACGTGGCCGGACGCCTCCCAGACCTGGCGGGGCAGGATGACCGAGGAGTCCAGGCCGACCACGTCTTCGCGGCCGCGGACCACGGACTGCCACCACTGGCGCTTGATGTTTTCCTTGAGCTCGGCGCCGAGGGGCCCGTAGTCCCAGGCAGACCGCGAGCCTCCATAGATCTCACCGGCCTGGAATACGAAACCCCGGCGCTTGGCGAGGGAAATGATCTGGTCGAGGACGGTTTTTGCTGCCATGGGAACTCCACTTTCTACAGGGCCGCTGGGTGCGGTCCGCGGTCTCAGCCCCGGAATCCCGGCTGGTTGCCGGACGGGGCACTACAAACACAAAACTTATGTACAGAACTGCACACAACAACCACGCGCCTGTGTTGACGGGCTGAATGATGGCGGTGCAGGAAGCTGCGCCTCCTAGCCTACCGGCCTGCCGGCTCCGGGTGCCGCCTCCGCGTCACCGCTTCAGGGCGCCCCTGGGCCACGGCAGGCTTGCAAGCACGATTGCGGCGAGGGTCAGCAGGGTCCCGAGCACCGTGGGCAGCGCCACCACGGTGCCGGGCGCCGGGAAGACCAGGTCCAGTCCCAGGGAGCCCAGCAGCTGCCCCGCGATCATGCCGAGTCCCGTCACCAGCACGCCCAGGCTGCGGACCAGCAGGGCTCCGACGCCGATAAAGATGCAGCCCAGCGGCCCGCCAAGGTAGTACCACCACTCCCCCGGCAGCGCGTTGCCCGGTCCGGTGACGGCGGTCTTGACCAGCCAGGCCGCCCACAGCATGACCGACCCGGCGATGAAATTCATCAGGGTCGCGGCAATGGGGGTGCCGTAGTGCATGGCGGCGGTGCCGTTCATGGCCTGCTGGAAGCTCATGAGGAAGCCTGCCAGCACGGGAAGCAGCACCGGGACCAGCAGCTCCCCCGGGCCGGGACCCGTGCCGGAGAAGCGGGGCGAAACGGCCCAGGCGACCGCTGCGACGGTCAGGATGCTGCCGATCACCCGGATCCCGGTGATGGACCTCTTGCCGGCCGGGCCGATCCCCATCCGGTCCACGAGGAGCCCGCTCAGGGTCTGCCCGGTCACCGTGGCGACTGTGAACAGTGCGACGCCCAGCAGGCCCACTGTGAAGGACTGCGCGAACACGAAGAACCCGCCGATGCAGCCGGCCAGGACATAGTAGGGCGGGAATTTGCGTTCCCGTACGGCCGGCAGGATCCGGGCCAGCCCTGCCCGCCCTTTCGGCAGCGCGAGCGAAATCACGGTCATCAGTGCCAGCCCCGTGGTGAAACTCACGACGGCGGCGGCGATCCCGTCCGCGAGCGCCGCCCCGAGGGCGCCGTTGATCCTGCCCTGGACAGGCATGAGCAGCCCCGCCGCCACCGCGAGGGGCAGCCCTGCGAGGAAGGGAAGCCGGGGAGTGTGGGTCATTGCTGTCACCTTACGTCAGGCATCATTGCTTGTATGAGCAACCCGGAAATCGAAGAGATCCCCATCCGCGACGACATGATCCGGCTCGGTCAGCTGCTGAAGCTGGCGAGCCTGGTCGAGGACGGGGTGGAGGCGGCAGAGCTGATCAAGGCCGGGCTCGTCAAGGTCAACGGTGAGATCGACGAACGCCGGGGCCGCCAGCTCCACCACGGCGACACCGTCACCGTGAACGGCCGCACCGTGCGGATCAGCACCCCCGCCGGGGCCTAGCCCCCGCGGGGAAGCGGACACGGGACGCCGGGCGGGGGCCGCCCGGCGTCGGGGGGCTACTTGGCCAGCACTCCGTGGGTGAGGAACTCGGAGACGTGCCCGATTTCCTGCTGGTTGATGCCGTGCCACATCCCGGTGTAGAGCACCTTGGTGAGCTTCACGTGCTTGCGCACCCAGCCCATGGTGAACTCGATCTTGTCCGGCGTGATCACCGGATCCTGCTGGTCACGGCCCCAGAACACCGGCACCGTCCCGTCCAGTTCGGCGTCGCGGAAGCTGGGGTCCCCGCCGGCGTCGACCGCAAACCCCGACAGCCCGACGACGGCGGCGTAGTCCGCGGGCCGCCGCCGCAGCAGGGTGGTGGCGAGCGCCATGCCCATCGAAAAGCCCAGCAGCGTCACGGACGGGTGGTCCGGCCGCACGGAGTCCAGCCAGTCCTCCACGTACGAGGCGGCATCCTTGACCGCCTCCAGGGAGTAATCGATCGACGCGGTCAGCGGGAACCAGGTGTAGCCGGCGCCGGACACCATCGGAGCCCGCACCGAGGCCACCACGAATTCCTGCGGCAGCAGGTCCGCCAGGCTCAGGAGGTCCTCTTCGTTGGCACCGTAGCCGTGCAGCAGGACCAGGAGCGGCTTGCCGGCACGCTCCTCCGCTGGCTTGGACCAGAGGACAACGGGGGCGGGGAAGGCAGCGGCGGAAGTCATGGGTCCATTCTTGCAGTTACCCGAAGGTAACAACCTACGGTGGCGTAGCTTTGCAGGAACAGTGCACGATATGAAGGTGAGCGAAACCGAAGCCATGGAGAACTCTCCAGACAACGCCGTTACCCACCCCTGGACCCGCTATGTGGCCATGGGGGATTCCTTCACGGAAGGCATCGGTGATCCCGAACCGGCGAGTCCGGGCGGCCACCGGGGCTGGGCGGACCGCGTGGCCGAGGAGCTCAGCCGCGGCCACGAGGGTTTTGCCTACGCCAACCTTGCCGTCCGGGGCCGGCTCCTGCAGCAGATCGTTGACCAGCAGCTGGCGCACTGCCTGTCCCTCCGGCCCGATCTTGTGACGCTTTCCGCTGGCGGGAACGACCTGATCCGTCCCGGCGGGGACCCCGATGCCCTGGCCGAGAAGCTGGACTCGGTGGTGCAGATCCTCAGCCTGGCCGGCGCCACTGTGGTCCTCTTCAACGGCCCCGACACCGGTTCGACCGTGCTGGGCCGGGTGCGCAGCAAGGTGGCCATCTACAACGAGAACCTCCGCACCATCGCGGCCCGCCACGACGCCATCATCGCGGACATGTGGTCCCTGCGGCAGCTGAACGATCCGCAGATGTGGGACGCGGACCGCCTGCACTTCTCGCCGCTGGGCCACCACACCATCGCGGCCATGGTCCTGGATTCCCTGAACGTCGAACACACCCTGGAGCCGCTCTCCCCCAAACCCCTGCCGCAACAAAGCTGGCGGCAGGCACGGTCCGGGGACCTGGTCTGGGCCCGCGAGTACTTCGTGCCGTGGGTGGTCCGCAGGCTCCGGCACCGGTCTTCCGGCGACGGCGTCACGGCCAAGCGTCCCCTCCCCGGGCCTGTCTTCGGTCCGGGCATGCCGCTCGGCTCGGGCGAAGGCCCTCCAGGGGCCGAAGAACCCGTCCGTTCCTGACCTCCAAAGCGCAGCGGCCGGACTGGTGTGATGGACCCCGACGACGTCGTGCGGCTGCGGCTGCGCCATCAGCGGCTGCGCGAGCCCTACGCCTCCACGACGGAGGACGCGCTGAAGCACCTGCTGGCGGTGCAGTCCCAGGAGTTCGCCTACGCCCGCTGGACCCTCGCCCAGCGCAGTCCCGGAGGCACCGCCGCCGCAGTGGAGCGGGCGGTGTCCGACGGAACCATCCTGCGCACCCACATTCTGAGGCCCACGTGGCACTTTGTGCACCGGGACGATCTGCGCTGGCTGCTGGCGCTCTCCGGGCCCCGCATTCATCAGGGCAACGCGGGGATGTACCGCCGGACTGGGCTCGATGCCGTGGAGGGCGCGAAGACCAACCGGGTGCTGGCCTCAGCCGTGGCCGGCGGCGCCCACCAGAGTCGGGAGCAACTCGCGGAAGCACTGCGGACTGCGGGCCTGGCCGCCGAGGGACTCGGGCTCGCCTACCGGATCATGTACGCCGAGGCCAGCGGCGTGCTGGTCAGCGGGATCCCGGTGCGGAGCGCGGGAGGCGCGTTGAAGCAGAGCTATGCCCTTTTCGACGAGCGGGTTCCCGCCGACCCGGCAACCCTGATGGAGAGGCCGGCCGCACTGGCCGAACTGGTCCGGCGGTACTTCGCCAGCCGCGGCCCCGCGACGGACAGGGACTGCGCGGACTGGTCCGGGCTGACCCTGGCCGATGTCCGGGCCGGGCTGCAGCTCGTGCGGGACAGCACTCCCGGGACGCTGGAAACAGTGCGGATCGACGGCGTCGACTTCCATCTTGCGACGGAGCCGGCCGTCCCGGTGGCCGTCAGTGGCCCGCCCCGGATCGATCTGATCCAGTGCTACGACGAATACGTCATGGGTTACTCGGCGTCGCGGCACTATTTGGGCGGTGAGGCGCCTTTCGCTCCGGCGGCGGGCGAACCGGCCCATCTGGTCCTGCGCGACGGCCGGCTGGCCGGCGTGTGGCGGCACCGCTTCGTCGGAGGCCGCTGCGAACTCGATATCCGGCTGCGGACCCGGACGGATCCCGAAACGGAATCCGGCATCAACCAGGCGGTGGCGTCCTACGGCCGCTTCCTGGGGCTCGCGGCCATCCGGGTCGGATGACGAAGCCGCGCTGGGCAGCCGGGCACCGCGGCCCCGGGACGGACGTTAAGCTGGACGTACACTTCCTGAGAGGCCCGGTACCGTGAACAATCTGTTCTTTTGGATCATCATTTTGTCATTCCTGATCCCGATGGCGATGCGCTACTACAAGAAGTCCATGCGTGGCCGGAACCAGAACCAGGACATGCCCGGCGGCCCGGACCAGTTCGGGCAGTTCCCCGGCGGCCAATCCGGATACGGTCCCGGCCCCTATCCGGGGCCGCAGAACAAGCAGCCGCGCGACGGCATGACGCAACGGGACTACTTCGGGGCCTTCGGCGAACTCGGCGCGCCGCAGCGGCCCATGCCGCCGGCAAACCAGCAGTACCCCGGACAGCCCTACCCAAACCAGCAGTACCCCGCCCAGCACCCCGTCCCCTATGAGGACAGCCCGGACTACCCCGGCAACCAGCCCCGGCCCATCCCGCAGCAGGACGCCCAGCAGTTCGGCGCCCCGCAGGCCAGCACTCCCCCGGCCTCCGGCCCTTCGGCGCCCCCGCCGCCGTCGGCGCCGCAGGGTTTCCGGGCGCGCAAGCTCGCCGAGCTGGACCAGAAGTACAGCAACGGCGAGCTCGCCATGGAGGACTACATGGCCCAGCGCGCGGAGATCATGAAGGGCTAGCGAAGTCGACGTCGGCCGCGTTGACCGTTCCGGCAGTCCTCCCGGGCGCCCTGTGGTACTGCCAGTACAAATTGGTGTGCGCCACCACCAGCTCCGGCGGCGGCGCGCCAAATTCGCTCAGGTCCTCGGTGGTGTGGGCGTCCGCGACCAGCGTGACATCGTAGCCACGGGTGATACCGCCGTGGAGGGTCGAACGGATGCACTCGTCGGTCTGCGCTCCGGCCAGGAAGAAGCGGCCGATGCCGCGACCGGCAAGCACGGACTCCAAGTCAGTCGCCTCGAACGCGTCGCTGTATTCCTTCGGCACGAGCGGCTCCGACTCACGCCGTACGAGCTCCGGCACATACGACCACGCGTCGCTGCCCCGCGGGAGCTCCTCGCCGCTGTGCTGGACCCAGACGACGTCGACGCCGGCGCCGCGTGCCTTCTCCACCAGGGCGGCAATGGTCGCGATGACGTCGTCGCGGCGGTAAGCATCCGCGACGACGCCAAGCTGCATGTCGACGACGAGCAACGCTGTATTTGGGCGGTTGGCGAGCGTGGTCACTATGCCTCCTGCGTCCTGGACGTTCCTGCCCGTTCACTCTAATCCCAAGAACCCAAGCAACGCGGGGTCACTTCCCGCCCATCATCCAGTCGTGAATGGGCGCGAAGTGACCCCGCGTTGCTGTTGTCGGGGAGGGCTGCGTTTAGTCGACCTGGGGGAAGCCGAGGTCGATCACCGAGGTGGACGGATCCGGCCAGCGGGTGGTGACTACCTTGCCGCGGGTGTAGAAGCGGATGCTCTCCGGGCCGTACATGTGGGTGTCGCCGAAGAGCGAGTTCTTCCAGCCGCCGAAGGAGAAGGTGCCCACCGGAACCGGGATCGGCACGTTGACGCCCACCATGCCGGCCTCGACGTCGAACTCGAACTGCCGCGCGGCGCCGCCGTCGCGGGTGAAGATCGCCGTGCCGTTGCCGAATTCGTTGTCGTTGACGAGCTGGACGGCGTCGGCGTAGCTCTCGACGCGGACCACGGACAAGACCGGGCCGAAGATCTCGTCGTCGTAGACCTTCATGCCGGGCTTGACGTGGTCAATCAGGCTGACGCCGATGAAGAAGCCCTTGGAGTCGAACTGCTGGTCCCGGCCGTCCACCAACACGGTGGCGCCTTCCTCGGCCGCCCCGGCGACGTAGGAGGCAACCTTGTCGCGGTGCTCGGCGGTGATCAGCGGGCCCATCTGCGATGCCGGGTCCGTGCCGGGGCCGATCTTGAGCGTGGCCATCCGGGTGGTGATCGCCTCGACGAGCTCGTCGGCGATGTTCCCGACGGCGACCAGCACACTGACCGCCATGCAGCGTTCGCCGGCGGAACCGTAGGCGGCCGAGACGGCGGCGTCGGCGGCCATGTTCAGGTCCGCGTCGGGCAGGACCACCATGTGGTTCTTGGCACCGCCCAGGGCCTGCACGCGCTTGCCGTGGTCGGCGGCGCGCTTGTAGATGGACTGGGCGATCGGCGTCGAGCCGACGAAGCTGACGGCCTTGACGTCGGGGTGTTCGAGCAGGACGTCGACGGCTTCCTTGTCGCCGTGCACCACGTTGAGCACACCGGCGGGCAGTCCGGCCTCGGCAAAGGCCTGCGCGATGAAGTTGGCGGAGGAGGGGTCCTTCTCGCTGGGCTTGAGGAGCACGGTGTTGCCGCAGGCCAGGGCGCTGCCGATCATCCACAGCGGCACCATGGCCGGGAAGTTGAACGGGGTGATGCAGGCGACGACGCCGACCGGCTGGCGCACCGAGTGGACGTCGACGCCGCCGGCCACCTGCTCGGAGCGCTCGCCCTTGAGCGCGTGGGACAGCCCGGTGGCGAACTCGATGTTCTCCAGGCCGCGGGTGATCTCGCCCTCGGCGTCGGAGAGGACCTTGCCGTGTTCGCTGGTCAGGAGGGCGGCCAGTTCGGGCCGGCGCTGCATGAGCAGTTCACGGACCTTGAAGAAGATGGTGGTGCGCTTGGCCAGGCTGGTGGCACGCCAGCCGGGCAGGGCGGCACGTGCGGCCTGGATGGCCTCCTCGACGCGGGCGGCGGAGGCCAGCGCAACCTCTTTCTCCTGCTCGCCGGTGGCGGGATTGAAGACGGGGCCGTAGCGCTCGGCGTCGGAAACCAGGGCGCCGTTGATGAAGTGCGGAATGCGTTCCATGGGGTGGGTCTCTTTCTAAGGAATGTGGGGGCTAGTTGGCGGCGTCGCCTAGTTGGGATCGAATGTGCCGTCGACCAGTTTGACGATTGCGGAGCAGTCGGTGCCGGACTGGCCGGCGTCGATCAGGCGCTGGAAGAGCTGCTGGACGTGCTCGCCGATTTCCAGCGGCGTGCCGGTGTCCCGGGCCGCACTGATGGCGAGTCCGATGTCCTTGTTGGCCAGCTCGGTGGTGAAGGTCGGGGCGAAGTCGTTGTTGGAGGCTGCGGTGGGGACCACGCCGGCCACCGGGTACCACGTGCGCAGCGCCCAGCTGTCGCCGGAGGAGACGGACGCGATGTCCCAGAAGACCTGCTTGTCCAGCCCGAGCCGGTCGGCCAGGACAGCGCCTTCGGCCGTGGAGGCCAGGTTGATGAAGAGCATGAGGTTGTTGCAGATCTTGGCGGCCTGGCCGGTGGTGGCCCCGCCCGTCGGGATGATGTTGCCGGCCATCGGCCTGATGTATTCGGTGGCCTCGGCCACGGCGCCGGCTTCGCCGCCGATCATGAAGGTCAGGGTGGCGGCCTTCGCGCCGCTCATGCCGCCGGACACCGGGGCGTCGACGAAGCGGAAGCCGGCGGCAGCGGCGGCGTCGTGCAGGGCCTGGGCGGAGGCGATGTCGATCGTGGAGGAATCCACCAGCAGCGTGCGTGTGTCCGCGTGGGCCAGGACGCCGTCCTCGCCGAGGTAGACGGCGCGGGCGTGCTCGCCCTTGGGAAGCATGGTGAAGACGACGTCGGCGCCGTCGACGGCGTCGGCGATGCTCCCGGCGGGCTTCACGCCGCCCGCCTCCGCGGCGGCCACGGCCTCGGCGTTGAGGTCGAAGCCGCGGACGTCGTGGCCGGCCTTGGCGAGGTTTACCGACATGGACCCGCCCATGTTCCCCAGTCCGATCCAAGCGATTACTGCCATGGCATAAGCTCCTTTGCTTTGCGTGTTCCCGCGCGTCGTTGCCGCAAGTCGTTGCTGTAAGTCTTCGCTGGCGCTGCTGTGCGCAGCGCGCGGTCCGGCTGTCACCGGGTGTTCCGTGTCCAGCATCACAAACTGTTACAGTGCAATCAAGGGGAAAAACTACAGATGGTATGTGCATGGATGCACATACCTGGATCCAGAGGAGTTCCGGTGGACTTGAGGCGGCTTCCGAGCCCGGACGATCTGCTGATCCTGCTGACCGTCGCCCGGCTGGGCAGGTTCAATGCGGTGGCTGAGACCCTCGGCACCACGCACACCACCATCTCCCGCCGGATCCTGGCCCTGGACAGGCAGCTGGGCGGGCGCACCCTGGAGCGGAGCCCGCACGGCTGGGAACTGACCGACCTTGGCAGCGAGGCGGTGGCCGCCGCCGAGGCGATCGAGGGCACGCTCGGGGCGCTCACCAACCGGATCGCGCAGTCCGAAGACGTCCTCTCCGGGCTGGTCCGGATCAGCACGCCGGACGGCTTCGGCGCCGGGTTCGTTGCGCCCGCCCTTGTGCGGCTGCAGCGGGAACACCCGCTGCTCAACGTCGAAATGCTCAGCGCCACCCGCAAAGTCAGCCAGAACCGGTCCGGCGTGGACCTCGAGGTGGTGGTGGGCAACCTGGATGTCAGCAATGCGCAGACCATCTTCCTGTCCAACTATTTCCTCCGGCTCTATGCGAGCCCGCAGTACGCCCGGGACCGCGGCCTGCCGGAGACGCTCGACGACGTCCGGCAGCACGGGTTTGTCTCGTACGTGGAGTCGGCGCTGCAGGTCGCAGAACTGGGCCACCGTTCCACCCAGCTTCCCGTCCCGCGGTCCAGCTTCCAGGCCACCAGCATCTTTGCCCAGCTGGAGGCCGTCCGTCGGGGCGCCGGGATCGGCCTGCTGCCCAACTTCCTGGTGGTGGGCGACCCCACGTTCCTGCCCGTGCTGCCGGACGACTTCCAGCGGCAGCTCCCCATCTGGGCGGTGGCACGGGCGGAGTCCCTGCGTTCGGCGCCGGTGCAGGCCGTGCTGGAGGCGGTCCGGACCGAGATTTCCGCGCGCCAGGATGTCCTGGCAGGCTGAGACGTCCTGGCAGGCTGGGCAGTCGCGGGACCCCGATCCGCAGATTCAGGAGTCGGCGAGTCCGTCGTAGGTGGACCAGAAGTCGGCCAGCGAGAGGGGTTGACCCAGGAGCAGCGCTTCAAGGTAAACCCGCCACCTGGAGTCAGCACAATCCTCACCTGCGAGAGTGGTTCGTCCGGGAACTCCCACGTCATGCCAAGAATCTGCGCCGCTTCACACTCCCGGATGCGGCTGGTGCAGGAATAGCCTGCGGCATGCTCAATCGTGATGGCGTTGCCGACGAGGAACTTCCCAGAGATCAGTTTCCCCAGCCAGCGCGGCAAAGCCTCAGGGCTGGTGAGCCCCCACCAGACGCACTCCGCAGGCACGGCCATGGACCAGTTGTGGCTCACCCGCTGGTTCGCAGCGTCGAGCGAACTGTTGATTTGTGGCATAACCGGAGCCTAGCGCAGCGCTGGATCACTGCCGCGGGAGCGGCCGGCAGCCGGGGGGGGGTTACGTCTGCAACGGCAACAGCCCGGGTCCCGCGGTGCGGGGCCCAGGCTGTTGCCGTTTATTCGTTGTTGCTGTCGGTACTGCTTGCCTACTTCTTGGAGGCGGCGAGCAGGTCCGCGGTGCCCTGGGCATCGGCGGCGTCGACGTCGTGCAGGGAGATGCCGCGCGTTTCCTTCAGGAAGTACACCGCCACCATCGTGACCACACAGGCGCCGAGCAGGTAGATGGCCACCGGAACGGAGGACTTGAACTGGCTCAGCAGGGCGACGGCGATGATCGGGGCCATCGAACCGGCCACGATCGACGTGACCTGGTAGCCCAGCGAGACTCCGGAGTAACGCATCCGGGTCGGGAACATCTCGGCCATGATGGCCGGCTGGCCGGCGTACATGAGCGAGTGGAACAGCAGGCCGATGGTGATTGCCGCGAGGATGATGATGTCGTTCTTGGTGTCCATCATCGGGAAGGCGAAGAAGCCCCACGTGCCGCCAAGGACGGCGCCGGCCATGTAGACCGGTTTGCGGCCGAGGTTGTCGGAGAGCTTGCCGACGAACGGGATCACGGCGAAGTGGATTGCGTGCGCCACGAGCAGCAGGAGCAGGATCCGCGAAGTGTCCGTCTGGACGATGACCTTCAGGTAGGTGATGGAGAACGTGACCACGAGGTAGTAGAGGATGTTCTCCGCGAAGCGCAGGCCCATCGCCGTGAACACGCCACGGGGGTAGCGGCGGAACACTTCGCCGACGCCGTAGCCCTTCTTCTCGACGGCGACTTCCTTCTGGGCCTCCAGGAAGATGGGGGCGTCAGTGACCTTGGTGCGGATGTAGTAGCCAACCAGCACGATCACAGCGGAGAGCCAGAAGGCAACGCGCCAGCCCCAGCTGAGGAAGTCGGCGGAGGACAGGGTGGCGGACAGCGTGAACAGCACACCGGTGGCGAGCAGGTTGCCCAGCGGAACGGCTGACTGCGGCCATGCGGACCAGAAACCGCGGGACTTGCTGGGGCTGTGCTCGGCCACGAGGAGGACAGCGCCGCCCCATTCGCCGCCGACGGCGAAGCCCTGGGCGAAGCGCAGGAAGACCAGGAGGGCCGGAGCCCAGTAGCCGATCTGCTGGAAGGTGGGGAGGCAGCCCATCAGGAAGGTGGAGACACCCACCAGGATGATGCTGAGCTGGAGCAGCTGCTTGCGGCCGAACTTGTCGCCGAAGTGGCCGAAGACGATGCCGCCGATCGGGCGGGCGATGAAGCCGACAGCGTAGGTCAGGAACGCGGCGATAATGCCGTCCAGCTCCGTGCCCGAATTGGGGAAGAAGATCTTGCCGAAGACGAGGGTCGCCGCGGAGGCATAGAGGAAGAACTCATACCACTCGACCACGGTGCCGGCCATGGAGGCCGTTACTACTTTTTTGAGGCCGGACGATTTGACGTCTTCCTCTTCCGGCCGCCTGGCGGCAGCGTTATGCGTACTCATTTCGACTCCTTTGGCGTCTCCGTCGACACCCTATGGACCTCTGGGCAATGGATACCTGTGATTTGTGACACGGGCATCATTCTCAACGAGTATGGACGCTCCGGCCCTGGGTCTCAACGGCCATTAGTGCAGAGCGCATCTGCAAAAATGCACAGTTGGCTTCATTCTCCGGTGCTTCCGTCCACGGATTCGCGCAGGAAATCGGCATGGCCGTTGTGCCGGGCGTATTCCTCGATCATGTGGCACACGATCCAGCGCAGGCTGGGCGCCCCGCCGTCGGGCCACGCACGCGTGGCCACCGAGTCCATCCCGCCGTCGGCGAGAGAAACGGCTACGAGCGAGCGCGAGCGCACGACGGCGTCCTGCCAGCGGGCGCGGAGGTCGCCGGCGGAGTCCCCCGCCGCCGAGTGAAACTCCCAGTCGGGTTCCGCTTTCCAGTCCACCGCGTTCCAGGGCGGCTGCCGGTCCTGCCCGTGCAACGTGTAGGAGAACCAGCTGTCCTCCACATACGCCATGTGCTTCAGGAGCCCGCCAAGGGTCAGGGTGGAGGCTGCGGCTTTCGCGCCCAGGGCCGCTGCATCGAGGCCGGCGCACTTCCACTCGAGGGTGGCCCGCTGGTAGTCGAGGAAACCCAGGAGCGTGGCGGCCTCGCCGGCGGCGACGGGAGGTTCCGGACGGCCCTGTTCATCGATGGTGGTCATGCGCCGTGAGCCTACCGGCGGATAGGCCGCAGAGGAAGCCCGGCCGGTTCAGCCGAAGAAGTACTGCCGGAGCTGGCTGTTGAGCTGGCCGATCTCGGTCAGGAAGCCGTCGTGCCCGATCGGCGCCTCGATGGTGTGCACGGCCACCTCGCCCGGCAGGGCGGCGGCGAGCGCACGGGTCTGGGCCGGGAAGTACAGCCGGTCCGAGTCGACTGCCGCCACCAGGAATTCGGCCGTTGCCGAGGCCAGGGCCTCCGTGAGGGCGCCGCGGCCGCGGCTGATGTCATGGCTCATCAGCGCTTCGGTGATGGCGATGTAGCTGTTGGCATCGAACCGGCGGACCAGCTTGTTGCCCTGGTGGTCAAGGTAGCTCTCCACCTGGTAACGCCCGCGGCCGGCCAGCGAGCCGGCTTCCAGCGGGGCCTCCGGTTCCTGGGCATTCCGGCCAAAGCGCCCATCCAGCTCCGCGGCCGAGCGGTAGGTGATGTGCGCTATCCGCCGGGCCAGCGCCAGGCCCGCTTCGGGCTGCGGGCCACCGTAGTAGTCGCCGCCGTTGTAGTTGGGGTCCTGCCGGATGGCCAGGGTCTGGGCCTGGGCGAAGGCAATCTGTTCCGCGGTGCTGCTGGCGCCCACCGAAAACACGCCGCAGCGCCTTACCCGGTCCGGGTAGCTGACGGCCCATTCCAGTGCCCGGGCGCCGCCCAGTGAACCGCCCAGCACGGCGTACCAGCTGCGGATGCCCAGGGCGTCCGCCAGCCTGGCCTCGGCCGCCGTCGTATCCCGGAGGGTGACCAGCGGGAACCGGGACCCCCAGGGCCGGCCGTCCGGCGCCGGCGTCGAGGGTCCCGTCGAGCCGTAGCAGCCGCCCAGGATGTTGATCGAGACGACGAAGTACTTGTCCGTGTCCACGGGTGCCCCGGGGCCGGCGAGCTGCTCCCACCAGCCCGGTTCCTCGCCGGCGCCGCGCGTGACGTGGGTGTCCCCCGTCAGGGCGTGTTCGATCAGTACCGCGTTGGAGCCGTCCGGGTTAAGGGTCCCCCAGGTCTCGTAGGCGAGGGTGACGTCCGGCAGCTTGGCGCCGGATTCAAGTTCCAGGTCGCCGACCCGGAGGTACTGGACCGTTCCATCCGGGACGGCGCCTTCAGGCACAGCAGAGTCAGCCGCGGGGGCGTCCGGGTGGGATGTCGTGCTTACGGGTGCACCCTGGCGGGTGGCGGCAATCGTCATGTGAGGACCTAACTTCGCGCTTGCCCACCGTCAGCTGACCGGCAGGCCAGGTCTTCACCCGGGGCACCCCGCCGCGGAAGGAGGGTTGCCGGCCAGCAAGCCGGGGCTGTCACTGGCACTCATGACCTGCACTGAGTTTACGAAATGCGGTGGCGTTGTGGCGAAGATTGTGACGCCCGTGTGACCTCAGGCGTCCTTGGCCGCCCGGAAGCCGGCCTCGAGGTCCGCGAGGATGTCGTCGATGTGCTCCAGGCCCACGGACAGCCGCACCAGGCCGGGGTTGACGCCGGCAACGGTCTGCTGTTCCGGGGAGAGCTGGCTGTGGGTGGTCGACGCCGGGTGGATGACCAGCGAGCGCACGTCGCCGATGTTCGCCACGTGGGAGTGCAGTTCGAGGGCATCGACAAAACGCTTCCCGGCCTCCGCTCCCCCGGCGATGTTGAAGGCCACGACGGCGCCCGTCCCCCGGGGACCGTACTTGCGGCCGCGCTCGTACCAGGGGCTCGACGGCAGCCCGGCATAGGCGACCGATTCGACGTCGTCCCTGGCTTCGAGCCATTCGGCGACCTTGGTGGCGTTGGCAACATGCCGCTCCACGCGCAGGCTCAGGGTCTCGATGCCCTGGGCGATGAGGAAGGCGTTGAACGGAGATACCGCCGAGCCGAGGTCGCGCAGCAACTGGACGCGCGCCTTGAGGATGTAGGAGAGGTTGGCGCCGAGGGCGCCGTCCTTGCCGAGGTCCCGGGCGTAGACCAGGCCGTTGTAGGTGGGGTCGGGAGTGTTGAAACCGGGGTAGCGCTCCGGATCCTTGCCGAAGTCGAAGTTGCCGGAATCCACGATCACGCCAGCGATCGCTGCTCCGTGGCCGCCAAGGTACTTGGTGGCGGAGTGCACCACGATGTCCGCACCCCACTCGATCGGCCGGATGAGGTATGGCGTGGAGAGGGTGTTGTCCACGATCAGCGGGACCCCGGCCTCGTGGGCCACCTGCGAGATGCCCTCGATGTCCAGGACGTCCTGGCGCGGGTTGGAGACCACTTCGCCAAAGAAGAGCTTGGTGTTGGGCTGCACGGCCTCGCGCCAGTGCGCCAGGTTGTCCGGGTCCTCCACGAAGGTCACGGAGATGCCGAACTTCTTCAGGGTGTGCGCCAGGAGGTTGTAGGTGCCGCCGTAGAGGCTGGGGCTGGCCACCACATGGTCGCCGGCCTCGGCGACGTTCAGGATCGCGAAGGTCTCCGCTGCCTGGCCCGAGCTCAGCAGCAGTGCCGCGAGCCCGCCTTCCAGGCTGGCCACGCGTTGTTCCACGGCGTCCTGGGTGGGGTTGCCGATCCGGGTGTAGATGGGAGCCAGTTCGGCCAGGGCGAAGCGGTTGGCGGCGCTTTCGGCGCTGGGGAAGACGAACGACGTCGTCTGGTAGATCGGGAGCGACCGGGCACCGGTGGCGCTGTCCGGCTCCTGGCCGGCGTGGATCTGGCGGGTTTCGAAGGACCAGGCATTGGACATCGGAGACTCCTCAACGGGACTGGGCACAGACTGCACCGGAGCTCTGGGCCCGGGGCAACTCTGGCGCCGCGCTTGCCGTCCGGCGGGTGCCGGACAGCCAGGTCTTCACCCGGGGCACCCCACCGCGATACGAGGGTTGCCGGCCAGCAAGCCGGGGCTGTGTGCTGGCACTCATGACCTGACCCCAGTCTAGGAACCGGTTCCGGGCTCTGGATAGCTTTGTGACGAAGATGAAGCCGGGCGGCCGATTCGCCCGGGCGGACCCCCTGGTTCCCCGCAATGACGCGGGAAAGCGCACTGCGGCGACTCCCCGAAAATGACATCCCATCTCGGTTAGGCACCCCTAAGCTGAGAGCCGCATCACAAAGTGCCAAGATGAGGTCATGCGCATGGATCACGTCTCTTACGCCTGTGAACAAGATGGCCTCGCTGCCACCACCGAACGAATTGCGTCTGCCCTCGGCGTCGAAGCCGTGAAGGGCGGAGTACACCCCCGATTCGGGACCCGCAACATGATCATCCCGCTCGCGGGACACAAGTACCTGGAGGTCGTGGAGGTCCTGAACCACCCGGCTTCCGACAAGGCCCCCTTCGGCCAGGCCGTCCGCGCCCGCTCCGAAGCAGGCGGCGGCTGGATGGGCTGGTGCGTCGAGGTTGACGACCTGGCCCCGTTCGAGGAGCGGCTCGGCCGCGCCGCCGTCAACGGCAACCGTAAGTTCCCGGACGGCCGCGAACTGGTCTGGAAGCAGATCGGCATCCTCGGGCTCATCGCCGATCCCCAGGTCCCGTACATGCTCAAGTGGGAGGGCGATCCGGAACTCCACCCATCGAAGGCCTACGAGAGCCAGGTCAAGATGTCCGCCCTCACGATTGCCGGCTCCGCCGAGCGCGTCACCGAATGGCTGGGTGTTCCGGTGGAAAAGCCGCTGGAAGACGTCGCCGTGAACTGGATCGCTCCCCGCGGAACACCCGGCATCCTGTCCGTCACGTTCGAGACGGCTTCCGGAGCCGTCACGATCTGACGCTTCACCGCCCCACACTTCGGCCGCTATCAGCGGGTGCCAATGATGCCACCCACCGATGGCGGCCGAAATACTTTAACGGCATACCGGCGGTCCGGCCGGCTCTGTAGAGCAACGCGGGGTCACTTCACGCCCGTCCGGAGCCTCCGGATGGGCGCCAAATGACCCCGCGTTGCCTGGTGCCTGCTCAGCCCAGGCCGATGGCCTTGCCGAAGAGGCTGAAGCCGACGAACGCCACGATGTCCAGCACCGCATGCGCGATCACCAGCGGCATCAGCCGGCGGGTTTTGGTGTAGACCACGGCGAAGATGACGCCCATGATGGCATTGCCGATGAACGGGCCAAACCCCTGGTACAGGTGGTAGCTGCCCCGCAGCATGGCGCTGGCAAAGATCGCCGCCGGCATGGCCCAGCCGAGCTTCCCGAGCCGGTCCAGCAGGTAGCCCACCACGATCACCTCCTCCACGATCCCGTGCCGGATCGCTGAGAGGACCAGCACCGGCACCGTCCACCAGTAGGCGTCCAGCGCGCTGGGGATGATCGCCGTCGTGATGCCGAGCGCCCGGCCGGCGGCGTAGAGGCCCAGCGACGGGATGCCGATCAGTGCCGCCAGGCCGAAGCCCTGCAGCAGGTCCTTGCCGGGCCGGTCGAAATTGAGGCCCAGCCGCTGGAAGGCCGTGACGCCGTGGCCAGACGGCCGGTGTTCCGTCAGGAAGTAGATCACCAGGACCACGGGCACCAGGGCGAAGATGATGTCCAGCAGCTGGTAGGTGAGGTCGAAATACTCGCGGCTGCTTTGCGAGCGGTTCAGCGTGGAAGTCCCCTCCGCGAGGGGCGCCCTGGTCATCTTGTCCAGCAGCTGTACCACCGAATATACGGCCGACTGCCCCAGGGACAACCCCAGGACAATCCACATTTCAATCCGCAGCCGGCGGCGGGAGGGAACCAACATGTTTCCATCTTGCCCGCAGTTGCCGGTAGTTGCCTGAATCCGGGCCGCCGCGCGGCCGGGCCCTATGCTTGGGGTTTATGAGTGCGCCCGGGAAAATCATCATGATCCGGCATGGCCAGTCCGCCGCCAACGCCGACACCTCTATCTACAACAGGGTGCCCGATTACCGGATTCCGCTGACCGAACTCGGCGTGGAACAGGCCCGGGCAGCCGGCGAACAGGTCCGGCGGCTGCTGGACGGCCGGCAGGCCTGCGTGTACGTCTCCCCCTACCTGCGGGCCTACCAGACCCTGGAGGCACTCAACCTCGGTCCGCTGGTCGAGCGGGTGATCGAGGAGCCGCGGCTGCGGGAGCAGGACTGGGCCAACTTCCAGATCGCCGGCGAGATCGAGGACCAGAAGGAACTCCGGAACGCCTACGGCCACTTCTTCTACCGCTTCCGGGAGGGCGAGTCCGGCTCCGATGTCTACGACCGGATCTCCTCCTTCATGGAGACCCTGTACCGGCACTGGTCGAAACCCAGCTACGCCCCGAACGCGCTGTTTGTCACCCACGGGCTCACCATGCGGCTGTTCTGCATGCGCTGGTTCCACTGGTCGGTGGAGTACTTCGAGTCCCTCAACAATCCGGACAATGCCGAGGTGCGGACCCTGCTGCGGACCGAGCTGGGCAAGTATGAGCTGGACAAGCCCTTCAGCCAGTGGGTGGAGCGCCGCGTCGACGAGACAGTCCTCGACGCCCCGCCGATGTTTTTCTGACTAACGAAACTGACTCGCAGCAGGGGCCGTTTTGAGCGTCCAAAACGGCCCCTGCTGCGAGTCAGTTGGGTGGGTCAGCGGGCACGGACCCCCGCGCGCCAGACGGCGTGGGTGAGCGGAATGCCGGGCCGGTAGGCCAGGTGCGTGGCCGAGGGCGCGTTGAGCAGGTGCAGGTCCGCGCGGTGGCCGACGGCGATCGAGCCCACGGCGCGTTCGCCGTCGGCGTCGTTCCCGGACTCCCGGCCGAGGGCCAGCGCGCCGCCGTAGGTCGCGGCGCGCACGGCCTCGTGGACGCTCAGGCGCATCTGGAGCACAGCGGTGGTGACGCAGAACGCAATCGAGCTGGTGTAGGAGGTCCCCGGGTTGCAGTTGGAGGCCAGCGCGAGCTGCACGCCGGCGTCGAGCAGCTCCCGGCCCGGTGCCAGCGGCTGGCGGGTGGACAGGTCGCAGGCCGGCAGGCACGTTGCCACCGTGCCGCGCCCGGTTCCTGATTCGGCGTTCCAGCCGGTCCAGCTGGCCGCGAGGGCGTCGACGTCGGCCGCGGACAGGTAGTTCACGTGGTCCACGCTCGCGGCCCCGAATTCGACGGCGAGCCGGACGCCGGGGCCTTCGCCGAGCTGGTTGCCGTGCACGCGCAGGCCGAGCCCGGCGTCCCGGCAGGCCTGGAGCACGCGCCGGGACTGGTCCTCGGTGAAGGCTCCCCGCTCGCAGAAGACGTCGGCCCAGCGCGCGAACGGCCGGACGGCGGCGAGCATGGGGCCGCAGACCAGGTCCGTGTACTCCTCGGCGTCCATCCCGGCGGGCACGAGGTGCGCGCCGAGGTAGGTGACCTCGTCCGCCACGGTGGAGGCGATCCGGGCGCTGCGGGCCTCGTTTTCGACGTCCAGGCCGTACCCGGTCTTGGTTTCGAGGTAGGTGGTGCCCTGCGAGACGGCCTCGGCCACCCGGCCCATGGCGAGCCGGGTGAGGTCGAAGTCGCTGGTGCTCCGGGTGGCGCCGGTGGTCACGGCGATCCCGCCGGCGCTGTAGCTCTCCCCCGCCATCCGGGCCTCGAATTCGGCGGTCCGGTCGCCGGCGAAGATCAGGTGGGTGTGTGAGTCGACCCAGCCCGGCAGCAGGGCCCGGCCACCGGCGTCGACGGCGTCGTCGGCGGCCGGCGCGTCGGACGCGGGGCCGAGCCAGGAAATCCGTTCGCCCTCGATGACCATTGCCGCATTCTTCAGGACGCGGCGCTCCGCGTCCTGGGTCATCAGCTCGGCAATGTTCGTAATGAGGGTGCTCATGAGTCCATTCTTCAGCGCCGGATGGACCAGCGTGTCGCCGCCAGCGCTTCCGCTGTCCGGGATGCCGGACCCGCTGCTGTACTGCCGCCTGCGGCAGAGCCGGCGCCCTGGCCTGCGAGGATGAGTTCCGCGGCCAGTTCGGCGATGCCGGAGGACGTCTGGAAGCCGTAGCCGCCCTGGCCGGCAAGCCAGAAGAATCCGGGGGCCTCGGCGTCGAACCCCACCACCGGGATACCGTCGGCCGCTTCCGTCCGCAGTCCCGTCCAGGCCCGGCTGACGCCGCGGATGCCGAGGGTGGTGAGGGTGTTGAGCCGGGCGGTCAGCGCCTCGACGTCGCCCGGGTGCGGCTGCGCGTCCTCGGGCCCGCTCGGTTCGTGTTCCGAGGGCGAGATGAGGACCTGTTCGCCGTCGCGCCGGAAGTAGAAGCTTTCATCCGCGGCGGCCACCATGGGGCAGCCCTGCGGGAGCGGGTGTTCGACGTCGACAATCGCCGCGGTGCGGCGGTAGGGCTGGAGTCCGAGCTTCTCGACGCCGCTGAGCACCGCGAATTCGTCCGCCCAGGCGCCGGCGGCATTGACCACGACAGCGGCCTGGATGCCCTCCTGCCCGGCGCCGAGTTCCCAGCCGGAGCCGAGCCGCTGCGCCGAGTGGACCCTCGCGCCGGTGATGATGTCCACGCCGCCCTCAACCGCCCACTCCCGGTGGTCTTCCAGCAGCAAGGACGCGTTGCAGGCGAAGGATCCGGAGTCGAGGCCGGCAGCGGAGAAGGATTCCGGTTTGAGCGCAGGGCAGAGTTTCAGGGCTTCTGCATGGCTGATCCGGTGCATGAAGCCGCTGGACTGCTGCTGGACGGCTTCCTCGTCGCCGATCAGCATGAACCGGCGCGGCGAGAGCACGGGTTCAGGCCGTGTGCCCTCCCGGATGCCGATGAGTTCCAGCGTGCGCATGGTCAGTTCCTGGACCACCGGCGGCCCGTAGCTGGGAATCAGCTGCCGGGCCGACCGGGCGGACGTGTGGTACCCCAGCGACTGCTCGGCTTCGACCAAGGCCACGCTGCATTTGCCGGCGAGGGCGGAGGCCAGGGACAGGCCGGCAATTCCGCCGCCCACGATCACGACATCGTATTTAGCTGACATGCCTCCATCCTTGCACCCGACAGGAGGTCACGTCAGCACTTTCGCACCGCGGCCGGCAGGGCGCTACGAGGCTGCGGCCACCGACTCGCGGCTGCGCACGAAGGCCTGCACGCAGGACTCGACGTCGTCGGCGCTGTGCGCGGCGGAGAGCTGGACGCGGATCCGCGCGGCGCCCTTGGGGACCACCGGGTAGCTGAACGCCGTCACGAAGACGCCGTTGTGCAGCATGGAGTCGGCCACCTTGGCGGCCATCACGGCGTCGCCGAACATCACCGGGACGATCGCGTGCTCGCCCGGGAGCAGCTCGAAGCCCTCCTCGGACATGCGGCTCCGGAAGAGTTCGGCGTTGGCGAAGAGCTTGCTGCGCAGCTCGCCGGAGTTCTCCACGAGGTCCAGGGCCTTCAGCGTGGCCGCAACGATGGCCGGGGCCAGCGAGTTGGAGAACAGGTACGGGCGGGCCTTCTGCCGGAGCATGGCGATGACTTCGCGGCGGCCGGAGACGTAGCCGCCGGACGCGCCACCGAGGGCCTTGCCGAAGGTGCCGGTGTAGATGTCCACGCGGTCCGAGACGCCGGCGTGCTCCGGGGTGCCCGCGCCGCTGGAGCCCATGAAGCCGACGGCGTGGGAATCGTCCACCATGACCATGGCGTCGTACTTTTCCGCGAGGTCGCAGATCGCCTCCAGCGGGGCGAGGAAGCCGTCCATCGAGAAGACGCCGTCCGTGACGATGATCTTGCGGCGGGCCGGGTTCTCCTGCGTGGTGGCCTCGATCAGCTTGGCTTCGAGGTCCGCCATGTCCTGGTTGGCGTAGCGGAAGCGCTGGGCCTTGCAGAGCCGGATGCCGTCGATGATCGAGGCGTGGTTGAGCGCGTCGGAGATGACGGCGTCTTCCGGGCCGAAGAGCGATTCGAACACGCCGCCGTTGGCGTCGAAGCAGCTGGAGAAGAGGATGGTGTCCTCGGTGCCGAGGAACTTGGACACGCGTTCCTCGAGGGCCAGGTGCAGATCCTGGGTGCCGCAGATGAAGCGGACACTGGCCATGCCGAAGCCGCGCTCGTCCATCGCGGCCTTGGCGGCGGCGATGATCTCCGGGTGGTCCGCGAGGCCCAGGTAGTTGTTGGCACAGAAGTTCAGCACGTCCGCGCTGGACTCGCCGATCTGGCCGGCCTTGATGTGGTTCGCCTGGGGCGAGTCAATGTGCCGCTCGGTCTTGAACAGGCCGGCGCT
Organism: Arthrobacter sp. NicSoilB4; assembly: GCF_019977335.1. Classification (NCBI taxonomy): domain Bacteria; kingdom Bacillati; phylum Actinomycetota; class Actinomycetes; order Micrococcales; family Micrococcaceae; genus Arthrobacter; species Arthrobacter sp. NicSoilB4. Next base: position 1,232,670 of record NZ_AP024653.1, on the reverse strand, counting down.
GCGGATCTCGTCCAGTTCGTGCTGCAGCTGGTCCTTGATGGCTGAATACATGGGTTGTGCTCCTCAGCTGGTGGGGGTCGGTGGGCCGAAACGGGGGCGGGTTAGAAGCAGGTCCAGTCGAGGACCACCTTGCCACCGACACCGGCCCGGGCAATCTCGAAGCCCTTCTCCCAGTCGGTGGCAGGAAGGGTGTCCGTCACGACGGCGGAGATGTTGGCGTGCAGTACCGGGTTGGAGGACAGCATGGCGCTCATGGCATACCAGGTCTCGAACATTTCGCGGCCGTAGATGCCTTTCATGGTCAGCATGTGCGTGACCACCTTGCCCCAGTTGATGTCGATGGACTGGCTGGGCAGGCCCAGCATCGCGATCCGGCCGCCGTGGTTCATGTTGTCGATCATCTCAGGCAGCGCCGTGGGGTGTCCCGACATTTCCATGCCGATGTCGAAGCCTTCGCGCATGCCCAGTTCGCGCTGGGCGTCCTTGACCCGCATCTTCGAGACATCGATCGCGAGGTCGACGCCGAGCTTGCGGGCGAGTTCCAGCCGCGGGGCTGATACGTCCGTGATGGCGATCTTGCGGGCGCCGGCGTGGCGGGCGACGGCGATCGCCATCAGGCCGATGGGCCCGGCGCCGGTGATCAGCACGTCCTCGCCGACGAGGGGGAAGCTGAGCGCGGTGTGGACGGCGTTGCCGAAGGGGTCGAAGATGGCGCCGAGTTCTGGGGTGACCGAGGCGTCGGTGTGGACCCAGACGTTGGTCTCGGGGATCACGACGAACTCGGCGAAGGCGCCGTCGCGCTGGACGCCGACGCTGACGGTGTTGATGCACATCTGCCTGCGGCCGGCGCGGCAGTTGCGGCAGATGCCGCAGACGATGTGGCCCTCGCCGGAGACGCGGTCGCCGATTTTGACGTCCAGGACGTCCTCGCCGATCTCGACGACCTCGCCGTAGAACTCGTGGCCGGCGATCAGCGGGGCGTTGATGATGCCCTGCGCCCAGGCGTCCCAGGACTGGATGTGCAGGTCGGTACCGCAGATGCCGGTGGTCATGACGCGGATCTTGACGTCGCCGGGGCCGGTTTCAGGCTCCGGGCGGTCGACGAGTTCGAATCCTGCGTGGGCGCCGGACTTGTAGAGAGCCTTCATGGGCCTTCCTAACTGTGTTCATCGTCAGTGTGTTCATCGTCGAGACTGCGTTCACAAGCACGTTGTGGTGCGCCGCCGCGGCAGCTCCTGTGGGTCAACTCACCCCATTAGAGCCGCTGGAAAGCGTTAGCACAACCGCATTTTTCTCAATCGACGATTTAGTTATCACTTGCGCATAGACTGGACGGCATGGAAATCCACCAGCTTGAGATGCTCCGTGAACTGGGTGCCCTCGGCAGCGTCAAGGCGGTCGCCGAAACCCTGCTGGTCACGCCGTCCGCGGTGTCGCAGCAGCTGACTGCGCTGCAGAAATCGGTGGAGGTGCCGCTGACGCGCAAGGAGGGCCGCAACCTGGTCCTGACCGAGGCCGGCCAGGTGCTCGCCGATGCCGGGGCCGCCGTCGTCAGTGCCATGGCCGACGCCCGGACGGCGATCGGGGCGTACCACGGGTCCCCGGTGGCGCCGGTGACGCTGAGCGGCTTCCACAGCGCGGGGCAGGCGCTGTTCGCGCCGCTCGCCAGGCTGCTGGACGGCCCCGGGCAGCCGCGGATCCTGCTCAGCGACGAGGACGTGGCGCAGCAGGACTTCCCGGCGCTCACGGCCCGGTATGACCTGGTGCTGGCGCACAGGATGGACCACAGCCCGCGCTGGCCCGAGGAACGCGTCGCGGTCTTTCCGCTAGCGCACGAGCCGCTGGACGTCGCGCTGCCGGCAGGGCACCGGCTGGCCGGCCAGCGGGCGGTGACGGCGGACGACGTCGTCGGCGAACCCTGGGTGACCAGCCGCACCGGGTACTCCCCCGCGGACGTGCTCTCCGCCGTCGCTGCCGTCTCCAGCCGGGAACTGAACATCGTGCACCGGATCAACGACTACTCGACGGTGGCAGCGCTCGTGGCGACCGGGAGCGTGATCGGCCTGCTCCCCCGGTACACGGCGCGGCCGGTGCTGAACCCGGACATTGTGCTGCGGCCGCTCGAAGGCATCAGCACCCGGCGGCGGATCGACGTCCTGGCCCGTCCGGAGAACCTGAAACGCACGTCGGTCATGATGGTCTGCGAAGCGCTGCAGACCATCATGACCGAACTGGTCACCTGATCCGGCCCTAGGGGGCCTGCCCCGCGGCCTTGTCCTTCCAGTGCCCGTTTCCAAGTTGCTTGCCCAATCCGTTGCCCAGCCCCCTGCCCAATCCGTTGCCCGGCCCCTGAGCGCCCGGGGCTCCGGCAACAATCTGCCCGGCGGTGATGCCGGACCCGTCCTTGACGTCTGCGATCCGCACCTGTTCCCCGGTCGTGAGGTCCGCCGCGGTAGCTGCGGTGGGCTTGAGCCGCTTTCCCGTGCTGTCTCTCGGCATGGTGCCGTCAGCGGCGGGAGGGGGCAGTTTCGCGACTTTTGTTCCGGCATTGATGGCGTAGGTCTGGCTGAAGCCGTCCTCGCTCTTGACTGTGATCGAGGCACTGCTAACGGCCTCGATAGTGCCCTGCTGCGTCAGCCGAGTCTCGAATCCGCCGTCGCCGTTTTTGACCACGCTTTCGGCATGCAGTGGCACGGCACGGTTTTTCTTGTGGGCCTGCCCCTCTGCGGGCGAACTGCCGGGTGGCTGGGCCGCCGAAGTCGTGGGGCTGGTTAGCGGCGTCGCGGACTGCGCGGTACCCGCCCAAACCGCAGCCGCCCCGGCCCCGCTGAGGGCGGCGACGATTCCGCCTGCCAATACAACACTTCGCCATCCGGTGCGCTGTTGAACCGCCATCGGTTCGCCTTCCCCCTGCGCCCGGCCTGACACCGGAACCTTGGGCACCAGCATAGGGCCGGAATGGCGGCCTGAACATGCCCCTCCGTTAACCCGACAAGCCCGCAGTTGTTGCCGTTCTGATCGAACAGAACGACAACAACTGCGAGCTTGATGGGTGGTGCCCGGCTAGGGCCTAACCTTCGACGCCGAGGCGTTCCAGGATCAGCTCCTTGACCCGGCCGGCGTCGGCCTGGCCGCGGGTGGCCTTCATAACGCCTCCGACGATCGCGCCGATCGCCTGAAGCTTGCCGGCGCGGATCTTGTCCGCGACGCCGGGCTGCGCGGCGAGTGCCGCGTCGATGGCTTCCAGGAGGGGACCGTCGTCGGAGACCACGGCGAGGCCGCGCTTCTCCACGATCTCCGCCGGAGTGCCTTCGCCGGCGAGGACGCCGTCGAGGACCTCGGTGGCCATCTTGTTGTTGATCTTGCCGCCTTCGACCATCTTGTTCAGTTCCACGATGGTGGCCGGTTCGACGCCGAGCTGGCCGGGATCGACGTCGGCGTTCTTGGCGCGTCCGACGATCTCGCCCATCCACCATTTGCGGGCCACGGTGGCGGTGGCGCCGGCGGCGATGGTTTCCTCGATCTCATCCATCACGCCGGCGTTGACGACGTCGCGGAACTCCAGGTCGGAGTAGCCCCAGTCGGCCTGCAGGCGCTTGCGGCGGGCGGCCGGCGGCTCAGGCAGCGTGGCCCGGAGCTCCTCTACCCACTCGCGGGAAGCGGTGATCGGCACCAGGTCCGGTTCCGGGAAGTAGCGGTAGTCGTCGGCGTCGGACTTGGGCCGGCCAGAGGTGGTGGACCGGGTGTCCTCGTGCCAGTGGCGGGTTTCCTGGATGACCGGCTCGCCGGATTCCAGGACGGCGGCGTGCCGCCGGATCTCGTAGTGGACGGCGTGCTCGACGGCACGCAGCGAGTTGACGTTCTTCGTCTCGGAGCGGATGCCGAAGCGTTCGCGGCCGTGCGGGCGAAGCGAGACATTGGCGTCGCAGCGCACGTTGCCGCGTTCCATCTTCGCGTCCGAAACGCCGAGGTTCTTGACGATCTCGCGGACCGCGGCCACGTAGGCCTTCGCGAGCTCCGGCGCGCGGCTGCCGGCGCCCTCGATCGGCTTGGTGACGATCTCGACCAGCGGCACGCCGGAGCGGTTGTAGTCCACGAGGGAATAGTCCGCGCCCTGGATGCGGCCGGCGGCGCCGCCCATGTGGGTCAGCTTGCCGGCGTCCTCCTCCATGTGGGCGCGTTCGATTTCGACCCGGAACACGGTGCCGTCGGAGAGCTCGATGTCGAGGTACCCGTCGTACGCGATGGGCTCGTCGTACTGGGAGGTCTGGAAGTTCTTCGGGGTGTCCGGGTAGAAGTAGTTCTTCCGGGCGAAGCGGCAGGTCTCGGCGATCTTGCAGTTCAGCGCCAGGCCGATCTTGATCGAGGACTCGATCGCGGTCTTGTTCACCACGGGCAGCACGCCGGGCATGCCGAGGTCCACCTCGTTGACGTTGGTGTTGGGCTCGTCGCCGAACACGTTCGGGGCGGAGGAGAACATCTTTGTCTTGGTGTTGAGCTCCACGTGGACCTCGAAGCCGAGGACGGGGTCGTACTTCTCCATCGCCTCTTCGAAGCTGAGGGTTGCGTCAGTCATTAGTGGGAACCTCCGTGGCTCGAAGCGGCAGCATCAGTAAGGGCGGAGCCCGTCAGCGAAGGGCCCGTCAGCGACGGGGCCTTGTCGAGCAGCGGCCCGCCCCACTGCGCCTCGAGCAGGGATTCGAGCACCGCGCCGACCCGGTACAGCCGCGCGTCCTGGCGGGCCGGGGCGAGCAGCTGGACGCCGACCGGCAGCCCGTCCTCGTCGGCCAGGCCGCCGGGCAGGGACAGCCCCGGGACGCCGGCCATGTTGGCGGGGATGGTGGCGACGTCGTTGAGGTACATCGCCAGGGGGTCGTTGAGCTTCTCGCCGAGCTTGAACGCCGTGGTCGGCGCCGTCGGGGAGATCAGCACGTCGGCCTTGGCGAACGCGGCGTCGAAGTCGCGCTGGATGAGCGTGCGCACCTTCTGGGCCGAGCCGTAGTAGGCGTCGTAGTAGCCGGCGCTCAGGGCGTAGGTGCCCAGGATGATGCGGCGCTTGACCTCGTCGCCGAAGCCGGCGGCGCGGGTGGCGCCCATGACCCGTTCAATGGTCATCGGGCCGTCCTCGGGCAGGACCCGCAGGCCGAACCGGACGCCGTCGAACTTGGCCAGGTTGGAGGAGGCCTCGGAGGGCATGATCAGGTAGTAGGCACCCAGGGCGTACTTGAAGTTGGGGCAGGAAACCTCGACGATTTCGGCCCCGGCGCCCTTGAGCAGCTCGAGGGATTCGTTGAAGCGGTTCTCGACGCCGGCCTGGTAGCCCTCGCCGTGGAGTTCCTTGATGATGCCGATCTTCATGCCGTGCACGTTGCCGACCGATGCTGCGGCCACGAGGTCCTCCAGCGGGTCCGGCAGCGACGTGGAGTCGTGGGGGTCGTGCCCGCCGATGACCTGGTGCAGCAGGGCGGAATCCAGCACGGTGCGGGAGACGGGGCCGATCTGGTCCAGCGAGGAGGCCATGGCGATCGCGCCATAGCGGGACACGCCGCCGTAGGTGGGCTTCACGCCGACGGTGCCGGTGACGGCGCCGGGCTGGCGGATCGAGCCGCCGGTGTCGGTGCCGAGGGCAAGCGGGGCTTCGAAGGCCGCCACGGCGGCAGCGGAGCCGCCGCCGGAGCCGCCGGGGATGCGGTCCAGGTCCCAAGGGTTGTGGGTGGGGCCGAAGGCGGAGTGCTCGGTGGAGGAGCCCATCGCGAATTCGTCCAGGTTGGTCTTGCCCAGGATCGGCATCTTGGCGGCGCGGAGGCGCTTGACCACGGTGGCGTCGTAGGGGCTGTGCCAGCCTTCGAGGATCTTCGAGCCGGCCGTGGTGGGCTGGCCGACGGTGACGATCAGGTCCTTGACCGCGATCGGGACGCCGGCGAGGGCGTGCAGCTCTTCGGCGGCGGCACCGCCGGCTGCGCGGATCGCGTCCACCTCGGCGGCGACGGCGAGCGCCTCTTCGGTGTTGACGTGCAGGAAGGCGTTGACCTTGCCGTCGACGGCGGCGATGCGGTCCAGGTGCGCCTGGGTGACCTCGACGGCGGTGACTTCGCGGGCGGCGAGCTTGCCGGCGAGCGCTGCGGCGGAGGAGCGGATCAGTTCGTTGTTTTCAGTCATGTTCTTAGCCCTCATCCAGGATTGCCGGGACCTTGAAGCGGCCTTCGTACGCATCGGGAGCGCCGGAGAGTGCCTGCTCGGCCGTGAAAGTGTGGCCCACAACGTCCTCGCGGAACACATTCGTCAGCGGAATCGGGTGGGACGTGGCCGGGACGTCATCACCGGCGGCTTCACTGACGGACTTCACTGAATCGACGATGACGGCGAGTTCGCCGGCCATCCGGTCCAGCTCTTCTGCACTCATCTCGATGTGCGCGAGACGCGCGAGATGCGCGACGTCGTCGCGGTTGATCGCAGCCATGGATCTCCCCTGCAAGTTCGGATTATTTTCCGTCCCAGTCTACGTGTCTGTACGCCCTGCCGCCGTCGGACGGCTGCCGCCTTACGGCGCCTCGCCTTCCGGAGCCAGGCCGGACGATCCTCCGCGTGCTCGCTCGTACACGCCGCCGCTCCCTCCCCTCGCAAGCTCGGGCAGGGAACCCGACGGCGGGGCACTCGCTTAGACGCACGCTTCCGGATGCCCGGCCTGTCGCCGATGTGCCTCCGCCACCTGTTGCTGTCCCGGCCTTCAGGGCGGTTAGACAAGAAAGCAGAGTGCGGAAAATCTTCCGCACTCTGCTTTCTTGTTGTGTCTACTTGTGGTGCTCGATGGTGTGGTTAGCCGATGCCGATGGCTCCGGTGAGGACTCCTACTCCGAGCATGACCAGGGAGATGACGGCGGTGCGCCAGAGGACCTTTTTGTGGTGGTCGCCCAGGTCCACCTTGGCGAGGGAGACCAGGAGCAGGATCGCGGGGACCAGGGGGCTCTGCAGGTGGAAGGGCTGGCCGGTGATGGAGGCGCGGGCCATGTCCACTGCGCTGACGCCGTAGTGCCCGGCGGTCTCGCTGAGCACCGGGAGGACGCCGAAGTAGAAGGCATCGTTGCTCATGAAGAACGTCATCGGAATGCTGAGGACGCCGGTGATGACGGCCATGAAGGGGCCCATGTCGGAGGGGATGATGGCGACGAGCCATTCGGACATGGCCTTGACCATGCCCGTGCCGTTGAGGACGCCGGTGAGGACGGCGGCGGCCATGACCATGCTGACGACGGCGACGATCGACGGTGCGTGGGCGATCAGCTGGGCGCCCTGGTCCTTGACCTTGGGGAAGTTGACCAGCAGCGCGACGGCGGAGCCCACCATAAAGACGAACGGCAGCGGAATGATGTTGGCGACGAGCGTGACCATGACCGCAACCGTCAGCCCGAGGTTGAACCAGAACAGCTTGGGGCGCAGCGTGGCGCGGTTGGGGTCCAGCGCGGTGTCCGCCATGGCGGAATCGCGGTCGTCGACGAGGTCCTCGGTGCGCTCCAGGACTGCTACGGATGAACTACCCGTGGAGGGGCGTCCGGCGGCAACTCCCCCGGCAGGGGTGGATGCCGTGCGGCCAAACCCGAAGCGGCCGGTGCCGCTGCCGCCGTCGGCCGAGCCGCCGTCGAACGTGTTGTCTGTGCCCCAGATTTCCGGAGCCGTGGCGCGGAGCCGGTTGCGTTCCTGCAGGCCCAGGAGCCAGGAGAAGACGAAGACCACAACGAGGCCGGCAATCAGCGAGGGGATCATCGGAACGAAGACATCGTTGACGTCGAGCTTCAGCGCGGTTGCGGCACGGGCGGTGGGGCCGCCCCACGGCAGGATGTTCATGGTGCCGTTGGCGAGGCCCGCCACGCAGGTCAGCACCACGGGGCTCATCTTGAGCCGCAGGTAGACGGGCAGCATGGCCGCGGTGGTGAGGATGAAGGTGGTGGAGCCGTCGCCGTCGAGGGACACGGCCGCTGCCAGGATGGCCGTGCCGAGGACCACCTTGGCGGGGTCGTTGCCCAGCTTACGCAGGATGAACCGGACCAGGGGGTCAAAGAGCCCGACGTCGATCATCAGGCCGAAGTAGATGATGGCGAACATCAGCAGGGCCGCGGTGGACGTCATCGACTTCATGGAGTCCATGACCATGGGGCCGATGCCCAGCCCGGCTCCGGCGAAGAGTCCGAAGACTGTGGGGACGATGATGAGCGCCAGCACGGGCGTCAGCTTCTTGGTCATGATCAGCACCATGAATACCGCGATCATGGCGAATCCTAGTAATACCAGCACGGCCGGCTCCTTCTTCATTGAATCGCACCACCCCGGTGTGATGCGTACTACAGACGTTAGAGTGGCGCGCGTCACGGCTGGGCCTTTGCCTCATTTGATTGGCATACTGCTTGTTGGACGCATTTTGCGCATTGTGCTCACACCCGAAGGAGGACCGCCGTGGCACGGTTGACCCGGCAGCGCTTAGCCCGCCGGACTCCCCTGCGTTTCTCCACCCAGACCCTGCTGCTCCAGCTCGGCGTCGTGGCGCTGGTGGTGCTCCTGACGAGTGCCGTCCACGTCTGGCTCACCTACGATCGGCTGGGCCGCGAGGCGGAGAACCAGGCCCTGACGCTGGCCCGCACCGTGGCCTCGGACCCGCAGGTGCGGGCGGAAGTCCAGCAGATCAGCGCCCTGCCCGGCACTCCCCCGGCCGCCGAACTGGTGAACGGGCCGCTGATGGCCGCCGCCGAGGGCGCCCGCACCCGCACCGGCGCCCTGTTCGTGGTCATCACCGACGAGACCGGGCTGCGCCTGGCCCACCCCGACGCCGAACGGCTGGGCGAGCGGGTCAGCACCGACCCGTCCGAGGCCCTGGCGGGCAAGGAAGTCACCACCCGGAACACCGGAACCCTCGGCCCCTCCGCCGGGGCCAAGGTCCCGGTGTTCGCCCCGGATTCGGGCACCGTGGTGGGCGAGGTCAGCGTGGGCTACTCCACCGAAACCATCGGACAGAGCCTGGCCCGGGACGTCGTTCCGATCGTCCTGACCGCCGCCGGCGCGCTGCTGGTGGGCGTTTCCGCCTCCTTCCTGCTCCGGCGCCGGCTCCAGCGGCTGACCCTTGGCCTGGAGCCGGAGGAAATCAGCACCCTGGTCCACGACCAGGTGGCGGTCCTGCAGGGTGTCGACGACGGCGTGATCGGCATCGCCGCGGACGGCAGGATCAGCGTGTTCAACGCTGCCGCGCAGCGGCTGCTGGGCCAGCCCGACCTCACCGGAACACCGTGGGCGGACGCCGCGGTGCCGGCGCAGCTGATCGCCCTGACCCGGGCCGACGCCGCGGAAGGCGACGCCGTGGAACTCCTCGCCGGAGGCCGCGTGCTCGTGGCCAGCGCCCGCAAGGCCCTGCACGGACGCGAGGACCTGGGCTGGGTGGTCATGCTGCGGGACCGGACCGAACTCCAGCAGCTGACCCGCCAGCTCGACGCCGTGGGGACCATGTCCACCGCACTCCGGGCCCAGCGGCACGAGTTCGCCAACCAGCTCCACACGATCGCCGGCTTCATGAGCATCGGCCAGCACCAGCAGGCCCGCGACTATCTTGCCCGGCTGGCAGCCACCGGGCCGCTGAAGTTCCCCGTGGACCAGGCCGAGCTGCTCCAGGACCCGTACCTGCAGGCCTTCCTCGGTGCCAAGGGCGTGGAAGCGGACGAACGCGGCGTGACCCTGCGGCTGGGCCCGGAAACCCTGGTCCGAGGCCAGGTCACCGAGCCGCAGGAGGTCACGACGGTCCTCGGCAACCTGATCGACAATGCCGTGAACGCCGCCGTCGCGGGCTCTGCGCCGGACCGCTGGGTGGAGGTGGAGGTGCTCGACGGGCCCGGCACCGGTGCCGGCGGCGGCACGCTGCATATCGTCGTCGGGGATTCCGGCGACGGGCTGCCGGCCGCTGGGGCGGGCAGTGGCGCCGATGCGGTGTTCGAGGAAGGATTCACCACCTCGGAACGCCCGGTCCGGGCGGGCGCCGGCCACGGCCTGGGGCTGGCACTGGCGCGCCAGCTGGCGCGCCGCCGCGGCGGGGACGTGCGGGTGCTGGATCCGGGCTCCCCCGGCGGCCCCGGCGCGGTGTTTATGGCGACGCTGCCCGGGACCACGGTGCCCCCTGCGGCAGCGCCGCAAGGGACTGCGCCCAACACGGCGGCGCCCAGTGAAACGAAGCCCAATGAAAGGGACATCGATGTCTGAGGACTTCCGGGTGTTGATTGTCGATGACGATTTCCACGTCGCCAAGCTGCATGCGGCCTATGTGGACTCGGTGGCCGGCTTCCTCGCGCTGCCCCCGGCCGGATCGGCGTCGCAGGCGCTGCAGGCCATCCACAGCCTGCGCCCGGACCTGGTGCTGCTGGATGTCTACCTGCCGGACGCCTCGGGCCTGGACCTGCTGCACCAGCTGGACGTGGACACGATGATCCTCAGCGCCGCCGCGGACACGGCCTCGCTCCGGCTCGCGTTCCGGCGCGGCGCGCTGGGCTACCTGCTCAAGCCGTTCACGGCCGAATCGCTGTCCCAGCTGCTGCGCTCCTATGCGCGCTATCGGCGGATCCTGGCCCAGCCGGGGAACGTCACCCAGGAGACGGTGGAGCGGGCGAAGCGCGCGCTCATCCCGGGGGATGTCATTGCCTCGGCCAAGCCCCGGTCCGCCACCGAGGCCGCCGTGCTGGAATCGCTGGAACCGGGCGAGCAGTATTCCGCGGCCGAGGTGGCCACCCGGGTGGGCGTTTCCCGGGCCACCGCCCAGCGGTACCTTTCGGCGCTGGCAGACGACGGCGCCGTCGACATCCAGCTGCGCTACGGCACCACCGGGCGGCCCGAGCACCGCTACGGTCTGCCGCCGGCAGCAGGCGGCTAAGCCCGCCTACAAGCAACGCGGGGTCACTTACGGCCCATCCGGAGCCCCGGGACGGACCGTAAGTGACCCCGCGTTGGTGTTAGCTGGCGCTCTTCTGCGCGACGAGTTCGATCTCGACCAGCATCTTGGGGTCCAGGAACGGGAGCACGTGGACCAGGGCCAGGGTGGGGCGGATCTCGCCGAAGACTTCGCCGTGGGCGCGTCCGGCTTCCTCCCACTGGCTGATGTCCGTCAGGTACAGCTTGGACTGCACCACGTCCGCGTAGCCGAAACCGGCGTCGGCGAGGACGCTGCCGAGCTTGTCCAGGATGAAGCGGGTCTGGGTGTAGAAGTCCTCGCCCACGATCCCGTCCTCGCCGCTGGCGGCGGTGGCGGAGATGTAGAGGGTGTTGTCCACCTGGACCGCCCGGGAGTAGCCGACCTTCTGTTCCCAGACGGAACCGGTGCCGAATGTCTTGCGCATGGAAGTGCCTTTCGCAGTGGGGCGTGGAGTCGGCACCACTTTAGGGCGGCAAAAGCCAGGGCCGGTAAACCGGTGGAAATCTGTCGTTCTTGCCGGGCTTACTGCGTTCCGGGGGCACATTGGCGCGGACACGCCGTCAATTACAGCGCCGGCATCGAGAATCACGCCCAATGTGCCCCCGGACGGAGACGGCACGTCAGAGAATGAGGGTTTCGACGGTCAGCTGCCGATGTCCCGGTTCTTGCGGAAGGCATTGCTGCGGGCGTGCTCCTGGACTCGGCCGAGGGCCTCGATTTGGGACCGGGCGTCATCGCCAAGGGCGGCGAACGTGGCCGGGTCGAGTCCGAGTTCGGGGGCCAGCTCCTCCAGGGTCTGCCAGCCGCCGAGCTTGGCCAGGACCGCGGCGCGCATCAGCTCGGCCTCCAGCACCATGGTCATCGGCGACCGGCGGACGATCCGGCCGTTGAGCTTGAGCCGCCCGGCGTGCTCGGCCAGCCAAGCCGCGGCCTGGCGGTGCGGCCGCTGGCGGACGCCCAGATCGTGGATGAGACCAAGGAGCATGTCCCGTTCCTTGGTGATTTCCGCGCTGACCCGGGAGAGTTCCGCGGACACCGGCGTGTCGGCGAAGGCCTCGGCCATGCGCTGGACCCGGGAGACGCCGGCGGTGGCGCCGGTCAGGTGGTCGGAGAGGTACAAGCCGAGGAGTTTACCGTCGATTGAGGCGGGGATGCGCGGTGCCATGGATCCTCCAGAATGCCGTTGCCAGGAGCGCTTCGATTGACCAAGACCCTACACGGTCACGGTATGTGCCGGCGGCTCCTGCCCTCAGGGCGGCCGGGACCGCGGGTTACAACTGCTGGCGGTAAACCAGCAGTTTGATCTCCGTGTCCGGCACTACCCAGTCGCGTTCCGGGGCCCGCTTGAAGCCGGTCTTCTGGTAGAGGCCGTGGGCGCTTTCCCAGGTCAGGCCCGTGGTCAATGCCACGGCATTGATCCCGGGCAGCGACCGGGCATGGTCCAGGATGGCCTCGACCATGGCTTTGCCGGCGCCGCTTCGCTGCACGTCCGGGTCCACCACCAGCATCCGGAACTCCAGCTCGTCGCCCTGGGCGATGTCCGCGTAGGGTTCGCCGGCCACGGCCAGGGTCACGGAACCGACGATCCGGCCCCCGCGTTCGGCCACCCAGATGGTGGCCTTCGCTGCCCGGCGGGCCACGTCCTGGATCTGCCGCATGTACGGGTGGTCGGCGCTCTCAAAGTAGCCCGCGGCCAGGTAGGCGTCCCGGGTGATGCGCGCGATGGCGTCGTAGTCGGCCGGAACTGCGGGGCGGATGAGGATCTGAGGATGCACCTGTCTATGCTACGGGCGGGCGCGGCGGTCCGGTCCCGGATCGGGCGTTTCCGTGACTGAACTATCAGAACGGCCCCGCCGGCGGGCGGACCTAGAGCGGGAACTTGCCGGAGAGCTCCAGGGTTCCGGCGCAGGTCCAGGCCGCGAGGCGTTCGTCGTCGGAGGGGCCGCCGGCCAGCGGGCTGGTCAGCCGCGGACGGCGGACCCAGCAGCCGGCTTCCTCTGCGATCAGGGCGCCCGCGGCGAAGTCGTGTTCGTTGAGGCCCCGTTCACCGTAGGCGTCATGGGTTCCGTCCGCCACGAGGCAGAGGTCCAGGGCCGCGGAGCCGAGGCGGCGGACGTCGGCGAAACCGTCCATGAGGCTGCGCAGCCCCGCGGCCTGTTCCGCCCGGACGTCCGGGTCGTAACTGAAGCCGGTGGCCAGGATCTGCCCGGTGCGCCCCGCGGCGGGTCCGAACAGCTGCGTCAGCCGGCCGTCTTCCTCGAGCCAGGCCCCGTGCCCGCGCAGGGCGTAGTACGTCCGGCCCAGGGCCGGGGCGTCGACGACGCCGGCCAGCCAGACGCCGTCGGGGTCCGCCACGGCCACGGAGGTGCCGTAGTAGACGATGTTGCGGATGAAGTTGGTGGTGCCGTCCAGTGGGTCGATGGACCAGCGGTAGCCGCTGGGCGACGCCGGGAGCACGGTGCCGCCTTCCTCGCCGGTGATGGTGTCGTCCGGCCGCGCCCCGGTGATGACGTCCCGGACGGCGGTTTCCGCGGCGAGGTCGAAAGCGGTGACCCAGTCCCCGGAGTCACCCTTGTTGCTGACGTCCAGCGTGGCCGCGGTCCGGCCGGCCAGAACCGCCGCACCGGCCGCCGCGGCCGCCCGGGCGAGTTCCAGCAGCGCGGCCGGCAGGGAGCCGGCGGACCCGCCTGGTGCGTCGGCGCTCATTCGGCCACAACTTCCTGGTGGTCCTCTTCGGCATCCTCACGCGCGCCGTCGCCGGCGTCCGGGTCGCCGGCGGCCGCCGACTCCCCCGGTTCGGCGCCGCCGCCGGCACCACCGTCGGCACTGTCCGCCGGGCCGTTTGCCAGCAGCGCGCGGAAGCCGTCCTCGTCCAGGACCGGCACGCCGAGCTGTTCGGCCTTGTCCAGCTTGGTGCCGGCATTCTCGCCGGCCACCACGTAGCTGGTGTTCTTCGAGACCGAGCCGGCGGCCTTGCCGCCGCGGATCAGGATGGCTTCTTTGGCCTCATCCCGGCTGAAGCCCTCGAGGCTGCCGGTCACCACGATGGTCAGTCCTTCCAGGGTCCGGGGCGTGGATTCGTCGCGCTCGTCCGCCATCCGGACGCCGTCGGCCGCCCAGGTGTCCACGATCTCGCGGTGCCAGTCCTCGGTGAACCATTCGGTCAGGGCCGCCGCGATCACCGGGCCGACGCCGTCGACGTGGGCGAGGTCCTCTTCGGATGCCTGCCGGATGGCGTCCATGCTGCCGAACGCGGTCGCGAGGGCGCGGGAGGCCCGCGGGCCGACGTGCCGGATGGACAGCGCCACGAGCACGCGCCACAGCGGCTGGGTCTTGGCCTTCTCCAGTTCGCGGAACAGCTTGTCGGTGGTGGCCGTGGGCTTGGACGGCGTTTTGGCGGTGCCCTTGCTGAAGAAGTACGGCACCAGCTCGAACTCGCCGGTGGCCACGCCCTTGGACCGCTTTTCGCGCCGGATGCGGACGTCGGCGAGGTCGGCGGGGGTCAGCCTGAACAGATTCGCCTCGGTGGTCAGCGGCGCCGTTGCCGGTTCGGCCGGCTGGGTCAGGGCGATGGCGGCTTCCCAGCCGAGGGCCTCGATGTCGAAGGCGCCGCGGCCGGCCAGGTGGAACACGCGTTCGCGCAGCTGCGCCGGGCAGGACCGGGAGTTGGGGCAGCGGATGTCCACGTCCCCTTCCTTGGCCGGCGCCAGGGGCGTGCCGCAGGCAGGGCATTCCGTGGGCATCACGAAGTCGCGGACCGGCGGATCCTGCTGGTCCCGGAGGGCCAGGACGGGCCCGACGATTTCCGGGATGACGTCCCCGGCCTTGCGGAGCACCACGATGTCGCCGATCTTGACGCCCTTGGCAATGACCACTTCCTGGTTGTGCAGGGTGGCCATCTCCACGGTGGAGCCGGCCACCTTGACCGGTTCCATCACGCCGTACGGGGTGACGCGGCCGGTGCGGCCCACGTTGACCGCGATGTCCAGCAGTTTGGTGTGGACCTCCTCTGGCGGGTACTTGTAGGCGACGGCCCAGCGGGGCACGCGGGAGGTGTAGCCGAGGGCCCGCTGCGTGGCGAAGTCGTCGACCTTGACCACGATGCCGTCGATCTCGTGGGTGAGGCTGTGCCGCTTGTCGCCGTAGTTCCGGATGAAAGCCAGCACGTCCTTGAGCCCGGGCAGCACCTCGAAGTACGGGCTGGTGGGCAGCCCCCAGGCGGCGAGCTGCCGGTAGGTGTCCGACTGGCTGACGGTGCTAAGCCCTTCGCGGGCGCCGATGCCGTGCACGTACATCCGCAGCGGGCGCTTCGCGGTTTCCGCCGGGTCCTTCTGGCGCAGCGAGCCGGCGGCGGCGTTGCGGGGGTTGGCCAGCGGCGCTTTGCCGGCCTCGATCAGGGCCTCGTTGAATTCAGCGAACGCCTTGGAGGGAATGAACACCTCGCCCCGGATTTCCATTTCGGCCGGGAAGCCTTCGCCGCTGAGCTGCTGCGGGATTTCCTTGATGGTGAGGACGTTGTGCGTGATGTCCTCGCCCGTGAAGCCGTCGCCGCGGGTGGCCGCCCGGACCAGCACGCCGTCGCGGTAGAGCAGGTTCACGGCCAGGCCGTCGATCTTGAGTTCGGTGAGCCAGGCCGGAGTCCCGTTCCCGAGCTTGGTGATGTTGGCTTCGGCTTTGGCGACCCAGGCCTCGAGTTCCTCGAGGGAAAAGACGTCCTCCAGGCTGTACATACGCTGCAGGTGTTCGACGGCGGCAAAGGCGGCGGACACTTCGCCGCCCACCTCCTGGGTCGGGGAATCGTTGGCCACCAGCTCCGGATGCATGGCCTCGATCGTTTCCAGCCGCCGGTAGAGCTCGTCGAACTCGGCGTCGGAGATGATGGGGGCGTCCTCCTGGTAGTACGCGAAGCGGTGCTTGCGGACCTCCTCGACGAGGACCTCGTATTCCTCGCGCACGGCCTCGGAGGGCGTTTGTGTTTCGGCTTCTGCTGCAGTGTTCCCTGTGCTCACAGACCTATCCTGCCCTAGATCGCCGTCATTGTCCGGTCAGGATTCCCGGGCGCCGGGCTGCCCAAAAAGCGGGGCTTAAGCACGCAGGGCCCGGACGCTGCTGCGTCCGGGCCCTCCACGAAAGAACGTTGGCCTAGCGGGAAGCGCTTTCCTGTTCGGTGGCGTTGCGGCTGGCCTGCTTGCCGGCCTCCTGCAGCGCCTGGGAGACCTTCGCCAGGGCGGCAACGTGCTGGCCGTTCCACTCGCTGCGGAACTTGTCGGCGTCCGGGCCCTTCCAGTCGGTGCCCTCGAGCACCTTGGTCAGCAGCGACTTCTGCTTGTCGATCTCTGACGAACCGGCCTGCAGCTTGGTCCCGAGAGTCTTGAGCTGAGCAATGTCAGCACCCCAAATAGCCATGCGTTATCTCCTAGATTCACAGAAACGGATCCGAATTCTGTCGGCGTCCCCCAAAGGCCCCCGGCTGTTCCGGAAGTCCATTGCCTAAAAGCTACCCTGCCCACAGAAAACGTGTCGATGGGCAGACCTCCCCATCCCCGCACCGTCGAACCCAACTAGCTCGCAGCAGGGGCCGTTTTGGGCGCCCAAAACGGCCCCTGCTGCGAGCTAGTTGGGAGGGGACAGGGTCAGTTCCGGTTCTCGGGCGGCAGCGCGACCTGGAGTTTGCGGACCTTGCCGCGGCCCACGATGTAGCCGCGGCCCGGGACGAAGTCCGTGCTGATCCGGCCCAGCGAGGTGCTGAGCAGGCTGTCGCCGTCGATGTCGCCGGGGTTGAGCAGCAGGCCGCGGCGGCCGGACTTGAACGGCTGGGCGAGCGACCAGGCCGAGGACCAGGTGGAGGTCTCGGATTCGCCGACCACCCACTGTTCGGCTTTGACCGACGCCGTGACGAGCCGTTCGATACCGGATTCCGCTCCCGTGTCGGTGAAGTCGGTCAGCCCCTCGATGAAGATCGCCAGCTTGCCCGGCGTGCCGGTGGAGTAGTCCACCAGCTCATCGATGGCTTCCTCGACGTCGTCGATGCCCACCACGGAGCGGTCCCACAGTTTCAGCGACGCGGCGGCGGAACGCCGGGCGCCGACATAGATCAGTTCGACGCCGGGGTTGGAGCGGCGCAGCGCGTAGGCAAGGGTCACCAGGGCCACGGTGCGGCCGGAACCGGGAGGCCCGGCCAGCAGCAGCGGGCCCTTGGCCAGGATTTCTGCCGGCTGGAGCGTCTCGTCGTCGACGCCGATCACCGGCAGGTCCGGGCTGCCGGCGGGCAGGATCTCGAGGTCCACCTGGTCCGGCAGGCGTTCGATCTGCGGGGCGCGCTCCACGCCCTGGCGCAGCATCGCCTCGCTGAGCTTGTGCACCTCGCGGGCCTGCACGGCCAGGTTTGAGTTGCCGCCGAGCACCGCGAGCTGCACTTCGAGGTTGCCCAAGAGTCCGCGGCCCGGGGGCGAGGCCTGGCCGAGGACATCCTTGGGCACGTCCATGGACAGGTAGTCGTCCTCCGAGGAGAGGCGCAGCACCAGCCGGCGCTGGATCGAGGCCAGCAGCGACGCCGGCACCGAGTTGGGCCTGTCACCGCTGACCACGAGGTGGATGCCCAGCGGCCGGCCGTCGGTGGCGAGCTGCAGGAAGATGTCCCACAGCGCCGAGAGCTTGCTGTATTCGTAGGCCTCGCGGAAGGAGGACATGCCGTCCACCAGCACGAAGATCCGCTTCTCGTCCGGCAGGTTCGCCAGCTTCCGGTATTCGACGATGGTGGACGCGCGGACTTCCGAATAGCGGGCCGCGCGGTCGTCGGCGAGGTCCCGGAGCCAGCGCAGCAGCCTGCCGACGCGTTCGACGTCGTCGCCGTTGATGATCTCGCCGACGTGCGGCAGCTCATCGAGCATTTTCAGCCCCGAGGAGCCGCAGTCGATGCCGTAGACGTTGACCGGCCCGCCGCGCGGGGTGACGGCGGCCGCGATCGCGATGCCGCGCAGGGCCGCGGACTTGCCGGAGCCGCCGGTGCCGTAGATGGCCATGTTGCCGTCCTGGTCCGGCTCGTAGAAGACGGTGGGCTGGTCCTGGTGCGCGGGGTCGTCCGCCACGCCCAGGAGCAGCCGCTCGTCGGTGCGGGGGTTCGGCAGCTTGGAGAAGTCGTAGGTGGTGGCGAGTTCGTCCAGCCAGGGTTTGCGCGGCGGCTCAATGGAGAGCACGTCGGCGGCCTTGATGATGTTGGCCGTCATCCGGGCAATGTCGTTGAGACCGGCAGCTTCTTCCTTGACCGGGTTCTCGGGCGCCGGGGCGGCCCAGGCCGGTCCGGAGCCGAAGGCCATCTCGACGATGTCGATCTGCGGCCGCTGCGGCTTCTCCGTGGTCCAGCCGCCGGCGTAGCCGGTCTGGAAGCCCTGGATCCGGCCGGGGCCGGTTTTGGCGGCGCCGCGGCCGGGAATGGAGGGGTCGAAGTATGCCGCCGTGGGCACGCCGAGGATGTCGATCGCGTCGTCCTCGTCGGCCATCCGCAGCGCCACGCGCAGGTTGGTGTTGGCGCGCAGGCTTTCCTTGATGACGCCGGCCGGGCGCTGGGTGGCAAGGATCAGGTGCAGGCCCAGGGACCGGCCGCGGGCGGCGACGTCCACCACGCCGTCGACGAACTCCGGCACCTCGGTGGCGAGGGCCGCGAACTCGTCCACGATGATGATCAGGTACGGCGGCGCATCCGGGTCCGCCTCGCGCTGGAGTTCCAGCAGGTCTTTGGCTTTCTTCCGGTTCAGCAGCCGTTCCCGGTGGTGCAGCTCGGCCCGCAGCGAGGTCAGCGCGCGGCGGACGAGGTGCGGGGAGAGATCCGTGACCAGGCCGACGGTGTGCGGCAGGTGCAGGCAGTCGGCGAACGCGGCGCCGCCCTTGTAGTCCACGAAGAGGAAGCTCACCCGGTCCGGGCTGTAGGCCGCGGCCATGCCCATCACCCAGGACTGCAGGAACTCGGACTTGCCGGCGCCCGTGGTCCCGCCGACGAGGGCGTGCGGGCCCTCGTTCTTGAGGTCGAGGTAGAGCGGTTCGATGCCTTTGGAACCCACCAGGGCCCGGAGGGTGCCGTTGTCCTTCCGGTTGGGCACGGCGGAGGCCCGGACCGAGTTGTTTTCGGTCCAGCGTTCGGCCACGGCCGCCGGGTTGTCCAGGAAGTCCTTGCCGATCAGGGTCGCGTAGGAGACGGCGCGCGGCAGGTCGGAGTCATCCTCCAGCGGCTTGCCGACGTCGACCACCGGCGTGAGCATCCGGGCCAGCTGGGCGGCGAGCCCGGCGTCGAGACTTTCGCAGCTCACCGGAAAGGTGTGCCGGCCGAGCCGGACCTGGCCGGTGGTGGTGCCGTGGTCGCCGTCGACCGCCATGAAGTCCCGGCACGCGGCCGGAAGCTGCTGCACCGAGGACGCCACCCACATCACGTGCACACCGGAGTCGGGGCCCCGCTCGAGGACCCGGGTGAGCCGGCCGCGGTCCACCGGGGCGTCATCCTCGACGACCACCAGGACGGTGGGCAGCAGCGGTGCCGAAAGATCCGCGCTGAGCGGGTCGACGCCGGGCCGCAGGGCCGGGCGCGGAGTCTGCGACGCGGCCTCGCGCTGGTCGATCAGGTCTTCCAGCCGGGAGAGCAGGGCGGAGCCGCCCGCGGGACCGGCGGCGAGATGGTCGCCGCTGAGCGGGCTGTGGCCGGAGCCGACGTGCGGGAGCCACTGCAGCCATTCCCAGCGTTCCTTCGACTGCGCCGAGGTGATGGCGGCCAGGACCACTTCGGCCGGCGAGTGCAGCCCGACCAGCTGCAGCACCATGCCGCGCGCCACATCGTCCACGAGGCCGCGGGACCCGGCGAGGCCGAAGGAGCCGGCGGAGCGCAGCTGCGAGACGACGGGCACGCCCTCGATGTCCCGGAACTGCGCCATGCACTCCTGGATTTCCGCCATGTATTCGGCTTCGGTGTCGTTGCTGTTGGGCTCCTCGAACTCGATCCGCGAGGGTGCGGTGCCCAGGCCGAAGCGCAGCCCCAGGAACCCGGTGTGCTCGGGCCGGTGGGTCCAGAGCAGCGGGCCGAGCTTGTAGATCGAGTCCACC
Organism: Arthrobacter sp. NicSoilB4; assembly: GCF_019977335.1. Classification (NCBI taxonomy): domain Bacteria; kingdom Bacillati; phylum Actinomycetota; class Actinomycetes; order Micrococcales; family Micrococcaceae; genus Arthrobacter; species Arthrobacter sp. NicSoilB4. Next base: position 1,212,647 of record NZ_AP024653.1, on the reverse strand, counting down.
GTGTCACTGACCGAGGGCGCTTCCTGCAGCCGGACCGACCGTTCCACATTCTGCAGCCGGGTGATGTCCGTCCGGAAGGCGGCCATGGACTCGCGGAACTGCTTGAGCTGTTCCTTGCGTTCCCGCTTGGCCTGCAGCTTCTGGTCCACGTAGTGGCCGACGATGAACAGCGGCATCATCAGCATAAAAACGACGGAGAGCACGTTCTGGGTGACGGCGAACAGGATGCCGCCCATCATCAGCGGCGCGAGCAGCATGATGTACGGGAAGGCATGGTGCTCCTGGCGCTTGGGCCCGGCGGGGAGCATCCGTTTCTGCTGCCCGAAGCGCGGCACCACGCGCGGCGAGCGGTTGAAGTCGATCAGCGGGGAGGTCGGCGCGGAACTGTGCCCGGTGCCCAGAGACACCACCGAGACGGTCGTGTCGCCCAGGGCCACGGTGTCCGAGGAGTTCAGCGTGGCGCGGGTGACCGGCAGGCCGTCCATCAGCAGCCCGTTGGCCGAGTTCGTGTCCACGATCTCGACAGTCTCGCCGACGGTGATGCGGGCGTGCCGCTTGGACGTGAGCGGGTCTGCGAGCCTGATGTCGGCGTCGCGGCCCCGGCCGATGTAGCTGGTGCCCGATGGCAGCGAGAATTCGCGTCCGACGTCGGGCCCGGACAGCACGCGCAGCGTCGCCGCCGCCGGCCCCCGGTTCGCACCCGGTGTTCCGAACTGCTCGCTGAGCTGCGTCAGCGAGACGATGGAGCCCGGCCGGAGCCCGGATTCAAGCAGGTTGTCCTTGCGGTCCAGGACGCCGCCCTTCATGCCGCCGGCGGCGAAGGCCTCCTCGATGCTGAGGGAAAGGTTCGACGGCGGCGGGGTCCCCCGCCGTGCCGGGTCGGCGGCCCAGAGCTGGGTGGCGATGTCCGCCACGGTGGCGAGCCCGTCCACGGTGACGGCCAGGTCCTTGGCCTCGGCCGGATCGCGGCGCAGCGTCAGTCGGATTCTCATGCTTCGCCGATCTTTTCGGTGCCGGGTTGGTCAGTGCTGCCCTTGGCCGTGCCGGCCTTGCCGGGAGTGCGCTGGTCGAGCAGGTACAGGTCCGCCGGTGTGACGAGGTGCGAGGTGACGGCGTGTTCCACGAGCCGCGCGCGGCGGTTGGTGGCGAGTTTTCCGCCGCCGCCCCGGAGCCCGGCGACCCCCACCTTGTCCAGTTTGTCGCACACGTTGTCGAGCTTTCGGTTGAAGCGGGTCAGTGCCCAGCCCAGGGTCCTGGCGGCGTCGGCGGAGGACGGGATGGCGCTGAAGCCGGTCCCTTCGCGGCGCAGCACGGGTTCGGCGAGGGCCACAATCAGGGCCTTCTGCGAGTCGGTGAACAGCACCGGGCCGATCGTGGTGTCGCCGCCGCTGTCCTCCTCGCGCGATTCCTGCCGGAACGCGGGGGTGCGGAGATGCACGGCGAACTCGTAGGTGGTGGGTCCGGCGGTGAAGATGACGTTGGTGTGGCTGAAGACCAGCGGAATCCGGGCCCCGGGCGAGAGCCACGCCTGCATCCCGCCGGAGGCATCGGCGATGGTCGCGGAGAGCATGCTGCCGATGTTGCTCAGCCACCAGATGCCGTCGTAGCGCGCGATCTGCAGGAACTGCCGGTGCAGGTACGGGTTGTCGTCCACCTCGAGGTCGCCCTCGCGGCCGATGCTGAAGATGTCCTCGTCCGAGGGCTCATGCCACTCGCCGCAGAAATCTATTGCCAGATCCCCCATGTGCCGTGCCTTTCTGGAAACTCGTTGGTGATGCTACTTCGGGACGCAGGCGATGGAGTCCGGGCCCAGCGGCGAGGAGGCCCCGTCGCTGCGGACGATCATCACCTGGATGCAGCTGGGTTCGGCCGGGTTCGCCGCCATTTCGGCTGCCGGCCCGGCGGTGGCCTGGTACTGCCCGTCGCCCTTGAGCGTGTGGACCCGCCACTTGTAGCTGTCCCCCGGTTTCGGCTGCGGGTTGGTCCAGGTGAAACTGACCTTCCCGGCCGGCCCGGCCACCCCGGCCAGCCCGGTGACGTCCGGGACGGTGCCGTTGTCCAGGGCATCCGCGGGCGGCTTGCTGACCTGGTCCGTCGCTTTCGGCGCCGGCTCCGGACGGGTGGTGCCCGCCACGATCCCCAGGACGACGGCGGCCACCAGGACGGTGCCGCCGACGACCGAGAGCAGCAGGTTCCTGCGGCCGTGGTCGGCCAAGTGCTCCCCGGCGCCGTCGTCCGCGCTGCCGGCTCCGTCCCTGGAGTCCCTGTCCCTGGCTGCGGCGCTGGAGCGGTTGACCGTGGCGGCGAGATCGTCGTCGGCGGCAGGACCGGCCGCAGTCCCGGGTCCGGGCGTGTCAAAGCCGGGCACCGCCGGCGGCCGCTGGATGGTTGCGTTGTTGTACGTCGTGGCGTTGTCGGCCGTGGTGCCGGTGTCCCCGGCGGGGAACCTTGCCGGGAACGTGGGGGCGTTGCCGGTGGCGTCCGGATCGATGGAGGCGACGCTGCGGACGCGGGTTTCCTCAAAGCCGTCGTCCGGGTGGTTTTCCTCGGCGCGCGGCTCCTCCAGGACTTCAAAGGGGGTCACGGAGAGGTTCAGTTCGGCCTGGATCCGCTGCAGGGCCAGGGCAAAGGCGTGCGCCGAGGAGTAGCGGGAGGAGGCGGACTTGGCCATCGCCGTCGAGAGCGCCAGTTCCAAGGATTCCGGCACGTCGGCGCGGCCCAGTCCGGGCACCGGCAGGTTGGTGATGCGCGAGATCAGCTCGCGCTGGGAGTTGTCCGCTCCCGGCAGCACAAACGGGGACCGGCCGGCCAGCAGCGTGTAGAGCGTGGCGCCGAGCGCCCAGACGTCCACCAGGACGCCGTCGACCTGGCGGCCGGTGAACTGTTCCGGCGGGGACCACGGGATGGACATGCCCGCGTCCTCGTCGGCGTCCCCGGCGAGGGTGCCGGAAATGCCGAAGTCGGTCAGGGCCGGCCGGTTGTAGTCCGTCACCAGGATGTTGGCGGGCTTGATATCCCGGTGTGCGATCCCGGCCCGGTGGGCGGTCTCGATGGCGGATGCCACCTGGATGCCGACGGCGAGGACCTCGTCCACGCTGAAGCGCTGCCGACGGTACCGGACGTCCAGGCTGGGCCGGGAGCAGTACTCCATGGCGAGGTAGGAATGCCCGGCGTCGGTGATCTCGGCTTCGAAGATGGTCACGATGTACGGATGCGAGGACAGCTGCGCCATCAGGTTCGCTTCGGACTCGAAGCGGCGGCGGGCGCCTTCGGTCTTGAGGTCCGAGAGCAGCACCTTGACGGCCACCTTGCGGCGGGGCCTGTCCTGCTCGTAGAGGTACACGTCGGAGAATCCGCCGGACCCGAGCAGGCTGATGTAGGTGAAGCCCGGGATGATCGGCGGCGGGGCTACGGGCCGTTTTGAGCTCACGGGATCTCCTCAAAGCGCAGCGAGATGCCGTCGCCGACTTCGGCGATGTCGCCGTCGAGCAGGATGGCCATCTCGCCCTGGGCCAGCCGTCGCGGGGGCTGGCCCTCACGGACAAGGACGGTGCCGTTCGTCGCCTTGAGGTCGCACAGCATGACGTGCCAGCCTTCGAGCCGGACCTCCACGTGTGAACGTGAGATGTCTCCGCTGGGACTCGCCACCTGGATGAGTTTGGGCATCACGGCGCCCTGGACGCGCGACACCGAGGGCTGGCGTCCCACAACGAGTGACTGGTCGAGGTCGATCAGCTCCCCGGTGGACAGGCGCATCCGGCCCAGCCGCGGGCGCCGGACCTGCACGCCGTCGCCCGGCAGCTGGTCCCCGCAGCGGCCACACTGGGAATAGGTGGAAGGGTTTGCGTGGCCCTGCGGGCAGACGCGGGCCAGCACCAGGGGTGCGGTGGACGGTCCTGTGTCCGGTCCTGTGGACGAGCGCTGGGCGCCTGCGGGCCGGGGCCCGGCCCCGGCCAGGTCGCCCTTCACGATCGTCTGGCCGTCGTGGTCCGCATCGGCGTCGGGCTGCGCGGCTGACAATTGCTCGACGGGCGCCTGCGGGGCCGTGGGCGGCAGCGATGCGGCCGGCGCGGGCGACGGCGCCGACGGCAGGGACGGCCGGGCTGCTGACGACGACGGCCGGTCGCCGCCGGTGTGCCAGGGCACCGAATCGATCAGTGCGGTGGGGGCCGCCGGGCGCGGTGCCGCGGGAGGTTCCGGCGCGGCACCGGGAGCTGCGTCGGTCATTGCTCCGGCTACTGTTTCGCCGCCCGTTGGCACTTCCGCTGCAGCGGCCCCGGGTGCCGGTTCGGCGCTGGCGGACTCGACTGTATCCGACTCGATTCTGCCGGAATCGACAGCGGGGTCGGCATCGGCGTCGGGGTCCTCGCGGACGGCGGCGTCTTCGATGTTGCGCATCACCGTCTGTTCCCAGAGGTGGTCGTAGTTGCTGGTCAGCTCCTGTTCGGCCGGTTCGGGGAGCGGTTCCGGCTCGGGTGATGGTTCCCGCTCAGGTTCCGGTTCGAGTTCTCCGTGCAGCGTTCCGTCGTGCTCGGCGTCATCGCCGGGGAACTCCAGTACTGTCTCGGCGGAGGCGCCGTGGTCGCTCAGTCCGGCCGCAATGTCGGCTTCGGCCGCCGCCAGAACTTCGTCCTTCAGCGCTGCCTCGGCGTCCGGGGTGAGATCCACGGCAACGGGGCCGCCGGCGGCGAGGTCAGCCGCAACGGCTGCAGCCGAGGCTGGGACCGCCGGGGCGTCCCTCTGTCCGGCAGCGCCGGTGAAGTCCATCCTCAGGCCCTGCAGCAGGACTACACCGTCGGCCAGCGGCAGGTTCGGCAGCAGGTCTGACCCGGCGCCGGATGTCCCAGCGGCTGCGGCACCGGGGACCGTCAGGCTGAATCCGCCGGCCGTCGCGAGCCGCCGTTCGGTCCAGGTGGTTACATCGCGGCCGCTCAGTTCCACGGGCCCGGCAGGCAGGTCCACGGTGAGGTCGATCTCGCCGCGCAGGAACACCTGGATGGAGCCGTTGCTGGCCACGATCGCGAACCATGGCAGCCGGGCGAGCGAACCGCCCGAGGCCGACGTCACTGCGTCGAGCACCTCGTGCACTTCGGGGCCGCCGGCGAGGAGCTCCCACAGCGAGTCAACCAGGGCCGGCGCACTGTCCGGGCGCAGCAGCACCACGGTTCCGGAGCGCACAACGCCGAGCCAGCTGCCGGGCGTGTAGCGCGCTGCGGCGGCGGGGTTACTGCTTGCCATCATCCGGGTCCTTGCCATGTTTTTCAGCTGCCGCTTCTCCAGCGGCAGGTTCTTCGGCTGCCTGCTCCAGTTCCCCGTTGGGGGCGAGGTCCAGGGCATCAGTCCGGGGCAGGGTGTCCTCGTCCTCCGCCGCGGCGGCGCTGCGCGGCGCAGTCTGGGCGGAGCCGTCGTAATCGCTGGTCACGTTGGTGGCGTCCAGCACGATGCAGGTGACGTTGTCCCGGCCGCCGCTGCGCAGGGCCGCCTGGATGAGTTCATCCACGGCCGCCTGCGGGTCCGACTGGGAGCGCAGGATGTTGGCGATGTGCTGGTCGTCGAGTTCGCCGTTGAGGCCGTCGGAACAGACCAGGATCCGGTCACCCTCCTCGATGGGCAGCAACCAGTAGTCGGCCTCCGTCTCGTCGCCGGTGCCCAGGGCGCGGGTGACAACATGCCGGCGCGGGTGCACTGCGGCCTGGGCCTGGGTGATCTGCCCGCCATCCACCAGTTCCTGTACTTCGGAGTGGTCCACGCTGACCTGGCTGAGCTTGCCCTGGCTGAGCCGGTAGGTCCGGGAGTCGCCGATATTGAGGACCAGCCAGTACGGGACGCCCATCTGCTCCACCACCACAACGCCGGAGAGCGTGGTCCCGGCGCGGGAGCCCGTGGCCTCGCGGATGCCCTCGTCAGCCATCAGCAGATATTCCTGCACGACGCCGGCGGTGGCGTCCCGCCCTCCGCTCGCCAGCTGCGGAATCCCGGCGAGCGTGCGTACGCAGATGCCGCTGGCGATCTCGCCTGCCTCATGCCCGCCCATGCCGTCGGCGACAGCGAAGACGGGATCGGAGGCAATGAAGGAATCCTCGTTCATTTCACGGCGGAGGCCGCGGTCGGTGCCGTAGCCGCAGGTGAGCCGCAGGCTGGAGGAACCGCTGGAGGAACTGCCTGAAGGGCTGCCGAGCGTCGGCACGGGGGCAGTGTCGGAGTTGGCTGGGGAGGGCTCGGCGGCCGGCTGGGAGTTCATGCCTGTCCTAGGTAGAAGGAGCGGTCACCGAAGTGCACGGTGGAACCTGGGCGGACGTGGGTGGGCTCCCCCGCCGCGAGGGCGGTACGGATACCGTCCGGGGTGGTCACAGCGCTGCCGTTGGTGGAGTTGCGGTCGGTCACCCACACTCCCCCGTTTCCGGCGAGCAGATGGAGGTGGGTCTTGGAAATCGAACGGCCCGGGTCGGTGACCGGGATCAGCTGCACGGAGTCCTCACCCGGGTGCCCGGCAGGGTTCCGGCCGATCAGCACGGTGCGGTCCAGTTCGATGTCGCGGCCGTCGTCGATCCGGATCCGGAGCATCGCCACAGTGACCGGGGCATGGCTGTCGCCGCGGACCTGCGTACGGTCGTGGTCGTCATCGGGATGCGGGCCCGGCTGGAGCGTCGCGGATCCGGCGGGCGGCGCGAATGACGCCGTCTGCCGAACCGGCTCCTGGACCAGCGGCTGCCGCACAACGGCCGGCTGCTGCACGGAATCGGGACGCTGCACGGCGTCGGGCCGCGGCAGTGCGGCAGGTTGCCGATTGGCGGCAGGGGCGGGCTGGACGGCGGCGGGTGGCTGCCACTGGTTGGGGTTCGGCGCGGCCGGAACCCCCGCTGCGGCGGCGGCCAGCGGCGAGGCGACTTGCTGGACCGGAGGGAGGTCCAGCGGCGCGAAGCTGTAAGGGCCCTCGACGCCGCCGGTGGTGACCGGGTTGCGTCCGGCCTTCACATCGAACACGAGGGTCTTGGCGGCCGTATCGTGCCAGCCGCGGAGCTGTCCGTTGCGGTCCCAGGCACTGGACAGCACCACGACGACAGCCCAGGCCGCCCCCAGGAACAGCAGCGGTCCAATCACCAGCAGGGCAACGCCGAACCATTGGAACAGCACCACGGCAGCGGCGGCGATCACGGCCAGCAGCACTCCGGCGCCGGTGATGAGGCCGCGCAGGAACACCGCTCCCCCGCCCGGAGCGAAGCCGTCAGCGTCCGTGCTGCGGATGCCCATCAGGCGGTTGCCCAGGGTCGCACCGGTCCGGCCTTCGAGCGTGGCCAGAACCATCAGGTAGACCAGCGTGATGCCCGCACCGATCCCGCCGAACAGCACCAGGGATGAGGTGTCGTACACGATGAAGCCGCCGCTTTGGCTCCGGGTGATACCGGCGAATCCGATCGCCAACAGGATGGTCAGGGCGGTGACTGGCGGGAGCCAGTCCAGCACGGCCGCTCCCAACCGCTTTCCGGCAGTTGCCGGAACCACCTCAAGCTTGCTCGGCATGGAAGGACCTCCCCCTTGTCCGCGGCCCGGAGCCGGGCCCGGCGTTACGGGGATACTACCGGGGATCAGCTGGGCGTGTGGAAGGTCCCGCACGTTGCGGGCGTTCCGCGCGGAACGGTTGCTCAGCGGCGTGCCGCAGGAGGTGCAGAAAGCCGCCCCCGGACGGAGTGGCTGCTGGCAGCGCGGGCAGCGCTCGGCGTCGTCGGTCATGGCTCGTTGCGGTTCTTCCTGGCGGTCTGGCTGGACTCGGTCGCGGCACCGGCAGCACCATCACGGTGGGCTGCGGCGGCCGGATCGGATTCCACTGTACCTGCGCGCAATTCTGATCCGGCTCGAGCGGCGCGCCTGATGCCGGGCAGCCTGGGCTTGAGGCCCCGGAGTGTGAGCGCGGTACGGCCGTCGGCGAGCAGGGAGCGCGGCGAAAAGCGGGCACGCTGCCGCCCCCAGAACCCGAGCGTCCCGGTCAGCTCCTTCAGCGAGCCGTCCACGATGTCCCAGTACTCCCGCACCTGCTCCTCGCTCGGCTGGCCGGCGCCGAAGATCGCGGCGTCGGCCCGGTTGGCGAGCAGCGTGGTAGACCCGCCGGCGGCCGGGAAGGCGTCCGCGAGCACGACGGCGGACTCCCGCCGGGTGGCACGGGCGTCCACACCGGCGCCCAGGTCCGTAGCGAAGCTGACGATTTCGCTCCAGCCGCCGCCGACGCGCTGCGCCGGTGGGCCTTCGCTGAAACGGGCCTTCCGGCGCCGGGACTTGAGCAGCGCGATCAGCAGCAGCGGCAGCGCCAGGATGCCGGTCGGGATCAGCGCAATGCCGATCGCCGCGAGGAGCGGGCCCCAGAACAGCCAGGGGTTGTTCTTCTTATCGTCGGCATCGAGGGCATCCGGCGAGGAGTCCGGCGGCAGGTCCGCCGGCTCCTGCGGCGGGGGCGGCGGCTGCAGCACCTGCGGCTTGGGCTTGGATTTGTTCTCCGGGTCCGGCGGGATGGGCACGTTGTCCTTCGGCGGGGTGGGATCGAACGACACCCAGCCCACCCGGTCGAAGGCGACTTCCACCCACGCGTGGACATCCTTGCCGGTGATCTTCACTTCGCCAGCACCGTTTTCCGGGCTCTTGGGATCCGGGTAGAACCCCATCACCACGCGGGAGGGGATGCCGAGGTGGCGCAGCATGAGCGACATCGCGACGGCGTACTGTTCGTCGTCGCCGAGCATCTGTTTGGCGGTGAGCAGGCTGCGGATGCGGTTGGCCCCGTGGCCGGAGACGCTGGGCAGCTGGCCGTCGGCGATCAGGCCGTTGCTGAAGGCGCCTTTCTTCTGGAAGTGCGCCTCGATCTGGCGCACCCGGTCGATGGCGGTGGGGGCGTCGGCAGCGAGGTCGTTCGCCTGGGACCCGACAACCGGCGGCACCTCGGCGGGAGCCGGCAGGGACAGCTTGGCGAAGTCGTACTGGGTCAGCTGCCCGTGTTCCAGCGTGGCGGGGTCGGCAACCTGGACCTGGTAGGCGTCGCCCTTGGCGAGGCCCCTGGTGGTCACGGCCGTGTCCGTCCCGGCGTTGAAGTACAGCCCTGAGGCGGCACCCGAGCCGTCCCTGTCAAAGCTGATCCCGGTGGTTTTACGGCCGCCGGGCAGGAAGTAGCCCTGGTAGTCCTCGATGGTGATGCCCAGGGTGTAGTTGTTGCTGGGCACAATCCCGGTGGAGTCGGCCAGGGTGTTGAGGGACTTGGCGTCGCCCACCTTGCTGAAGCTGCCGGAACCGTTCGGGTCCATGTTGTAGTTGGTGCCGTTGAAGGAATCCAGCGCGGCGAGCCGCACCCGGGCGTCCTTGGGCAGGCCTTTCACGACGAAGAGGTTGTCGTCCTTTTTATCCTTGACGAAGTTCCGGAAGCTCGCCAGCGGCGTCACATAGTCCTTGGGATCGAACGGCGGGACGATCGTGTTGCGCAGCACGCGGCGGTCGTCGCTGGCAGTGACCAGGGGGGAGGCGATGGCGGTGATCCCGACGGCGACGGCGATCACTGCGGCGGCGGTTCCCAGCCGGCGCAGCTTGGCCGCGCGGGCGGTGGCTTCGTCCGTCTCCAGCCGGTTGACCGAGATCTTCCGGGTGTTGCTGCGGCGGAGGGCATCGCGGCGGAAAGTGGCCCACGCGATGGCGACCACGGTGAGTGAGATGCCGCGTTCCACCGTGAGGAACCCCGCGTTCGTGCTGAAGGCGATGCCGGTGACGAACAGCACCAGCACTGGCAGCAGCGGCCAGTACGGGCTCTTGAGCCGCCAGATCAGCAGCCCGGCAGCCAGCGCGGTGAGGAGCGAGCTCAGGAACGGCACAATCAGTGTGCCGCCGGCGGTGCCCACCGGCACCCCGACGGTGAGCATGTCCTTCCAGGCGAACACGACGCCGAGCAGGAGGGTGCGCAGCGAGTCGAGGGTGGGCAGCACCCCGGCGAAGGAGGCTTCCGGAACGGCCAGGGCGGTGCCGAAGACGAGATACACGCCGAGCGTCAGCGCTGCGGTGATCAGCAGCCCCAGCCGGAAGTGCACCGAGGCCGCCGCGAGGGCCAGGCCCAGCAGGATGCCGCCGAAGCCCGCGATCAGGTAGTACGGATCGCCGCCGAAGCTGAGGCCGAAGCCAAGGACGCCGAGTCCAAGCAGCACGGTGAGGGCACCGGCGTCGAGCGCGAGGTGCCACAGCGGCTGGCCGTCGGCAAAGCCGGAACGCTTGGCTGCGTTGTAGCGGGGGCGGAGCGGTGGGGTGCTCATGCTGCCGCCTTCCTCAGCACGATGGCCAGGTCAGAGAGGTCGCCGAGGGTCAGGACGGTCAGGTCGCCAATGTTGGCCCGGGCCGGGGCGGCGCCGAGCTGGAGCCGGACGGCGAGGCTGCGGACGCCCAGCGGCACCGAAGCCGAGGCGGAGCGCAGCTGGGTGGGGGTGATGTTGCTGCCCACCACCAGGAACACCACGGAGGCGTTGGGGACGGTGTCCGCCAGGCTCCGGGCAAGGTCGACGGCGCTCTTGCGCTGGGGTGCGCCGACGATCCGCGTCATGTCATCGAGCAGGTTGCGCCCGGTTTCGCAACGCAGCGGACCTTTTTGGGTCAGCACGTCGAGGTCCCGCTGTTCGCGGATGGCCTGCCGTCCAATCGAGGCGGCCGCGGAGATGGCCAGCTCGAACTCCTCGTCGGAGGCGTATTCGTCCGTGTTGATGGACAGTGAGATGGCGAGGTGCGCGCGCCGGGTTTCCTCGAACTGGCGGACCATGAGTTTGTTGGTGCGGGCGGTGGTCTTCCAGTGGATGTGCCTGCGGTCATCTCCCGGCACGTAGTCGCGCAGGGCGTGGAAGGACACGTCGGCGCTGGACAGGTCCGTGGTGGGCATGCCCTCGAGGTCGCGGATGAATCCGGCGGCCGAGCCGGCCAGCACCGTGGTTTTCGGGTGCACGAACAGGTCTTCGGGTTCGGTCCAGAGCACCTGGCGGCGCAGCAGGTGCAGCGGGTCGGCGCGGACGGAGCGCACCGGGCCCACCACGATCACGGCGCGGCGCGCGGTGGGAATGGTGAACAGGTCCTCGTGGACCTGCTGGGGTTTCATCCGGGGCAGGTGGAACACGGCGGTTGCCGCTCCGACCGGGAGCTCCAGGTCCGCCGGCAGCAGCGGCCGGGCGGATGTGTTGGAGACGGCGATGCTGCCGACGGCGCTGTCCCCCACCGCGACCCGGGTCCGGGCCAGGTCCAGGACGACGCCGTAGGAGGAGCGCCCCAGGATGAAGCCGACGGCGAGCACGAACAGGACGAACGCGGCGATAGCGGCCGCCTTGGCTTCCTGCCAGCCGAAGGCCTGGCCGACGGTCCACAGCACGACCGAGGCTGCCAGCACGGACCAGCCCAGGACGCTCACGACGGACAGGACCGGCCACACGTAGCGAAGCCAGAGCCCGCGGAGGGCGCGCCAGGCCGGGGCGAGGGCAAGGCCCGCCGTGCTTCCGGCTTCGGTCCAGAGGGACGCCGGATGCAGCCGGGTGGGCCTGCCGTCCCGGTGGAAGGGCCGTTGCAGGCGTTCAGCAAGCCGGGTCAGCGGAGTGCTGGAGGACATATGGGTGCCTTTGTTCGTGCTGGGTGGGTGCCGGTGGTGGGGCAGCGATGCTGCCGGTACTGCCGGTGCCCTTAGGACACGGAGGCGCGCTGCTGCGGTGCGGCCACCTCGGCCAGCACCCGCTTCAGGACGGCCTCCGCGGTGGCACCGGAGAACTCGGCTTCCGGGTCCATCACCAGGCGGTGGGTCCAGACGACGGCGGCCAGGTCCTTGACGTCGTCCGGGAGCACGAAGTTGCGTCCCTGGCCGGCGGCCCAGACCTTGGCGGCACGGACCATGGCCAGGGCCCCCCGGACTGACACGCCGAGGCGCGTTTCCGGTGCGGTGCGGGTCTCCTCGCAGAGCCGGGAGATGTATTCCAGCACGGCGGTGTCCACGTGGGTGGTGGCCGCAAGGTCGGCCATGTCCGCGATCGCCTGGGTGGTGATGACGGCGGTGATTTCCTTGGAGCGGTCCTTGAGGTTGGCGCCGCCGAGCAACTTGACCGTGGAGGCGTGGTCCGGGTAGCCGATGGAGGTCTTGATCAGGAAACGGTCCAGCTGGGCCTCGGGCAGCCGGTAGGTGCCGGCCTGCTCGATCGGGTTCTGGGTGGCCATCACCATAAACGGGCGGCCGGCCTCGTAGGTGGTGCCGTCCACCGTGACGCGGGATTCCTCCATGACCTCCAGCAGCGCCGACTGGGTCTTGGGCGAGGCCCGGTTGATTTCGTCGGCGAGGACGATGTTGTTGAAGATCGGGCCCTTGTGGAATTCGAACTTCTGCGTCTTCTGGTCGTAGATGGTCACGCCGGTGACGTCGGAGGGCAGCAGGTCCGGGGTGAACTGGATGCGGTTGTTGGAGCCCTGGACCGTGGCCGCGAGGGCGCGCGCCAGCGAGGTCTTGCCGGTGCCCGGCGCGTCCTCGAAGAGGACATGCCCTTCGGCCAGCATCGCCATAAAGGTCAGGCGGATGACGTGGGACTTGCCCAGCACGGCCTGGCCGACGTTCTCGACAAGTTTTTCGAAAGTGCCGGCAAACCATTCGGCCTGTTCGGTGGTCATGGTCATGGGTGAATCCTCTTCCAGGTTCGGGTGAAACGTCTGGGCCGTTGCCCGCTTCGTCCAGCGATTAGTTTATTGGTCTTGGTCGTGCCGGTATCACCGCTTGGGCATGCCGGCCGGCGGTCCTGAGAACTCGCGGTTGGTCGTGTCACCCCTGACGTAGTTCCCGCTGGCCGGGCCGCTGGTCAGGTGGTACCAGACGCCGGTGGGGTTGTTGCTGGTCTTGGACCAGATCACGTAGTAGTCGGATTTTGTCGGGACGTTGGCCTCGAGCCAGACGCTCCTGCAGTCGACGCCGCCCGGGTCGAAGCTGCTGCTGGAGCTGTTGGGTTCCGTGCAGCTGCGCACCGGCGTAGCTTCGATGTCCCACGACGTCGGTGCCGGGGGCGGCGGCTCCGCGCCGCTGCGGGAGTTGTCGCTGCCGATCCGGCCGGGCTGGTTGGCGCTGATGGCGCGCACCCGAAGGGTGTGGGTCTCGCTGTAGCCCACGGTCTTGGAGAAGGACCGCTGCTGAGTGTCAGTCCAACCGCCGCCGTCCAGGCTGTACTCATAGCCCGTCACCGCACGCCCGTTGCCGCTTGGCTCGGTCCACGTCCAGGAAACGGTCCTGTCTCCCACCCCGCCGCTGCCGCTGCCGGTGACATTGGGCGCGAGGGCGAGCCCGTAAGGGTTCACCGAATTGGACGCCGGGCTGGCGTCGCCGGGACTGGTGCTGCGCGAAGAAACAGCCCACACCGTCACGGCGGTGGGGGTGCCGTTGGCTGCCGACACCACTCCCCCTCCGGCGGGGATATTCCCGGTACCGCCGCCCGAGGTGAGCCGGTACTTGTAAGTGATCTCGGTGGCGCTGGAGCCATTGCGCTGGGCTGGCGTCAACTGCGGGAACCTCACGTCGATCTTCCCGCCGTCGCCGCCGGTGTCAGACAGGGTTGCCGTGGGCTGCCCCACCATGTCCGGTTTGCCCACCGCCCGTACGGGTGCGGACTGCGCGCTGGTCCCCGACGTGCCGGCCTTGTTGGTGGCGGCCACGGTAAAGGTGTATCCGGCTTCGGAGTTGTCCACCGTGACGTTCTGCGAGGTACCAGCCACCTGCTGGCTCGTCACCGGAGCTCCGCCGCGCAGCGTGGTGAGCGTGTAGGACGAGATGGCGTCGCCGTTGTTGTTGGGTGCCGTCCAGCTGACCTTCAGCTGGCTCTGGCCGCCCACCGAGCCGGCCGCCGTGGCGTTCGGCGCCGCCGGGGTGACGGGCACACCGGCGGGCGTCTCGGCGGCCGAGTAGGCGCTCCATTCGGAGGGTTCCTTGGCGTCGTTCCGGGCCAGGACACGCACCTTGTACGCCACGCCGTTCTTGAGGCCCTTCCAGACGTAGCTCACCGAGGTGAGGTTCTGGATCTGGCCGTTTTGCCCGGCCGGGGCCGGGGAAATCTCCAGGTCGTAGGACTTGACCGGTGAGCCCTTGGATGCCGGAGCCACCCAGCTCACGGTCAGTTGCTTGTCGCCAAACTTCAGCGCCGGAGCGGCCGGGGTGTCCGGCTTGACGTCCGGGCGCACCTCGGCCGAAGCGGGGGACCGCTCGGATTCGCCCAAGGTGTTGCTGGCGGTGACCTGGAAGTGGTACTTGGTGTTGTTGGCCAGCCCGGTGAGGGTGCAGGAGTTGGCCGGGCAGTCCTGCCGGTAGCCGCCCTCGCCATAGACCGTGTACTTGGTGATCGCCGAGCCGCGGTCCGCCGGCGCGGTCCAGTTCAGCAGCGCAGTGCCGTCCCCCACGCTCGCGGCCTGCGGGGTGGTGGGCGCCAGGGGCTTGTCCTTGACGGTGAGCCGGATTCGCGCCGTGGCATGACGGGAAGGATCTCCGGTCTTGTCGGCCACGGTGTAGGACACCACCATGGTTCCGGAGAAGCCCTGGGCCGGCGTGACGGTCACCGAGTCCCCGTTCAACTCCGTGGTGCCCTGGCCGGTCTCGGTCACGGCGGACACGATCTTCAGGGCCGTGTCCGGGAACGGGTTGGCGTCGTTGTCCAGCACCCGCACTGTGACGGGTTTGCCGGCCGCGGCGTTGGGCTCCATGTCGTCGTTGGCCACGGGCTTGGGCCGGTTGGAGGCGGTGACGGTCAGCTGGTAGGTGGCGGTGGCTTCGAGCCCGCGGGGGTCCTTGGCCTTGACCTGGACCGCGCCGCCCGCGCCGGCGTCGGTGCCGTCCTTGGCCGAGGCCTTCAGGGTCTTCCCGTCAATGCTGGCGTCGAAACCTGCCGGGACGGCGCCCACCAGCTCGTACTTCATGTTGTCCACGTCGCCGTCGTCCGGGTCTGTGGTCAGCCTGGAAAGGTCGGTCGTGGTGGTGTCCGATTTGGGCACGTCAACCTGGCTGCCCAGCAGCACCGGCGGGTTGTTCCGGTTGGGGTCGGGAAGCACCTTGGTGCGGATGCTGAGGGTTGCCTTCAGCCCGGCGGGATCGTCCGGGCCGGAGCCGTCGGTGACCTCGAAGCTCAGTGAGCCGGGGCCCACGTAGTCCTGGCCGGCCGTGTACTTCAGCGCGGTGCCGTTGTTGGCCACGGGATCGGAGCCGTCGGCGCCGATCAGCTTGATCCGGTCCGTCTGGGTCAGGCGCGGCGAGCGTCCCTCTCGGACCTTGACCCATTCCTTGAGGTCCACAGTGACGGACTGCCCGGCGACGAGTTCGATGACCTCATCCTTGGCCAGGGTGGGGACCTGCTGCCCTACCCCCGGGACCCAGATGATGGCGGTGGATTTCTGGCCGTCCACGTCTTCCACGGTGTACGGGATGAGCTGGGGCTGCTCCGTCAGTTCCACCACCATGTTGCCCTCGGTGCCGGGCCGGGCGGTGGTGGCGTCGGTGGCGATCTTGAGGTTTTCGCCGACGCCGTCGGGGTCCTCATCGTTCTTGAGGACCGGGACGTCGACGGCGGTCTTGCCGAGCGTCTGGGCGGAGGTCACCCTGTCGTCCCGGGCGATCGGGGCCTGCAGCGGCACGTCCTTTTGCACCTTGACGGCGATGGCGGCCTGCGCCGTGGCGCCACGGTCGTCCGCCACGGCGTAGCGCACGTTGACGGTGCCCTCCTCGCCGGGTGCCAGCAGGATGATGCGGGAACTCTGCTTGCTGACGGTGGCCTGCAGCGCCGGGTCGGCCTCGATGCCGTCGCTGACAATCCGGATCGGGTCGCCGTCGGGGTCGGTGTCGTTGCCGGTGGCGTCGACTCCGATCTGGCGGCCCGGCCGGACCTTGACCTCGTCGTCGACGGGGGTGGGCTTTTGGTTGGTGTCACCGCGCGGGGCGATGCCGACGGTGACGGTGCCGGTGTTGGAGGCGCCCTGCCGGTCCACCACTTTGTAGCGGAACGTGTCCGTGCCGGCCCCGTCGCCGGCTGCCGTGAAGTCGATGAAGTTGCTGCCGACGGTGGCGGTGCCCATCGCCGGGGTGCTGTCGATGCCGGTCAGCTGGACGGAGTCGCCGTCGGGGTCGATCCCGTCGAGTTCCACCGGAATCCGGACGGTCCCGGCCGCCACCACGCGGGCTGTGAGGTTCGTGGGCTGCGGGCGGGAGTTCTCCGCGCCCTCCAGCGGCAGCACGTGGATGGTGACAGCCGCGGCGCTCTTCTGGCCTTGCGGGTCCACGGCGTTGTAGATGGCCCGGACTGTTTTGGGCTCGGCGCCGGCGATGAAGCGGAGCGTGTTTTCGGAGACGAAGCTTTTCCCGTCGGTTTCGGGGACGGGCTGCGGCAGGACGGGGTCCAGGGTGAGCTTCTCGCCCTGCGGGTGGGTGTCGTTGGCCAGCACCGGGATGGTGACGACGTCGTTGACCCGGACGTTCACCTCGTCGGGTTTGGGCTGCGGGGCCTCGACGACGGCGGGCGCCGGGACGGGGACCACGGAGACACTGCCGGTGGCCGACTGGGTGCCGTTGGACATGGTGTAGCGGAACGTAAACGGATCTTTCGTGCCGACGACGTCGGTGATCCGCAGGACGCTGTGGTCGATCACGCTGACCGAGGCGGTCGCGTTCTCCGGCAGCTGGACGGACTGCAGCACCAGCACGCCTCCGGACGGGTCCGAGTCGTTGGCCAGCGGATCCAGGAGCACGCTTCCGCCGACGGGCATCAGGGCGACGTCGTGCACGGCGACCGGGTTGCCGGCGTCTTTGCCGGATTCGACGTCCACCCGGATCAGGCCCTGGCTGCTCTGCGGGCCGTTGCTGGCGATGTATGTCAGGTAGATGGGACCGGGGGTGATGCTGCGGAAGGTGAAGGTCCCGCCGTCGGTCACGGGGCCAAGTTCCGCCGTGCCGGCCGCTTCGACCTGGGCGAGGCGCAGGGCGCCGCCGTTGGGGTCGACGTCGTTCTTGAGCGGCGCAATCACGAGGTCCTGGCCGACGACGGCGGTGACGTGGTCGGCGTTGACCACCGGCTGCAGGGCGCCGGGCGGCTGGACGTTCACGGTGACTTTGCCGGTGGTGGTGGCGCGGCCGTCCCAGACGGTCACGGTGACGGCCTTCTTGCCGGGGGCCGCGCCGGAGTCCTGGTACGTGAGCAGGCCGTCGCGGCGGACCTTGACCTGGTCCTGTTCGTTGTCGGCTTTGGCGTCCATCAGGACGAGGTCGTCGCCGTCGGGGTCGGTCCAGTCGGTGAGGATGTTCTGGCTGACGGTCTTGCCCTGCTCCACGAGCATGGTGGTGGGGTCGCCGCGTTTGAACAGCGGCGGTTTGTTCTCGTCCGGGCCGACGACGTTGAGGGTGATGCTTCCCGCGGCGGACAGGCCGCGGCCGTCTGCGGCGTTGTAGGCGAAGGTTTCGGTGCCGGGCTTCGCTTCCGGGGGGACGCTGATCTGGAAGGCAGTGCCGCCGTAGATGTTCTCGAGGCTGCCGGAGGCGGGGCCGTTGTCGCCGACGGAGGCCGTGAGGACGTCACCGTCGGGGTCCGAGTCGTTGTCGAGCACGGACAGGATGGTGGTGCGGCCCGGGCGGACGCCGACGGCGTCGGGCTTGGTTTCCGGGGGCCGGTTGGGTTTCGTGCGGTCCGGCAGGATGTTGATGGTGTTGTTGTCCGCCGATTCCTGGTCCTGGTCATTGGACTGGTTTTTGGGCGGGACCACGTCGTCCCAGTTGTTGACCAGCTGCATGTTCTGGTTCACCAGCCACACATTCCCGGAATTCACATCATTGAGGACCACCAGGTCCCGGTTCACCCGGAACACATACGACGGCGACGCACTGGCCTTCGGCACATCCACGCTCTTGTCACCGGCATCATCGGCGCACTCCCGGACATACTTGTTCGCCCCCGACCACGCCGCATGCACACACCCGCCCAACTGCACCGGAGCCGCCGGCACCCCCTGCCCGCCAAACGTCACCGTCCTCGCCGTCGAACCATCCAACGGCTGCATCAACAGCGCCTTCGGCGTCGCGACCGCCACCGCACCCGCGCCCGGACCCGAGAGCTGCAGCTTCGCATCCCGCGCCTCCGCCAACGCCAACTCACGCCCGCCCGGCAGGAACAACTTTCCCCGGCCCGCATCCAACACCACCGGCGCATCCCCCACCACCGCCAGCTGCAGATCCCCCGCACCCTTCAAACCATCCCAGATGCTCGACGCCACGTCCGTCACCGCACCCTCGGCATCCACCGCAGTGACCGTGACCTGCCCGGACTTCGGATCCGCACTGTAAATCCGGTCATCAGCACCCACCGCCGACACCGTCCCGGCCGACCCGGCCAGCACCGGCTCCGAATTCTCCGCATCAAAACCGCCCACCGTCGACGGCGACAACGCCCACACCGAACCCTTCGCCGCATCCGTCACCGCAATGACCTTCGACCCGAAACTCACCTCCGCGGAACCCGGCAGCTTCTTATCCCCACCCAAACGCATCTGCGCCGCCGACACCTGGTTCAACGTCGACCCCGCGGCATCATCCACCAACACCGTCCCGGCATCCTGCAACACATCAAACGTCGTCGACGCCGGCGTCACCGCCCCATCCAGGACCCGCGAGGGGTAGTTAAGCCGGCCCACAGCATTCTTGGATTTCGAGACCACCCACACGCCGCCGTCATTCAACTCCACCTCAGTGGTCTTAAACCCCGGATAGATGATGGCAGCGGTGACCAGCACACCGGCCGCGGCCGTGATGGCGGTGCCGGCGATGAGCTTGTTGCGCCGTTTGATGGAGCCCGAACCCGGTCGGCGCTTTGTTGAACCTGGCTTCTTGAACCCCAGCGTGGCGAGCAGACGTGTCACAGCTTCAGATTTCCTTCAGGATGGGCGTCGTGTTTCCGATGGCGGACCCGAGACAAGGCCCTCATTTCCCGCGACAGCCTACCGAACTGTCCGGAAGGGCGCGATGGGCAGGACTGCCCACCGGCCGGCGCCCCGGTGGCCGGCGCGGCTATGGTGTCGCTCCTACCGGGAAGGTGCAGTTCGGCACGCCGCTCTGCGCCGGCGGGCCAATCGACGTGTGGGTGGAATTGATCCACCGTGTCTGGTTCGGCGAGCCGCGCATGATGTAGTACCACTGCCCGTCACCGCCGTACGTGGTGCCGTGGGGCTTCCAGCACATGATGTCGAAGGTGTCGAAGTGGGACATCCACGGCCGGTCGTAGCCGCCCTTGCCGTCGCAGGTGTGGGCAACCGGATCGTAGGACGTGGGTCCGGGAAGGTCGGTGCAGCTGCGGTCCATCCCGCTGTTGAGCCGGGTGGTCCAGCGGGTCTTCTCGGCCCCGGACTGGGCGGAGGCCGAGGCGATCGGGCCGCCGGTTCCGAGGGAGTTGACGGTCTGGACCCGGATCTGGTGTGGTTCGCTGAAGCCGCCGGTGTTGATGGTCCGGCTCCCCGAGGCCGGGACGCGTTCCCAGCCGCCGTTGTCGATGCTGATCTGGGTGTAGTCGACGTCGTTCGTCGCCGTCGACGGCGAGCTCCAGCTGAAACTGAGGTTCCGCTGGTTCTCTGCGCCGTTCTGACCTGACGCCGAGGGCGTTCCGGGAGAGCCGTACGGCGTGGCGGTGGCCCCGGTGCTGGCGTCGGAGCTCGGCGCGACGCTCGAGTTGGCCGTCACCGTAATCGTGGCGGCCTGGCCATTGGGGAATCCGCCCACCTTCTGTCCGGGGCTGATGGCACCGGTCTTGCCGCTGGGGCTCGCGTAGTACGTGTAGCTGACCTCGCCGGGCTGGGAACCGTTCCGCCCGGCGGCGTCCAGTTCCCTGAAGTTGATGACCACAGCCCGGCCGGCGCCGCCGGTGTCCGCCGGCGTGGCGCTGACGCCGGAGACCTGGCCAAGCTTGCCGGTGGCGCGGCGGGGTGCCGAGGGCGCGCTGACCGCGCCCTTGCCCGCCTTGTTCTCGGCCTGGACCGTGAAGGTGTAGCCGGTTTCGGAGTTGTTCGCGGTGAAGTTGGCGGTCCGCACCGTCCCGGCGATCATCTGGGTCTGGGTGGTGCCGCCGCCGCCGCTCATCGTCACGTAGTAGTTCTTAATGGCGTCGCCATTGGTGTTGGGCTCGGTCCAGTTCACCTTCAGCTGGTTGGAGGTCCCCACGGAAGACGCCACCGACGTCGTCGGAGCCGCCGGCGCGGCCGGGACGCCCGCCGGGTTGTCCTCGGCCGAGTAGAGGCCCCACTCGGACGGGCCGAGTTCGTTGACGGCCTGGGCGCGTACCTTGTAGCGGACGCCGTTGGTCAGCCCGGGCCAGGTGTAGCTCAGGCCGGCCACACCGTTCTTCACCGCGATGCCGTTCGCGGGCGGCGGAGAGATCTCCAGGTTGTAGTTCTTGACGGCCGAGCCTTCGGTCCTGGCCGCGGGCCAGGTGATGACCATGTTCTTGTCGCCGGCCTTGACCGTGGGGGCCTCCGGCGGCGAGGGCTTCTCATCCGGCCGGATTTCGTTCGAGGCCGGGGACGCTGTGGACTCCCCCACCTCGTTGGTGGCGGTTACGGTGAACACGTACTTGACGTCGTTGGTCAGCCCGCTGAGCGTGCAGGTGGTGGTGGCGCAGTCCTGGCTGAATCCGTTGGCGCGCACCGTGTATTTGCTGATGGTGGCGCCGTTGTCCGACGGCGGAGTCCACTTGAGCACCGCGGTCCGGCTGCGCACGTCCGTGGCGGACGGCGCCGAGGGGGCGTCAGGCTTGTCGCGGACCGTGATCCGGACCCGGCCGTCGGTCTGCCGGGAGATGTCGTCGGTCTTGTCCATCACGGTGTAGCGGAGCACCATCACGCCCTTGAAGCCCGCGGCCGGAGTGACGGTGATCGAATCGCCGGCGACGGCGGGCTGTCCGGCGGCGGACCCGGTTTCCACCGTGGCGGTGACAATCCTCAGCGGGGTCTCACTGAAGGGGTTGAAGTCGTTGGCGAGCACGTTGATGGTCTCGGTCTTGCCGGCGTTGGCCTTTTCGATCACGTCCTCGTTCGCGACCGGCAGCGGGCGGTTGGAGGCCACGACGGTGGCGGTGACGCTGGCCTTGACCGGTTCGGAGCGGCCGTCGGTGACCTTGAGCGGGATGCTGCCCTTCCAGCCGGCGGCCTTGGCGGAGTCGGCGGTGACCTTCAGGGTCCCGCCGTCCAGGGTGGCCGTGAAGCCCTCGGGCAGGGTGCCGTCGAGTTCGAACTTGAGCTTCTCCTGGTCGCCGGCGTCCACGTCCTTGGCCAGGTTGCCCAGGTCCAGGCTGGCGGATTCGGCCTTGGGCACGTCCAGGGTGGCTCCGCTGAAGCTCGGCGGGCGGTTCGCGTTCGGGTCGGGAATGACCTTGGTGATGATGCTGAGGGTGGACTTGAGGCCCTGCGGATCGTCGGGGCCGGTGCCGTCGGTCACCTCGAAGGTGACGGAGCCGGGGCCCACGTAGTCCTGCAGCGCGGCGTAGCGCAGCGCGCTGCCGTTTCCGGCCACCACGTTCTGCGCGTCGGCGCCCTGCACGCGGACGTTGTCCACCTGGGTGATCCGCGGGGTGCGGCCCTCCCTGACCCGGACGTATTCGTTCAGGTCAAGGGTGACCTCCTTGCCGGCCATGACTTCGACGACGTCGGTCCTGGCGAGCGTGGGGTGCTGTTCGCCCTGGCCCGGGACCCAGATGACCGCCGTCGCGCTTTGTCCGTCGACGTCCGTCACGGTGTACGGGACCAGCTGGTCCTTGGGCGCGAGGGCCACCCGGACACTGCCGTCGCCCGCGCGGGCGTTCGGGTTGCCGTCGGGCAGGCTGATCTTGAGGTCGGCGGCGACGCCGTCCGGATCGGAATCGTTCTTCAGGACAGGGACGTCGACGGCGGACTTGCCCAGTGTCTCGGCGGGGGTGACCACGTCGTCCTTGGCCACGGGGAGCTTCAGCGCGGCGTCCGGGCTGATCCGGACCCGGATGACTGCGCTCCCCTGGGCTTTCTTGTCGTCCTGGATCTTGTAGCTGACGCTCTCGTTGCCGGCAGTGCCCGGAGCGGTAAGAAGCACTTTGCCGCCCTCGGCTGCTTCGACGCCGAGCTCTGGGCGGGCCTCGAAGCCGTTGCCGACCAGGCTGATGGGGTCGCCGTCCGGGTCCGAGTCGTTCGCGAGGGCCTCGACCGCGATTTTCCGGCCGGGCCGGACGTCCACCGCGTCGTCAATGGCGATGGGTTTCTGGTTGTTGGCTTCCTGCGGGGCGATGCCGACGATCACAGTGCCGGTGTTTTCGGCGCCGATCCGGTCCCGGACGCGGTAGGTGAAGGTGTCCGTGCCGGCGCCGTTGCCGGCCGCGGTGAATTCGAGGTAGCCGTCCTTGACCACGGCCGTGCCCATGGCGGGGGCCTTGTCCACGCCGGTCAGCTGCACTGAGTCGCCGTCGGTGTCCACGCCGTCGAGCGGCACGGGAATGCGCACTGTCATGCCGGCCACCACCCGGGCGGTGAGGTTTTTGGGTTCGGGGCGGGTGTTGCGTTCGTCGTCGCGTGCCCGGATCCGGATGCCGACCTGCTGGGAATCCGATTGTCCGGAGGCGTTGGTGACCTTGTAGATCGCGTAGACGGTCTTCGCCACATCGCCGGCGATGAAGCGCAGCGCCCCACCGGAGGTGAAGATCCGGCCGTCGGCGGCATCCGGCTGCTGGGCGAGCACCGGTTCCAGGGTGAGCTTGCCGCCGTTGGGGTCGGTGTCGTTTTCGAGCACCGGGATGGTGACGACGTCGCCGGCACGCACGGTGGCCTCATCCGGTTTTGCCTGTGGCGCCTGCAGCTTGGAGGGGGCGGGGACCACCAGGACGGCGATCTCCCCGCTAGCGGAGGATTTGCCGTTGGAGATGGTGTATTTGACGCTGAGCTGGCCCTGGGCGCGGACGTCGGTGATCCGGACGACGGAGTGGTCCAGCACGGCCGCGCTCACCGGCAGTCCGTCCGCCGCGGTCACAGACTGCACCACCAGCACGCCGCCGGAGGGATCGGAATCGTTGCCGAGGACGTCCACCAGGACGCTGCCGCCGCTGGGCAGCAGGGCCGTGTCGCGGACCGCCACCGGCGCGCCGTCGCCGTCGCCGGGGACGACGTCGACGCGCACCAACTGCTGTGCGCTGGCCGGCCCGTTGGTGACGAGGTAGGACACGTAGTGGGCGCCCTGGGCGGTGGAGTTGAACGTGAACGTCTGCTGGTCCGCGCCCATCGTGGCGGTGGAGTTGCCGTCCGGGGTGACCTGGGCGAGGCGGAGGGCGCCGCCCTGGGGGTCGGAGTCGTTCTTGAGCGGGGCGATCACCGTGTCCACCCCGGCGACGGCGACGAGGTGGTCGGCGTTGGCGATCGGGGGCAGGGCGCCGGGGGCGCGGACGTCGACGGTGACCTTGCCTTCGCTGGTGGAGCGGCCGTCCGAGACCGTGACGGTGACCGTCTTGCGGCCCGGTTCGGAGCCGGCGTCCTGGAAGCTGAGCAGGCCGTCGGGCCGGACTTTGACCTGGTCACGGGGGTCGCTGCCGGCAGCGCCGACGACGAACAAGTCGTCGCCGTCGGGGTCGATCCAGTCGGTGAGGATGTTCTGGCTGACGATCTTGCCTGCCTGGACCACGAGGGTGGTGTTGCGGTTGGGCTTCTGCCGCGGGGCAGCGTTCTCCCCCGGCGGGACGATGTTGAGCGTGACGTCGGCGGTGGCGGAGAGGCCGCGGCCGTCGTCTGCCGTGTATTTAAAGGTTTCCGAGCCGGTCTTGTCGGCCCCGACGCTGACCTGGAAGCCGGTGGCGCCGTAGATCGGAGCGAGCAGCCCCGAGGTGAGCGGGTCCGGGCTGCGGACGGTGAGGATGTCGCCGTCGGGGTCGGTGTCGTTGTCCAGCACGGGCAGGATGGTGGTCTTGCCGGCGCGCACGCCGAAGGTATCGGGTTTCGCTGCGGGCGCGCTGTTGGGTTTGGTGCGGTCCGGGAGCACTGTCTGCTGGACTTCGTCAGCGGAGTCCTTGTCGGCGTCGTCGGAGGTCTGCTGCGGCGGGATGACGTCGTCCCAGTTGTTGACCAGCTGCATGTTCTGGTTCACCAGCCACACATTCCCGGAATTCACATCATTGAGGACCACCAGGTCCCGGTTCACCCGGAACACATACGACGGCGACGCACTGGCCTTCGGCACATCCACGCTCTTGTCACCGGCATCATCGGCGCACTCCCGGACATACTTGTTCGCCCCCGACCACGCCGCATGCACACACCCGCCCAACTGCACCGGAGCCGCCGGCACCCCCTGCCCGCCAAACGTCACCGTCCTCGCCGTCGAACCATCCAACGGCTGCATCAACAGCGCCTTCGGCGTCGCGACCGCCACCGCACCCGCGCCCGGACCCGAGAGCTGCAGCTTCGCATCCCGCGCCTCCGCCAACGCCAACTCACGCCCGCCCGGCAGGAACAACTTCCCCCGGCCCGCATCCAACACCACCGGCGCATCCCCCACCACCGCCAGCTGCAGATCCCCCGCACCCTTCAAACCATCCCAGATGCTCGACGCCACGTCCGTCACCGCACCCTCGGCATCCACCGCAGTGACCGTGACCTGCCCGGACTTCGGATCCGCACTGTAAATCCGGTCATCAGCACCCACCGCCGACACCGTCCCGGCCGACCCGGCCAGCACCGGCTCCGAATTCTCCGCATCAAAACCGCCCACCGTCGACGGCGACAACGCCCACACCGAACCCTTCGCCGCATCCGTCACCGCAATGACCTTCGACCCGAAACTCACCTCCGCGGAACCCGGCAGCTTCTTATCCCCACCCAAACGCATCTGCGCCGCCGACACCTGGTTCAACGTCGACCCCGCGGCATCATCCACCAACACCGTCCCGGCATCCTGCAACACATCAAACGTCGTCGACGCCGGCGTCACCGCCCCATCCAGGACCCGCGAGGGGTAGTTCAACCGGCCCACAGCATTCTTGGACTTCGAGACCACCCACACCCCGCCGTCATTCAACTCCACCTCAGTGGTCTTAAACCCCGGATAGATGATGGCAGCGGTGACGAGGACGGCGGAGGCAACAGCGAGGCCGGTCCCGGCCAGGAAACGGCGGCGGCGGGCACTGACAGGGCGTGACGACTCCGGCCTGCGGGATTTTGACCGCAGTGCTGACAGGAAGGTCTTCATGTGTGCTGTGTCCCCCAGAAGGTCACGGCCGCCATGCAGGGGGCATCGCCCGTGGTGGTGCCGGATACTTCGACTATTGCATATTAGCCATCGATTAGAGAAACCTGGCGGCGTCAAATCCGGCAGGAACAGCATAGGCCCAGCTCAGGGTGCGGTTAGTCCAGAACCAGCCCGCGTCCGCTGCCGCGTTGGAGCTCCACCGGGTGGATTTCGCCGAAGCCGCGGACGTCCTCGGCCTGCCGCGGCAGCAGGACAAACCGTTCGTCCTGTTCCAGCGCGGCCGCGGTCATGGAGTCCACCAGGACCGTTCCCGGGTCCGCCAGCGCGGTGAGCCGCGCCGCCAGGTTGACGGTGGGGCCGTAGATGTCGCCGAGCCTGGAGAGGATGCGGCCCCACACCATGGCCACGCGCGCCTGCGGGAGGATTTCGTCGTCGGTGAAGGCCTGGCACAGGGCGAGGGAGATTTCGGCGCCGGCCGCGGGGGTCTCGGCGATGTAGAGGACTTCGTCGCCGACCGTCTTCACCAGGCGCCCGCCGCCCACCGAGATGATCTCGGCGCACTTGTTCTCGAATCGCTGGACCAGCTGGGCGAGGGTCTTTTCGTTCATCCGGCGGGACAGGCTGGTGTAGGAGACCAGGTCCGCGAAGCCGACGGCGCGTGCGAGCGGCAGCGGGGCGTCGTCCTCGTCGCCTTCGCGGCCTTCCTCGCTGGACGCCAGCCCGGCCTCGGCGCGCACGGCAAGGCGCTGGACACCGGCGTTGAGCTGGCGGCGCCAGGAGTAGAGCAGCATTTCCTCGAGCGCGTCCACGAGGGACGGCAGTTCGCCGACCAGGCGTTTGCGGGCCACGGCGTCGGTGACGCCCTGGTTCTGGACCATGTCCTCCACGAGGGCTTCGACCTGCCAGACCACCATGCGGTCCGTCATCTGGCCGATGGCGCGGGTGACGGAAATGGCAGCTTCCTCGGTGAGCTTGCCGGCGCGGACCAGGTCAACGATGGTGTTCAGCGCGGCCTGGTCGCGTTCGGTGAAGGCAACGTCCTCGTCATCGATGTTGGGAAAGCCGAGGGCCCGCCAGAGCTTCCGGGCGGAGAGCAGAGACAGTCCGGCGCCGGATGCGACTTCACGACGGCGGAGCTTGCGTTCCCCGCCGAGCAACCGCTGTTCGAGGGCTTTCAGGGCGATGCGTTCGGCGGACATGGTGCCGGTGGGCGGAGCGGCGGCGGGAGCTGGCTGTCCCGGGCTGTCGTCGGCCCCGGTGTCGGCCTCGGCGTCGGCGTCAGATGCATCGGAGTCGGAGTCGACCGAATCGGCGTCGTCGGGTTCCGCCACAGGCTGATCCGGCGCTGTTTCATCCGGCGCTGTCTCGTCCGGCACGGCGGAGGTCCCGGCCGGGCCGTCGTCCGGGGTCTCGGTTAGTGAGTCGAGGACGGCTGCTTCGAGGCTGGCGGCCTCAACGAAGGCATCCGAAACGTGCGACGGTTCGTCGGCCAGCAGTCCGGTCTCCCGGTGCACGTTCTCAGCGCTCATCTCTTCCACCTTCTCTCACATCCAATGGCCAGGGCTCTATCTGCCAGGGGCTGGCGTTGTTGTACGGCACACCCTCGACGCCCGGGATCCCGTCCCGCGGGAGTTCGTTGATGGCGTCGAGGATGAAGTTCCGGAACGTCGCGACTTCCGGAACGTCGGGGAGCACCGCGCTGTTGGGGTGCCCGGTATCCAAGGATATATTCCCGGATCGCAATACGCGTTGGAGCAACGACTGATGGATCACCACGTTACGAACGGTGGCCAGATACACCTGCTGATCGCGCCGCCGCAGCATGCCGTAACGGGCAATCAGCCGCTGGCTGGTCAGTGTGTACGTCGTGGCGTGCCAGGTCATTACCCGCGGCAGGCAGTAGCCCAGCAGCACCCAGGCCGCCAGTGCAATGCACGCCCCGATCAGCCATGGAGTCCACTCCTTGGCCTGCGGGGCGATGATCGGGGCCAGCTTGAGAGGCCCGCCCTTCACGATCCAGGCGCTGGCGTAGGCGGCGAGCGCCGGGGCCAGGATGAACAGCAGCGCCGGAACGGTCAGGGTCCGGGGCTGCGGCCGGGTCACCACAATCACTTGTTCGCCCGGGAGGAGCCCTTTACGCATAGCCGCTTTCATGGCCCGCGTTCTGGCCGGGAGGCGTCCAGGGGCGGAGGTGCACCACATCGCCGGCCGTCACCACGTGCTCGTGCCCTCCGGAGTCCACCACCAGGAGCGACCCGTAGTCATCCAGGCGGGTGGCGTGGCCGATGATCTCGTGGTCCCCCGGAAGCTGGGCACGGACCTGCTTGCCGAGCGTCGTCAGCAGGTGCTCGACGCGCTTGTGCAGCGAGGGGCCGCCGGCCATCCCGGCGGTGGGATCGCCGTCGGCGTTGCAGAAGCTGCGGTAAAGCGTTGCGAACCGGGACAGGTAGCTCTTGAGCAGCTCGGTCCGGTCCACCGACGTCGGGTGTTCCAGCAGGACGGAGGTGGCGGTGGGCACCGGGAGCTCGGCCTCGGTGAGGGTGACGTTCAGTCCGGTCCCCAGCACCACCGGCGGCACGGCGCCGCCGTGCATCGGGCCCAGCTGGGCCAGGATGCCGGCGATCTTCCGGCCCCGCACCAGGACGTCGTTGGGCCATTTGAGTTCCGCGGGGATCCCGGCAGTCTCCAGCAGCGCCTCGCGCAGGGCAAGTGCCGCGAGCAGCGACAGCCATGAGTAGCTCTGGGTGGGCAGCGGGCGCCCTTCCGCGTTGACCGGCCGCAGCACCAGCGACACGGAGACTGCACTGCCGGCGGGTGCGTCCCAGTGGCGGTCCAGGCGGCCGCGGGCAGCGCTCTGGTATTCGGCAGTGAGTACGGTGAGATCCGGATACGCGGGCGGATCCTCGGTGACACCGCGCAGCAGGTCCGCGTTGGTGGAGCCCGTGGACTCCACAACGGTGAGCCGCGGAATGCCGTTGGCTGAAAGGAACGCCTCATCGCTGAGGGCGTTCACATCGAGGGGCGGACGGTCCGGGGCTTCCTGCGCGGCTTCCATGCTTTGAATCCTACCGAGTTACGCCGCCGTCGGCTCCGGCCCTGGCCGCAGGATGTTCCCCGGCATTGGCGGCTCCCGGCCGGCGTGTCCGGCCGAACCGCGGCGGCAGGCCGGGGTCGCGCCTCAATGGTGGGGAGTTTCGGCGGCCCGTCCCGGCGCCGCCGCCGGCACGGAATCAACAGGAAACTCAGAGGAAGATGTCAGGGATCAGCCGGTCTTCCGGGGCGCCCAGGCTGTACGGGGTGAAATCCGTGACGCCGGTCGCGGCGAGGACCTGCTCGTCGGTGTAGAAGTTGCCGCTCCGGCTGCCGGCTGCCGGAATCGTGTTGCCGTTGGTCAGGACCGCATGGGCCGCGTCGGCCATGATTTCGGGGCCGCGGGCGCCCTGGACGATCTTTTCGCCGCCCGGCATGTTGCGGATGGCGGCGGTGTTGATCAGGGTGCAGGGCCACAGCGAGTTCACGCTGATGCCGTCCGCCTTCAGTTCCTCCGCCAGGCCCAGGGTGGTCAGGCTCATGCCATACTTCGCCATGGTGTACGCCAGGTGCATTCCGGCCCACTTCGGGTCCAGGTTCAGCGGCGGGGAGAGCGTCAGGATCTGTCCGGCGCCGGACTCGCGCAGGGCGGGCAGGGCAAGTTTGGAGAGCAGGAAGGTGCCGCGGACGTTGATGTCCTGCATCAGGTCGTAGCGCTTCATGTCGACGTCGTCGGTCTTGGACAGGTCGATCGCGGAGGCGTTGTTGATCACGATGTCGATCCCGCCGAAGCGTTCCACGGCGGCCGCGACCGCGCCGGCGACGTCGGCGTCGTTGCGCACATCCCCGACCAGCGGCAGGGCCTGCCCGCCGGCTGCCTCGATCTGCTCGGCGGCCGAGTAGACCGTGCCTTCCAGCTTGGCGTGCGGCTGGCCGGTTTTGGCCATCAGGACGATGTTGGCGCCGTCGCGGGCCGCACGGGTGGCGATGGCCAGGCCGATGCCGCGGCTTCCCCCGGAGATGAGGATGGTCCGGCCCTGGAGGGAACCGGCGGCCTGATAGGGCCCTGGCTGCTGGGATTGCGGGGCGGTGCCCGAAGCATCATTGCTCGAAGTCATGAGGACACTCTAGCCGATGTTACCCGCCAGTAACATAGTTGGTCGAGGGCGGATCCCGACGCTCCTGCCCAGTTACTCACCCGCCGGGTGCGGAATTGCCACCTGCATCCGCGGAAATCCGCGGGCGGAGTCCGGCGGAGTCCGGTGCCGCCCGTGGCCACTGGGCAGGAACGCGCCGGGCAGGATACCCCGGCGCCTCCCGCAGGCTGCCGGGCGGGAGGCGGCGGGAGGCGGCGGGAGGCGGCGGGAGGCGGCGGGAGGCGGCGGCCAGCGAACCTCAGGCCGAAAATTGTAGGTTTTCTACAGCGGCGCGGGCGAATACCGTCACTAGACTTGCCAACACGGCCATGTTTTTGTGTGGAATCCACTTAAGCGCCACTGCACAGGCCAGAGAGAACGTACACAGCCGTAACGAACTACAGAGCCGGAGACACTTGATGAGCCACGATCTGACCACGACCGCGGGAAAGATTGCCGACTTCCGCGACCGCCAGGCCCGTGCCGAGCAGCCCTCCGGCCCGGAAGCAATCGAGAAGCAGCACGCGCGCGGCAAGAACACCGCCCGCGAGCGCATCGACCTGCTGCTGGACGCCGGCTCCTTCGTCGAGTTCGACGCCCTCGCCGTGCACCGCTCCACCGCCTTCGGCATGGAGAAGAAGAAGCCCCTGGGCGACGGGCTGGTCTCCGGCTACGGCACGGTGGACGGCCGCCCCGTCGCCGTCTACAGCCAGGACTTCTCCGTCTATGGCGGCTCGCTGAGCCAGGTCAACGGCGAGAAGATCGTCAAGGTCCAGGAATTCGCGCTGCGCAACGGCTGCCCCGTGGTCGGCATCCTCGACGGCGGCGGTGCCCGCATCCAGGAAGGCGTGGCCTCGCTGGCCATGTTCGCGGACATCTTCCGCAACAACGTGCACGCCTCCGGAGTCGTCCCGCAGATCTCCCTGATCATGGGCCCGTCCGCAGGCGGCGCGGCCTACTCCCCCGCGCTGACCGACTATGTGGTCATGGTGGACAAGACCTCCCACATGTTCATCACCGGCCCGGACGTGATCAAGACCGTCACGGGTGAAGACGTGGACATGGAAACCCTCGGCGGCGCCCGCCAGCACAACGCCAACACCGGCACCTCCACGTACCTCGCCTCCGACGAGGCCGATGCCATCGAGTTCGTCCGCGAACTGCTGGACTTCCTGCCGTCCAACAACCTCGCCGAGGCCCCCGTGCTGGAGCACTCCCAGGAGCTGGAGCTCGACGACGACGACCTCGCCCTGGATGCCCTCATCCCGGACTCGGCCAACCAGCCCTACGACATGCGCAAGGTCATCGAGCAGATCGTGGACGACGCGCACTTCCTCGAGATGCAGTCCCTCTACGCGCCGAACGTCATCATCGGCTACGGCCGGGTGGAGGGCCACACCGTGGGCATCGTGGCCAACCAGCCGATGCAGTTCGCCGGCACCCTGGACATCGCCGCCTCGGAAAAGGCCGCCCGCTTCGTCCGGCACTGCGACGCGTTCAACGTCCCGATCATCACGCTGGTGGACGTCCCGGGCTTCCTGCCGGGCAAGGACCAGGAGTTCCAGGGCATCATCCGCCGCGGCGCGAAGCTCCTCTATGCGTACGCCGAGGCCACCGTGCCCAAGCTGACCGTCATCACCCGCAAGGCCTATGGCGGGGCGTACATCGTGATGGGCTCCAAGAAGCTCGGCGCGGACCTCAACCTGGCCTGGCCCACCGCGCAGATCGGCGTCATGGGCGCCCAGGGCGCGGTCAACATCCTGTACCGCCGCGAGCTCGCCGCCGTGGCGCAGGACGGCGGCGACGTCGAGGCCAAGCGCGCCGAGGTCATCCGGCAGTACGAGGAGGAGCTGCTCAACCCGTACCAGGCAGCCCAGCTCGGCTACGTGGATGCCGTTATTGCCCCGTCCGAGACCCGGGTGCAGATCATCAAGGGCCTGCGTGCCCTGCGGGACAAACGCGCCAGCCTGCCTGCCAAGAAGCACGGGAACATCCCGCTGTGACCGGAATCGAGCCCGTGGACCCGGCCGGGGCGGCAGCAGCCCCGGCGGAGAGCCTGCTTTCCGTCACCAAGGGCGATCCGACGCCGGAAGAGCTTGCGGCGCTGACCGCCGTCGTGCTGTCCCTGGGCAGCGGCGAAGCCGAGGCGCCGGCCAAGCCGAGCGCCCGGCAGTGGATCCGCCGCCAGCAGCTGCAGCTGGGGCCGAAGCCGGGTCCCGGCTCGTGGAAACGCAGCCGAGGCTAAGAAAAGTTCAGCAACCCTTTCATAACAGCGGCGGCCGGGCTAGTCTCTTTCGGGTGACTATCGAAACCACTGAACACACATCCGCAGCGCGCCCGCAGACCGCCATCGATGCCGTCGCCGACGCCTTCACGGACACCCTGATCCGGCTTAACCCGAGCTTCGCCACCGAACTCGGCCTGCCCGGCCACGAAACCGAATACCAGGACTTCTCCCCTGCAGGACACGAGGAATTCGCCGCCGCCGCGCGCGAGGCCCTCGCCGCCCTCGACGGGCTGGAGCCGGTGGACGACGTCGACGCCGTCACCCTGGATGCCATGCGCGAACGCCTGGGCCTCCAGCTGGAACTGCACGAATCCGGCTGGGGCCTCGGCGAGCTGAACAACATTGCCTCCCCCGCCCAGGAAATCCGGGCGATCTTCGACCTCATGCCGACGGACACCGCCGGGCAGTGGGACCACATCGCGGGACGTGCGCACAACGTCCCCGCCGCGCTGGACGGGTACATCGAGTCGCTGCGCGCCGCCAAGGAGGACGGCAAGGTGGCCGCCGCGCGGCAGGTGAAGATCGTGATCGAACAGACCACCAAGCACGCCGCGGACGACGGCTTCTTCGCGAAGCTGGCCGGCAACGCCAAGACCGCGGAAGGCCCGCTGCCCGAGGACGTAAAGTCCAGGCTCGACGCCGGTGCCGCCGCCGCGCGCGTGGCCTACTCCCGGCTGGCCGGCTTCTTGGAGTCCGAGCTGCTGCCCGTGGCCCCGGAGAAAGACGCCGTCGGCCGCGAGCGCTACTCCTTGGCCTCCCGCTCCTTCCTCGGCGCCACGGTGGACCTGGAGGAGACGTACGCCTGGGGCGTGCAGGAGCTCGACCGCCTGATCGCCGAACAGGAGCGGGTGGCAGAGGAGATCCGCCCCGGCGCAACGATCGAGGAAGCCAAGGAGATCCTGAACAACGACCCCGCACGGCAGCTCAAGGGCACCGACGCCCTCCAGGCCTGGATGCAGGAGCTCTCCGACAAGGCCGTGGCCGACCTCGCGGGCGTGCATTTCGACATCCCGGAGGTCATGAAGACGCTGGAGTGCAAGATTGCCCCGACCGACGAAGGCGGCATCTACTACACCGGGCCCTCGGATGACTACAGCCGCCCGGGCCGCATGTGGTGGTCCGTGCCGCCGGGCGAGGACACCTTCACCACCTGGGCCGAGACCACCACCGTCTACCACGAGGGCGTTCCCGGCCACCACCTGCAGGTCGCGACGGCCACGTACCGCCGCGAACTGCTCAACAAGTGGCGCCGGAACGTCTGCTGGACGTCCGGGCACGGCGAAGGCTGGGCGCTCTACGCCGAGAAGCTCATGCAGGAACTTGGGTACCTCAAGGACCCGGGCGACCACATGGGCATGCTCGACATGCAGCGCATGCGTGCGGCCCGCGTGGTGTTCGACATTGGCGTGCACCTGGAGTTGGAGGTGCCCGAGCGTTGGGGGTCGGGCACCTGGACTCCGGAGAAGGGGTACGGGTTCCTGAAGCAGAACCTGGCCATCAGCGAGGGGCAGCTCAACTTCGAGTTCACCCGCTACCTCGGCTGGCCGGGCCAGGCGCCGTCGTACAAGGTGGGCCAGCGGCTCTGGGAGCAGATCCGCGCCGAGCTCGAATCCCGGCCGGGCTTCGAGCTCAAGGCCTTCCACACAAAGGCGTTGAACATCGGTTCGGTGGGCCTCGACACCCTCAAGCGCGCGCTGGAGTAGGGCCGGGACCCGGGAGCAGCCATCCTCGGCGTGCTCGCTCGTACACCCCACCGTCCCCCTAACCTCGCAAGCTCGGTCAGGGAACCCGGACGGTGGGGCACTTGCTTAGACGCACGCTGCCGGATGCCTGCCTCCCGGGCCCTGCGGGGAGACAATCGCCACACCGGGGCCGGGAATAACTTCACAAACGGGTGGGATTCCCCCGTTGTTCCGGGAATCCGGCCGCCGGAGCCCTGAGCGGGCCGCGTAATATTTCTCAACATCCGTTCGTCGTGATAGGCGGTGCGGTCCTAGCGTGATCCGGTGACCACTCAGACAAGCACCCCCGCCCCCGCCGGGAAGACCGGCTTCCAGCTGCCCAAATGGGCCGGCTCGTTCGGCTTCCAGATCATCGCCGCCCTGATCGTGGGCCTGGGCCTTGGCCTGCTGGCCAAGTACACGGGCAGCACCAAGGCGAACCCCAACGCCCTCGGCGCCACCCTGCAGACCATCGGCTCGAGCTACGTCTCGCTGCTGCAGACCGCCGTCGTGCCCCTCATCTTCACCGCCGTTGTCAGCTCCATCTCCAACCTGCGCGCCGTCTCCAACGCCGCCCGGCTGGCGTGGAACACGCTGCTCTGGTTCGCCATCACCGCGCTGATCTCCGTGCTGATCGGCATCGGCCTGGGCGTCTTGCTGCAGCCCGGGGCAAACACGGGTATCACCGGCCAGGGCGAGGCGCCGTCGAAGGTCGGCAGCTGGTGGGCGTTCCTGACGGGCCTGTTCCCGAAGAACTTCCTGGGCCTCGGCGCCAGCACCACCGTGACCGAGGGCGTCGCCACCACCTCGGTGAGCTTTAATGTCCTGCAGATCCTGGTGATCGCGGTCGCCGTCGGCATTGCGGCGCTGAAGGTGGGCAAGGCGGCCGAGCCGTTCCTGAACCTCAACGCCTCCGCCCTCGCCGTGATCCAGAAGGTCCTCTGGTGGATCATCCGGATCGCCCCGATCGGCACCGTCGGCCTGATCGGCAACGCCGTGGCGATCTACGGCTGGGACACCATCGGTTCCCTCGGCAAGTTCACGTTTGCCATCTACGTGGGCCTGGCCCTCGTGCTGTTCGTGGTCTACCCGGTCCTGGTCCGCACGCATGGACTGTCCGTCAAGCAGTACTTCTCCGGCGTCTGGCCGGCAGTGCAGCTTGCCTTTGTGTCCCGCTCCTCGGTGGGCACCCTCCCGCTGACCCAGCGCGTGACCGAACGCAGCCTGGGCGTCCCCCGCGCCTACGCCTCCTTCGCCGTGCCGCTGGGCTCCACCACCAAGATGGACGGCTGCGCCGCGATCTACCCGGCCATCTCGGCGATCTTCGTGGCCCAGTTCTTCGGCATCCAGCTCGACTTCACCCAGTACCTGCTGATCGCCCTCGTCTCCGTGCTGGGCTCCGCCGCGACCGCGGGCACCACCGGCGCCGTCGTGATGCTGACCCTGACGCTCTCCACGCTGGGACTGCCGCTGGCCGGCGTCGGGCTCCTGCTGGCGATCGACCCGATCCTGGACATGGGCCGCACCGCCGTCAACGTGGCCGGGCAGGCACTGGTTCCGACCATCGTGGCCAAGCGCCAGGGCATCCTGGACGAGTCGCTGTACAACGCACCGCGCAACGGTGACCCGTTCAGCGACGAAGCCGACGGCTCAGTCGACAACACGGTCGACGGCGCCGCCGTCGTCGACCCCTCCGCTGCCGCTGCTCCCGCAGCGTCGCCGGAAGGCCGCGAGTTGGCCGACGCCAAGGCGTAACCGCCCGCCCCAGCCACCACTCCAAGAAGTCCCCGGGAATCTCCCGGGGACTTCTTTTTGCGTCAAGCCGCGTCAGGGACGGCTACCGGGCGGGGTCCTAGTGCCCGCCGCCCCCGATCACGCCCTTCTCGACAGCCTTGGTGACAGCGTCCGCCTCGGCCTGTGTCAGCGTGCCGTCGGTGACGGCCTTGTCCAGCCTGGTCTTCAGCGCCGCAGCGCGGTCAGCCTGGGCCGCGGTCCGAAGCTCCTCGAGGGCCGCGGTGACCTTGGATTCCTCGATCCCCAGCGATTCCGCCAGCGACTTGGCCAAGGCTGCGTCCCGCGCGGCGCGGTCCGGCTTGGTGCCTTCGGCCGGCGGTGTGGTCGGCTTGTTGGCTTCGCGGAAGGCCTGCAGGGCCTCGGTCACCTTGGCCTCATCCACGCCGAGCTTGGCGGCCAGTTCGGCGGCCTGGGCGGCTCCGCGGTCCCCGCCCCGGCCGTGCCCGTGGCCATCGCGCATGCCCTGGCCGTCGGTGGTTCCGGGCGTTGCCTCTGCCGAGGTGCTGGAGCTGGGGGTGGGGGTGGGAGTAGTGGTGGCGGCGGAGGCCATCCCGGTGACTCCAAGGCCGGCGCCGAGGGCCAAAGCCCCGGCCGAAATGGCGAGCGTCATTCTCTTCGTGCGTGACATGTGCTGTCTCCTGGTTCGGCCGTGTGGCCACGGCTGGTAGCGGTGTTTGTCTCGTTCAAGACGTAGCTCAAGTCTGCGCAGGCCGGTTCTGCAGGAGCTGTTCGGAACCTTTCATCTTGCTGTGAAGGTTCGGGGGCGTCCCGGGGCTGGGATTTGGGCGGACTTTCCCCGGATTTGTTCGCAGGTTTGCGGGGCCGGACGGCCCGGGACTGGGTACGCTCAGGTCATGCTGATCGTAACCTCCAATGACATCCCCGGCCACAGGATCGACGCCGTTTTCGGCGAGGTGATGGGTCTGACCGTCCGCGCCCGGGATATCGGCGGCCAGGTGATGGCAAGCTTCCGCTCGATCGGCGGCGGGGAACTGCCGGAGATGACGCGAATGGTCTCAGAGAGCAGGCAGGAGGTCATGGCCCGGATGGTCCAGGAGGCGGAGCAGCGCGGGGCCAACGCCATCGTGGCCATGCGCTTCGACAACTCGCAGCTGGCGGCCACATGGACCGAGGTGTGCGCCTACGGCACCGCAGTCTTCGCCATCCCCATCCCGGAGGGTGAACCCGGCGCCACCGGGCAGTCCATCTACCTCACAAAATCAGCGGGCGGGAAAAAGTTGCCCTGAGTGCAAATATGCACGTAGTGTAATAGCGTGCCCGCTTCCCCGTCCTCCCGCGCAGCCGCGCCCCCGGAACCGCCCGAACCACCGCCGGTGCCGTCGCGCCGCGAACTGAACAAAGCGGCCACGCGCCAGGCCATCACCGACGCCGCCCTGGCGCTGCTTAAGTCCCAGGGCCCCGGTAACTTCACGGTCGAGGACATCGCCGACGCCGCCGGCATCTCCCGCCGCACGTTCTTCAACTACTTCAGCAGCACCGAGGCGGCCATTGCCGCCGTCACCTTCGGCTTCCTGGACAAAGCGCTCCAGCAGTTCCGGCTGCGCCCGGCCGGGGAACCCTTCCTGGAATCGGCCCGGGCAGCCCTCGTGGAACTCGCAGACCCGATGACAGTGGCCCCGCTGGCCGAGCTGTACAGCCTGGGCCAGGCCAATCCGCAGCTCAGCCGGTCCGAGCTGGAAGCCTGGGACCACTGCACAGCGCAGATCATCACCGCGGCCCGCGAGCGTTCCGGCGGGGCCGCCGGCGTCGAACTCGACGAACTGTACCTCCGCGCCCTGGCCGGCTCCGTCATCTCCTGCGGCAAAGCCGCCATGGACGTCTGGTTCGCCCGGTGCGGCGGATCCCTCACCCCGGACTCCCTGTCCAGCCTGCGCCAGCTCCTGATCGATTCCATGAGCCTGCTGGGCTCCGGGTTCGCCCGCCCCGACAGCGCCACCCAGGCCACCCAGGCCGATACCTCCACCGCCACCCCTTCCCCAGATCGGCACTGACATGGCCCTATTGCTCTACCGTCTCGGCAAGTTCTCCTACCGCCACCGCTGGCTCGTCGTCTCGCTGTGGCTCGCAGTGATGGTGGCCGTGGGCGGCGCGGCAGCCGCCTTCCACGGCACGCTGTCCAACAACTTCCAGATCCCGGGAACCGAAACCCAGCAGATGGCAGACAAGCTCAAGAAGGAGCTGCCCTCTTCGTCGGGTGGCTCCGCGAGCGTTGTCTTCGAAGCCAACGGCGCCCAGTTCAGCCAGGCGGGCAAGGACGCCGTGTCCGCAGCGCTCAACGAGCTCAAGACCCTTCCGGACGTCCAGGGCACAGTGGACCCGTTCGCCACCCAGGCGCAGCTCGACAAGGCCGCCGCGGACCTCGCGGCCGGCAAGGCGCAGTCCGCTGCCGGCAAGGCCCGGCTGGAGACGTCCGCCACCGAGCTGGCCGCCGGAAAGGCCCAGCTCGAAGCCGCAGAACAGCAGATGGCCGCGGCCGGCATGCCGGCCGTGGCCATCGAGGCACGGCTCGGCCAGCAGAAGGCTGCCCTCGCCGAAGGTCAGGCAAAGCTCGACGCCGGCACGGCGGAACTGGCGGCCGGCGAGGCCAAGCTGGCCCTGGGCGCACGCCAACTGGAGGCCTCCGAGGGCCTCCGCTTCGTCTCCGAGGACGGCAAGGCCGCGATTGCACAGGTCCAGTTCAAGACCTCGATCAACGGGCTCAACCCCGAGGTCCGCCAGCAGGTCCAGGACATCGTCGGCGAGGTCTCCGCTGCCGACGTGACCGCACTGCCCAGCAAGGAAATCAGCGAGGACATCTCCGAGCTCTTCGGCACGGCCGAGATCATCGGCATCGCCGTGGCGGCCCTGGTGCTCATCATCATGCTCGGCACCCTGATCGCCGCCGGCCTTCCGCTGCTGATGGCACTTGTCGGCGTCGCCGTCGGCGTCGGTGCCACGTTCGCCCTGAGCGGCGCCGTGAACATGAGCTCCATTTCCCCGATGCTCGCGCTGATGCTTGGCCTGGCGGTCGGGATCGACTACTCCCTGTTCATCGTCAACCGGCACCGCAGCCAGCTCCTCGCCGGGATGGAGGCCGAGGAGTCCGTGGCGCTGGCCACCGGAACCTCCGGCAACGCCGTGCTCTTCGCCGGCCTGACCGTTATCATCGCCCTGGCGGCCCTCGTCGTCCCGGGGCTTCCGTTCCTGGCCGTCATGGGCCTCTCGGCCGCCGGGACCGTGGCCGTCGCCGTCGTCGTCGCCCTGACCCTGACGCCTGCCGTTCTCTCCCTCGTGGGGCGGAAGCTGATCTCCAAGCGGGCCTGGGCCAAGGCGGACAAGCACAATGCCGCGCCGGGCCACGAAACCGAGGACCGCGCCAGGGACGAATACCGCAGCAGCCACGGCTGGGGCGGCATCGTCACCAACCACCCGTGGCTGGCCCTGCTGGCCGGCGTCGTACTGCTGGGTGTCGTGGCGCTGCCCGCCAGCCAGCTGAGGCTTGCCCTGCCGGACGCCAGTTCCGAGCCGGTCGCCTCGCAGGCTTTCAAGGCCTACGACGTCACCAAGCGGAGCTTCGGCGAGGGCATGACCGGCCCGATCATCGTGGTGGGCGACTTCCCCGCAGGGCTCAGCGAAGCCGAGGCGCAGGCCAAGCAGTTCGACGTCGCCGACATCCTGCGCGGGACGGACAATGTCAGCGCCGCCGTGCCGCTGGCCCTGAGCGAGGACCGCCGCACCGCGGTGTTCCAGGTCATCCCCACCGAGGGCCCGGCCAGCGCGAGCACCGTCCGGGTGGTCTCCGAGCTCCGCGCCGAAAAAGGCCAGATCAAGGACTCCACCGGCGTCAGCATCGGACTGACCGGACAGACCGCCGGCAACGTCGACGTGTCCACCAAACTCGGTGATGCCCTGCCGCCATACCTGGCCATTGTGGTGGGGCTCTCGCTGATCCTGCTGCTGCTCGTGTTCCGCTCCATCTGGGTGCCGCTGCTCGCCACCGGCGGATTCCTGCTCTCGCTCGCCGCCGCCTTCGGCGCCGTCGTCGCGGTCTACCAGTGGGGCTGGCTCGGGCCCGTGTTCGGCGTCGAGAACCCGGGCGCCGTGCTCAGCTTTCTGCCGATCATCCTGATCGGCGTGCTGTTCGGCCTGGCCATGGACTACCAGGTGTTCATCGCGTCCGGCATGCGCGAGTCCTACATGCACGGCGAATCAGCCAAGCATGCGGTCCGCTCCGGCTTCAGCCACGCCGCCGCCGTGGTCACGGCGGCCGCGATCATCATGGTCAGCGTGTTCTCGGGCTTCATCTTCTCGCACCTGAACATGGTCCGCCCGCTGGGCTTCGCCATGGCCTTCGGTGTGCTGATCGACGCCTTCGTGGTCCGCATGACGATCGTCCCGGCCGTGATGTACCTGCTGGGCGAAAAGGCCTGGTGGCTGCCGCGCTGGCTGGACCGCATCCTGCCGGACGTCGACGTGGAGGGCGCCAAGCTCCGCCAGCCGGCCACAACGGCGGCGGACGTCGCCGAGCCCGAGCCCGAGGAAGTCGCCGCGCGCTGACCGGCACGGCCCAAAGCAACGCGGGGTCACTTTACCGCCCATTAATCTCCTCCGGATGGGCCGTAAGTGACCCCGCGTTGCTCTATCTAATCCTTCGGCATGGACGCGGTTCCGCTCGGGGACGGCCCCTTGCGTCCAATCAGGAACCACAGCACCGGCCCCAGCACCGGCAGCGCAAGAACGATGAGGGCCCAGACTACGGTGCCGCCGGACGTATAGGCCCTGTTCCGGGCGATGCTGATCAGCGCACCAACGAACAATACGACGCCGGCAATGAGGAAGACCCCCAGAATGCTCCAGTCCGGCACCAACGGTTCAGCCGTCTCGGTCGCCCTGGTCAGCATCATCTTTCCCCCAAAATTGTGCGGTTTAACGGATGCTGTAGACCCTACCGCCAGCAGTCCTGCACCTGGCAGGACCCCGCCGCCCGGCTGGCGGTGGAACGCCGTGAACTAGGCTGGAGCGGTGACCCGCCTCATTCTTGCCTCCCAGTCCCCCGCCCGCACCAAGCTGCTCACCGACGCCGGCATCCGGCACGAGGTCCTCGTCTCGGATGTGGACGAGGAGGCCGTCCAGGCCCGCTACGGCGTGACGGACCCGCACGACACCGCCCTGCTCCTGGCCCGGGCCAAGGCCGAGGCCGTCGCCTCACTGCCCGCGGCCGAAGGCGCCCTGGTGATCGGCTGCGATTCCGTCTTTGAGTTCGACGGCGAGGCACACGGGAAGCCGTACACGGCCGACGTCGCCAGGGAGCGCATGCTCCGGATGAGCGGCAGCAAGGGGGTGCTGCACACCGGCCACTGGCTGGTTGACTGCCGGGACACCGAGGAGTCCGAGGAGTCCGGTGGCGCCGGCTCCGGTGCCACCCTCGGGCACGTCACCTCCGCCGAGGTCCACTTCATGGAGATGGCCCCCGAAGAGATCGAGGCCTACATCGCCACCGGCGAGCCGCTGCAGTGCGCCGGCTCCTTCACGATCGACGGCTACGGCGGGGCCTTCATCCGCAAGGTCGACGGCGACCCGCACGCCGTCGTCGGGCTGTCCATTTCCACCCTCCGCGGGCTGCTGGGCCAGGCGCAGGTGGGCATTACCGAACTGTGGACCACGGGGGCCGCCGATCCCGCGCTGCTCCGGGCTGAGTGAGCTAATTCGCAGGCCTTTGTTGCAACCCTACAAAGGTTGGGCGCTTTACGCGCGGAATCCGCAAGTAATATCGGCGGAACCCACAAAACCGCGCTAGGCTCCCTGAAGGAAAGAAGGAGACGCCTTGTCAGCAAATTCGGAGCAGTCCGCAAATCCCGTGCAGCGATCAGCCAATGAGGGCACCGCCGCAGTCACCCATCCGCTGAGCAAGGTGCTGATCGCCAACCGCGGCGAAATTGCGGTACGCATCATCCGCGCCGCGCGCGATGAAGGCATCGCCTCCGTGGCGGTCTACGCGGATCCGGACCGCGACGCCCTGCACGTGAAGCTCGCCGACGAGGCCTACGCCCTGGGCGGCAACACCGCCGCCGAGTCCTACCTCGTAATGGACAAGCTGATCGAGGTGGCCCGCCGCTCCGGCGCCGACGCCATCCACCCCGGTTACGGTTTCCTGGCCGAGAACGCCGAGTTCGCCGCCAAGGTGATCGACGCCGGCATCACCTGGATCGGGCCCTCCCCCGCCGCGATTTCCGCACTGGGCGACAAGGTCCAGGCCCGCCACATCGCCGAAAAGGTCGGAGCCCCGCAGGTCCCCGGTACGGCCGACCCGGTGGAGTCCGCCGAGGAAATCCTCGAGTTCGTGGACAAGTTCGGCCTGCCGGTCGCCATCAAGGCGGCCTTCGGCGGCGGCGGCCGCGGCATCAAGGTGGCCCGCACCCGCGAGGAAATCCCCGAACTGTTCGAATCCGCCGTGCGCGAGGCCGTCGCAGCGTTCGGCCGCGGCGAGTGCTTCATCGAACGCTTCCTGGACGCCCCCCGGCACGTCGAGACCCAGTGCCTCGCCGACGCCCACGGCAACGTCGTGGTGGTGTCCACCCGCGACTGCTCGCTCCAGCGCCGCAACCAGAAGCTCGTCGAAGAGGCACCGGCCCCGTTCCTCACCGAGGAGCAGAACCGCCGGCTCTACGAATCCTCCAAGGCCATCCTCAAGGAAGCCGGCTACCTCGGCGCCGGCACCTGCGAATTCCTCGTGGGCCAGGACGGCACCATCTCCTTCCTCGAGGTCAACACCCGCCTCCAGGTGGAGCACTGCGTTTCCGAGGAAGTCACCGGAATCGACCTCGTCCGCGAGCAGTTCCGGCTGGCCCGCGGCGAGGAACTCGGCTACGGGGACCCCGAGGTCCGCGGCCACTCCATCGAATTCCGCATCACCGGCGAGGACCCGGGCCGCAACTTCATGCCGGCGCCGGGCACCATCACCCGCCTGTTGAACCCCACCGGCCCCGGCGTGCGGATCGACTCCGGTGTGGAGCAGGGCGACGTCATCAGCGGCAACTTCGACTCGATGCTCTCCAAGCTGATCGTCACCGGCGCCACCCGCGCCCAGGCCCTGCAGCGCTCCAGGCGCGCCCTCGAGGAAATGGTGGTCGAGGGTATCCCCACCGTCATCCCGTTCGACCTCGCCGTCGTCACCAACCCCGACTTCGCTCCTGCCGAGGGCCCGTTCAAGGTCCACACCCGCTGGATCGAGACGGCCTTCGTCAACGATATCCCCGCCTGGACGCCGACCGGCGCCGATGCTGAATCGCCCGACGCCGGCGAACGCCAGCGCGTCGTCGTCGAGGTCGGCGGCAAGCGCCTTGAGGTCGTCCTCCCGGCGTCGCTGGGTACCGGTGGCGGCTCTGGCGGCGCCAAGCCGGCGAAGGCCAAGAAGCGTTCGCGCAGCGGCGGCGCCGTGGCGGCGGCGAGCGGCAACGCCCTGACGTCCCCCATGCAGGGCACCATCGTGAAGGTGGCCGTCGGTGAGGGTGACCTGGTCGCCGAAGGCGACCTCGTCGTTGTGCTCGAAGCCATGAAGATGGAGCAGCCGCTCACCGCGCACCGTGCCGGCATCGTGATCGGGCTGACCGCCGCCGCCGGCGAGACCGTCTCCGCCGGGGCCATCATCGCCGTCATTGAGGACGCTGCCGCCGAGTAGCTGCCCAAACGGCGGGACGCGGGGCGCGCCTCTGGCGCCCCTGAGTCCCGCCCGTGCAGACTTGGTCTGTGAAACCATTCCTGCTCCTCGCCTCCCGCGCCGAGGACGCCGCCGCCGAGGACGAATACGGGGCCTACCTCCGCTACGGCGGGCTGGAACCCTCGCAGCTGCGGCGCATTCGGATGGAAGCCGGTCCGCTGCCGGAGCTGGAGCTCTCCGACTACTCCGGCGTGATTGTGGGCGGGAGCCCGTTCACGTCCAGCGACCCGGCAGGGCAGAAGAGCGACGTCCAGCACCGGGTGGAGCGTGAGCTCGCGGCCCTGCTCGATCCGATCGTGGCCCAGGACTTCCCCTTCCTCGGCGCCTGCTACGGGGTCGGGACCTTGGGCCGGCACCAGGGTGCCGTGATCGACCGGACCTACGGCGAGGGCCTGGGCGGCGTGACCATCAAGCTGACAGCCGAGGGTCTGGCGGATCCCCTGCTGCGGGGTCTGCCGGAGAGCTTCACAGCCTTCACCGGCCACAAGGAAGCCTGCTCCGCCCTCCCCTCCCATGCGGTGCTGCTGGCCAGCTCGGCCGCCTGCCCCGTGCACATGTTCCGGATCAAGAACAACCTGTACGCCACCCAGTTCCACCCCGAGCTGGATGCGGAAGGGCTTGTCACCAGGATCGACATCTACCGCCACGCCGGCTACTTCCCGCCCGAATCGGCCGAAATGCTGATGGACGACGCCCGGACGTTTACCGCGACGGAGCCGATGAAGATCCTGCGGAACTTCGTGGAGCGCTACGCGCGCTAGCCCGGGCCAGCCTCCCGGCGACGCTCCTGCCCAGTTACTGTCCCGAAACCTCAGGCCGACACGGAAATGCCC
Organism: Arthrobacter sp. NicSoilB4; assembly: GCF_019977335.1. Taxonomy (NCBI): domain Bacteria; kingdom Bacillati; phylum Actinomycetota; class Actinomycetes; order Micrococcales; family Micrococcaceae; genus Arthrobacter; species Arthrobacter sp. NicSoilB4. The sequence goes on along the minus strand of NZ_AP024653.1, from coordinate 1,168,907 downwards.
GGCGTGTTCCGCGAACACGCCGGGCATTTCTGTCAGTAACCGGGCAGGAGCGTCAGCCCCGCCAGGGAACGGGCGTCAGGCCACGTTGTTGGTGTACTCCAGGTCGCGGGTTTCCTTGCTGACGAACAGCGCGATCAGCGTCAGCACCGCCATTGACGCGAGGTAGACACCGACAAGCATGGGGCTGCCCTTGCCGATTTCCCAGAGCCAGACGGCGATGAACGGGGCAACCGCCGCGCCGAGGATGCTGGAGAAGTTGTAGCTGATGGCCGAGCCGGTGTACCGGACGTTCGTCGGGAACAGCTCCGGCAGCAGCGCACCCATGGGCCCGAAGGTCAGCCCCATCAGGGAGAAACCGAGGATCAGCAGGGCCATCGTGCCGACGAACCCGGCGCTGAACAGCGGGACGAAGAGCAGGCCGAAGGCGATGATGCCGAGGGTCACGGCGATCAGCATCTTGCGGCGGCCGTACTTCTCGGCCAGCGGCCCGGAGACCAGGGTGAAGATACCGAAGAACACGACGCCGGCAATCAGCATCCAGAGGAAGTCGTTGCGGGTGTAGCCCAGGCCGGGGACGAACGCGGCGGCTGCGGCCTCGGTCATCGGCTTTCCGGCCTTCTCCGCTGCGGCCTTGGCGGCGTCCAGGCTGGAGGCCCGGGTGCCGTAGGTCAGCGTGAAGGTGGTCATCAGGTAGAACAGCACGTACGTGGCGAGCATGATGAACGTGCCCAGGATCAGCTGGCGCCAGCTGGTCTTGAAGACCCGCGCCAGCGGCAGCTTGGCAACCTCATTGGATTCGATGACCTTGGTGAAGGCCGGGGTCTCGATCAGCTTGAGCCGGACGTAGAGGCCGATGATGACCATGACCGCGCTCAGCAGGAACGGCACCCGCCAGCCCCATGCCATGAAGGCCTCCGGCGACAGGGCGTAGCTGAACACCAGGAAGATCACGTTGGCGATGATGAAGCCGATCGGCGCACCCAACTGCGGGAACGTGCCGTAGATGGCGCGCTTGTTGGCCGGAGCGTTCTCCGTGGCCAGCAGGGCCGCGCCGCTCCATTCGCCGCCGAGGGCCAGGCCCTGGGCAAAGCGCATAACGACCAGCAGCGCCGGGGCCCAGAACTCCCAGCCCGGGACGAGCGCCGTCGGGAGGCAGCCGATGAGGAAGGTGGCGATACCCATGGTCAGCAGCGACGCCACCAGGGTGCCCTTGCGGCCGAACTTGTCCCCGAAGTGACCGAAGATGATCGACCCGAGCGGGCGGGCGATGAACGCAACGCCAAACACTGCGAAAGAGCTCAGCAGCTGGGTGGTTTCGTTCTGTCCGGGGAAGAACAGACGGGGGAAAACGAGCACAGCGGCGGTGGCGTACACGTAGAAGTCATAGAACTCAACGGTGGTGCCGACCAGGCTGGCAACGATAACGCGGCCGCGCGAGTTCACCTGTTTGGCGGACCCATGCTCCGTGGATGTAGCAGTGGATGACATGTAGTAGCGCTTTCATGAAGACCGGACTGGTGCTGCTTAACGCCGCCCGGATAAGGATACGTATGCTTACATAATAGTTCCGGGCGTCCAGTCAATGGACAAATGTTCCACTATTTGGACATTGAGAGTTGTCTCACGTGGTGGTCCTCACACTATGCCCCCTTTCGGCCCCTCACCCCGTCACAAACGCGCCGATAGGCAAACGTCACAGCACGTTAACAAAGGGCGTCGGTCCCGGAAACGCGGCTTCCCTACCTTGGAAGGACAACACCCCCCAAGGAGGTCCCCGTGACTGCTGAACGCACCGCAGATGCCCCAACCGGCATTGCCCCCGGTATTTCCCCCGCCGCAAACGCCGGCACCACCCTCGGCGGTCCCGCCCTTGAATACCGCCCCGGCCGCTGGATCGCCAACTGGGATGCCGAGAACAAGGACCAGTGGGAGACCCAGGGCCGCACCATCGCCCGCCGCAACCTGAACTGGTCCATCTTCGCCGAGTTCCTGGGCTTCGTGGTCTGGCAGCTGTGGTCGATCGTGGTGGTCCAGCTTCCAGCGGCCGGCTTCACCTTCACCACTTCGGAAATCTTCTGGCTGATCTCCATGCCCAGCCTGGTGGGCGCCACCCTCCGCATCCCGTACACGTTTATGGTCCCCCGCTTCGGCGGCCGCAACTGGACCATCGTCTCGGCCCTGCTGCTGCTCATCCCCTCGATCGGGCTGGCCATGTGCGTCTCCAACCCGGAGACCCCCTTCGGCGTCATGCTGTTCGTGGCGGCCCTGGCCGGCTTCGGCGGCGGCAACTTCGCCAGCTCCATGGCCAACATCACCTTCTTCTACCCCGCCCGCGAAAAGGGCTGGGCGCTGGGCCTGAACGCCGCCGGCGGAAACCTCGGTGCCGCCGTCGCGCAGCTCGCCGTCCCGATTGCCATCACGCTGCTGGCCGCCGGCACCGTTAATCTGCCCATGGCCGGCTGGATGTGGGTCCCGCTCATCCTGGTCGCTGCCTTCGGCGCCTGGAAGTACATGGACAACCTCACCAGCGCCAAGGGCGACGTCGCGGGTTCGCTCGCCGCGCTCAAGGAACCGCACCTGTGGATCATGGCGCTGCTGTACATCGGCACCTTCGGCTCGTTCATCGGCTTCGCCGGTGTCTTCCCGAAGCTCATCAAGGACTACTTCCCGGCGTTCTCCTCCATCGGAGTCGGCACCGTGGCCCTGTCCCTGGCGTTCCTGGGCCCGCTGGTCGGCTCGCTGGCCCGCCCCTACGGCGGACGCATGGCGGACCGCATGGGCGGCGCCCGGATGACCGTCGCCGCGTTCGCCGCGATGGCCGTCATCACCCTGACGATGATCTGGACCCTGCCGCTGAAGAACTTCTGGCTGTTCCTGGGCCTGTTCCTGCTGCTCTTCACCGCCAGCGGCTTCGGAAACGGCGCAACCTACCGGATGATCCCCATCATCTTCGCCACCTCCAGCCGGGCCGCCAAGTCGGGCGCCAGCACTGTGACCACCCAGCGGCTCGCGTCCTCGGCCCTCGGCCTGATCTCGGCCATCGGAGCCTACGGCGGGTTCGTCATCCCGCAGGTCCTCAACGCCTCCAACACCGCCAGCGGCTCGTACACGCCGGCGTTCTACGGCTTCGTCGGAGCCTACGTCCTGATGCTGGCCGTCTGCTGGTTCTGCTACATCCGCAACGCCAACCGAAACGCGATGGGACACGTCTAACATGACCAACGGCGCCGCCACGCACTGCCCCTACTGCGCCCTGCAGTGCGCCATGACGCTCACCACCCCAGCGGCTCTGACCCCGGCTTCGCGGCCGGGGTCAGACCCCGTGCCGGGGCAGCCGCCTGCCGAAGCACCCCTCCTCGACGTGTCCGGCCGTGACTTCCCCACCAACCGCGGCGGGCTCTGCCGCAAGGGCTGGACGTCGGCGTCACTGCTGAACCACCCCGGCCGCGTCACCGCGCCGCTGCTCAAGGGAGCCGACGGCGTCCACCGCCCCATCGGCTGGGACGAAGCCCTGGCGCTCGTCACCACGGCGGTGAAGGACACCCGCGCCCGGTACGGGGCAGACGCCGTCGGAGTCTTCGGCGGCGGCGGGCTGACCAATGAGAAGGCCTACCAGCTGGGCAAGTTCGCCCGGCTGGCACTGGGCACTTCGCGGATCGACTACAACGGCCGGTTCTGCATGTCCTCGGCCGCCGCGGCCGGGATGCGCGCGTTCGGGCTGGACCGCGGCCTGCCTTTCCCGCTGGCGGACCTCGATTCCGCCAGCACCATCCTGATGCTCGGCTCCAACGTCGCCGAGACCATGCCGCCGTTCGTCCAGCACCTGCAGGGCGCCCGCGACGCCGGCGGCCTGATTGTGGTGGATCCGCGCCGCTCTGCCACCGCGGCCTTTACGTCCGACGGCGGTGGCCTGCACCTGCAGCCGCTGCCCGGCACCGACCTCGCCCTGCTGCTGGGCATCTCCCACGTGGTGATCCACGAGGGCCTGGCCGACGCCGGCTACATTGCGGCCCGCACCGCCGGGTACGACGCCGTGGTCCGCAGCATCGCCTCTTACTGGCCCGAACGCGTGCAGTCCCTGACCGGCGTCCCGGCCGACCTGGTCCGCGACACCGCCCGCCGGCTGGCCGAGGGATCCCGCCAGGGCGGCAGCTACATCCTCACGGGCCGCGGCGTGGAACAGCACGTCGACGGCACGGACACCGCCACCGCCGCCATCAACCTTGCCCTGCTGCTGGGCCTCCCCGGCTCTGCCCGCAGCGGCTACGGCACGCTCACCGGCCAGGGCAACGGCCAGGGCGGCCGGGAACACGGCCAGAAAGCGGACCAGCTCCCCGGCTACCGCAAGATCACCGATCCCGCCGCCCGCGCCCACATGGCCGCCGTGTGGGGCGTGCCGGAGACGCTGATCCCCGGCCCCGGCCTCCCCGCCGTCCAGCTACTGAAGTCCCTCGGACAGCCCGACGGCGTCCGCTGCCTCTTCGTGCACGGCGCCAATGTGGCGGTTTCCGCGCCGGATGCCAACGCTGTGATCGCCGGCCTCCGCAGCCTGGACTTCCTGGTGGTCTGCGATTTCTTCCTCTCCGAGACCGCCGCCGAAGCGGACCTGGTCCTGCCGGTCACCCAGTGGGCCGAGGAGGAAGGCACCCTGACCAACCTTGAGGGCCGGGTGCTCCGGCGCCGCCGCGCCCTCGCTCCCCCGCCCGGGGTACGCAGCGAGTTGTGGATCATGACCCGGCTGGCCCAGGCCCTGGAGGCGCCGTCCACCTTCAGCGAGAATCCGGAGACCGTCTTCGAGGAACTCCGGCTTGCCTCCGAGGGCGGCCTGGCCGACTACTCCGGGATCGACTACGCCATGCTGGACCGCGGCGAGGCGGCCTACTGGCCCTACCCCGCCGGCAGCACCGGGACGCCGCGGCTGTTCCTCGACGCCTTTGCCCACGCGGACGGGCGGGCCGTGTTCACCCCGGTGACGCCGCGCCGTCGTGCTTCCGCTTCCGCCGGCCCTGCGGACGCTGCGGACCGGGCCGGCAAGCCGATGACCCTGATCACCGGGCGGCTGATGGAGCACTACCAGTCCGGGGCGCAGACGCGGCGGGTCGCCGCCCTGGCCGAGGCCCAGCCGGAAGCGAGGCTGCAGATCCATCCGGCGGCCGCCGCCGCGCAGGGCATCGCCGAGGGTGATTTTGTCTCGATTTCCAACGGGCGCGGCGAGGTGTCCTGCCGCGCCGAGCTGAGCACGGACATCCGGCCCGAAACGGTGTTCCTGCCGTTCCACTTCCCGGAACTGGAGAGCGCCAACCGCCTCACCGAGGCGGCCACGGATCCGATCTCCGGGATGCCGGAGTTCAAGTTCAGCCACGTCTGGGTCCGGCCCGGTGCCGGCAATCCCCGCGCCAATGAACTGCCGGCCAGTGAACTGCAGAAGGAAGGTGCGTCATGACTGAGCGCATTGTTGTTGTGGGCTTCGGGCCGGTGGCCGCGCGGCTGGTCGATGAGCTGCTGCCGGCGGTCCGTGGCGGACTGGCGCACCTGACGGTGGTCGGCGAGGAGGCAGAGGCAGCGTACAACCGCGTGCTCGTGGCCGATCTCGGCGTCGGCCGGACCACGGCCTCCGCGCTGGCACTCTCCGATGCCGCCGCGCTGATTGCCGACGGCGTCGACGTCCGGCTGGGCGTCCGGGTCCGTCGGGTGGACCGCGCACGGCAGCAGCTGGTCCTCAGCGACGGCACGTCCCCCGGCTACGACCGGCTGGTCTTCGCCACGGGCTCGCGACCGGTCATCCCCAACCTCACCGGGCTCAACCCGGACCCGGCCGCGCCCGTGCTCCCGGCCGGCGTGACCGCGCTCCGGGACCTGCGCGACGCCTCGGTGCTGCAGGCGGCGGTGGCCGGCGGCAAACGCGTGGTGGTCCTGGGCGGCGGCGTGCTGGGCCTGGAAACAGCCCTCGCCGCGGCCGAGGAAGGCGCCACGGTCACCGTGGTGCACAACGGTCCCCATCCCCTGGGCCGCAACATCGACCGCGGCGGCGGCGCGGTGCTGGCCGCTTCGCTGCGGAACTGCGGGGTGCGGATGGCGGGCAACGCCCGCTCCACCGGCGTGGAACACAACGCGCCCGACGGCGGCTTCTCGGCGCTGCTGCTCGATGACGGCTCCGCGATCGACGGCGACCTGCTGGTGCTCTCGTGCGGCGTCCGGCCGCGGACCGAACTGGCCGAAGGCTGTGGCCTCTCCACCGGCGCCGGGATCCTGGTGGATCACAAGCTGCGGGCGCACCACGAGCCGCACATCTTTGCGATCGGCGACTGCGCCGAGGTCCGCTGCCCGGATCCCGAATGCGTCGAGTGCCGCACCGCCCGGGGTCCGTCCGGGCTGGTGGGCCCGGGCTGGCGGCAGGCGGAATGGCTCGCGGAATACCTGACGCTGCTGGCGGCCGAGTCTCCGGAGGCCGGGCTGCTGCCGCCCCTGGCGGCGGAACTCCCGGGCGTGATTGTGCTGAAGGCCCGGGGCATGAACATGGCCGTGGCCGGCGATGTTTCCGCAGATCCGTGGGACGAGGAAGTACTGACCGCTGGTGCCGTGAATGGCCGGGCCAGGCTGCAGATCGCCCAGTGGGCCGATCCCGAGCACGGCCGCTACGTCAAGATGACCACCCGCGCCGGGGTGCTGGAGGGCTTGGTGGCGGTCGGTATGCCGCGCACCGCGGCGGAGCTGGTGCAGCTCTTCGAGCGCGGCGCGGAGTTGCCGGCGGACCGGTCCCTGTTGTTGCGCCTCGACGGACCGGACCAGGTTGCGGCCCCCGGCGGCGGGAACCCGGAGCGAACCGTGTGCCGGTGCGCCGGGGTGAGCGGGACCAAGATCGCCGCTGCCGTGACCGACGGCTGCGGGACGGTGGCCGAGGTCTCAGGCGCCACCCGCGCCGGGACGGGCTGCGGCGGCTGCCATGACGACATCAAGGGGCTCATCGAAAAACACTTTCAGGGGGCGGTTGCCTGACACCGGTTCGACGGGGTCCTAGCCCCAGTCGCCTCTGCCGCCGTCTCCTCCTGCGCCGAATCCCGCGGCCCACCGGTGGAATCCGCTTTCGCTGTAGGGGCCGAGGCGCCCGATCCTGGGGGCCATGGCGCCGAACAGCAGCACTCCGGCGGCTTCCGGGTCGCCGCCGGATGCGGCAAAGAGTGCCCGACGCCGGTGGCCGACGATCCAGATGGTTCCAAGGAACAGGGAGAAGGACAGCCCCATTCCGCCAGCAAATGCGGCCGTCGTCGCGGGCTCGGAGCCATCCACGGTGAAGCCGTTGAACAGCATCACGCCGAACAGCAGTCCCAACGGGATGGCAAAGAACAGCCGGCGCACCAGCGCCCAGCGGAGACGGGAAACGGGAACCGGGAGTTTCGTTGCGGCTGTCGTTCCGGCGGGCGGAACGGCCCCGGCGGCGCGGTGATCTGAAAAGTGCACGTTTCTTCCCCCAAGAAGTGAGACGGCAGTGAGTCTGATCGAATCCTAGGCGACTTCGGCCGCGTCGAAGGCCTTTCCGTGCTGCCGGGTTTTCCGGGCCCGGCCGAGACTCCGACGCAAAAGGCCCCGGAGCCGTTGGGCTCCGGGGCCTTGCAGGTCCGGCTATTTGTTCTTGTTGGCCTTGCCGGGGTTCTCGGCCTTCGGGGCCGGAGCCGCCTTGACGGACGCCGCTGCGCCGTAGGACGGCGTTGCGGGAGTGGCCGCATGGGCGCTGCGGTGTTCTGCCGCATTGGCCTGGCCGGCGGCGCGCTTGGCGGCGGCGTTCTCGTGTGCCCAGGCGGAGTTGCCCGGCGCCACGGGAGCAACCGGGGCCGGATCCGCCGGTGCAGGTTCCTCAGGAGCCGGCTCGACCGGTGCCGGGTCCTCCGGCGCAGGCTCAACGGGTGCGGGCTCCTCCGGTGCAGGTTCGACCGGTGCCGGCTCCTCCGGCGCGGGCTCAATCGGAGCCGGCTCTTCCGGCGCAGGCTCAACGGGTGCAGGCTCCACGGGTGCAGGCTCGATCGGATCGACCGTCTCGGCCGGGGCCTCGGACACCACGGAGACGGGCTCGCTGGCTTCCACAGTGGCGGCCATTGCTGCACCGCCGCCGCCGACCGCGACGACTGAGGCTACGGCTACAGCCTTGGTGGTGGTGCCCAGGGCACCGATAAGGGAGAAAATTCCTGCCATGAGAGGCCTTTCGGGAAAGGGGGGACGTGCGTCTATCCGGAGGCCGTCCTAGACAGCCAGCCGGGCGCTACGTTACGGGAGGGACATGCCCTGCGCGGGGCCGGTGGGTCGATCCTGCGGAATTGCTGATCAGAAACTGCCCCGGAGGACGCAAGGACCCGGGCCCAATCGATCCGGGGGCGGTAGGCCATACGTGCGGCGTGGTCCCCGGCACCAGCGCGGTCTATGGTCGATGCACCCTTTTTTGCACCCCCGTGCCCTCACAATGGAGGCCATGGATGACGATGAATTGAATACAGCGCTGAGAGCCTACAGCGAAGCCTGGCGCCGGTACGTTTCCAGCCCCGCAAGCCTTGGTGTCGAGCCGGTACTCCCCGCAAGGGCGCGAGCGGCCGTCAATAAACTGCGCGCTGAAGCGGTTCGCGTGCCCGACCCGGGTGGACCGCTGAGCAACTATAGCGACGCGCTGACTGCTTGGGCGGCGGCCAACCATCCCAGAATCGATTCGAACGAAGTGTCTAGACACATCGTGGACAAACTAATCTTCGATCACCGGTAAGCCACGTTTTCCTCGAACGCCCCAGTTTGCTGCAAAATGTTGCGCTGTTTGACGTGGCCAACGTACCCAGCACGATCGAATACGCCTCTAGGGCTATTCCGACGCGTCGCCTGGAAGCGGGACTGCGGCCCGGCAGGGCAGACCCGCTCTAGCCGAGGTTCCCCAACCGGGTCCTCAACCGGGCGAAGACGTCCTCCGACGTGGCCGGCGCCTGAAGCTCCGCCCACTCCTCGGCTTCCCTGAAATCGCGGTCCCATGCGGCCTTGTCCTGGGCTACGGCCCACTTGCGGGTCCCGTCCCACTTCCGCCAGATCTCCGGCGTGTCGGGGGCCTTGGGCTTCGCCTGCGGCGTCGCCCGTACCTCTACGGGCTTTGGCGCCGGCTTTGGCTCCAGCAGCGCCCTCTTCCTCTCGGCGACCACGGCACGCCTGATCAGGATGATAAGCGCCGCCAGGACGAGCGCGGCCACGATGTACTGCCAAAAAGCGACCACCAGCAGGACGATTACGATCACGACGCCGCCCATCCCGGGGCCCCCTGAATAGGTCTTTCTCGATGAAGCCACTGGCCCCTCCGACTCAACGATGTGTTATGGAGCCAGTGTCTCACCTTCACCCCGTCGCCCGGTAGGGCCCTAGCCTCTGATCGACTGAACGAACTCGTAGTCCAGATCGTCCGCACGCCGTCTTGCCCGTGACGAGCAGGAACTGCGCCGGTGTGCCGGTCCGTCCAACTAGCCAAGGGAGCACTTGCGGTGCTCCTCATGAAGACGGCCTTAGACCAACTAACATCGGCAGAAGACACCGTTGAGGATTGTGCTGTGGCGAACGTCAACGGCTGAGGTGATACCGGCTGGCGCCGGGGCGGGCAGCGATCGGCAGCCCGGACATGTGCGCAATAAGAATCTCCCCACCGGCCGGGCGGGTCCTTCTCCCCTTGCCACCTCCCCGTGACCGGCGTGTACTGAACCTAGGTTCCGTTCATCCGCAGGAGGCACCCCATGAACGTTCCCATCATCCTGGCCCTTGGCGCGATCGTTGTGGTCGCCGTCGTTATGCTTTTGACGCGGGAAAAAGCCCCGCAGCAGCGGGCCGCTGCGCTGCAGCGCGCCGGGGCCGCCGTTATGGCCGTGTTCACGGTGCTCGGGGGCACCTTTATCGTCGGCTATGCACTGCAGGATCCGGGTGGCACTACCGGGTTGCTCATCACCGCCGCGTGGGTGGTGCCGATGCTGATCCTCGCCGTCGCTGCCTGGTTCTGGCCGGCCCCCACCGCTCCCCTGCTGCTCGCCCTCACGGCGTCCTTCATCGCGGCGTGCGTGTGGCTCGCTTTTGACCCCGCCGCCCTGCGCGCCTTCATCAGCGAGAACGGACCGGTGATCGCCGTCAGCGTCGTCGCCCTGTCCTTCCCGGCCGCCGTGCTCGGGCTGAAACGCGCCGCGCTGGCCGGCTGGATGCTGGTGGCCCTGGGCGCGCTGCCCCTCCTGATCACGGTCATTGGAAGGTCGGGTCCGGTCGCGTCCCTCGCCGCGGCAAGCGTGGTTCCCCTGATCGCGGGAATCAGCTACCTGGTCTCCGCCCGGATGGCGAGTGGAAGGACCTCCCCGGGGCATGGACGCGCAGCGGCGGCATAGGAACGCCCGGACATCTGCGCGTCACAGGAATCGGGTCCGGAGCGGATGGCGGGTAGCATCGGGCCCATGAGCGCCGACGACGACGACATCACCGAAGAGCTGTTGGCCGACGCCGGAAAGCTGACCGGGCTGAGCCTCGAGCTGCTGGGCCTCGACCCGCACCCGGATGACATGACTCCGGAGCAGCGGCTGCAGTTCGACACGGAAGACCTCGACGAAATGGCGGCCGTTTCCCCGGAAGACCGTCAAAAAGCGGTAAGCCAGACGCGCCTCCTGGCAGGTCTTCTCTGGAACTCGTCGAGCATCCTCATCGACCAGCTCTTCCGTGATCTGGGGACGCTGGGCGACCTCGAAGAGGTCACCGAATCCGACGTCGCCGGGACCTCGGTTCTGTCCTCGCTGCCGCCGCAGTTCGCCGCCAGCTACGACGCAAAATTCACCCAAAAGTTCATCGTGGTCGCCTCCGACGTGACGGCATCCCTGGCCCGGGGCTGGACTGCCCCCGGCTGCCTCGCGGCCGAACTCGCCGTCCGCTGCCTGCTCGACCAGGCGGAAATCACCGAGGAAATCTACGAACTGGACCTCCCGGAGGACTGGCGGGCCCAGGTTGAGGAAGTCCTGCTCGAGGACGCGGACAGCCAGGCGCTGTACTCGGACAACCTCGACGTCCTTGAGGACGACGCCGACCGGCTCGGCTTCGAGCACTGGTTCAAACCCCTCGCGCCCGGCGACACGGTGCCGCCGTACGCCTGTTTCTGAGCCCTACGCCCGACCCGATGGGGCCGCCAGCCGCGCCAGGAATCCCTCGGTGAAACGCTGGACGCCGTCCCATTCGGTGTAGACGTAGTCCCGGGTGGTGTCGGTGTCCGGCGAGCCCTTGTCGCTGGCGATCTTCTTCATGACGTGCTTCTTGATGAAGCCGTAGTGCGTGTACAGCAGGGCACCGGCGAACAGCCCGACATGCGCCGGCCGCCACCCCGTCTCCTCCTCGAACTTCGCCACATACCCCTCGGCGCTCTCCTCGTCGCCGTGGGCGGCCAGGCTGACCGACACCAGGGCGGACTGGAGGCGCTCGAGTTCTGCACGGTTCTTCTTTACGAAGTCCTTGACGTGCCCCTCGTGTTTGCCCATGTGCACGGACGCCGCGACGATGACGCCGTCGTAGCCCGGCGGAAGGGTGTCCCCGGAGCGTTTGAGGTCCGCCGTGTCCGCCTGGTGTCCGTGAGCCCGGATCAGCTCGGCAATGTAGTCCGCGATCTGGGCTGTCTGCCCTTCAACGGTGCCGTATGGAATGTAGATGTTGGCCATAGTCCAGTGTGTCCGTGCGACGAGCCGAGGAAGTAGGGCCGAACGTCACCGTCGTCTCGAAAGCGCACCGCGCCCTGACCTGCCGCGGCTCAGTGCCCCTCGGCGAGGTGTGTGGCGGGGTCGAAGGGCTCGAATACTGACGAGCCGATCATGAAGATGCCGCGCTGCGGGATCCAGAAGTCCCCGAGCCTGTCCTGGACGGGCAGCGCCGAGGCCTGCCCCAGGCTGTGCCAGTGCAGGTTCGCTGTGCTCTCGCGGACAAACCACATCCGCCGCGGGCGCGCACCAAAGGTCTGGCCGTTGGGCACCCTGCCCGTCAGCCCGATGTGCCCGGCACCCAGCACCGGGCCGGCGGCAGCCCCCATGGCGCGCAGGAACGTCCGGTTGCGCCACAGCCGTTCCGGGACCGACCCTGCCACGGCCGACATGAGCCGGGTGACCGGCGTTGCGGCCAGTGTCACGTCCCAGCTCAGGTCCACCCCGTCCCCGACCTCCACGGTTAAGGAGTAGTCGTCCCGCCAACGGATGGAGATCCCGCCCGTCGACGCCGATCCGAGCGCGCTGCCGAAGTAGCGGGGACAGGAGGACCCGGGGGCGGTGGTGCTGTGCATCGTCCAGACGCCGGCAGGGTCGCGGATCCAGACCGAGGTGTAGCCCGGCCCCACGGAGGAGGCTGGAAAATGCCGCAGGGCCAGGATGTGGCCAGAGCTGAACGGCACGCCCATCACGCCGTAGCCGGCAAACCGTTCTTCCGGGCCGGAAGGCAGCGCAGGGTTCCGTTCCACCGACTCAACCAGGGTGCGGGGACTCTGCATGGCTCCGGCCTCCGTTGTGCTGCCTATGTTTGCTACATGTGGACGTGCAGGCGCCGGGCAGCCTCGGAGATCGAACCGCTCAGCGACGGGTAAACGGTGAAGGTACTGGCGACGTCGTCGACGTGCAGCTTCTGGGTGACCGCCAGGGAGATCGCGAAGATCAGCTCGGAGGCGTTCGGACCCACCACCACGCCGCCGATCACGGTGCCGGAGCCCTTGCGGGCGAAGATCTTGATAAAGCCGTCCCGGTGGTTGCGCATTTTGGCGCGGGCGTTGCTGCGCAGCGAGAGCTTCACGACGTCGGCCTGGTACTTGCCGGAATCGATCTCGGCCTCGGAGACGCCTACGTTCGCGATCTCGGGCGAGGTGAAGATGTTGGACGCGACCTGGTGCAGCTTCAGCGGGGTGACACTGTCGCCCAGGAAGTGGGCGATCGCGATCCGGCCCTGCATGGCGGCCACGGATGCGAGCGCCAGCACCCCGGTGCAGTCGCCGGCGGCGTAGATGTTCGGCGCGGTGGTGCGGGAGACGCCGTCGACCTTAATGTGCCCGCTCTCGGTGAGCGCCACGCCGGCCTCCTCGAGGCCGATCCCGGCGGTGTTGGGGATGGAGCCGACGGCGACCAGGCAGTGGCTCCCGGTGACCTGGGAGCCGTCGCCGAGCGTGACGATGACGCCGTCGTCGGTGCGCTCCACGGTCTCGGCGCGGGCACGGGAGAGAACCTTGACGCCGCGGCGTTCGAAGACGCCCTCGAGGACCTCGGCGGCGTCGGTGTCCGAGCCGGGCAGCACCCGGTCGCGGCTGGAAATCAGGGTGACCTTGGAACCGAGGCCGTTGTAGGCGGAGGCGAATTCCGCGCCGGTCACGCCGGAGCCGACGACGATCAGGTCCTCGGGGAGCTCGTCCATGTCGTAGATCTGCGCCCAGTTGAGGATCCGGACGCCGTCCGGGCGGGCGGTGGGCAGCTCGCGCGGGTGGGCGCCGACAGCCAGCAGGATCGCGTCCGCCTCGATGATTTCGATGCCGTCCGCCGTGAGGACCTCAATGGTGTGGTTGTCCAGCATCCTGCCGGAGCCGAGCAGGATCCGTACGTCCTGGTTCTCCAGGCCCTTCTGGATGTCGGCGGACTGCTGCCGGGCCAGCCGCAGCAGGCGGTCGTTGATGTGCTTGAGGTCCGCGCGCATCGTCGGTGTGCAGTCGCCGCCGTCGAGGTCGAACTTGACGCCGAGCTCGCCGGCCTCGCCGACGCGGGTCATCAGGTCCGCCGTCGCGATCAGGGTCTTGGACGGCACGACGTCGGTCAGTACCGCGGAGCCGCCGAGCCCCGCCCGTTCGATGATGGTGACCTTCGCGCCCAGTGAGGCGGCGACCATGGCGGCTTCGTAGCCGCCGGGCCCTCCGCCCAGGATTGCGATGCGGGGTGAGCTGAAATCGGGATGCGTAGTCACAATCGTCCATTGTCCACCATCCGGACCGGCACCACCAAGAATCCGGGCCCGCACCACAGCCGACCCCGCACGCACGCCGTTGCTGGGCAGCACGCCGCCGGCAGGATAACTTGTACCGGTGAGTACAACAGAATTCCTGAACACTGATCCCTTCGACGCCGCCCGCGCCGCTGCCGACTACATCGCCGAGGAGACAGGCGTCGACGCGCACGACGTCGCCCTGGTGCTCGGCTCGGGCTGGGGCGACGCCGCCGAACTGATCGGCGAGACCACGGCGACCCTCTCCGCGGATGAAGTCCCCGGCTTCTCCTCCCCCTCGGTGGTGGGCCACGTCGGCACCATCCGCTCCGTGCTGACCAAGGAGGGCAAACGCGCCCTGGTCCTTGGCGCACGCACCCACTACTACGAGGGCAAGGGGGTCCGCGCCGTCGTCCACGGCGTGCGCACCGCCGCGGCGGCCGGCTGCAAGACCCTGGTCCTGACCAACGGCTGCGGCGGCCTCAACGAGGATTGGACGCCCGGCACCCCCGTGCTGATCAGCGACCACATCAACCTCACCGCCACCTCACCGCTCGAAGGCGCCACCTTCGTGGACCTCACCGACCTGTACTCCTCGCGGATCCGCGGCCTGGCCCGCGAAGTTGATCCCTCGCTGGACGAAGGTGTCTACGCGCAGTTCACTGGCCCGCACTACGAAACCCCTGCCGAGGTGCAGTACGCCAAGCGGATCGGCGCGGACCTGGTGGGCATGTCCACCGCGCTCGAGGCCATCGCCGGCCGCCACGCGGGCATGGAGGTCTTCGGCATTTCGCTCGTGACCAACCTCGCCGCCGGCATCAGCCCGGTGCCGCTGAGCCATGAGGAAGTCCTCGAAGCCGGCCAGGCCGCGGGCGCGCGCATTTCCAGGCTGCTCGCGGAGATCATCGCTAAGCTCTAGGGCCTTTGCCGTGAAAACCTGGCTCCGGCCTTAGCTCCCCGGCGGCGCGAGATAGCGCACGGCTTTCTCCTTGTCCTGCGGGAAGCGCCGTTCCATCGAGTCCGCGATCCCGGCAATGGTCTGCCGGGCCAGTGCCTGCCGCCAGGCGAGTTCCGCCTGGCGCATGGTCTGGGAGATCAGGCAGGTCCGGACGAAGTTCACCTGCGAGTCGGCATCCGGGACGTTGCCCTGGATGCCTTCGCAGCGGAACACGGGGTCGGGGCCCTCAAGGGCCAGGACAATATCAAGAACCGTCACATTTTCCGGCCTGCGCGCCAGATGGAACCCGCCGCGCGGGCCGGAGACGGAGCCGAGGATCCCGGCGCGGACCAGAGCCTGGAGCTGTTTGTTGAGATATGCCCCAGGGAGCTTGTAGTACTCCGCCAGCCGGGCACTGTTGACTGCCTCTCCGGCCGGTGTCCACGCCATATTGACGCAACTGTGCACGGCCCACTCCACCCCACGGCCCATCTTCATATTCCAGACGCTACGTGTCCGGAAAAATCGCTGTCAAGGGCTGGCGTGCAGACGGCTGTGATCTATCTGTAAGGCGCGCACTCGCTTGTCGGGGGAGGCATCCGCGGCGAATGGCGCTAGTTTGGTTCCTATGACGTCTTCTGATGCCGAACTCACCCGCCTGCTGAGCGAAGCCCGCACCTGGGCCGCCCAGGACCCGGATCCCGCCACCGCTGCCGCCCTGACCGAACTGGTCCGGCTCGCCGGAGACGGCACCGCCGCGGCCCGCCAGGAGCTCGCCGACAGCTTCAGCGGGACCCTGCAGTTCGGCACGGCAGGCCTGCGGGCACCCCTCGGCCCCGGCCCGAACCGGATGAACCGTGTGGTGGTGCGCCGCGCCGCCGCCGGGTTCACAGCCTTCCTGACTGACGCCGTCGCGCAGGCCGCCCCCCGCACCCGGCCGCGCGCCGTCGTCGGCTACGACGCCCGCTACAACTCCGACATCTTCGCGGAAGAGACCGCGGCGATCCTCACCGCCGCCGGCGTCGAGACGTTCCTGATGCCGTCCGCCCTGCCCACCCCGCTGCTCGCCTATGCCGTGCGGGCGCTGGAGTGCGACGGCGGCGTCATGGTCACGGCCAGCCACAACCCGCCGCAGGACAACGGCTACAAGGTCTACCTGGGCCGGCATGCCGTCGAGGAGAGCGGACGCGGGGCGCAGATCGTGGCGCCGTACGACGCCCTGATCGCCGCGAGGATCGACGCGGTCGGTGAGCTCTCCGGCATCGCCCTGGCCACTGCGGGGTGGACTGTCCTGGACCCGTCCATCGCTGCCGACTACGAGGCGGCCGTCGCGGCGCTGGCCGCACCGGAGCATTTCCCGGCCCGCGACCTCAAGATCGTCCTGACCCCCATGCACGGTGTGGGCGGCGAGACCGCCGTTGCGGTGCTGCACGCGGCCGGTTTTGCCGACGTCACCCTGGTGAGCGAGCAGGCCGAACCGGACCCCGACTTCCCCACGGTGAATTTCCCGAACCCCGAGGAACCCGGCGCTCTGGACCTGGCCCTCGAAACCGCCGCCCGGGTGGACGCGGACATCGTGATCGCCAATGACCCCGACGCCGACCGCGCCGCGGTTGCCGCGAAGGATCCGGACACCGGCGCCTGGCGCATGCTGCGCGGCGACGAGGTGGGTGCCCTGCTCGGTGCGCACGTCGTGGCGCGACTGGCCGCCGGCGGAGGCCGCGGCAGTGGCGGCGGGGAAACCGCCGCAGGAGTGTTCGCGAATTCGATCGTGTCCTCGCGGCTGCTCGCGCGGATCGCGGCGGCTGCGGGCTACACCCATGAGGAAACCCTCACCGGCTTCAAGTGGATTGCCCGTGTTCCCGGGCTGCTGTACGGCTATGAGGAGGCGCTGGGCTACTGCGTCGCGCCCTCCCTGGTCCGCGACAAGGACGGGATCTCCGCGGCCGTGCTGATCGCGGAGTTGGCGGCAGCGGCGAAAGCCGACGGCAAGTCCATCTTCGACACCCTCGACGAGCTGTACCTCGTGCACGGACTGCACGCGAGCGACCAGCTGAGCATCCGGGTCGCGGACTTGGGCCTGCTGGACGCCATGATGAACCGGCTGCGCGTCAGCCCGCCGGAATCCTTTGGCGGCTCCGCCGTTGAAACCGCCACTGACCTCGCCGAGGGCAGCGCACAGCTCCCGCCCACCGACGGCCTGCTGTACCTCACGAAGGACCTCAGCCGCATCATCATCCGCCCCAGCGGGACCGAGCCCAAGCTCAAGTGCTACCTGGAGGTCATCCGCAACGTCGAGTCGGCCGCCGAACTGCCCGCGGCGCGGCTTGAGGCACGCGCGGCGCTCGACGGCGTCCTGGCGGACGTCCGCGAGGCGCTGGGGCTGTAACTCCCGGGTTCAGCTACTAGAGCTCGACCTCAATGTACCCGCCCACAATCCGGGTACCGAAGGTTTGGAGCCGGAGTTCCGGAGTGCCCAGGCACTCCCCCGTGCCCAGGTCATAGACCTCTTTGTGCAGCGGCGAGGCGACCGTCGGGCGCTGGCCGCGGGACCCGGTGATGCCGCGGGCCATCACGTGCGCCCCGGTGGCCGGGTCCTCCTGGGCGACGGCGTAAACCTCACCGGACACCGTGCGGAACAAGGCCACCTGGCGGCCGGCGATCAGCGCGGCCTCGCCCCAGGCCGGTTCCAGGTCCTCCACGGCGCACACGCGGTGCCAGCCGGTCCCATAGCTGGGGTGTTCAACAAAGCTCCGTGCTGCGCTCTCAAGTACGGCAGTCATTTCGGCCCCTTTCTGATCCATCTCTAGCGGGCTCAGGCGCTCCTGCGGCCACATATCCAAGCTAGGCCCGGGGTGTTTCGTCGGCATGCAGTGAATGTGTCCGGCGGGTAAAAGAGACCTCACACGGCCGGAAATGCGTTCGTGATGCAGAAGTTAAGATCACGAAACAAAAGGGAAACTGAAGCGAAACTGCGCCTGCCTAGTCTGGAGGGACACTTCGATTGAGAAGGTCGCAGAGCACCGACTGCGGCCCATGCGAAAGGCCCACAGTGACCGGACAGACTTCAAGCCCCCAGAACCAGGGCGCAGAGCGCGCACCTTCACGGCGCCGCATCGTGGTTGCCGGAGGCGGCCCTGCGGCCCACCGTTTCGCCGATGCCATGCACGCCCGGGGCCTGGACGGCTGGCACGTCACCGTCCTCACCGAGGAAGCCCACCTCCCCTACGACCGCGTCGCATTGAGCAAAGCCCTCACCGACTCCGACGTCGACCTCACCCTCGGCACCGCCTCAATGTGGGACCACGCGGCGCTCTCGCTGCAGACCGGCGAGCGCGTCACCGGCATCGACACCGCGGGCAAGACTGTCACCACCGCCGCCGGCACCCTCTACCCGTATGACGAACTTGTGGTCGCCACGGGCTCCGACGCCGCCCGCCTGCCGATCCCGGGATCCGAGCTCACCCATGTGTACCGCACGCTGGAAGATGTCTGGGCCATCAACAAGGCGATCACGGAACTGACGGAGAAGCTGGGCCGCAAGGTCACCGCCGTCACCATCGGCGGCGGGCTGCTGGGACTTGAATCCGCGGCCGGCACCGAGCAGCTCGGCGCCACCCCTGTTGTCATCAACGGCTCCCCCTGGCTCATGAACACCCAGCTGGACGAGGGCGCCGGGCAGGCCCTCGGCCGTCTCATCGAGGCCAAGGGCTTCACCGTCCACGGCGGCGTGTTCCCCTCCGAGGTCCTCTCCGACGACGACGGCCAGGTCACCGGGGTGCTGATGGCCGACGGCCGCATCATCGATGCCGACCTGGTGATCGTCGCTATCGGCGTGAAGCCCCGCGACGAGCTGTTCCGCGCCGCGGATGGCCCGGATGGGCAAAAGGGAGTGCAGCAGTTCCAGCTCGGCCCGCGCGGCGGCGTCGTCATCTCCGACGACTGCTCCACGGAGGTTCCCGGCATCTGGGCGATCGGCGAGGTCGCCAACTTCGGCGGCATGTGCCTGGGCCTGGTGGCCCCCGCCAACACCATGGCGGAGATCGTCGCGGACCGGCTGCACGGCGGCGACGCGACCTTCCCGGGCTTCGACACCGCCACCAAACTCAAGCTCTCCGGCGTCGACGTCGCCAGCTTCGGAGACGCCTTCGCCCGGACCGAGCACGCACTGGAAATCGTCTACGCCGACCCGGCCCGCGGCGTCTACCAGAAGATCGTCACCACGGACGACGCCAAAACCCTCCTCGGCGGCATCTTCGTCGGCGACGCGACCCCGTACACGTCCCTGCGCCCCATGCTGGGCCGCGAACTCGCCGCCGAACCCGGCGCCTACCTCACCGCTGCCGGGGGCGGCGAGGCCCCGGAAACGGAACTGCCGGACGATGCCATCCTGTGCTCCTGCAACAACGTGGCCGCCGGATCTATCCGCGACGCCGTCAACGGCTGCGGCGCCTGCGACGGAAACGCCCCGGTCCAGGAGCTCGGCGAGCTCAAGGGCTGCACGCGCGCCGGAACCAGCTGCGGATCCTGCGTGCCGATGCTCAAGAAGCTGCTGGAAACCGAGCTGACCAAGTCCGGCGTCGAGGTCTCCAAGGCGCTCTGCGAGCACATCGAGCTGTCCCGCCAGGAACTTTTCGAAACCATCCGCGTCCTGGAACTGGCCTCCTTCGAGGAGGTCATGGCCAAGTACGGCACCGGTTCCGGCTGCGACATCTGCAAGCCGACCATCGCCAACATCCTGGCCAGCCAGAACAGCGCCTACGTCCTGGACGCCGGCCGCGGCACCCTGCAGGACACCAACGACCGCGCCCTGGCCAACATGCAAAAGGATGGCACCTACTCGGTGGTCCCCCGCATCGCCGGCGGTGAGATCACCCCGAAGAAGCTCGGCGTCATCGCCGCCGTCGCCGAGCAGTACGGCCTCTACACCAAGATCACCGGCGGCCAGCGGATCGACATGTTCGGCGCCCGGCTGGAGCAGCTCCCGGAAATCTGGAAACTGCTGGTGGACGCCGGATTCGAATCCGGCCAGGCCTACGGCAAGAGCCTGCGCACGGTGAAGTCCTGCGTCGGCTCCACGTGGTGCCGCTTCGGCGTCCAGGATTCGGTGGCCATGGCCATCCAGCTGGAACTGCGCTACCGCGGCCTCCGCAGCCCGCACAAACTGAAGATGGGTGTCTCCGGCTGTGCCCGCGAATGCGCCGAGGCCCGCGGCAAGGATGTCGGCGTGATCGCCACCGCGGACGGTTGGAACCTGTACGTCGGCGGCAACGGCGGCGCCACCCCGGCGCATGCCCAGCTGCTGGCCAAGGACCTCGACGACGAGACGCTGCTCAAGTACATCGACCGCTACTTCATGTACTACATCCGCACGGCCGACCGCCTGCAGCGCACCGCGCGGTGGCAGGAGGAGCTCGACGGCGGCATCAAACACGTCGAGGACGTGGTGGTGCACGATACCCTCGGCATCGCCGCGGACCTCGAGGCCGCCATGGCCAAGCATGTGGACACGTACGTCGACGAATGGGCCGACACGCTGAAGGATCCTGAGCGCCTGCGCCGGTTCCGCTCCTTCGTCAACGCCCCGGACCAGAAGGACGACTCCATCTCCTTCGTCCCGGACGAGCGCGGCCAGATGCGCCCCGCCACGGCGGAAGAGAAAGGGAAGGTCCTGATCGGTTCTTCCATCCCGGTCCGCGCCGCCACCCCGGAACTGCTCGACAAGAACGAGGTATAGCCATGCAGCTCAGCATTGATCTCACCGGACGCGAAGTCCTCGTCACCGGCTCGGACGCCGCCTCCCGCCAGGCGGTCCGCCGCTACCGGGCCGCCGGCGCCGTCGTCTCCCGGCTGAGCAGCCCCGGCGGTTCCCGCCACGACGGTCCCCTGCCGGAGCGCCCCTTCCTGGTCGCCGCCGTCGACGACGGCCAGCCCGGCTGGGACGCGCTGCTGGAGCGCTGCCGCGAAACCGGCATTCCGGTCGCTGTGGAACCCGCCGCCGGCCCTGCCGGCCACGTCACACTGGTCGGCGGCGGTCCGGGGACCACCGAACTGCTGACCGTCGCCGCGGTCAAGGCCCTGCGGGACGCCGACGTCGTCTTCTACGACCGGCTCGCCCCGTACCAGGAACTGCCGGCCATGAGCACGGCCGAGCTGGTGGACGTGGGCAAGCGCCCCGGCCACCACCCGGTCAGCCAGTCCGGCATCGAGGAGCTGATGGTCGAAGCCGCTTTGGCAGGCAAGAACGTGGTGCGGCTAAAGGGCGGCGACCCGTACGTCTTCGGCCGCGGCGGCGAGGAAGTGGCCTCCTGCGTGCAGGCCGGCGTTCCGGTCCGGGTGATCTCCGGCGTCACCAGCGCCATCTCCGTCCCCGCCGCAGCCGGGATCCCGGTCACGCACCGCGAGGTCAGCCACATGTTCACCGTGGTCTCCGGCCACGCCCCGCTGACCGAGAAGGAACACATGCACCTGGCCGGGCTGGGCGGAACGATCGTGGTGCTGATGGGCATCGGCACCCTGCACCAGCTCGCCGCCGGCCTGCGCCGTGCCGGGATGCGCGCGGACATGCCGATGGCCGTCGTCGAGCGCGGCTACCGCCCCGGCCAGCGGACCACCATCGCCGAACTGGGCACCATCACGACGGCGGCCGCCGAGTGCAGCAACCCGGCCGTGCTGGTGATCGGCGACGTCGTCCGCGTGGCCGAGGCCAACCGGGGCTGCGCCGAGGCGGAAGCCGACCTCGACCGCCTGGCCGCTTCCCTGATGGGGGCGTGAGAACGGTGAGCGCGCTCAACGCCGCCGCCCCGGCCGGGCTGCCCGGCACCGGCACCGTGCCGGGAAGTGTGGTGGAGACTGTCGCCGAGACCGTTGCCGAGACCGCGGAGCTGCCGCTGGAGGGCTTCCGGATTGGCGTCACCTCGCACCGCCGCTCCCAGGACCTGATCGAGGCCCTGGAACGGCGCGGCGCCGAGGTGCTGCATGCGCCGGCGCTGAAGATCGCCCCCGTGCAGGAGGACCTGAGCCTGATCGAGGACACGCGCGCCATCATCGAGGCACGGCCGGACCTTTGCATCGCCACCACGGCCTACGGCATGCGGCGCTGGTGCGAGGCGGCGGACACCTTCGGGATCGGCGAGCAGCTGCTGGAAACCCTCGGCGCCACCCGGATGTTCGTCCGTGGGCCCAAGGCCCGCGGTGCCGTCCGCGCGGCGGGACTGGCCGACGTCGGGATCAGCAGCGACGAAACCACCGCCACCCTGGTGGACATGCTCCTCGCCGAGGGGGTGCGCGGCAAGACCGTCGCCGTGCAACTGCACGGCTACACCGATGTCCGCCAGCTCGAACGGCTCCGGATGTCCGGGGCCACGGTCCTGACCGTCACCCCGTACCGCTGGGTCAAGCCCGACGGCGCGGACCGGCTGCCGCGGCTGATCGAGGCCGCCTGCAGCGGGAACCTGGACGTGCTGACGTTCACGAGCGCCCCTGCAGTGGACGCGATGTGGAGCACCGCGCACGAGATGGGACTGTACAAGCAGCTGGTGGACAGCCTCAAGACCACCGTGGCCACCGCCGTCGTCGGCCCCATCACGGCGCAGCCGCTTATCGACGCCGGCCTGCAGCCGCTCGTCCCGGACCGGTTCCGGATGGGTGCCCTGATCCGGCTCGTCGTGGAGCATCTCGCCCTGAACCACGTCCGCCGCCTGGACACAGCCTCGGGCCGGGTGGAACTCCGCGGCCGTTCGCTGCGGATCGACGGCGGCGCCGTGGAACTGGCTCCCGCCCCCTTGCTGCTGCTGCGGGCGCTGCTGGGCGCCGGCGGCGCCGTACTGTCCCGCGAGTCACTGTCCGAGCTGCTCGAACTCCGTGGTTCGGTCCACGCCCTCGACATGACCGTCAGCAGGCTGCGCTCGGCCCTGCCGGACGGCCGGCTCGTGGAAACCGTGGTGAAGCGCGGCTACCGGATCCGGGTGTGACCCACGCCATTACTGGCGGGTAAACATTGGCGAACGGGCGGCGAAAATCCTGCAACACCGGGGAAACACGCCGGAAAGATCGCCCGCCTACGCTGGGGTCATCAAGCAGTCAGGCCACACCAACGGCCACCAGCGAAAGGGCCTCACCATGTCCGCCATCTCCACCGCTTCCGCCGATTCCGCCGAGTCCCAGGCCCGGCCCCGGATCGTCATCGCCGGGGCCGGCCCGGCCGCACAGGCACTGGTCCGTCAGCTCACGCAAACCCCTTTCGCCGGCGCCATCACAGTGCTCAGCAACCGGGATGACGCGCCCGACGAGCTCCTGGAACTCGCTGCCCTCGAGCAGGTCTCCGTCCGCTTCGGCCAGCCTGCCAGCTACATCGACCCGGACAGCCGCTATGTGACCACGTCGGACGGCCTGGAGTTCAGCTACGACCAGCTGGTCATCGCGACCGGGTCCTCCCCCGCCGGCGCCCCACTGGCAGGGGAAGGCCGGTGCCTGAACTATGCGACCATCGACGACGCCGCCCGGCTGGGCGAGGCGGTCAAGGATGTCACCCGGGTCCTCGGCCGTCGTCCGCTGGGCATCCTCGTCGGCACCGGAACGTCCGCCGGCCAGGCCGAGGCCGTGCTGCGCGCCCGCGGTGTCCGTCCGATCCGAACGACGCAGCGGCCAGCCGCCGTCGTTCCCACCCTCGCTGGCTCCCCCCTCGCGGCCGCCGGCGTTGTCTTCGAGGACGGTTCCAGCATGGCCGGGGACCTCGTGGTCCTGGCCGAGGAACCCCTGGCCCGGGACGCCCTCGCGGTCAGCGCGGGGCTGAAGACAGCGCGCCAGGGCGGAATCGTCATCGACCGGAACTTCCGCACCTCGGTCCCGGGCATCTGGGCCATCGGCGATGCCGCGGTGTTCGACGGCGTCCGGCTGGGACTGCTCGTGGCCGCCTCTTCCGCGGCCTCCGTCTGCGCTTCCCAGCTGCTCCAGGCCGGCCTGGCCGAAACCCTCGCGGACGCTGCCTGACCCCTGGGCCCGTGCCCTCCGGCGGCGGGCCCGTTGTGGCAAGATGGACACCTGAGAAGCCACGAAGGGACCCCCATGAGCAACGAAGCCGCCGCCACTGCCGCAGGCACCACCCCCGCAAACATTGCCTCCTTTATTGACCACACCTTGCTCAAGCCGGAAGCCAGCGAGGCCGAGGTTCTCAAGGTGTGCGCCGAGGCCGCCGAGTACGGGTTCAAGTCCGTGTGCGTGAACCCGGTCTGGGTCAAGACGGTCAAGAAAGCACTCAAGGGCTCCGGGGTGCTGACGTGCTCCGTCGTCGGCTTCCCGCTGGGCGCCACTCCGAGCGACGTCAAGGCCTTCGAGGCCCGCGGCGCCGTGCTGGACGGCGCGGAGGAAGTCGACATGGTGATCAACATCGCCGCAGCCCGCGCCAACGACAAGGGCGCCTTGGTCGATGACATCACGGCTGTCGCAGACGCCGTCCACGAAGGCGGCGCCATCCTGAAAGTCATCATCGAAACGGCACTGCTGGATGACGCCCAGAAGGTACTGGCCTGCGAGGCCGCGGTGGAGGCGGGCGCAGATTTCGTCAAGACCTCCACGGGCTTCAACGGCGGCGGTGCCACGGCCGACGACGTCGCGCTGATGCGCCGCACCGTGGGCCCGGACCTGGGCGTCAAAGCCTCGGGCGGCGTGCGTTCGCTGGCCGACGCACAGGCTATGATTGCTGCAGGTGCAACACGTATTGGCGCCAGCTCCGGCATCGCGATCGTCAAGGGTGAACAGGGTTCCTCCGCGTACTGACTGCAATCCGATAACAGCCGCAGCCGCCACAGTTTTGAGCCCCACGGGGCCGAGGAGGAACGAATGTCCAGCAAGACCACCACCGCCACGACGCCGCAGAACGAGAACAGCCTCGGCTCCAGCATCATCCTGTTCGCCCTGATGATGGTCCTCTTCCTGGCGTCCATCTACTCGCTGGGCTTCCTGACGCTGGGCAACCCGTGGCCGATGGCCGTCTGCCTCGTGCTGTTCGCCCTGGCCTTCTGGATTCCGCAGACCATCACCGGCCGCTCGGATTCCGCAGGCGAATTCTAAGCGCCACTGCCTTAAAGAGCTGAAGCCCCGGATTTCCGGGGCTTCAGCCATTTAACCGCGGATGCCGGCTGCCGAGCCCTCTCCGTCACGGCCGCGCCCTATGTGGCGGCGAGCAGGCCGAACAGGCTGTTGACCAGCCCCGTCCCGAAGGCGACGGCGGCCGGCCAGTGCACCTTGGCCAGCGCCAGCGCGGCGCCGAACATGCCGATCATGGCGTAGGCGCTGACCGGGATCAGCACGAACCATTCCCGCCGCGACCCTGCGCGGCCCAGCAGCGGGATCGAGAACGCCCCGTTGGCTTTCCAGACATTCCTGAGCAGCGGCAGTTTCCGCAGGAGCTTCGGCGGCTTGATCACGACCGGCCAGAGCAGCGGAACTCCCCCGGTGGTGATCATGTCCCCGACGATGTGGACCAGCACGCCGGTCAGCATCGAGACGGGCAGCCACGTCCATTGGTGCGGCGCGAACCAGGTCACCAGCCCGGCCATGGCGAGGGCAAAGATCCAGTTGCTGATCCAGCCGTACTTCGGGAAGAGTTTCAGGGCCTTGGCGGCAATGTTGATCATGAACATGCACAGCAGCCCGGCGCCGACCGACAGCAGCCCCCACTCGGTCTGCAGCTGGAACTGCCCCGCCAGCGCCGCGAGCAGCACAAAGAACGCGGCACCAAGCAGGGAATGCGTACCCTGCCGGTGCCCGCCGGAGGCGTTTTCGATCCCGACGGCGATCACGTTCGACAGCGGCGGCAACGAGTGCGCCACGGTGCTGGAGCGGTGGTCCCAGTCGCAGACCAGCGCCGTTCCCGCCGTCGCCATCCCGCCGATCACGATCCCGGTGGCGTCCAGCGGGTACCAGCCCAGCGAGTACGGCCCGGTCGAGGCAACAGCCACCCACGCCGCGGCTCCCGACGCGGCGTGGTGTCCTCCCATCACCCTTTAGCCCGCTGTCGGTGAGACAGGCACAGCGGCGTCGGAGAAGATGTTGCGGATGACGCCGTTGGCCCATTCGAGGATCTCGGCATCCTGCAGGTCCCGGCCGCCGATCCGGGCGGT
Organism: Arthrobacter sp. NicSoilB4; assembly: GCF_019977335.1. Classification (NCBI taxonomy): domain Bacteria; kingdom Bacillati; phylum Actinomycetota; class Actinomycetes; order Micrococcales; family Micrococcaceae; genus Arthrobacter; species Arthrobacter sp. NicSoilB4. The sequence goes on along the minus strand of NZ_AP024653.1, from coordinate 1,142,879 downwards.
CTTGGGCTTCGGGATGAGCACCGCGTCCAGGGCGGGCTTGGACTGCGCGCCGGGGTACATCCGGGTGAGCCGCATGAGCTTGGACTCCGGCAGCTGCGCCGGGGAGAACTTGATGAAGTTGCCCTGCAGGGCGACGTCGCTGAGCCCGGCTTCGCGGGCGCCCACCCGGAAGCGGGCGACGTCGATCAGGTTCTTCGCGGGCAGCGGCAGTTCGCCGTAGCGGTCCACGAGTTCGGCAAGTACCTCGTCGATGGCCTCGTAGGTGATGGAGGCGGCGAGCTTGCGGTACGCCTCGAGGCGCAGCCGCTCGCCGGGCACGTAGTCGTGCGGCAAGTGGGCGTTGACCGGCAGCTCGATCTTCATCTCGGCGGCCTTCTCTTCTGTCTCGCCCCGGAAGTCGGCCACTGCCTCGCCGACCAGGCGGATGTAAAGGTCGAAGCCCACGCCCTGGATGTGGCCGGACTGCTCCCCGCCCAGCAGGTTTCCTGCGCCGCGGATCTCCAGGTCCTTCATCGCCAGCTGCATGCCGGCGCCGAGCTCGTTGTGGGTGGCCACGGCCTTGAGCCGTTCCAGCGCCACCTCGCCCAGCGGTTTTTCGGAGGGGTACAGGAAGTAGGCGTAGGCGCGTTCGCGGCCGCGGCCCACCCGCCCGCGCAGCTGGTGCAGCTGGGAGAGCCCGTACTTGTCCGCCCCGTCCACGATCAGCGTGTTGGCGTTGGAGATGTCCAGACCCGTCTCGATGATGGTGGTGCAGACGAGCACGTCGAAGCGCTTTTCCCAGAAGTCCACGATGATTTGTTCGAGCCGGCTCTCGGACATCTGCCCGTGCGCCACTTCCACCCGGGCCTCCGGGACGAGCTCACGGATCTTCGCGGCGGTGCGGTCGATGGTCGAGACCCGGTTGTGCACGAAGAACACCTGTCCTTCGCGCATGAGCTCGCGGCGGATCGCGGCGGAAGTCTGTTTGTCCGAGTACGGGCCGACGTAGGTCAGCACCGGATGCCGCTCCTCCGGCGGGGTGGCCAGGGTGGAGGTCTCCCGGATGCCGGTCAGAGACATCTCCAGGGTCCGGGGAATCGGGGTGGCGCTCATGGCCAGGACGTCGACGTTGGTGCGCATCTTCTTGAGCGCTTCCTTGTGTTCGACGCCGAAGCGCTGCTCCTCGTCCACGATCACGAGGCCGAGGTCCTTGAATGCGAAGTCCTTGGACAGCAGCCGGTGGGTGCCGATCACCACGTCCACGGAACCGGCCTTGACCCCTTCGGCTGTCTCCTTGGCCTCCTTGGTGGCCTGGAAGCGGGACAGCGGCTTAACCACCAGCGGGAAGCCGGAGAACCGTTCGGTGAAGGTTTCGTAGTGCTGCTGGGCGAGCAGGGTGGTCGGCACCAGCACGGCGACCTGCTTGCCGTCCTGCACGGCTTTGAAGGCCGCCCGGACCGCGATCTCGGTCTTGCCGTAGCCCACGTCGCCGGAGATCAGCCGGTCCATCGGGATCTCCCGCTCCATGTCGGCCTTGACCTCATTGATGGTGGTCAGCTGGTCAGGGGTCTCCACATACGGGAACGCTTCCTCGAGCTCGCGCTGCCAAGGCGTGTCGGGGCCGAAGGCGTAGCCCCGGGAGGCCATCCGGGCCGAGTAGAGCCGGATCAGCTCGCCGGCGATTTCCTTGACCGCCTTGCGGGCCTTGGACTTGGTGCTCGCCCAGTCCGCGCCGCCCATCTTGCTCAGCGCCGGGGTGTCCCCGCCGACGTAGCGGGTGACCTGGTCCAGCTGGTCGGTGGGGACAAAGAGCCGGTCCCCGGGGGCGCCGCGCTTGGACGGCGCGTATTCCAGCACGAGGTATTCGCGTACCCCGTCGCCCCCTCCGGCGACCCTTCGCTGGATCAGTTCCACGAACCGGCCGATGCCGTGCTGTTCGTGCACCACGGAGTCGCCGGCCACGAGCTGCAGCGGGTCCACGGCGTTCCGCCGCTTGGACGGCATCCGGCGCATGTCCTTCGTGGACCCGGCGGAGGTGCGGCCCAGCAGGTCGGCCTCGGTCAGGAGCGCAAGTTTGAGCGGTTCCAGGACAAAACCGCGTCCGACGGCGGCCGTGGTCACCTCGATCAGCCCGGCCTGGGGTTCGTCGTCGAGGGAGTCGACCCGGGCGCACGGGATGTCGTTGTCGTGGAAGAGCTCGGCGAGGCGCTGGGCCGGGCCGGGACCTTCGGTGACGACGACGATCCGCCACTGTTCGCGCACGTGGGAGCCGATGAAGTCCATCATTTCGGCGACGTCGCCCTGGTAGCCGCGGGGTTCACGGGCGTGCAGGTTGAGGACGTCGACGTCGGGCAGCAGTTCCTCGTCGGTGGCCAGCGACGTGATGGACCACCAGGAGACCTCGTGCTCCAGGGCTGCGGAGCGGGTCTCCGTGAGCGAGCGGAAGCTGGCGGAGTGCAGGGCAGCAGACGCCGCCGAGCTCAGGTCCAGCGGGGCCGTGCCGCCGTCGGACGCCGTGGACCAGGCGGCCTCGAGGAATTCCTCGTTGGTGGCGGCGAGGTCGTGGGCACGGGTCCGGACCTTCTCGGGTTCGATCACGACCGCCATCGACCCGGCCGGGAACTGGTCCAGGAACGGCACCATGGCGTCCACGAGCACGGGGGCCAGGGACTCCATGCCTTCCACGGTGATGCCGCCGGCGATCTTTTCCAGCATGTCCGCGGCGGCGGGCAGCTGTGATTTCAGCGTGGCGGCGCGGGACATGACGGAGGGTGTGATCAGGATTTCGCGGCACGGCGGGGCGTGCAGTTCGGTGGGGTGGTGCACGCCGGGGGCGGTCAGCGAGCGCTGGTCCGCGACGGCGAACCAGCGCATCTGTTCCACCTCATCACCAAAGAACTCGACCCGGATGGGGTGGTCCTCGGTGGGCGGGAAGACATCGAGCATCCCGCCGCGGACGGCGAATTCGCCGCGCCGGGTGACCATGTCCACGCGGGCGTAGGCGGCGTCGGCGAGGCTCCTCACGACGCTGCTGAAGGGGGCGTCCTGGCCGACCTTCAGCGTGACAGGAACCAGCTCGCCCAGGCCCGCCACGATCGGCTGCACGACGGCCCGGACCGGGGCCACAACGACACGCAGGGCGCCGCCGGCGGACATTTCGGGGTGCGCGAGGCGGCGCAGCACGGACAGCCGCCGGCCGACAGTGTCCGAGCGTGGTGAAAGCCGTTCGTGCGGGAGCGTTTCCCAGCTGGGGAACTCGGCGACGGCGTCGGCCGGCAGGAAAGCGCGCAGCGCCTCCGTCAGGTCCTCGGCTTCACGGCCGGTGGCGGTGATGGCCAGGACCACGGGCGCCGAAGCACTGCCGCTGGCTCCCACGGTGTTGGCAGCTGCGTTGTCCGCTGTGTTTTCTGCTAGCGCAGACAGCCCGTCCGCCATCTCCGCGAGCAGCGCCGAGCGCAGCCCCGCGGGTGCGCTGATCTGGTAGTCCTCGCTGCGGGCTGCGAAACCGCGGGCGGCTTCGGCGCGGACGCGGGCGTAGTTCCGGTCTTCGGCAAGGACACGGCGCAAACCGGTGAGAGAGGGGCCGTTGAGGCTCATGGGCTGAAGCTCCTGAAGGGATCACGGGGATGCAGGCAACACGAATAGCCGGAATTCGCGAGAATCCCGGGCACTCCAAGCCTACCGCGCAGCCCGGACACGGGTCCGCACGGGATCGTTTGCGGGCACTCCGGCCGCGGGCCCGCCAGCCCCGGGGCTAGGCTGGCAGGATACGCGGCCGTCCGAACGGCCTGGCGCTCCGAATGCCTCATAGACGATAAGGAGTCACCATGACCGGCACCCCAGAATCCCCGCACACCACACGCCGCCAGAGGGTCAGGCCGAAGACTGTGCTCGTCACCGGTGCAACCGGTTACATCGGCGGCCGGCTGGTCCCCCGGCTGCTGGAGGCAGGACACACCGTCAAGGTCCTGGTCCGGACGCCGGCCAAGATCGCCGGCGTGCCGTGGCTCGAGGATGTCGAGGTCGTCCAGAGCAGCCTCGACGACGGCGACGCGCTGCGCGCGGCCCTGGACGGCGTCGACGTTCTCTACTATCTGGTCCATTCCATGGCGGCCGGATCGGGCTTCGAGTCCAAGGAAAAGGCGATGGCCGGGACCGCGGCGCGGGCCGCAGCCGACGCCGGCGTGGACAGGATCGTGTACCTGGGCGGCCTGCACCCCGCCAATGCCGAACTCTCCACCCACATGAGGTCCCGCGAAGCCGTGGGCAGGGTCTTCCTCGATAGCCCGGTCGACGCCATCGTTTTCCAGGCCGGCGTCGTGATCGGCTCCGGTTCGGCGTCGTTCGAGATGATCCGGCACCTGTCCGAGACGCTGCCCCTGATGCCCGCCCCCAGCTGGGTGCGCAACAAGATCGAGGCAATTGCGGTCCGGGACGTGCTGCATTACCTCGTCGGGGCCGCGGCGCTCGAAGGCCCGATCAACCGCACCTTCGACATCGGCTGCCGCCAGGTCCTCAGCTACGCGGGCATGATGCAGGAATACGCCGCGGAGGCCGGCCTCCCGCACCGGGTGGTCCTGGCGCTCCCCGTTCCCGCGCCCAAGCTCGCGGGCATGTGGGTCGCGTTGACCACCCCGATTCCGCTGTCCATGTCCCTGCCGCTCGTGGAGTCCCTCCAGCACGATGCCGTGTCCCGGGAACACGACATCGACGCGTACATCCCGCCGCCGGAAGGGGGACTCACCCCTTACCGGAGGGCAGTGGCCCTCGCCCTGGGCAAGGAGCGCGACGGCCAGGTGGAAACCACGTGGTCCAGTGCGGGCGCCGACGCCGATCCGCTTCCGTCGGATCCCGAGTGGGCCGGGCACCGGGTGTTCCTCGACGAACGCAGCTACTCCAGCGACGTGGACCCCAAGCACGTCTGGACCATCATCGAAGGGATCGGCGGGCAGAACGGCTGGTATTCCATGCCGCTGGCCTGGCGCGTCCGCGGCCTGCTGGACAAGGTCACCGGCGGGGCCGGCCTGCTGCGCGGCCGGCGGCACCCGCACCTGCTGGCCGAAGGCGAAGTCGTGGACTGGTGGCGGGCGGAGCGGATCGACCGCGGCCGTCTACTCCGGCTGCGCGCCGAAATGCGGGCGCCGGGCCGGGCCTGGCTGGAGCTGTCGGTGGAGCCGGAGGGGACCGGCAGCCGGTACCGCCAGCGGGCGATCTTCTTCCCAAAGGGTCTCAGCGGGCGCCTCTACTGGCTGGCGGTGCTGCCGTTCCACAGCCTGATCTTCCCTGCCATGTCGCGGAATATCACGGCCGCGGCGAAGGCCCTCCAGGACCAGGAATCGGAGCCGGCCGGGCATACCGCGTAGGATGTTTGGAGCCCGAAACGACCAGTTCCACCCATGGAGGACCCCCCAATGGCATTGAGTGCATCCACCACCCTTCCGCACAGCGTTGACCGCGTCACCGCAGTTTTCGTGAACGAGGACTTCCTGCGCCACACGAGTGAACTCGTCGGTGGCACCCTGGAATCCTTCGCCGTCGACGGCGACACCGCCGGCGCCTTCAGCACCACCACCGTGCGGACCATCCCGACCACCCGGATGCCGGAGATTGCGCGGAAGTTCGTCGGCGAGAGCCTCAAGGTGACGCAGCTGGAGAAGTGGGACGCCCCAGCAGCGGACGGCTCGCGGCTGAGCAACATCACCCTGAAGGTCTCCGGCGCGCCGCTGGACGTCAACGCCGTCCAGCGCCTCGTCTCCGACGGCGGCAGCACCCGGATCGAACTTGAGGGCAACGTCACGTCCTCCGTGCCGTTCCTGGGCGGCAAGATTGCCGAGGCGGCCGAGCCGATGGTGGGCAAGGCCCTGAACATCCAGTCCACGCAGGCGCAGGCCTGGCTCGAAAGCCACTAGCACATGGAGCTGCCGGCAATCCTGGCCGTCGTCCTGATAGTGGCCGGCGTCTGGTCCCTGGCGGTCTGGCCGCAGTTCCTGCGCCGGGTCAGGAATGATCCGAGGTCCCGCGACGCGAACGGCAAAGCCACCCGCTTCCTCACCGTCCATGTCGTCCTGGTCAGCATCTCCATGCTGCTTGGGGCGGCGACGGCGGCCATCGGGATTGCGGGACTGTTGGCCTAGCCGGGATCAGACCCGGACGCATGCCTTCCGCCGCACCGGCCGGAGCCCGAACAGGGCTCCGGCCGGTTCCGGTTTGGCTAGGGTGTTGGGGAGCCGGGTGCCAGCGCCTGGGCGAGGGCGTCTTCGGCGGCCACCCAGGAAATCATGGCGCACTTAACCCGGGCGGCGTATTTCGAAACGCCTTCAAAGGCTGATGCGTCACCGAGGATTTCGGGATCAGCGGCGAGCTTCCCCCGGGACCTCAGGACTTCGCGGAAATTGTCGATCACCTCGGTGAGATTGCCGACGTCCATCCCCTCGGCCAGGTCGGCAAGCACCGAGGCGGAAGCCATGGAAATCGAACAACCTTCCCCGTCCCAGCGCAACTGGGAGACCTTTCCCCCGGAAACTGCCACCCGGACCGTGATCTCATCCCCGCAGACAGGATTAAGCTGGTGGGACTGCCCGGACGATGCCCCTGCCGGTACCGGCGTCTCCGCCAGTCCGCTGCCGGTACGAAGTTTGGCGTGTTCCAGAATGATCTGCTGGTACAGCTGTTCAAGGCTCATGCGCTAAAGTCCTCAGGCTCCAAAGTAGGCTCGGACCTCGGCGACTGCCGCAAGGAACGCGTCCACCTCGGACGTTGTGTTGTACAGGTAGGTGCTGGCCCGGGTACTGGCGGTCAGGCCCAGGCGGCGGTGCAGCGGCTGCGCGCAGTGGTGGCCAACCCGGACTGCGATGCCTTTGCTGTCCAGGAACTGTCCGACGTCGTGTGCGTGCACGCCTGCAACGTCGAAGGACGCCAGTCCGATCCGTTCCTGTCCCGGGGCCGGGCCGAGGACCCGCACGCCGGGAATGGACGCCAGTCCTTCGACCAAGCGCTGCCCGAGCAACGATTCCCAGGCGTGGACACGGTCCATCCCCGTCTCGGTGAGGTAGTTCGCCGCGGCCGCGAGTGCGATGGCCTGGGAGACTTTCTGGGTGCCGGCTTCGAACCGCTGCGGCGCAGGCAGGAACGCTGCCCGCTCCATGGTCACCGTGGTGATCATCGATCCGCCGGTGAGGAACGGCGGCAGCGCGTTCAACAATTCGGACCGGCCATACAACACGCCGATGCCGGTGGGCCCCAGCATCTTGTGTCCGGAGAGGACCGCGAAGTCGACGCCGAGGTCCTGTACGTCCAGCGGAAGGTGCGGCGCGGACTGGCAGGCGTCCAGCACCGTTAGGGCCCCTGCCTCGCGGGCCATCGCCACAAGCTTTTTGACCGGGTTGATCGTGCCCAGCACATTGGAGGCGTGGCTGAAGGCGAGGACCCTGGTGGCCGGGCCGATGATGCCGTCGGCAGCTTCGAGGTCCAGCACGCCTGCGTCGTCGACGGGGATGAAGCGAAGGGTCGCGCCCGTCCGCTCAGCCAGCTGCTGCCACGGTATGAGGTTTGCGTGGTGCTCCATCTCGGTGACCACAATCTCGTCCCCGGAGCCCAGGGCGAACCGTGCCGCCGGCGCAGACGCGCCAGGCAGGGACGAGTTCAGGAACGCGTAACTGAGCAGGTTCAGGCCCTCGGTGGCGTTGGAGGTCCAGATGATCTCATCGGCCGCCGCGCCCAGGAAGGCAGCAAGGGTTTCACGGGCGTTCTCGAAGGAGTCCGTAGCCTCGACCGCCAGCAGGTGGGCACCGCGGTGGACGGCGGCGTTTCGCTGCTCGTAAAACTCCTGCTCGGCTTCAATGACGCTGAGCGGGTTCTGCGAGGTCGCCCCGGAGTCCAGGTAGATCAGGGGGTGCCCGCCCATGGACCGCGAGAGGACAGGGAAGTCATTGCGGATCCGCTGCACCTCTTCGTCGGTAAGTGCAGGCGTGAGCAGGGCCTGGGACTCTGACGTGGGCACGAAAGCCACGCTGGCCTCCTCGGATCGGGTCAAGTGGACTACTATCCATCATCCCACGGAACGGCACCACGGATTCTGCAGCCGGCACACAGGGTCACCGCAGAGGACTTCAGGGCCGGTGGGAATCGCCCCCGGTGTCGATGAGATCGACCCGCCGGCTGACGCCCAGTTTGGCGAAGACACGGTAGAGGTGCCCTTCCACGGTCCGCTGGGACACACAGAGCTGGCTGGCGATCTCTGCATTCGTGGCCCCGCCGGACACCAGGTCCAGGATTTCGGTTTCCCTGGCAGTGAGCTCCGCATCCTGCTCGGGACGGACGAGGTCAATATGGGCCGCCATCCCGGCAGCGGTCATCCGGTTCTGGATCTTGCGCTGGACGGACAGCAGTTTTCGCTTGTCTGTGGTTTCGGCCAGGCAACGTTCCGCTTGCTGAGCGGCTTCGAGGGCAAGCAGCACATAGCCGCCACGCAGCGCTTTGTCGCTGATCCGGACCAGTTCGGTGTCGTCGGCATTCAGCACGGCGAGCGCATAGTCGTGCAGCATTCCGGCCTCCCGCCCCTCCACCGCGAGGCTGCTGACTGCCAGTCCGTCCGCGGCCTGGGTGTCACCGCGGCGCACGGCGAGGCGCCTGATGTCGGTCTCAATGCCCCGCAACCCTTGGCGTTTGGCCTCCGATGCGAGGCCCGCGAGCCTCTTGCTGACGTCGCCGGCCCCGCCGGGCGCTCCTCCGGCGGCCGTTGAGTATGCCTCGGCGAGCAGCGGAACGGCACCCGGCCCGCGGTACCGGGAGAGCCGGAACGCAGTCGCATGTTCCTCCGCCTCACGGGTATGGCCCACGATGGAGGCTGCGTATGCCGCCACGGAATGCGCAAACGGCAGCAGTTCCCAGGGATCGGCGATCGTGAGTTCCTCGACGCCGAGAATGAGTTCGGCACTGCCCTCGGGCATGCGTCCCTGGCGGACGCGGGCGAGCCCCCTCATCAAGTGCAGGATGCCGCCGCTGAGCAGCAGCCTCGAAGGGTAGCTGGCCTCGTACTCATCGAGGGCTGCGGCGAGCGCCTCCCACTCCCCCGCCCAGTTCAAGCTCAGGCTGTAGCGCACCAGGAGGTCTTCGTACACGAGCGGCATGGCCATCCCGGCGCTTTGCGCCCCCCGCCAGGCATCCCTGGCGAGCCCCACACCCTCCACCATCCTGCCCTTGGCACAGAGCAGCTCGGCGAGCAGCGATTCAGCCGGGATCTTGATTTCGGGCCGCTCGCTGGCGGCCACGACCAGTTGGCTGAGCCCGCCCTCACGGTCCTCCTGGCCACTCGGCAGCTGGCTGGCGGCCAACCCGGCCGCCACGGCAATCGGAGCCATATCCAACCACGATGGCCCCACCGCTGCATCACGCTGGAAAGCCCCCCGGCTGCCGCGCAACTGGCCGGCGTCGGGTGTTCCGGGCGGAGCACCGGCACGGGCCGGGGCAGCGCCGGTCAACGGCGACTTTGCCCGCCCCCGCAGGCGGGCGGACAAGAGCGCCGCCAGATAGCGGGAGGATTCGTTGGGAATGTGTTCCACGAGCTGGAGAAATTTGGCGGACTGCTCGCCGTCGCCCAGCAAGTACCGCGCATAGGCCATGTGCAACCGGGCCTCGGGGATCACCGCGACATCGGAAACTGCCTCCGCGGTCCTCAGGGCGGTCTGCGCATCGAGCGCGACGTTGGCGGAGCAGGCCGCCTTGAGGAGCTGCTCCGCCGGAACGGCAGCCCCGCAGTCCAGTGCCCACCGGATCCGGTTCAGGAAGGCTTCCGGTTGCACAGAGGCTCCCGGCGGCAGTGACACGAAGCTGGCACGCAATCCGGCGCTTCTGCCCGCCGGGACCCAGCGGCGGATGATCTCGCCGATCAGAGGACTCGCGGGTCGGACCGTCCGGTCGGCGCCCCGTGAGACGTTGATGATGCCGGCTCTCTCCAGCGCATCCACAGCCTTCGGGCCGCCGAATCCCAGCAGCTGGCCGAGCGACAGCGGACCCGCGAGTGCCACAATGGCGGCCGCTGTCCTTTCCTCGGGCGACATCGACCGCAGTTCGTGGCCGATCAGGTCAGCGACCGGGATATCGGACAAACCGGGACGAAAGAGAAGGAACCAGACTCCATGCCGCAGTCCCAGCGCACCGGTGTTCCGCGCGTGTTCAATCAGGGACAGCAGCATGAACGGGTTTCCGGCGGAAGCCTCTGCCAGCATCGCCGTGGCCCAGGGCGAGACATCGGCGCGGAGCACTTGCTCGCAAAGCTGGTGCACCTCGGCCCTGGTGAGAGGCTCCAGGTCGAACTTCGCGACGATCCCGTCATCCCAGAGGGCCAGGAATTCTTCGGGGATCAGCAGCCCCGGCCGGCAGGTGGCGAGGACGTTGGCAGCACCGGTGGCCACGGCCTGCGCAACCAGCTGCGTCGTTCCGCGGTCCAGGCACTGGGCGTCGTCGATCACGAAGAGCGGTTTGCTGGACTCCGACTTGATGCTGTCGGTGACGGCCTTGACGACGGCGGAGAACGAGTCCAGATCGTGTGCGGGCAGCTGGCCGAGGTAGGGCGCCAGGGCGCCGAAAGGGACAGCCGACAGCGCCGGCGTTGCTGCGAGTCGGATCACGGCGGTGTGCGGCCGGAGTTCCCGGATGACTGCCCTGGAAACTGCGGTCTTCCCCGTTCCCGGGTTTCCGACAATCAGGGCGCCGGACGTACCGCCGTCGCGCAGGCATCTGAGAATGTCCTTGACGACGCCGGACCGGCCAACCAGTGTGGCGGACTCAGTCAGGCTTTCCACCAGCGGCCCTCCCTGCGGTGTGGCGGTTCCCGGCCCGCCCGGAGGATGGGGGGCCGGGTTGGTCAGCCGAGTCGGGCGTGTTCCACTGGTCCCGAGATGACATCTTTGAGTTCCGACCTGCTCGCGACATGCAGTTTCGCGTACACCTGATACAGATGTCCCTCAACCGTGCGGACAGAAACGTGCATCTCGTCGGCAATCTTCCGGTTGGAGGTACCCGCGGCTGCCCTCACAGCCACCTCGGATTCCCGGGCTGTAAGCGTCGACGTGAGCAGGGAAAGCACACCGTTTCTCGGGTTGCCGAAGCGGTCCTCGAGGGACTGCTGCGTGCGCTGGGCCATCCGCAGGGAGATTCGGTTCCCCGCGTCGTTGGCGCAACTGACAGCTTTCCTGGTCACATCCCTGGCGAAGATTGCATGGCCGGCTGCATCGGCGTCCTTGGAGGTCGCCAGCAACTCCTCGCTGTCGGATTCCTTCAACCCTTCCGCGAGCCGGGAGCACAGGCCGGCGAAGTGCCCGGTGACCTGTTCGGCTAGGCCGCTGAGTTTCTGGCTTGCCTGACGGTCCCCCAGCCGGGCCACGGCCGAGAGGAACTGGAGCCCGGTCGCAAACGCGGAAGCTTCGGTGTCACTGTCCGCCTCCAGCTTCAGCGCGCGCAGGGCCTCGGTCTTCTGGCCGATTTCCGCTTTGGCGGACAGCTCGAAGAACCGCGTGATCCGGTTCACCAGCCACGACGCCCGTGGCTGCGGCTCCTCGACGTCCACCAACAGGGCCCCGGCTTTTTCCTCATCCCCCTGAAGTGCGTAGGCATAGGCACAGGCTGCGGTTGCGAGTCCGGCGACAGCATCCTGATCCTGCACCCTCAATTGCCAGACCCCGCTCTGCAGGCGCTGAACCGCCCCGGACAGATGACCGCGGTGGAGGTCGACGATCCCCTGTCCGATCTCGAACATACCGCCCAGCCTGGCCTGCTCGTCCCAGGCTTCCGATGTGCCGGCAATGAACTCTGCGGCCTCCCGGAACTTTGCCGACAACAGAAGAAGCAGCAGAAACCGTCCCCTGATGTCGCGGATCGAGCTGTCGGACAGATCCAGGAAGCCGGCGGCAAGGATGACCTGCCGGCCCAGCGCCACAGCTCCGAGGACGTCCCCGGTGACTGCTTTCGCCTCGCACAACAGGCTGGCCGCCATGATCTTGGCTTCGCTGCCCAGGTCTGTGGAATCCACATCCCGGAACATTTGCAGGACATCGTCGTACCGGCCTTCGAAGGCGGCCAGTCCGACATAGGCCAGGCGTACCCGCTCGGCCACCGACCCCGGCCCCGTCCCGGCGTCTCCGGACACCGTCAGGCGCAGCTCGATCTCCTGCAGCCGGGCCAGCGCACTTGCCGCCGCGGCGGGGTTGCGCCTGTCCAGCTCAGCCCACAGGAGGTGCAGCGAGGCCCATTCATCCAGGGCCAGACCGTCACCGGCCCGTTGTTCGACGTCAGTCAGAATGCGGCGGGCTGCTTCGTCATTGTGCATCGAGATAAATGCCCGGGCAGATTCGACGGCCACGTCCGCCAGCTTTTCCCGACCGGCAATTTCCCGGGCAAACCGCAGGGCGGACTGCGGATCGGATGCCTTGTTCGCGAGGCGTGCAGCGGCCAGGGCCAGATGGGGATCCACTTCTTCTCCGCAGTCCAATGCCCATGCCACAGCGGTGGATCCGGTGTATTCGTCGAGGTCCAGGTCCTGCAGCACGGCACCCAGCCGGCGGCGAAGCTCGGCACTGCGCCCGGGCGGCACCACGCTGGAGACGATGCCCGCAATGACCGGGTTGGCGATGCTCACCATGGGTGGGTGGTCATGGCTGACGCGGATCAGGGCGCGTTCCTGGAGGGTGTCGATATCCTGCGCCTTCGACACGTTCATCAGGGTCTGCAGGGGAAGCGCTCCGGCGAGCGACAAGAGCTCAAATACGTCGCGCTGGCCCGGGCTGAGCCGGTTCAGGCGGGCTTTGAGCACATCCCGGATCTCACCGGCCAAGGCAACCGGCCTGTCCCCAAGAACCCAGGAATCCTCGTGCCGGACAATGATTCCCAACTTGATCTGCTCCCTGGCCAATGAGTGCAGGAAGAGGGCGTTGCCGCCGCTGGCGTTCCAGAGGGCGCGTGCCGCGGTGTGGGAGAAATGTCCGCCGTACTCCTGCGCGAGGCTGTCCTCCGTCTCGCTGAAATCGAAGGGGCCAAGATCCACGCGGCGCAGCAGGTCATCTTTCCAGAGGCCCATGATGTCGCTGCCCAGATTGGGGAGGTCAACGCAAGCTGCGAGCAGCAGGACGTGCCCGCCGGCGCAGAGCTGGGCCACCATCATCGTGGAGAGCTCATCAAGGTCATGGGCGTTGTCGACAAAGAGCACGACGCTGCGGCCCTGGGCTCGGGTGTGGAGCAACTGCGTCAAGCCGCGCAACACCATCAGCGGGTGCTCAAGGTGGGAGGCATCGAGTTCGTTGAGAAGCACGCTCAGGGCGCCGTATGGGAGCTTGGAGGAAATGGAACTGCCCCGGACCTGGACCACCAGGAAATCGTCACCGAGCTGTTCCAGTGCCCGCTGGGCGATGAAGGACTTTCCAGCCCCGTGTTCCCCGACTATTACCGCCCCGCAGCCGGTTCCCGAGGTCAGCGCGGATACTACGTCCGCGACGGTCTTGTGCCGTGTGTAATGCTTCTGGTGCCACCCTTTCCCCGGGCGTTGGGCGGCTGAAATCACATCTGTTCTGCCGCTGCCCGCAGGCAGGCCGGCTTCTTGCTGAAACATGAGAGAGACCTTCGCAATCAAAGTATTGACTACTGATAGGTCCAACTTATTGACGTGGCGAAATTTCGGGATGCGTATGTGCTACTCGATTCCCAGCCCGGTGCTGGGACCTGGGCTACGCAGGTGTACTCATAATTTGCCGGCCGTCGGGGCTCCAAAACCAAGTAGTCGGAACCGCGCCGCTGGCCCGATGGCAGAACGCAACTTCACGCAGGCGTATTGCTGCAGGTCAGGGGCCGGCAGCCGGCCGTTTCCCCGGATTTTGCTACGAGACTTTTTGCTGCGAATCGGCGTTAACACAGTCTTGGCACGGCCGCCCGGCCTGCGGGCGGCCGAGCCAGGACTGGGACCGATAAAAGTTTAGGGAGCCGACGGCGGCTGGGGGGAGGAACCTCGGTCTCAGAAGGTTCCGACGCCGTCGGCTCCGTCAAAGGGGTTCACGCACTCGGCGGAACCATTTGGGGAGACCATTGGAAAAAACTAATGTCTATTGCACCAGAGCGGACGATCGTTCCCGACGCAGGCGATCCTGGCAGCTTCATCGGAGGGCCTGGGCCGCTTCCGCAATGATGGCTCCACGTTCAAAGTCCTTAGTCGGGTGCTTCCGTCGGGTGGTTCCTGGTGCTGACTACAATCTAGCGAACGGGACGGCACCGGCGCACCGGTAGTCCGTACTCGAATTAGCGACGGGTTCCGAACGAACCGCAATTGATGGTACTTGCCACAACAGCCGGCTCCCGACTCTTGCGGGGTCCGGCTACGTGCTCCCGATACGCGCGTAGCCCGGAGCCTACTTGCCGGCGTCCCGGAGCTACGCACGCCGGAGCCGGCGCTGGGGGTGATGCCTCCACGGTGCGGGCAATGGCGGACCGGAAGACAGCCCGGACAGCTAGGAAGGGGACACTCCCGGCAGCTGGTCCCGGCCCTTGACGTTGAGCTTTGCATAGCTGCGGTACAGGTGGCCTTCGACCGTCCGGATGGATACCTGCAACTCGGCGGCAATCTGACGGTCGCTGAGGCCGCGCACCGCCAGGGCCACGATGTCTCGCTCACGACGCGTCAGCAGGCCAAGGGCGTCGGCTTCGGCTTCCTGTTCCTGGCCTGCAACACTGTCTGCCCGGTCCAGGCACCGCTTCCGCTGGGACATTGCCATGCGCTCCCGCAGCGTGTCGCCGGCCGCCCGGTAGCCGTTCGCAGCGGAATCATAAGCAAGGGCGGCGAAGCCCCACAGCTCGGCGTCTTCGCAGCTCTTGCCCGCCTCAAGATGGTCCGTGGCCACATCCGTGCTGATCGCAGCCGCGTAGTGACAGATCGCGGCGGCCCGGGGGCCCTCCAACTCCGGCTGTAGTTCAAGCAGCCGGGACGCTGCATCCCGGTCCCCCAAGGCGAGGCAGAAGGCAAGCGAGTCGAACTCCAGGCCCGGCGTGGAACCGTCGCCTTGAGGCCGGCCCAACGCCCGGAGTTCTTCAAGCGCTCCCGGGTAATTGCCGAGGCGGGCCTTTCCGTACGTGACGGCCATTTGCGAGAGCATGCGCAAGTACCGTGACACCGCCGGTGCCGCGGCCTCGTAGTCGGCGAGGAAGACCGCTGCCTTGTCCTTGGCCCCGACGTCGGCGGCGGCGGCAAAGGCCATCGAGGAGGTCAGGGCGAAGAGCTGCTGCGGATCCGCGAGCCGCAGTGACTCCAGCGCTGCGCCAAGGGCGTTCAGTGCCTGCGCGGCCTTGCCCTGGTACAGCAGGATGATGCCGTGTGCGGCGTGGACTCCCCCGCCGAAAGAGATTCGGTTCGGTCCGGGGCCGGCGGCTACTCCAGCCAGGAGGGTTTCGGCCGCTTTCCAGTCGCCGCCGTGGATCACCGCCGCTGCCGCCCGCGCCACGAGGAACTCCGCTAGGAAGTACAGTTCGTCGTGTCCGGATCCGGCTGATTCCAGTGCCTCGGACACCTTGGCAAACGCCTGGACGGCTTTCCCCTGCACGAGAAGCCGTTCCGATTCCAGGGCAAGCCTGAATGCCGCCTCAAGGGTGTTGGCCGGCGGGCCGGCCAACACTCCGGTCTCCGGGTCCGCACTTTCCGGATACTCGCCGGCCAGCGCGAATACCATCGCATGCATGGTGGCGTACCGCTCCCTTGTGGCCGAGAGGATTCCCTCGGCGTCCTCCGGATTCTCCCTGGCCAGCCGCTCGCCCGCCTCGAGGAGGGCTCCGGCGCGGTCCATGATGTCGGCGGGGCTGTGGCCCAGCGCGGCCTGCACGGCGGCCCACATCAGGGTTCCCGTGAGCAGGACGGCCACGCTCAGCCCCTTGGCGAAGTCGGCTTCGAGGCTATCCCGTGCGGCCGCATAGTCGGAGGTGTTGAAGAAAGTCCGTGCCGTCACCGACCGTGCCGCCACCTGAAGCTCAGGGTCCTTGACCAGTGCGGCTGCCTTGCGGGCCAAATCGTCCTCGTAGAGCCGGCTGGCCAATACGGCTGCCCGCAGAAGCTGCCTGTCGTCGACCTCAACGCCGCATTCCATCGACCAGCTCACCTGGCGGAGCAGGCCTTCTGCCGACGTGGGCTCGCTGTCCATGAGCCGCAGGAGGCTCTGCCGGAGCTGGAGGCTGCGTGCCGGGGAAATGAGGTTGCGGAGCGTGTCGCCATAGATCGAATGCCACAGCCGCAGTTGCGGGTGCGGTGCCGGCGTGACCCGGATCAGCTCGTGTTCGATGAGGACGGCAACCGGGTCCTCGCCCACGGTGGATTCGATCAGCTCGCGGGACACCGGCTCTGCCAGGGCCACGAGGTTCAGGGCCTGGCGCTCTTCCGGCGAGCGCCGAAGCAGCTGCCGGCGCACGACGTCGGTCAAGCGGTCCCCGTGGCTGTTAAGGGGGCGCGCGAGCAGCCAGACCCCGTTGCGTTGCAGCAGCGTGCCGTCGTTCTTCGCATCGTCGATCAGCCCGCTGAGCAGCAGCGGGTTGCCCTCGGAGGCTTCCCAGAGGATTTCGGTGACGTTCGGCAGGACCTGGGATCCCAGCGCCCGTTCCAGGATGTCGGCCGTCTGCCCCTGGGTCAGGGGGCGGAGGTCGATGCGTTCGGCGATACCTTCAAACCACAGCTGCAGCAGTGGTTCCGGCAAGCCCGGGCGGGTCGCCGACGCGACGAGCAGCTTCGCCCACCCGGCAGCGGCCAGTTCCACCAGGATCCCCGCGGTCGCTTCGTCAAGGTCATGGGCGTCGTCCACGACCAGCAGCAGGGGCTTCTGGGAGGCGCGGCGCTCCTCCTCCAGCCGTGACCAGAAGGTCCTGAGCACCGCCAGTTGGGAGGTAGCCTCCTGTACGGGCAGCCCCACAATGAAAGGACCCAGCACGCCGTACGGGACGTTCGTCAGGGAGGGGCTGCCATGGATGCGGACGGGCGTCATCGTTGACTGCAGTTCGGTCACGACGGCGTCCAGGAGCGTGGATTTGCCGATGCCGCTGTCCCCGAGCAGCAGGACTGCAACGTGGGTGCTCCCCTGGAGTGCCTCGACTGCCGAGTCCAGGTCCTCCGCCCGCCCGGTCAGGGGGTTGGATCGTACCGCCTCCCTTGGGACGGTTGCACGGTTCCTAGATGAGTCCAAGCAGATCACTTCGCGAAGAAACGCCGAGCTTGGTGAACACCTGGTACAGGTGTCCCTCCACTGTTCTCACCGAGATGCCGATGGCCAGGGCAATGTCCTTGTTGGAGACCCCGTTGCCTGCGAGGGTGGCGATCTGGCGCTCCCGGTCTGTGAGCAGCGGACCCTTGTTCCTTGGCATGATGGGAAGGGCCGGCACGGAGTCCGCGAGGCTTTCAAGGATGGCGTGGGCGGCGCTTGCCTTCCCGCTCAGACCCGCAGCCTTAGCGAAGTCGAAGGCGAGCGCGGCGCATCTGGCTTGGACGGCGTCGAGTTCCATTGCGGCGGCCTGGCCCGCGGCCTCCAGCATGATGGCGGCGTCCTTCTTGCGGCTGCCCACGGCGATGATCCGGGACAACTCCGCGAGTGGTCCCTGCCGCAGGGCCGCGATCTCTTCCATGAACTGGAAGTCCTTGGTGGTGCCGTTGACCGTCGCGCCAAGCATAAAGATGCCGGCCAGGGTGTACCGGCCGCACCGGTAGTGTTCCTCGGCCGAGCGCACCAGCCGGTCCTTCGCCTCCGGATCGCCCAGCCAGCGCGAAGCCATGTCCATGCAGAACTCAGCGGAACTTCGGATCGCGAAGCGGGCGGCACCGTCCGCTGACCGCGCCCGGTCCAGGTAAACGGTGGCCTGCACGGAATTCCCGGTCTGGGCGTAGGCGAAGGCCGTGGCCGCGTAGGCCTGCCGCAACGAGTGCAGGCTGGCCCGGACTTCGAGCTGCGCTATCGCGGCCAGGAGCGGGTCGAGGGCCATGTAGCCGCGGCCCGCGTAGACGTAGGCGAGTCCGACGGCCAGATCAGTGGGCGCGCTGCCGGAATGCAGCCCGTGGCCGGCCCGGCCGCTGGCGTCCTTGAGCATGTCGATGCTCTGGCGCCAGTGTCCGGAGAGCAGAAGCACGTTGAAGGA
This sequence comes from Arthrobacter sp. NicSoilB4, assembly GCF_019977335.1. Taxonomy (NCBI): domain Bacteria; kingdom Bacillati; phylum Actinomycetota; class Actinomycetes; order Micrococcales; family Micrococcaceae; genus Arthrobacter; species Arthrobacter sp. NicSoilB4. Next base: position 1,124,762 of record NZ_AP024653.1, on the reverse strand, counting down.
CCTCCACGCGAAGTTCTCGCGGATCCGCGGGACGTTGGACCACTCCCCGAGCTGGCCGCCGATCTCGCGCAGCAGCTTGCGGGCCTCGACTTCCTTGCCCGTCATGCAGAGGGCTTCCATCAAGATGATTGCCGACCTCAGCCGGTGCACCGGGTTGATGTCGTCGACCGCCGACGACGCAGCCGCTCTGAGCCTGTCCATCATGGGCTCATAGTCACCGACGAAGGAGAGGTAGTTGAATTCGCTGAGGTCAAGGGACAGACCGGCCCGGGTCAGCTCCTGCGTTGTCGCTGCCGGCTGGTTCTCACCGATTTCGTGGAGCCGCAGCCGGCCCTGCCGGATCAGTTCGGGCACCTGTCCGGTCCGGTCCTCGAGCCATGACATGCAGTCCACCTTGGCGGCTACCAGCTCAGCGAAAGCCTCCGCGCCGAGGGCGCTGATCTGGGCCTCCGAGACATCGTCAAGGGCCGACATGGCCTGCAGCGGCAGCCCCAGTTGAAGGTAGGCGGCGGATTTCTGCAGCTGCCCCTCCGGCCATTCGGGGTCCTCCGGGCTCAGGCTGCCGGCGCATTTGAGCGCAAACTTCGGGTCGAAGAGTTTCACGGCGGCGCCGGCCGCGGCCACGGCGTGGGCGGGTGCCAGGGGCGCGTCGCAGTCATGGGTCCACGCCGCGTAGGCCAGCAGGTCTTCCACGGTCAGCTCATTCAGCTCATCCTGCTGGTGCCCCGGGACCTTGTCCCGCAGCTCCAGCCTGCGCTCCACACTGAGCCAGTTGCGGACGATGTCGCCCAGATAACGGTCCCCCAGCGTCACGAGGTGCCGGCCCGTCCGGTCGACGACTATCTGGCCGGCGTCTTCCATGTCTGCGATGACTCCGGGACTGTACATCCGCGCGAGCCTGGCCAGGGGCAGGGTCCGGGCGCAGGAGAGCACCTCGATAAGCTCCCGGGCCACAGGTGTTTCGCGGGCATACCGGGCCCGCACGATATCTTCCAGTGCCGTGCGCCCGTCAAGGACCACCTCATCCACCAAGGTCCAGACAGATCCGGAGAGCACAAGGTTGCCCCGTTCGATCTGCTCGGAGACCACCGCCTGCAGCAGTGTCGGGCTGCCGCCAACAAGCTGGTGCAGCTGGCTCGCCAGTGCGCTGGAAACTCTGTGTCCGAGCGCTGCCTTGAGAACCTCCAGGGTTTCGACTTCGGTGAGGTTGGCGAGCCGCACCTCGGCCAGCTGGCCGGAAGTGATGAGCCAGTAGAAGTCCGGCGGAAGGTCCGTTGTGCGCTGGGCGGTAGCGACGAGCCGCGCCGTCCGGGTCTGCAGCAGATTGAGCAGCACGCCGGTGCTCAGTTCGTCCAGGGCTCCCGCGTTGTCCAGAAGGATGACGCACTTTCGTCCGGCGGCGTCGTCACGGATCAGGGAAGTGATGCCGTGCAGGATGGCCGTCGGCGAGCCAAGGGAACTTTGGGGCAGGCGGGCGAGCGTGAACGCGAGGCAGCCATACGGGGTTGCCGAGCCCGGTCCTGAGCTGCGGAGCTGAAGCGTGTAGACGTCAGGACCGAAGCCTGCGATCGCGGTGCGTCCTACCTGGGTTTTGCCCACACCGCGGTCACCGGTGATCACCACACCCATCCGGTCCTCGGCGAGCAGGGCATTGCGAACCCGGTCGGCGTCGGCATTGCGCGCCAGACCCGACCACCTGTGCCGGTCCAACGGACCGGCTGCAGGTTCCTCCACGGCGGGTGCCAATGTAGTGGAAACATTCCCCCAGCCCAGCGATTCCCTCGACATCTAGATTCCTTCGTACCGCTTTGCGGACAGCAAACCTGAGACCGTCCGCCTAGAAGTAGCGTATCCCTATCCCCCGATATGAGAGTAGAGCGATCATAACGGCATTTCGGAAACCTTGGAAGCAATTCGGGTGTAGACGACGCCGCGTTTCGCCCGGCGCCGCAGCGAAGGTTCCCCGCGCGTACCGGCTAGGGCGTCTTCGCGGGGTGGAACTGCTGCTGGGCCGCCACGAGGCCGTCACGGACCAGGGCTTCCACGGCGTCTGCCGCAGCACCGATCAGGAACGGCAGTTCCTTCTTCTCGGCGCCGGAAAAGTCCCTGAGGACAAAGTCTGCGGTGTCCATCCTGCCCGGCGGACGGCCGACGCCGACCCGGACCCGCAGGTAGTCCTTGGTGGCGAGGGCTTTGGAGATGTCCCGCAGCCCGTTATGGCCCCCTTCGCCCCCGCCGAGCTTCAGCTTCACCGTGTCAAAGGGAATGTCGATCTCGTCGTGCACGGCGATGACGTGGCCTGGTTCGATGCCGTAGAAAGCCGCCAGCGCCGCGACCGGGCCGCCGGAGACGTTCATGTAACTCAGCGGCTTGGCCAGCACCACCCGCGGGCCTCCGATGCCGAGCCGGCCCTCCAGGACCTGGGCCCGGGACTTGTGGGACTTGAAGCCGCTCCCGATCCGGGCAGCGAGTTCATCGAGGACCATCTGCCCGATGTTGTGCCGGTTGTGGGCGTACTCCGCTCCCGGGTTGCCAAGGCCTGCGATCAGCCAGGTGTCAGTCATGGGTCAATCCTAGGGTGGTCAGGTTCGGTGGCAGGAGCTCGGCCCGCGCCGGGCCGGTCTGCGCCCGGCACCGGGGGTTAAGACGGCTGTGGCCGGGCCCCGCAGGGGTCCGGCCACAGCAGAAATCGGGCTGCCGGAATTACTCGGCTGCTGCGGTTTCCTCGGCAGCGGGGGCCGCTTCCCCAGCGGTCTCTTCGCCCTCTTCGACGATTTCGACGGCCTCGGAGATGTTGACAACGAGCGCCTCGGGGTCAGCCAGCAGGGTGGAGCCCTTCGGGAGGACCAGGTCGGAGGCGTGGATGTGCTCGCCGGCGGTGCGGCCTTCGATGCTGACCTCGATGGCGGTCGGCAGGTGGGTAGCCTCGGCCTCAAGGGAAACAGTGGTCATTTCCAGGTTGTGGACATTGCCCGGAGCCAGTTCGCCACTGAGGTGGACGGGGATGTCAACGGTGACCTTCTCGCCGGTGCGGACGGTCAGCAGGTCGAGGTGCTCGATGATCTGCTTGATCGGGTTGCGCTGGATGTCCTTGACGAGGGCCAGGTGCTGCTCGCCGTTGATGTCCAGGGTCAGCAGGGCGTTGGCGGTGCGGACAGCCAGGGTGGTGGCCTTCGCCGGCAGGGTGATGTGGATCGGCTCGGCGCCGTGGCCGTAGATGACAGCCGGGATCAGGTTGGCCATGCGGGCGCGGCGGGCGAAGCCTTTGCCGAATTCGGTGCGGACTTCTGCTGCGAGCTTCTGCTCAGACATGGATATCTCCTCGTTGGATTTCAAGCTGTGGGACTAAAGGTGTTCAGCAAGGGCGGAGGTCTGTTTGCGACCTTCAACGCCGGGTGGCCGTATGGCCGCCCTTCCGAAGGGAGATTCAGACCCAGTCGATAACGGAGACCAGCAGTCCGGTTTCCGATGATTTCCGCTTGAAAGCGGAAAAACGGAAAACCGGCGCTCTCCCTCGCCAAGGTTTCGGTTCAAGGTTACCAGTGCGGGGCCGCAATTCTGAAAACGGTCCCGCACCGGCGGATGCTGAGCAGGCTCAAGCCTGCTCACCGCTCAATCGAGGGCTACGCGTTGCCGTCGAACAGGCTGGTGACCGAGCCGTCGTCGAACACTTCGCGGATGGCGCGGGCGATCAGCGGCGCGATGGACAGTACGGTGAGCTGCGGGAAGCGCTTGCTGGCGTCGATCGGCAGGGTGTTGGTGACCACCACTTCGCGGGCGCCGGACTCTGAGAGGCGCTGGGCCGCAGGATCGGAGAAGACGGCGTGGGTTGCCGCGATGATGACATCCTTGGCGCCGGCGTTCTTAAGCACCTGGACCGCGCCGGAAATCGTTCCGCCGGTGTCGATCATGTCGTCGATCAGCACACAGGTGCGGCCTTCGATCTGGCCCACGACGGTCTTGGAGACTGCCTGGTTCGGGACGGTGAGGTCGCGGCTCTTGTGGACGAAGGCCAGCGGCGCCCCGCCAAGGCGCTCGGCCCACTGCTCGGCAACGCGGACACGGCCGGTGTCCGGGGAAACCACTGTGATGTCGTCGGCGCCGACGCGGGTGCGGATGTAGTCCGCGAGCAGCGGGATGGCCATGAGGTGGTCCACGGGCCCGTCGAAGAAGCCCTGGATCTGCGAGGTGTGCAGGTCAACGCTCATGATCCGGTCCGCGCCGGCGGTTTTGTACAGGTCCGCGACGAGGCGCGCGGAGATTGGCTCGCGGCCGCGGCCCTTCTTGTCCTGCCGGGCGTACGGGTAGAACGGCGAGACCACGGTGATGCGCTTGGCCGAGGCCCGTTTGAGCGAATCGATCATGATGAGCTGTTCCATCAGCCAGTTGTTCAGCGGGGCGGGGTGCGCCTGGATGACGAAGGCGTCGGTGCCGCGCACGCTCTCCCCTGCCCGGACGTAGATCTCGCCGTTGGCGAAGTCGTAGGCATCCAGGGGCAGGAGCTCGGTACCGAGTTCCTTGGCGATTTCCCTCGCCAGCTCAGGATGCGCGCGCCCAGCGGCAAGCACCAGCTTCTTCTCGCCGCGTGCCGTAATTTCGCTCATTATTGCTAGCCCTCTTCTGTAGATGCCGGAGTACTGGAGGAAGTCGTGGTGGCGCCGGACGCCTCGGCCAGGGACGCGGAGATCGAGCCCGGGCGGTTCGCCAGGACCCAGCCCTCGGCGTTCTGTTGCTTGGCCAGGGACAGGACCAGGGCGCCGGGCGGCACGTCGCGGCGGATGACTGCCCCGGCGCCGCTGTAGGCGCCATCGCCGACCCGGACGGGAGCTACGAAGACGGTGTTGGAGCCGGTGCGCACGCCGGAGCCGATGACCGTGCGGTGCTTCTTCTCGCCGTCGTAGTTGGCGGTGATGTTGCCGCAGCCGATGTTGGTGTCTTCGCCGATCTCGGCGTCTCCGGCATAGCCCAGATGGGACAGCTTGGAACCGCGGCCAATGGTGACGTTTTTGGTCTCGTAGAACGCGCCGATCTTGCCGGTCTCGCCGAGGACCGTGCCGGGGCGCAGGTAGGTGAACGGGCCGACGCTCGCCTTGGCGCCGATCGTGGAGCCGGAACCGTGGGTGCGGATCACTTTGGCGCCCTCCCCCACCTGGACGTCGGTGAGGGTCGAGTCGGGCCCGACGACGGCGTCGCGCGCCACCGTGGTGGTGCCGTGCAGCTGGGTGTTGGGCAGCAGCCGCACGTCCTCGTCGAGGGTGACAGTGGCGTCGATCCAGGTGGTGGACGGGTCGACGACGGTGACACCGGCACGCATCCAGGCCTCGACGGTGCGCCGGTTGAGTTCGGCACCGAGGGCGGAGAGCTGGACCCGGTCATTTGCGCCTTCGACCTGCCAGCGGTCTTCGGTGACGACGGCGGCGACGCGGCCCCCGGCGGCACGGGCCAGGCCCAGCACGTCGGTGAGGTACTTTTCGCCCTGGGCGTTGTCGGTGGTGACGTGGGCCAGCGCGTCGCGCAGCACGGCGGCGTCGAAGGCGTAGATGCCGGAGTTGATCTCCCGGATTTCGCGTTCGGCGTCCGTGGCGTCCTTGTGCTCCCGGATGCCGGTGACCGTTCCGTCCGCGGCGCGGAGAATGCGGCCGTAACCGGTCGCGTCATCCAAGACGGCGGTGAGGACGGTGACGGCGTTGCCCGCGGCCTCGTGGCTGGCGACGAGTTCGCCGAGCAGCTGGCCAGTGAGCAGCGGCACGTCGCCGTAGGTGACAACAACCGTTCCGCTGAGCTGCGCCTGGGGGTGGAGCGCGTCGAGCGCCTCGAGGGCGGCTTCGACGGCCCGGCCGGTGCCCGGCACTTCGTCCTGATCGACAATCAGGGCGGCAGGATCGACAGCGGCGATGTGGGCGGCCACGAGGTCGCGTTCATGCCGGACGACGAGGGCCAGCTCCTGCGGCCGGATGGCGCGGGCCGCGTGCAGCGCGTGGCCGACGAGGGAGCGTCCGCCGATCTCGTGGAGGATCTTGGGGGTACGGGACTTCATCCGGGTACCGGCACCTGCAGCTAGGACGATTACGGCGGCTGGGCCGGTATTCTCGGGGCTCACGTACGGGCTCTCCTTGCTCAGTGGCTTAGCTCATGCCGCTGCTCGGTGGATCTGGGTGGCCGGCGGATGAGGCTTGGTGGTGCACCACGGTTGCCGGATTCGCGCGGCCCGGGCGGACCGGAGTCCGGTCGCGGCGCCACATTCATCCTACTGGACTCACACCGGACCGCGCCCGCCGGGTGCCGTTAGCGGCCCCGCGACGCGAACAGGGACGCGCAACAGTTCCGCCCATAGGACTCGAACCTATACTCCACGGCTCCAAAGGCCGGGGTGCTGCCATTACACCAGGGCGGACCATGCCAAGGCGCTGAGCCTGTGGCACGAGAATCAATTCTGCCATACTGCGTTGCCGCCCAGTGTTGCCGTGGCGTGCGGGGCGCGGCTGCGCCGCTCCCGGTGGATGATCTGGGGCATGATGGAGCTGTGAGCAACAGCGCAGGGGTATCCGGAGGGGCGGAGGGCCGCAGCGGCAGGCCTGTCCGGTCCGCCGACTACGTACCCCGGATCCGGATGACGGGTCCCCAGCGCCGCAGCCAGCTGATCGGAATCGGGCGCGGACTGTTTGCCCTCCGCGGGCTGGACGGCACCACCATCGAGGAGATTGCCGCCGCCGCCGGCGTCTCCAAACCGGTGATCTATGAGCACTTCGGTTCCAAGGAAGGCCTGTACACCCAGGTCGTCGAATATGAGTTCCGGATCCTGCTGGGCTCCATCACCGACGCGCTGTCCGAGGAAGCCAAACCCCGCGTCCTGGTCGAGCGGGCCGCCCTGGCGCTGCTGAGCTACATCGAGGACCGCACCGAAGGTTTCCGCATCCTCATGCGCGACGCCCCGCCGACCCAGCCCGAGGGGGCGTTCTCCACCCTGCTCTCGCACGTCACGGCGCGCGTGGAGTACATCCTGGCCGACGAGTTCGCCCGCCGCGGCTTTACGTCGGCCGACGGGGCCATGTACGCGCAGATGCTGGTGGGAATGGTGGCCATGACGGGCCAGTGGTGGCAGGACAGCCGGACCCCGGACAAACGCGAAGTAGCCGCGCACCTGGTGAACCTCGCCTGGAACGGCCTCACCGGCCTGCAAAAAGACCCCGGACTCCGCAGCGACGACTGAACCGGGCCGCACGTCCCCATCTGGTCACCTTCGCGGCGCAGGAGTCCTTTGCCGTCGCTTAGCGCGTAAGTCCCTTCCCAACACTCGCAAGCTCGCGTCGGGGCCCGCGGGACAACGCTTACGGCGCAAAAGGGCCCCTGCGGTCGCTGGGCGACCTTCGGAGCCCGACGCGCCGCGATGCGCGACTGCGCGAAGACCTCCCGCACCGCTATTGCCGAGAGGTCCGTTCGGGGGACGCCAACAAGCGCAATTGCCGAAGGTTCCGTTTGCGAACTGTGCCACAACTATGAGGTGACGGTGCTCGCCGGAGGCGGTCCTTCCGAAAGGAGCGCATCGCGGCGCATCGGGACGCGGAGGTCGCCCAGCGACCGGAGCGTCCCCTTTGCGTCGTGTCTAAGCGACGAGGAAGGGCCGGCTCCGGCACCCAAGCCGGCCAACCGGCGAAGACTGGACAGCCTATTCGCCGAGGACTTCCAGGGCTCCCAGCCATTCGAGTTCAAGGGCTTCGCGTTCGACGGCGAGGTCCTTGAGCTGCTTGTTGAGCCCGGCGAGCCGGCCGACGGCGGAGGGGTCGGCGGCCGCTGCGGTCATCTGGGCGTGGATCTTGTCTTCCTGCTGCTTGAGCTTGCCCAGCTGGCGGTCGATCCGGTTCTTGGCCTTGCGGGCGTCCCGCTTCTCGGCTTCGGAGGGGCCGGCGACGGCGGGGGCGGAACTGCCACTGGCGGACGTGACGGGGTTGCCGCCGCCGGTGATCGTGGAGCCAGCCATCGCCGCTTCGCGCAGTTCCAGGTACTGGTCCACGCCGCGTGGCAGGGCCCGGATCTTGCCGTCGCCCAGGAGCGCCATCTGGTGGTCCGTGACGCGTTCGAGCAGGTAGCGGTCGTGGCTGACGACCACCAGTGTGCCGGGCCAGCCGTCGAGCACGTCCTCGACGGCGGCCAGGGTGTCGGTGTCGAGGTCGTTGGTGGGCTCGTCGAGCATCAGCACGTTGGGCTCCCCCACGAGCAGGCGCAGGAGCTGGAGGCGCCGGCGTTCGCCACCGGAGAGGTCCTTGACCGGGGTCCACTGCTTCTCGTTGGTGAAGCCGAGCTGCTCCACGAGCTGGCCGGCGGTGAATTCCTTGCCGCCGACGTTGAACGAGCGCTTTTCCCGCTCGATCACTTCGATCACGCGCAGGTCCGAGACGTCGTCGAGCTCCTTGACCTCCTGGGTCAGGACCGCGGTGACCACGGTCTTGCCGCGCTTCACTTTTCCGGAACTGGGCTGGATTTCGCCGTTGAGGAGCTTGAGCAGGGTGGTTTTGCCGGCGCCGTTGACGCCCACGAGGCCCAGCCGCTCGCCGGGTGCAAGCCGCAGGGTGATGTTGTCGAACAGCTTCTGCCCGGCGTCGCCGCCGAGGAAGTCCAGGGAGACGTTTTCGAGGTCCAGGACGTCCTTGCCAAGCCGGGCGGTGGCCATCTTGCTCAGTGCGGTCGAGTCGCGCGGCTCCGGGACATCGGCGATCAGGGCGTTGGCGGCCTCGATCCGGAACTTGGGCTTGGCTGTGCGGGCGGGGGCGCCGCGGCGCAGCCACGCGAGCTCCTTCTTCACGAGTTGCTGGCGCTTGCCTTCCACCACGGAGGCGGAGCGGTCCCGCTCGGCGCGGGCCAGCACGTAGGCGGCGTAGCCGCCGTCGAACGGGTCCATGATGCCGTCGTGGATTTCCCACGTCTTGTTGCAGACTTCGTCGAGGAACCAGCGGTCGTGGGTGACCACGAGGAAGGCGCCCTGGTTCGCCCGCCAGCGGGTCTTCAGGTGCCGGGACAGCCACGCGACGCCTTCGACGTCGAGGTGGTTGGTGGGCTCGTCGAGCATGATGACGTCGTGGTCCTCGATCAGCAGCTTGGCCAGCGCCACCCGCCGCTTCTGCCCGCCGGAGAGCGCGTGGACGTTGGCGTGCCAGTCGACGTCGGACACCAGGCCGCCCATGACCTCCCGGATCTGGGGGTTGCGGGCCCATTCGTAGTCGGCCTGGTCACCGACGATCGCGGCACCGACGGTAAGGTCGCCGTCGAGCACGTCGCTCTGGTCCAGATAGCCGATGTTGACCTCGCTGCGCTTGGTCACTCTGCCGGAGTCCGGCGTGGAGCGCATCGCCAGCAGCCGCATGAGGGTCGACTTACCGTCGCCGTTGCGGCCCACCATCCCGATCCGGTCGCCCTCTTCAAGGCCGAGGGTGATGCCATCGAGGACGGTACGGGTTGCATACGAGACCGTGAGGTTCTCGCCGCCGAGCAGGTGTGCCACTGGGAACTGCTTTCCTAGAGAAAAATGACAAGCGAAATATTGAGCAAAAGTTGGTCAGGCCGGATCGGCCCGAGGCAAATACGTCGTGCGGATGACGACAAACGTATTAAAGGAGCGTATCGGAGATGATGCGTGCCCCGTGAACCGGACCGTGCACCGCCATGGCGTCTAGGCCGTGGTGCCGGAGGTCGTCGGCCAGCCCCTCAGCCGCCCCGGGGCTGTGTGCCAGCAGCGCGACCGTCGGTCCGGAACCGGAGACAATTCCAGCGATCGCCCCCAGGGATTCACCGAGCCCGAGGGTGTCCCGGAGGCCGGGCGCCAGCTCGATGGAGGCGCGCTGGAGATCGTTGACCAGCACCCGGCTCAGGGCGTCGGCGTCGCCGCTGCGGAGGGCCTGGAGGATCATCGGGTCCACGCCGGTGGGCTCGTCGGCCAGCGTCCCTTCGGCCGCTCGCAGCCTGTCCAGGGTCCGGTAGACCTCCGGGGTTGGCAGGCCGAAGTCAGCGGTCACCAGGACCCAGTCGGTCTGGGCCTTGACGAGGGCAGGCGAGAGCTCGTCGCCCAGGCCCAGCCCGACGGCCGTTCCGCCGAGCAGGGAGAACGGCACGTCGGCGCCCAGTTCCGCGGCCAGGTGGGCGAGTTCGTCGCGGGAAAGCCCGCTGTTCCAGAGCGCGTCACAGGCGAGCAACGTGGCTGCCGCGTCGGCTGAGCCGCCTCCCATGCCGCCGGCGACGGGGACCCGCTTCGTAATTTCGAGGTGCACACCGGTGGAGTGCTCGGAGACGTCGGTCATGATGGCGGCGGCCTTGTAGGCCAGGTTGCGCTCGTCAAGGGGAATGTCGACGCCGTCGAGGTCAAGGGTGCTTGCCGGGCTGATGCCGACCGTTATTTCGCCCGTGTCCGTGCTCGTGGCGGCGACCTCTTCGTAGAGGGAGACGGCGAGGTAGACGCTGGCCACCGAGTGATAGCCGTCCGGCCGCAGGGGGCCCACATCCAGTGAGACGTTAACTTTGCCGGGAGCCTTGACCCGGACAGTCCTCGCGGCAAAGCGCCCTCTCACTGCGTTCATGGCTCCACGCTATGGCATGGCGGGGTCAGGCTCCAAGCACAGCCCCCGGCCGGGTTTACCGTCCGGGGATCGCCGCCATGCTCACTGAACGGGAAGTTCGCGTGCTTCTGCGATCCGCGAAAACCCCGCAATGTCGATCACTTCGCCCCGCGCGGTGGGATCGACGCCAGCGGCCCGAAGGCAGCGCTCGGCCTCCGCCGCGCTGCCGGCCCAACCGGCCAGTGCGGCGCGAAGGGTCTTGCGGCGCTGGGCGAAGGCGGCGTCGATGACGGCGAACACCTGCTCCCGGGTGGCGGTGGTGACGGGTGGTTCCCGGCGGGTGAACGCCACGAGGCCCGAGTGGATCTTGGGCGCGGGCCAGAAAACGTTCATGCCGATGACGCCGGCCTTGCGCATGCTGCTGTACCAGGCCGCCTTGACCGAGGGCACGCCGTAGGTTTTGGACCCGGGCCCGGCCGCGAGCCTGTCTGCCACCTCGTCCTGGACCATGACCAGGCCGTGGCGGAGGCTCGGGAAGTGCTGCAGCAGGTGCAGGACCACCGGGACGGCGACGTTGTACGGGAGATTCGCCACGAGCGCCGTCGGCTCCACGGGGAGTTCGGTGACGCGCATGGCGTCGGCGAGGACAAGGTGGAAATTCCCGGCGGCCTCCGGCCGCCACTGGGCGACGGTGGCGGGGAGCTTGCCGGCCAGGACCGGATCGATTTCGACGGCTACGACGGAACGGGCGGCGTCCAGCAGGCCCAGGGTGAGCGACCCCAGCCCCGGCCCCACCTCCAGGACGGTCTCGTCCGGGTGGATGTCGGCGGCAGCGACGATCCTGCGGATCGTGTTGCCGTCAATGACAAAGTTCTGGCCGAGGGTCTTGGTGGGCCGGACCCCGATCTCCTCGGCCAGCCGGCGGATGTCCGAGGCCCCCATCAGCGGTGCGGGTGCGCTTGCTGGCGTGCCGCCGGGGGCAGTGATCGGCGTACTGCCTGGCGCGGAGGGGGTCGGTTCAGTCACCTAGGTATCCTATCCCGTTGACCGGCCCGGGCATGGCGAAGGCCGGGCCCGGAAGAACCGGACCCGGCCTGTGCCGGGCGTCCGCAGCCGTGGTCAACTGCTGCGGACACCGTCGAGCGTCAATCCCCCTCAGGCGGAGCCCGGGGGTCTGGTGTGGCGCCTTAGCGTGAGGCTGCCCAACCGCAGCCCCACGGCTGCAGGCCGCGCTGCGCGTAGACCCGGTTGGCGATGTCGATCTGCTGGGCCTTGGTGGCCCCGGCAGCGTTCGGCGCGTACGCGCCGCCACCGGAACCGAGCCAGGTCCGGACGTCGAACTGAAGACCGCCGTAGTAGCCGTTGCCGGAGTTGATGGACCAGTTGCCGCCGGACTCGCACTGCGCGATCTTGTCCCACATGGCTTCGTTCATCATGGCGGGGGCTGCGGCGCCGGTGTTCGTGGCGGCCTCGGCCGCGGGCTTGGGTTTGGTGCCGACAGTGACTTTCTCGGTAACCGGCTGGGTGCTGACGGACTGGGCAACCAGGGTGCGGGAGGCTTCGCGTCCGTCAACGAGGACCAGCTTGAAACTCTTGTTCATACTCCCGGCCACTCCGCGCTGGGTCACCTTCTTTTCGCCCTTGATCATCGCGGCGTCTTCCGTGGTGAGGGTTTCGAACGGGACGGCCTCGGTCGCGTCTGCCGTCTTGCTGAGGTCGACGCGGGAAACTTTGATCACCATGTCATTGACAACCGGTGCATTGCCCGGCTGCGAGACGCGGTCGCTGGCGCCCAGCGTGATGCCGGCGTCGGCGAGCAGCTGGGAGACGTCGGCGGCCGTCGTTGTGGTCTTGGCGGCCTTGCCGTCAGCGACGATGCTCACGGTCTTCGGCGTCGAGATGGAAACGAAGGAACCGGACACGGCGAGCTGCGCGTCCTTCGGCACGGACAGTTCAGAGGTGCTGGCGACGCCGAGTTCCGTCACGAGGCCCTCGACCGTGGGCGAGGTGGTGTTGATGGTCCGTTCCGCACCGTCCAGGCTGACCTTGACGGCCTTGGCGAGGTTGACGTTGATGACGGAACCGTCCTGGACATGGGAGTCCGTTGCGGGCGTGACCCTGTCGGAGGCCTGGAGTTCAAGGTTGGCACCCTTTACCACCTGGCCGACAGTGCCGCCGAATGTCTGGACGGAACTCACTTTGCCGTCAACGTTGAGGGTGACTGTCTTGTTGTTGCCTACGAAGGCGACAAGTCCCAGCACGAGCGCCACGAGAACGACGAGCTGGGTGCCGACCTTGACCAAGCTGAACTTGCCATCCGATGTAAAGAACTTGACCACGATTGCCCGTATCTTTTGGACCATCCGGGCACGGGGAAAAGCGCACAGATTCATCCGCCGCGAACAGCCCTGGGGCGGCACCGCAGGGGTGCGTTGTGTCCGCGGCAGCTGTGTGCACTGCCACACTCACAAACGAGAGCGCGCCCATGGTTCGTTGGCCACGATGCGCGCCCTGCAGGAGTGAAATTATCCGAAGGCCTTCCCCGACCCCGGCTAATAGTTGTCCACTGTAACCGGAGCGTTATAAAGCAACCAACAAATTGGGCATACCGGGTATCTATGTTTCGGTGTTTACTTTCGTCACATCAGTCCCAGGAACCGTAGGCCTGCACGGTATTTCCGGCGATCCGCGCACACAGTTCCGAGAGTTCCCATCCAGTCAATTCGGCCATGGCCCGGACCGTGTAGGGAACCATGTAGCTCGCGTTCGGCCGGCCCCGGTGAGGGTGCGGCGTGAGGAACGGTGCGTCGGTTTCAACAAGGATCCGCTCCGGCTCCGCGATGGCCAGGGCGGCGCGCAGGTTGGCAGCGTTCTTGAACGTCAGCGTTCCGGCGAAAGACATGTACCAGCCCTCGCTGTTGCAGATCCGGGCCAGCTCGTCCCCGCCGGAAAAACAGTGGAACACCACCCGCTCCGGGGCGCCTTCCTCCCGCAGAACCTGGACGACGTCGTCGTGGGCGTCACGGTCGTGGATTTGCAGCGTCAGCCCGAGTCGCTTGGCAATATCGATGTGCCGGCGGAAGGAATAGCGCTGGTGGGCCAGCCCCTCCCCCTCCGTGCGGAAGAAATCCAGCCCGGTCTCGCCGATGGCCCGGATTCGCGGGTGTGCCGCGAGGGCCTCGATCTCGGCCAGGGCCTCGTCCAGTTCTCCCCGGGCGGCGTACTCCGGGGCGTCATTGGGGTGCAGGGCGACGGCGCCCAGGAGCCGCGAATCCAGCTCCACGGCCTGCACCGTAAACCTGGACGATTCAAGGTCGCATCCCACCTGCACGGCGCCCCGGACCCCGACGGCCTCGGCGGCATCCAGTGAATCGCCGATGCTGACCTTCAGGCCATCCGTCGGGAAATCCAGATGCGTGTGGTTGTCAATGACCGGAACCGGAAGGGGTTCAGGCGCCGGCGGGTATCCCGGCCTGCCGGTGCCGTCACTGCCGGGCGCACGGAACGGGACGGGAGTCAGGGGATTGCTCATGTTTCTACCCTATCGGCGGTCCTTCGGCCGGATGAACCCGGCCCGCACGGGGAGTTAACCTGCCCGCGCTAATTCCCGCGCCGTTTCCCGCGCCAATTCCCTGGTGGGGGCCGGCAGATATTTCACCGGAACTCTCTGTCAGGCCCGGCAGTTGTGTTAGTACTCTGTTATAAAGACTGGCTATTGCAACGGACAAAAAACATTGGTCAGAGAACAGACGGCTAGGAAACAGACGGCTAGGAAACAGACGGTCAGGAACACAGGCAACCACCCGACGAGTGGCCCGGCATGCTCCATGCCGATCCGTCCCGGGAAACCACCAGGGCTGAAAGGCTACCGATGGACTACCCCCGCATCTCCCTAGACGAAGCCCTCCCCGAGGGCCCGGGCATCAGGGAAGACCCTGCCGTGACTGGACGCCCAGGTGCCCGGCGACCTGCCCAGCCCCCTGTAGCCATGGATGCGGAGGCTTTCAGCTCCGCCAGCGAGCGCATCCTGACCGCAATCAACACCGTGATCGATGGCAAGGCGGAAGCGGCCAAACTGGCCCTGACAGTGTTGCTGGCCCAGGGCCATCTTCTCCTTGAAGACGTCCCGGGCGTCGGCAAGACCCTGCTGGCGAAGACGCTGGCGCGCACGATCGACTGTTCAGTGAGCCGCATCCAGTTCACCCCCGATCTGCTCCCGTCCGATGTCACGGGCGTGTCCATCTACAACCAAGCCTCCCGGTCCTTCGAGTTCCGGCCCGGGGCGGTGTTCGCGAACATCGTCATCGGAGACGAAATCAACCGCGCCTCGGCCAAGACGCAGTCTGCCCTGCTGGAATGCATGGAGGAGCACCAGGTCACCGTTGACGGCAAGTCCTACAAGCTCGACGAGCCCTTTATGGTGGTGGCCACGCAGAACCCGATCGAAATGGAAGGAACCTACCCGCTCCCGGAGGCGCAGCGGGACCGCTTCATGGCACGGATCTCCATGGGTTACCCGGACAAGGAGGCCGAGATGGAAATGCTGGAAACCCACCAGTCGACGTCCCCGCTGACAAAGGTCACCGCCGTCGTCACTGCCGGCGAGGTCGCGTCCATGATCGCCACGGTGCGGCAGGTCTACGTCTCCCAGTCGATCAAGGAATACACCGTGTCCCTGGGCCGCGCGACGAGGGAGAGCGGGATGCTCCGGCTTGGCGCCAGCCCCCGGTCCATGCTCCAGCTGCTGCGTGCGGCCAAGGCCACCGCGGCTCTGGAGGGCCGGGACTTTGTGCTGCCGGACGACGTCGTCAGCGTCGCCGAATCCGTCCTCGCCCACCGGATCATTTTGGACCGTAAGGCCGCGAGCTCCGGCGAAACGGCCCAGAGCGTCATCCGTGCCGTCCTGGCGAAGCTCCCGGTCAGCCCGGAAATGGCTGCGGCCGGGCCCGCGTCCGCCGGCCGCGGCGCCCGCGGCAAGGCTGACTCCGTGGCTGACGCCCCGGCTGCCACGTTGCCGAACCGCCGCTAGGGTGGCCCTGCCGTGGCACTGATTGACCGGTTCCCGAGGCACATCTTCACGACCCGCGGCTGGGGCCTGCTGGGTGCGGGCGCGGTTTTCCTGCTCGCGGCCCAGGTGATGGGGCGCCGTGACCTGCTGGCGCTGGCCATCCTGCTGTTCGTCCTGCCGGTGCTCTCGCTGGCCGGAACCCGGGTGCTCAAGCCGAACTTCCAGGTCTTCCGGGAGTTCAGCCCCGCCAGCGTCGAAACGGCGGCCACGACGACGGTCCGGCTGGCCGTCGCCCGGACCGGAATCGGCTCCGGCCACGCCCTCATGGAGGAGCGCCTGCCCGCCCGGTTCGGGGAGTCCCCGGTATTCCGGTTCCCGGCGAGGTCGGCCGCGGGCGGGACCAGCCGGTACGAATACCATTTGCGTTCCGGCAAACGCGGCCAGTTCGTGATCGGGCCGGTCACCGCCGAGTTCAGCGACCCCTTCGGGCTGTCCCTGCACCGCCACGCCATCGACGACGGCGACATCCTCACCGTGACGCCCGCCGCCGTCGAACTTCCCGTCACCGGGCTGGCCGGCGCCCGAGGGCACGACGGCGTCACCGCCACGCGCGTCCGGGCCAACCCGAGCGACGACGACGTCATGACCCGGGAATACCGGCATGGGGATCCGATGCGCCGCGTGCATTGGGCAGCGACGGCACGGCACGGGGAGCTGATGGTCCGCCAGGAGGAGTCCGTCACGACTCCGGAGGCGACCATCATCCTGGACCAGCGGCTCACGGCCTTCACCCGCGGCGCGTTCTCTGCCGGCTCGAATGCACGTGCCCTCCACCCGTTCGCCGCCGGACCGCGCGCGACGGATCACCGCGGAACCGAGCAGCATGGCGCCGGAGTCCCGGACGGCCACGAGCTGATCACCAGCGACACGTTCGAGTGGGCCGTGACGGCCGCGATGTCCGTCGGCGCCCATCTGGCCGAGCGGAACTACGCTCTGCGTTTCCTCGACGCCGCCGGCGAGCCCGCGTTCCAGCACTCGCCCTCAGCCCCCGAGCCGGAGGCGGAAGAGTATATCGGCGCGTCCGGGCTGCAGTCCGTCGCCGAGAGCCTGGCAGCGATCCAGCTGACCGGGCACCACCACCGCAGGGACGCCCGGGATTCAGGCTCCCCGTTGGCGCGCGGACGCCACCCCTTGGGGGCGGAGGCCGGTCCGCAGCCGTTCGACGACCGGCTTATGGACAAGCTTGCCGCCCACCGGATGCGGGGGCCGGTGCTGGCGATCCTGGGCAACCTCACGCCGGCCGAGGCCCGCGCGTTGTCCCCGGCCGCCGGCTTTGCCGCGAACGCGTTTGCACTGGTCATCACGGAGCGTGGCCGGGAACTCGACGCTGTGCTCGAAACCCTCCGGCTCGGCGGCTGGCGGGCGGTCGCTGTGACCCCCTCGACATCCTTGCCCGAGGCGTGGACGGCCTTCGACCAGGGCGGGGCCGAGGCGATGGCAGCGGCTACCGATGTGCGGCGCGGATCGGGGGTCCGGCAATGACACTGGCACCAGAACGCAGCGCGGGCGTGCACTCCGGCCAGTCCGGGGCATCAGCGGGCGGCCCGCTGGGGCCGGGTTCCTTCCCGGGGACCAGACGGACCCGGACGAAGGTCGGCGCGCAGCCCTGGCTCATGGCCCTCGCCGTGGCAGTCGCCGTCGGTGGTGCGGCGCTGAGCCTGAACGGCGTGCTGCGGGGATGGGCCTGGTATTCCCCCGTCCTCTCGACGGTCCTCACGGTGGCCTTCACCATGGCCGGCCTCCGCGCGCTCCGGTGGCGCAGCGTGTTCGTGATGGCCGGTGCCCTGGCGGCGCTCACGCTGATCCTGACGTTCACCTTCTTCCGCCCGCACAGCATCCTTGGCTTCGTTCCCTCCGGCGCCACCATGACCCAGCTCGGGCGGCACTTGCGCCGGGCCAGTGAGACCGTGCTCGGCGAAAGCGCGCCGGTGGCCCCGAATGCCGGGATCGTCCTGCTGGTCTGCGCCGCCCTCGGGCTGCTGGTCATCCTGATCGATGCCCTCGCGTATCCCCTGGCCCTGCCGGCGACGAGCGGCCTCGGGATCCTCGCCATCCTGATCGTTCCCGCGATGATCAAGCCGCAGAGCGTCGGCGCGTTGGGCTTCGCCGCCGCTGCCGCCGGCTACCTCCTGATCCTCGGCTGCAGCCACTGGTTCGCGCCCGACCCACGGACCGGCGCCGACACCGCGCGGAACCCGGGCCAGTTCCGGCGCGGGGCCCTGACAGGCGCCGTGGCGCTGACGGTCACCCTGCTGCTCCAGCTGGCGATCCCGGGGTTCGACCAGGGGACGTTTCCGCAAGGCTCGCGGCTGAATCCCTTCGGCAGCGCCACGGGGCTCAACCCGATGATCAGCCTCGGCAACAGCCTGCGCAGCCCCACGGGCGACGGCCGCATCACCTTTGCCACCAACGCGCCCAGCACGCCGTACCTGCGCTCCGTGACCGTGGACAGTTTCAACGGCGACAACTGGGCCCCGGATGACCGCGACGACACCCGCCGGATGGGTACGGGGCGGATGGACCCGGGCTTCGAGTCCATCGCCACGGAGGTCCGCGTGGTCACCGCGGTCAACACCGGCCAATTCACCAGCCCCTACCTGCCGGCCCCCTACGCCCCGGAGGCAGTCAACGGACTCAGCGGCCGCTGGAGCTGGGATCCGGCCACACTGAGCATCAAGGGGGTCGACGCCAACACCCGCGACCAGCAGTACGTGGTGCTCTCAGTCGTCCCGCAGCTCACCCCGGACCTGCTGGCCCAGGCCACGGGCCCGGCGCAGGGCGTCCCCGAGCAGTTCATCCGGGTGCCAGAGAACGTCCCCGAGATCGTGCGCACCACCGCCGAGGCCGTGACCGCGGGAAGCGCCACTGCGTACGCAAAGGCCATGGCCATCCAGCGGTACCTGCGCTCGGTCGATTTCACGTACTCCCTGCAGTCCCCGGTGCAAGGGGGTTATGACGGCAACGGGCTGTCCGTGCTGGCGGACTTCCTGAACCAAAAGAGCGGATATTGCATCCATTTCGCTTCAGCCATGGCCGTGATGGCCAGGCTGGAAGGTATCCCGAGCCGCATCGCCGTCGGTTATGCCCCCGGGCGGTCCACCGGCGCCACAGTCACTATCGGCGGCCAGGGTGCCCTGCCGGAATATGAGGTCGATGCCCGTGACGCCCATGCGTGGCCGGAACTGTACTTCCAGGGGTTGGGCTGGGTCCCCTTCGAGCCGACTCCGTCGCGTGGAGTGGTTCCGTCCTACGCCACGGAAGCGCAGGCGCCCAGCGGCGCCAGCACGAACGAAAACAACGATGGCCTCCTCCCGGGCAACACTCCAAACCCCACGCCGCTGCCCACCGTGGCCCCGCTGCCGCTCCCTGGCGCTGCCACCCAGGCGGACCCGGCGGCCCTGATATTGCCCGTCCTGTCTACCGCCGGGGCACTGCTGTTCCTCGGCCTGCTGCTGGCGTCCCCGCACATGGCGCGGAGGGCCCGCCGACGCCGCCGGCTGAACGGTACCCGGGAAGACGGCGCGGCAGCCTTGCAGGCCTGGGCAGAACTGCGCGATCTCGCCATGGATTACGGCGTTGCGCCGCAAACCAGTGAGACTCCCCGCCATTTCTCCGAAAGGCTGCGCTCCGCGGGGGTTCTCGGAGAGCCTGCCGGCATGGACGCGGACAGCCACCAGGCCGTCAGGTCCCTCACGCTGGACTTCGAACGCCGGCAATACGGACGCCCGCCGTCCGGACCCGGTGCCGCCAGCGGTGACACCAGCGACCCGGAAACTTCAGGCGCCCGCCGGATCGCAGCGGTCCGCGCTGCACTGCGCGACCATGCCAGTCCGCTCGCGCGGTTCCGTGCGGAGTGGCTCCCGCCCTCCATCATGGCCGCCTGGCGGCGGGCCGCCACGGCGCCGTTCCGCGCCGCCCGCCGCACAGCACAACGCACCCGGCGCGGCCTGGCGCGGGCCTGGTCAAGGACCCGCGGGGCGGTGCACCGGGTGCGCTGGCTGCGCCGGAGTTGAGAGGCTTTCCGGCAGCCGGAATTGGTCCTAGCCGGCGTACGGGTCGGCGATGCCGATGTACTGGGTGTAGAGGTATTCCTCGATGCCCTCGAGGCCGCCTTCGCGGCCCAGGCCGGACTGCTTGACCCCGCCGAACGGTGCCGCGGCGTTTGAGACCACGCCGGCGTTCAGGCCCAGCATGCCGGTCTCGAGGCGTTCACCCATCCGGATGCCGCGGTTCAGGTCCCGCGTGAAGACGTAGGCCACCAGGCCGTACTCGGTGTTGTTCGCGAGCCGGATGGCCTCGTCCTCGGTGTCGAAGGTAATGATCGGCGCGACGGGCCCGAAGATCTCCTCGGACAGGATCCGGGTGCCCTCGGTGACGCCCTTGAGGATCGTGGGCTGGTAGAAGTAGCCCGGGCCCTCGACCGCGGCACCGCCGATCACGGCCACGGCGCCGGAGTTCACGGCATCGGAGACGAGCTCGTGGACCTTGTCCCGGCTCTTGGCATCGATCAGCGGGCCGACCTTGGACTCCGCCTCGGTGCCCCGGGCCGTGGTCATGCCCGCCATCTTCGCGGCGAACTTCTCCGCGAACTCATCCGCGACGGACTCGTGCACGATGAACCGGTTGGCCGCGGTGCACGCCTCGCCCATGTTCCGCAGCTTCGCCAGCATCGCCCCCGCGACGGCGGCGTCGACGTCGGCGTCCTCGAACACCACGAACGGGGCGTTCCCGCCAAGCTCCATCGAGGTCCGCAGCACCGTCTCGGACGCGTCCGCCAGCAGCCGCCGGCCGACCTCGGTGGAACCGGTGAAGGAAAGCTTGCGGAGCCGGGAGTCCTTGATCAGCGGACCCGTGGTCGCACCGGCGGTGGACGTCGGGATCACGTTGAGCACCCCGGCGGGCAGCCCGGCCTCCAGCATCACGGCCGCGAACAGCTGCGAGGTCAACGGGGTCAGGTTCGCGGACTTCAGCACCATGGTGCAGCCCGCCGCGACCGCCGGGGCGACCTTGCGCGTGGCCATGGCCAGCGGGAAGTTCCACGGCGTGATGAGCAGGCACGGGCCCACCGGCTTTTTCGTCACGAGCAGCCGGGACTTCCCGTCCGGGGACACCGAATACCGGCCGAAGGCGCGCACGGCCTCCTCGGAGAACCAGCGCAGGAACTCCGCGCCGTAGGTGACCTCGCCGCGGGCCTCGGCCAGCGGCTTGCCCATCTCCAGCGTCATCAGCAGCGCGAAGTCCTCGGCGCGTTCAGTGACGAGCTCGAAGGCCCGGCGCAGGATCTCGCCGCGCTCCCGCGGGGGAACCTTCGCCCAGGAATCCTGCGCGGCGGCCGCGGCATCCAGTGCCGCCGCCCCGTCCTCCGGCCCGGCGTCGGCGAGGCTGAGCAGGACCTTGCCGGTTGAGGGATCCTCCACGTCGAAGGTCTTCCCGGACGCGGCCGGACGCCACTGGCCATCTATGAGCAGGCCAGTGGGAACAGAGGCCAGCAGGGCGCTCTCGCGCTCCGCGGTAACAATGGGCTGGGCAGTTACAGTCACGGTTGACTCCCTCGTCAGCGGTTTGGGGTGAATGGGATGGGATTCAGCACTGTCCGAATGACCCTTCAGATGCGCTGGATTTACTGCCACGGTACTGCCGGATTCTCCGGGCTGTCTACGCATCCCCGCACTACGTCGCAAGGGGTTCGCTGTGCAGCTGCACAGCGGGCGTTCCGGCCGCGGGCCGGCCCGGCTACCGGGCTGCGAGCACAGCGGAGTAGAGTTCCCGTTTGCTGACCCGGGCATCCTCCGCCACGGCCGCAACGGCCTCCTTGAGCCGGATTCCCTGTGCAATTAGCGCATTGACGTCCGCCACGTGGTCTTCCGGCTTGCCCGCCTCCCGTTCCGGGGCGCCGCCCACGACAACGGCGATCTCGCCGCGCACCTCGTTGGATTCGGCCCATTCGAGCAGTTCGCGGAGGGTGCCGCGGATGACCTCTTCGTAGGTCTTCGTCAGTTCCCGGCAGACGGCGGCACGCCGGTCCGCGCCGAACCGTTCACGCAGCGCACGCAGCATCGGTTCCAGCCGGTGCGGCGCCTCGAAGAAGACCATGGTGCGGCGTTCGGCGTCGAGATCCGCGAGGCGTGAAGACCGTTCGCCGGCTTTCCGGGGCAGGAACCCCTCGAAGCAGAAGCGGTCGGTCGGCAGGCCGGAGAGCGCGAGGGCCGTCAGTACCGCCGACGGTCCGGGGGCCGCGGTGACCGTCAGCCCGGCGGCCACCGCGCCCTCGACCAGGCGGAAGCCGGGGTCGGACACGGACGGCATGCCGGCGTCGGTGACCATAACAAGGGTCTTGCCGGCGCGCACCTGGTCCAGCAGTTCGCCGGTCTTGGCCGCCTCGTTGTGCTCGTGGTAGCTGATGATCCGGCCCGCCACGGTGACGCCCAGGTTCTGCACCAGGCGGTGCAGCCGCCGGGTGTCCTCGGCGGCGACGATGTCCGCCGTCGTCAGCAGCTCGATCAGCCGGTAGGTGGCGTCGCCGACGTTGCCGATCGGGGTCGCCGCCAGCACAATCCGCCCCGGACCGCCGCTTTGGGCCGCCGGCTCCGCGCCCGGGCTTTCGTCGGGACCGGGACCATCCTCGACGACGTCCGCCGGGCCCAGGTCGTCGCCGGAAAGATTCGGGGAGGTGCTGAGTTTAGGGTCCACATGACCAGCCTACTGCCGGCACCGGAGGCGGGCGGACGGCCCGGGGTGACGAACCGGGCCGGTGAGGCGCTGAGGCGCGCAGCCGCAGGGCTCACCCGGCGGAGACGGCCAACGGCCACAGCCGCAAAAGGTAGCATGGGCATCGTGACGCAGACCCCCACCCGGCCTGCCGAGGCCGGTTCCACCGGATCGGCGCCCCCAGCCAGCAGCCACGGACGCAACCTGGAGGGGCACCGCTGGGTGAGCCGCCCGGCGGAAGCATTCACCCCCGAGGCCCTGAAAGAGCGCCTGATCGGCAACATCAGGAGCTGGCGGGACTATCCGCCGTCGCTCCGGCTGTGGTTCTGGCTCATACCGGTCATCACCGCTGCCCTCGGCGGAGTCCTGCGCTTCGTCCGGCTCGATTCGCCCCGCAACCTGGTCTTCGACGAGACCTACTACGTCAAGGACGGCTACTCGTTCCTCGTCAGCGGCTACGAGCGGGCGTGGCCGGACAAGGCCAATGACGCCTTCATCGCCGGCAACCCCAGCGTGCTGCTGCCTGGCCCCGAGTATGTCGTCCACCCGCCGGTCGGGAAGTGGATGATCGCCGCCGGCATGCGGCTCTTCGGCCCGGACAATCCCTTCGGCTGGCGGTTCGGGGCGGCCCTGACAGGCACACTGTCCATTTTCCTGCTCGCCTTGATTGCCCAGAAGCTCTTCCGCTCGCTGACTCTGGGGGCGGTGGCCGGGGTGCTGCTGGCCGTGGACGGCCACCATCTGGTGATGTCCAGGACCTCCCTGCTGGACATCTTCCTGATGTTCTGGGTCCTTGCCGCGTTTGGCGCCCTCCTGATGGACCGGGACGACGGCCGCCGCCGGCTTGCCGCGCGGCTCGGCCGGCAGGCCGCAGCCTCCCCGGACGGACGGCCCGGCCTGCTCCAGCTGGCGTCCGGCCCTTGGCTGGGCATCCGCTGGTGGCGGCTCGCGGCCGGGGTGTGCCTAGGGCTGGCTGTCGGCACGAAATGGTCCGCATTGTTCTTCCTGGCCGGTTTCGGGCTGCTGACGGTCTTCTGGGACCTGAGCGCGCGCCGGATCGCCGGAATCCATGGCTGGATCAGCGGCGGGATCCTCAAGGACGGGATTCCCGCGTTCGTCAGCATCGTCCCGGTGGCCGCCCTGGTGTACGCCGCCAGCTGGACCGGCTGGTTCCGGTCCTCGGACGCGTATTTCCGGAAATGGGCCGAGACGGTTCCCTCGGCGGAATGGGGCTGGCTGCCGAACGCCGTCAGGTCCCTCGCGCATTACCATCTGGAAGCCTACAAGTTCCACCAAGGGCTCAGCTCGGACCACCCGTACGAGGCGAGCGCGTGGAGCTGGCTCGTGCTTGGCCGGCCCACTTCGTTCTTCTACGAATCCCCCAAACAAGGCAGTCCGGGGTGCGATACGGCCAGCTGCACGACGGCGATACTGTCCGTCGGCAACCCGGTGATCTGGTGGGCCGCCGCCGTCTGCCTCGGCGTGCTGCTCTTCTGGTGGGCCGGGCGGCGCGACTGGCGTGCGGGCGCTGTCCTGGCGGCCGTGGCTGCCGGCTACGTGCCCTGGTTCCTGTACCCGGAACGCACCATGTTCTTCTTTTACGCGGTGTCCTTCGAACCCTTCCTGATACTGGCCCTCGTCTACTGCCTGGGCCTCGTCCTGGGGCAGCGTACTGACCCGCCGTGGCGGCGGCGTTCCGGGCTCTTCCTCGTGACGCTCTTTGTGGTCACGGCCGTGGTCGTCTCTGCGTTCTTCTATCCGGTGTGGACCGCCGAGACCATTACCTACCAGGATTGGCGGTTCCGGATGTGGATGCCGTCCTGGATCTAGGGCAGGATTGCAGGGAGCGTCCGCCAGCACGAGACGGGCCCGGAATGGAGAAACGGCTGTGAGAGAAGCAAGTACCGGACTGCTCGTCGAGCTGGACCCGGGCAGCAACGTAACGGACCTGCTCCTGGAGCAGCACGCCAAGGATCCGGTGCACGCCCTCTACTCCCGCAAAGGACCGGCCGGCTGGGCCGATGTCACCGCACAGCAGTTCCTGGACCAGGTCCGGGCACTCGCCAAGGGCCTGATTGCCGGCGGCATCACCCCGGGGGAAACCGTGGCGGTCATGTCGGCCACCCGGTACGAATGGACCGTGGTTGACTTTGCCATCTGGTTCGCCGGCGGCGTCACCGTTCCCATCTATGAAACGTCCTCGGCCAGCCAGATCGAATGGATCCTGCACGACTCTGGAGCGCGGCGCATCCTCGCGCAGGACGAGACGAAGGCCAGCCTCGTCCAAGGGGTCCTGGACAGCTCCGGCCTGCTTGGCGACACCATTCTCCCCGTCGTGCGGATGGACTACGACGGCGACGCCCCCAACCTTGCCAGTCTGGCCGCGGCCGGCACCGGAGTCGGCGACGCCGAGCTGGAACGACACCGGTCCGCGGCCGGGCTTGCCGACGTTGCCTCGCTCGTCTACACGTCCGGCACCACCGGCCGGCCCAAGGGCTGCGAAATCACTCACGGGAACTTCGCCCTGGTCGCGAGGAACATGGTGCTGTTCCTGCCGGAGATCCTGCTGCAGCCCCGCACCCGGACCCTGATGTTCCTCCCCCTCGCCCACGTCCTCGCCCGCGCCGTCCAGGTGATCTGCCTGAGCGCCGGGACAACCGTGGGCCACACCGCCACCGCAAAGGAACTACTGGAGGACCTGGCCGGCTTCAAGCCGACCTTCCTGCTCGTCGTGCCCCGCATCTTCGAGAAGGTCTATGCCGGTGCCGCCCACAAGGCGGCCCTCGCCGGAAAGGAACGCCTGTTCGAATCGGCCGCCGCCGTCGCGATCGCCTACTCGAAGGCCCTCGACGCTGCCGCGCGCGGCGACGGCGCCGGCCCCGGGCTGGTGACCCGCGCCAAGCACGCCCTCTTCGACCGGCTGCTGTACCCGAAGCTGCGCCAGGCTTTCGGCGGCCAGCTTCACTACACCGTCTCCGGGGCCAGCCCGCTCAGCCCCCACGATGCGCACTTCTTCCGCGGCGCCGGCATCCCCGTCCTCGAAGGCTACGGCCTGACCGAAACCACGGCACCGTGCACAGCCAACACGCCGACGCGGACCAAGGTGGGCACTGTCGGCATCCCGGTGCCCGGAACCACTATCCGGGTCGCTGAGGACGGCGAGATCCTGGTCAAAGGCATCGGCGTCTTCAAGGGGTACCACAACAACGCCGCAGCCAATGCGGAGGCGTTCGTGGACGGGTTCTTCCGCACCGGCGACCTCGGGTCCCTTGACGGTGACGGCTTCCTGACCATCACCGGCCGGAAGAAGGACTTGCTGGTCACCGCCGGCGGCAAGAACGTCGCCCCGGGACCGCTTGAGGAAAAGATCCGCGAACACGAACTGGTCCTGCAGGCCGTGGTGGTCGGGGACGGCAGGCCCTTCGTGTCCGCCCTGATCAACCTGGACCCGGAAGGCCTGGAAAACTGGTGCGCGATGCACAAGGTGCCCGCGATGAGCCCCGCCGAAGCCAAAGGCAACGATCTGGTCCGCGTTGCCCTGCAGCGCGCCGTGGACGAGGCCAACGCCCTCGTCTCCCAGGCCGAGTCCATCCGCAGCTTCGTAGTGCTGGACGCCGACTTCACCGAGGAATCAGGGCACCTGACCCCCTCGCTGAAACTCAAGCGCGCCGCCGTCGTGCGTGACTTCGCAGCCCAGATCAACCGGCTTTACGGCTGACCCCCGCAGCACAGGACACAAAACAGGGATACGAAGAAGCGGACGGCACCTTGGTGCCGTCCGCTTCGTTCTGCCTGCCGGTCCCCGGGTTCCGGTGCCTAGACGGTGCTGGAGTGTCCCCGCATCGGGGTGTCGCGCGTCCCGTGGTCTCCGGCGCCTGAATCGCTTCCCCCGGACGTGGCTGTTCCGGAGGACGCGGTCCCGGGGCGGACCGGGGCAGCATGCGGGGCGGTACTTTCATCAGCCGTTTCGTCAGGGGCGGACGCGCCGGACGCCTCGGACGAGTCGGCGCCGCCGTCGGTTGATTCGCCGGACTTCCCGGTCCTGTCCCGCCGGAAGCGGGACCGCTTGGCGGGAACGGCGTCCGAGGCGTCGGCCTCAGCGGGCCCGTCTCCGGCCGGATCCTCTTCCACGGCGCCCTTCTTCGGCAGCCCGCGGCGCTTGCGCGTCGGCCAGGTGAGGATGAGCGTGACGAGTGAGGCGATCAGCACCAGGCCGGCGACAACGATCCCGCCATCAACCCAGAACTGGCCCGGGAAGAGCCTGATGAGGGTGTCCTGCAGCGAGAACGTCCACGTGCCGCTCGCGAAGAAGACGCTGTGGAACTGGGCGAAGAACTGTTCCCAGCCAAGCGCGGCCAGCACGCCGAGGCTGATGATGATGACGAGGGTGACGATGGACCCCGCGAACAGGCCGCGCCGGACTCCCCCGGTGCTGCGGCGCCGCAAGTAGATCACGGCGATCAGGCTCAGGAGCATCAGCAGGGCGCCGGCGCCGAAGGCGGACAGGATGACGAGCTTGACGTCGGCCATGTGGCTGACTTCGCCGTCCCCGAACAGTTTGTCACCGCTTCGGTTGACGAGTTCGCCAAGGTAGCGCGGTCCTGCCCAGTTGCTGAGATAGTCCACGGCGTACGAGCCGTAGGTCATGCGGTCATCGCTGCTGAAGCCGTAGCCGTCGCCCGGGAACCCCGGACGGTTGTATTCCACCCAGAGGAACAGCGGACTGGCAACGGCCCGGACGGCCAGCACCAGCAGGATGACCGGGAAGCACACGGCCAGCAGGACCTGCATCACGCGCGGGGCCACCGGCTTGGCATTCGCCGCGTGTTCACGTTCGGCGTTCCGGCGTTGAACTTCCTCCTCCGGCGGGCGGACCTGCAGCGCGGAGGTGGGCAACGGCTCACTGAAGTGCGCTCCATTGCCCTTGGGGGCCGGCTCGACGGCGGCTTCCGCGGCCTTCCGGTCCGCGCGGCTGCCGGCTTGGCGCCAGGCCGGCGTCGCTGTGGACGGTGTTGTTGTGGACGGTGTTGTTGTGGACGGTGTCCCTGTGGCCGGCGCTCCCTCAGCCTCCGGACCGGCACCGGCGCTGGTTCCGGCTGCGCCGGCATCCGTTCCTGCGGCGTTGGCGGAAGCCGCGGCGGAGCGGTTGTCCGCGGGGCTCGGCTTCATCCATTCGAACGCGGGTTCGTCAGCGTCGTCGGCCGGATCCAGGTGCGGATCTTGTCGATTCGGAGGGGTGGGACTTGAGTCAGTCACTGCAGCTTCGCTTCCGTAGGCGTCCGCGCCGCCGGCCGGGGCCCGGCGACGCTACATATCTGCTTCCGAGCCTACCGCCACAGCCTCGCCGCGGACGAGGTGCCACCCCGTGGAGGACGGGGATTCAGCGGTCCGGCTGGGGTGAAACCGGCCATCCGCCTCTCGGGGCAGCGTGGCAGGTTTCGGGCTTCGTCGTTTGCGGTCAGCGCTTGGCGTACTGCGCCCAGGGGATGTTCCAGTCGCCGAAGCCTTCGAGCGGCTCCACGGCCGGGGCTCCGGTGTTGAGGGTCTGGACGACGTCACCGGTCTTCATGTTGTTGAAGAACCAGGCGGCATCGGCCGGGAGCAGCCCGACGCAGCCGTGCGAGACGTTGAACTTGCCCACTGCACCCCACGCCGATTCCAGGGCCTGGTGGACGTAGACGCCGGAGCTGGTAAGTCGGTTGGCGTATTCCACCGTCAGGGGCGGGTAGTAGCCCTTGTCGCCTGGCTTCAACCCGATGCTGCCGGCGTTGAACTTGGAGTTGCGTTCCTGTTCCATGATGACGGCGAAACCCGTTGGTGAGAGCCACTCGTCGTCGCCCAGGGTGACCGGCGCGGTCTTGACCAGTTGGCCGTCGAAGTACACCTTCATGGTCTTGGTGATGTCGTCAACGACGGCGAGCCGTTGCGGCCCTACCTTGAAGGAGACCTTGGTGTCTGAGTTGCCGACCATCTTGTTGCCGAAGTCGACGCCGAAGAGCTTCAGGTCCACGGTGATTTCACTGTTGGCGGCCCAGAATGCTTCGGGCCGGATCCGGACACGGCGGTCCGAATACCAGCGCCAGGCCACCGGCTGGCCGGAGGATGCCGTGACGGTGACGGCCTTTTCCATGGCCTCCTTGTTCAGCACGGGCTCGCTGAAGACGATTTCGATGGGCTGCCCGGAGCCTACGGTGGTGCCGTTCAGCGGGTACACCGCGGCGTCGGCCTCGTTGGCCTTGGCCACGGTGGCGAAGGTCTGTGCCTTCTTCGTTTCGCGTCCGGCCTGGTCCACGATGGTGAAGCTGTACTTGTATTTCGTGTCGAATTCCAGCGGATCCTCGGCGGTCCAGGTGGAGCCGTCCGGGCTCGTGGTACCGGGAACGGGGTCGCCTCCGGCGACAGGTACCAGCACCACGTCCTTCACAATGCCGTTGACTGCCTTGACCGAGGGCGGGGCGGCCGGGTTGACGCCCTTGGCGCCGTCGGTGGGGGTTACCCCGAGCTCCACGAGCTTCACGACGGGAGCGGCGAGGCCGGACACGTTCCGCATCGGCGTCGAGGCTTCCGAGGGCATGTCGGCATGGGCCCAGCCGGGAGAGGTGGCGACGCCGATACCGCCCGCCCCGACGGCTGCGCAAATGGCAAGGACGGCCAGCATTTTCCCGGTGTTGCGGGGACGGTGTCCCGGCTGCCGGCGTCGACGCCCGCTGTCTTCTGTCATGGCCACTTCCTGTGTTCCCCACTGCTTTTGCGTACTAGCCCACATCAGAGCTCACGATTCTCCCTATGCCAGCATAAGCGAAGCAACACGGCGGGCAGGCCCTGCCTGCACCACGATCAGGTCACAAATGGAGCCCCGGACACACGGTCCGGGGCTCCATCCAGGCGAAACGGCGAACGGTAACCGCATAAGGAAACGGCGCACGGACGCGGCGGCCGCCGCCGCGCCGCACGGCTCCTAGTAGCGGTAGTGGTCCGGCTTGTACGGGCCGGACACCTCGAGGTCCAGGTACTCGGCCTGCTCCTTCGACAGCTCGGTCAGTTCGACGCCGAGGGCGTCCAGGTGCAGCCGGGCGACCTTCTCGTCAAGGATCTTCGGCAGCACGTAGACCTGCTTGTCGTACTCCCGCTCCCCCTCCGGCTGGTCGCGCTTGGTGAAGAGCTCGATCTGCGCGATCGTCTGGTTGGCGAAGGAGTTGCTCATCACGAAGGACGGGTGTCCGGTCGCATTGCCAAGGTTCAGCAGGCGCCCTTCGGACAGCACGATGATGGAACGGCTGTCCTCGCCCTTGGCCGCGTCCGCCTCGAAGACCCACTCGTGGACCTGGGGCTTGATCTCGACCTTTTTGATGCCCGGGGTCCGGGCCAGTCCGGCCATGTCGATCTCGTTGTCGAAGTGGCCGATGTTGCCGACGATCGCCTTGTCACGCATCCCGGCCATGTGCTCGGCCATGATGACGTCCTTGTTGCCCGTCGTGGTGATGAAGATGTGGCCCTCGCTGAGGACGGATTCCAGCTTCGCGACCTGGTAGCCGTCCATGGCTGCCTGGAGCGCACAGATGGGGTCGATTTCGGTGACGATGACGCGTGAGCCCTGGCCGCGGAAAGCCTCCGCCGCACCCTTGCCGACGTCGCCGTAACCGCAGACGACGGCGACCTTGCCGCCCATCAGGACGTCGGTGGCGCGGTTGATGCCGTCCGGCAGGGAGTGCCGGATGCCGTACTTGTTGTCGAACTTGCTCTTGGTGACGGAGTCGTTGACGTTGATGGCCGGGAAGAGCAGCTTGCCCTGCTCAGCGAGCTGGTAGAGGCGGTGCACGCCGGTGGTGGTCTCCTCGGTCACGCCGAGCAGTCGCGAGCCGATCCGGGTCCACTTCTGCGCGTCGGCCTGCAGAGAGGCGCGGAGCACTTCAAGGAAGACGCGGCCTTCCTCGGACTCGTCCTCCGCGGCGGCCGGAACAGCGCCGAGCGCCTCGAATTCGACGCCCTTGTGGACCAGCATGGTGGCGTCTCCGCCGTCGTCGAGGATCATGTTGGGGCCCAGGTCCGGGTTGCTGTCCGCGCCCGGCCAGGTCAGGATCTGCTCGGCCGTCCACCAGTATTCCTCCAGCGTCTCGCCCTTCCAGGCGAACACCGGAACGCCCTGGGGGTCCTCGACTGTTCCGTTGCCGACCACGACGGCGGCTGCAGCTTCGTCCTGGGTGGAGAAGATGTTGCAGGAGGCCCAGCGGACCTCGGCCCCAAGGGCGGTGAGGGTCTCAATCAGCACGGCGGTCTGCACGGTCATGTGAAGCGAGCCCGCGATGCGGGCGCCCTTGAGCGGCTGGCTGGCGCCGAACTCCTCGCGCAGGGACATCAGGCCGGGCATCTCGTGCTCGGCGAGGCGAATCTGGTGGCGGCCTGCCTCGGCCAGGGAGATGTCGGCAATCTTGTAATCGAGAGTCATGTGTTTCCTTCGTTGTGGCCGGCGGGCCGGTCCGGAACCTGGCTGCCTGGGAACGTGTTTATCGGTGGCTGGGAAGTACTTCGGTGCCGAAAGGCCCAGCGATGGGCCGGCGGCCTAGCCTGCGGCGGGCCGGCCGGCGTCGTGCTGGAACGCGGGCGCGACGGCGGCGGCAGGGAGGAGTTCCGGCGGCAGCAGCAGCGGGATGCCGTCCTCGATCGCGTATCGCAGCTTCTCACCGGAGGCGCCGGCCGCCGTGGTCACCAGTTCCTCGCCCTCCTGCAGCAGGGCAGAACCGGTCACGGGGCATCGCAGGACAGACAACAATTCGGGACTGATCTTCGGCATGGTGAACGCTCCTGATGGGCGCCGCAGCAGGCGCCGGTGGCTTACGGATTTTCAGTACCCAGCCTACCGCCAGTTTCGGCTCAGGAAGGCTCGCGCAGGACGCGCAGGTGCCCCCGGCGGGTGCCCTCGGCCGGGGCCGGGGCTTCGAGGGCAGCGTGGACACCGCGCTGGCCGGGGCCGGATTCCGGCGCGGCCGGCCGGGAGGCCGCCGCCTCGCGGACAGCGTTGGCGAGGGCCAGGAGGTCATCGGGGCCGGGACCTGCAGGGGTGGCGGGCATCGCCAGCCTCAGGACTTCCCAGCCTCGCGGGACGGTCAGCGATCCGGCGTGCTGTTCACACAGGTCGTAACAGTGCGGTTCGGCGTAGGTTGCCAGGGGCCCCAGAACTGCGGTGGAATCGGCGTAGACGTACGTCAAAGTGGCCACCGCCGAATTGCGGCAGGCTGACCTTGAACAGAGACGAATTGCACCCACGACATCACAGACTACTCCCCCCGGCCCCCGGACGCCGCCCGACGCGCTGACGGCGGGTCGGGCGGGCCATATCGCGTAAACCATTCACCGGGTTTAGAGTCGAGATATGCAGTCATCGCACCACGATCCGGGATTTACGGTCCGTTTGGCTGAAACCGACGCCGGACGCCACGACGCCGGTTCCGCAACATCCGGCACCGGGCGCACGGCAACGCCCAGGGGCTTCCGGCAGCGGCGGAGGAACCGGCACGGCCGCGGGCTCCGCGGCGAGATCATGCTGCCCACGCTGCCGGGCTACCGCACCCGTTCGGACCGTTTCGACGACTTCGTCCTGGACTCGGCCGAGCGGCTGCACGACATTTGGGGCAAGCCGCTGGACGGCGTTCGCTTCGCCGTCGACGAGATTCCGCCCGGGCTCGAGCAGCTCGTGGCGGACCGCGCCCCCGCTCCGATGGGTGCCTACTCCCCCGCGACGCAGGACGAGGGGCCCGTGATCACCCTTTACCGCCGGGTGGTGGAGCAGGCCTGTGGCACCCGCGAGGAGCTCCAGGACCTGGTCCATGACGTCGTGGTGGAGTACACGGCGGAGATGCTTGGTGTGCCGCCCGAATCACTGGATCCGGTCTACCGCAGGCGCTATTAGGACCCGGCCGGTCAGTAGCCGAGCGTGACCGGGACCTGCTCCTGGCCCGTTGCCCCGGGCGCAATCGCGACGGTGGAGATGTCCTGCCTGCCTTCCTGTTGCAGCAGGACGGCCCCGAAGGCGGCATCTCCCGCGGCCGACACGATGTACCCGACGATCGGTGAACCTCCGTCGTCGGCGGGGACTTTGATGGATGCTGTGGTGCCGCCGGCAATGTCGGCGGCCGCGGCCGCGCGGACCTTTCCGTCCGCCGTCACCGGCGTGTAGGAGATTGTCGCCCTGCCCTCGGGGGCGCCGAAGACGAGGTAGCGGTCGCCCGTGCCTGGCACGGGCACGACGTGTTGGCTTCCCAGCCTCGTCGAGGCCGGTGACCAGGCGAAGTCGGAGGCATCTTCGGCGTCCAGTCCCCGGGTGACGCGGGCAGCCGCGGTGAAGGAGACGTCGGAACTGACGGCCACGGTGTAGGACCCCGCCGGCACTCCGGACAGCGGGACCTCGGTGACGGCTCCGGCTTTGGCCGTGACCACTCCGCCGCCGGGCAAGGCCTTTTGGCCGTCCCGCCCGAACAGCTTGATCGCCACGACAGCGTCGGCGGACCCCGGAACGGTGATCTGCAGGGCAGGTCCGGCATCGCCGAAGCCGGGTTTCCCCGTGAGGTCCGCCAGCCCGGACGGATCCTGGATGTCGACGCCGGAGATCACCTGGCGGATGGCAGGTGCACCGGCGGGGGTGATGAACTCGACTCCGCCGGGTGTGAGCCCGCGCAGCACGCTCTGCTGGATGACCGCGGCCACCGGCCCGCCCGCGCTGCGGACGCGGACGCTGAGCCGCTCCTGTCCCGGCGCGAGCCCGGCGAGGACGACGGAGCGGGTGGTGCCCGGGGCCACGAGGAGTCCGCGGCTGCCCGGGGCCTGGATCTGGGCCTTGGCTCCGAAGAGGTCCAGGCTGACCGTGGCCGGGCTGCCGGACGTGTTGGTGAGGTTCAGCACGGCCGTCCGGCCGAGCGCGGTGTTCGCGCCGATGAGCCAGAGATCGTTGGCGGGCTGCTGGCACGCCGCGGCCGCCGAACCGCGGAGGTCCCCGTCCTCGGCGGCGTAGCGCATGACCGCTCCGGCGGAAGCCTGCCGGTCGGCCTGTGAATCAGCGCTCAGGACACTGACGCCGTCGACGCCCCGCTGGGAGACCACGCCGGCCAGCGGGACGGGGGTGCCGTTCGCAGGCCTGGTAGCGGCTGGCGAAGGGCTTCCGGACGCGGGTGCGGCTTTGGCGAGTTCCACCAGGGTGCTGCCCGCGAGCGAGGCGAGGCGGCTGCCGGGGAGGAGCCCGGCACTGGAGCCCAGCACGACGGCATTTACGTCGCTCTTGGCGGTCGCGGACTCCGGGCTGAACTGCGGATCGGTGCCCACGGGGGCTCCCTCGAGCAGCTGCGCCGGTCCGGGGCAGACGCCGATGCTGCTGCCCGCGGGGACCGCCGCCAGGGGGGCCGCGACCGGGCGGCTGCTGCCGGGACCTTGGGTCGAGAGCGCCGTGGCGGAAACGAGTCCCCCTCCGGCGGCGACGAGGACGACGGCCGAAAGGACCCCGCCCAGCCGCCCGGCGTGCGGCAACGCCTTCCAGCGCGACAGCAGCGGCGCGGCTGCGCGTCGCTCGGGCCGGCCGGACCGCTCCGCCGGTGGCTCGGCGGAGTTGCCGGCAGTGTCGGGCGTCCCGGCGTCGTCGGGGGTTTCTGGGGTGTTTGTCGCGGGGGTGTCATCCCTGGGCATGATGATGTTCCTTACGCAGGGAGCCTTCGTCCCTGGAGAGGCCGGTGTTCGGCCGGCGGGCAGGCATGGGAATGGCAAGCAGGGCGGTCAGGCCGATGATGACGGCCTGGGCCACGCCCGCCCAGACGGCCCAGGGCGCCTCATAGCGGAGGCTGAACTGCCCGCCCTGCGCCGGCAGGGTGAAGGCCTGCGCCCAGCCGGACGTGGTGGCGGTGAGGCGGCGGCCGTCGATCCAGGCGCTCCAGCCGGGATCGGCGCGTTCGGCCAGGACCACGAGCCTGCCCTCAGGCCCGGCGGGAACCGCAGCGTCGGCGGACACCGCCTCGGACGGGACCAGCCCGACGGTGGCTCCCGCGCCGTCGACGATCCGCACGCGGTGGGCGACGTCGGCGGCCTGGATCACCGGCTGGTTCAGGGGGCTGATGCGCCAAAGCCAGCCGACGTCGGTCTTGCCGACGGCGACGAGCCCGGGGACGGCGTCCATGCGGCTCGCGGTCAGCTGGGCCGCGGTGTCGGCGGCGCGCAGCACCACAAAGCCGACGCCGAGCTGCTCGAGCTCTTCGCGCGGATCGACGCCCTGGCCTGCCACGATGGTCGCCACGACGTTGCGGAGCGAAGCCGCGACGGCGTCGTCGTCACGGACCGTCTCCTGCCCCGGCTCCCCCATGATCGGCCGGGCTGAGGCGATCGTGGACAGGGCGTCCAGCGTGGTCCCGGCGCCGCGCATCAGCGTGGCGTCAAAGGTTCCGT
The DNA here is from genome assembly GCF_019977335.1 of Arthrobacter sp. NicSoilB4. Lineage (NCBI taxonomy): Bacteria > Bacillati > Actinomycetota > Actinomycetes > Micrococcales > Micrococcaceae > Arthrobacter > Arthrobacter sp. NicSoilB4. The sequence goes on along the minus strand of NZ_AP024653.1, from coordinate 1,090,022 downwards.
TTTCGCCGGTGGAGATCAGGAGGGTGCGGGATTGTTCCGGCCCCTCGCCGCGGTCTATGGCCGTGGCCGGGAGGGTCCGGGACTCGGCCGGCTGCACGAGTCTCGGACTGCCGAGCGCGCCTGTGCCGGGCGCGGCGGACGGTTCCGCGGCCGGAGCGGCCGGCGTCAGGACGTTCTGCGCTGCCCACACTGTGAGGCCGGCGACAGGTCCGGCCAGCAGGAGGACCATGGCCGTGACGGCGGTGGTGCGGAGCAGGATCTTGCGGCCCGTCGTGGCGGCGGCGGCACGGTCGGCGGAGTCCAGCAGGCCCGCCGCGCCAATCAGCGCCGCCCCCAGGATGGCGAAGGCCGCGGCCGATACAGCCGGTCCGGTGAAGGCAGTCACCATGACATCGGCGCTGGCTCCGGTGGCTACCTGGCCGCTGAGCCACCCGCCGGCGAGAAGCAGGAGGGCTGCCGCCCAGAGTGCTCGGGCAATCCGCGGCGGCCGGCCCGGGAGGAACAGCGCGGCGGCGGCCAGGAACAGGGCGGGCAGTCCGATCAGCAGCGCCAGCAGGAGCGCCCACGGCACGGCGGAGTCCGGGCCGAACACCGGGAGGCCGGCGAGCCCGCCACCTGCGGCAAAGCGCAACGGCTGGCCCAGGGCCTGCTGCCAGAGCGGTGCGGCGTCAAAGGCAAGCGGCTGGCCGGGGTCTGCGAGCACGGCGCGGGGACGTTCCAGAGTGGAGACCAGGAACGGCACGAACAAGGCCAGGCTGGGCAGCAGCGCCCACCACACGGTCCGGCCGCGGCGGCCCAGAAGTGTGCCGCAGAGTGCGACGAGGACGACGGCGGGCAGCAGCAGCGAGGGGGCCGCTGCGGTGACGACAGCCAGCGCCAGGCCTGCCGCCGCGGCGGCCGTCCAGGACGGCGTGCCGTTGATCCCGGGCTTGGCCGGGGGCGACTCGGTGAAGCGCCGCTCCCCAGGGGCCGGAACGGCGTAGCGGCCTCGCCCGGCAGCGGTGCCGGTGGCCCGCAGCAGGGCGAGGACCAGCAGCGGCATCATCACGTGGACGAGCAGGGCTCCGACACGGCCCTGGTTGAGTGCCACCAGAAGCGCCGGGGCGCCCGCCCAGACGAGGGCGGCGGCCAGGCGCAGCCGCCGGCGCTGCGTCAGGGCGCCGGCGGCGAACCAGGCGCCGAGGGCGGAAAGCGGCATGGCCAGCATCAGCAGCCAGCCGAGCGCGCTGTTGGCGTTGCCGGCGCCGAGGACGCCGAGAACCCACAGCACGTAGCCAAAGGGGTCGCCGTGGCCGGGAAGTCCTGCGCTGAGGGTGATCCACCAGCCGGAGGCGTGGTTCCAGATCTCGCCCAGCCGCGGCGAAACAGGAATCAGCGCGCCGCCGGAGACTGCCTCGGCCCGGAACAGGCTCAGCAGGCCGACCAGGGACGCCGCCGTCGTGACCAGGACGGCCAGCAGCGCGCCGTTGCCCACCCAGCCCCGCTCGGATGTTGTGAGGGCCGCGAAGTCGTCGACCGAGTCGCCGGTTGGTTGCTCGGCCAGCGGGTCGTTAGCGGCAGGGCCATCCCCGGAATCATCCGCACCGAGGGCTTCCATCAGGGATCGGCGGTGGGCCCAGACCTCGCGCCGCGGAGTCTGCAGCCCTTTGATGACGGAACGCCGGACGCGGCGGGTCCGGGCAGCGTTGCGCCGGCCCCGGATTACTGCCGCGGGTCGACCGAGGGCGCCGAACGTGGCCAGGAGCTGCGAGAAGCCGTGGCCCGGGTCTTTGACGGCAATGCTCAGGACCAGCTTGAAGAGACTCCCGATCAGTGCGCCGGCCGCGTGCAGCGGCACCTTCCACGCGGCGGCGTGCTTGAGCCGCAAGTGCACCTGGGCCTTGCGGGCCGCCGTCGCGTTGCCGAGGGCGTTCGGACGGTGCGAGACGTGGTGCATCCGGGCGCTGGGGACGACGACCACCCGGTGTCCGGCCAGCCGGTTCCGCCAGCAGAAGTCGACATCGTCGCCGGTGCCCGGCAGGGCGGGGTCGAAGCCGCGGAGGTCCTCCCAGACGTCGCGGCGGACCAGCATACCCGCGGAGTTGACGGCAAAGGTGTCGCTGCGGCCGTCGTACTGCCCCTGGTCGAGTTCGTCGGCGTCGATGAGGGTCAGCCGTTCCGCCCAGCGGCTCGTGGAGAGCCCAACGTCGATCAGCCGGCGCTCGGAGTGCCAGTCCAGCTGCTTGCAGCCGGCCACGGTGACGGACGGCGCGCGTTCCACGGCATGAAGAAGCTCGGCAAGGGCTTCGGGGGCGGGAGCCGCGTCGTCGTGGAGCAGCCAGATCCATTCGGCGGCAACTCGTCCGGGGGCCAATGCGCTGAGTCCGGCCTGCACCGCGGCGCCCATGCCGCTCCGGGCCTGGCTGAGGACGGTGACGTTGGCTTTGCCAAAGGCCTGTTCGAGGAGGGCCGCGGAATGGTCGCGGGAACCGGTATCAACCCCGATGCAGGTATCCGCGGGCCGGGTCTGGGCCGCCAGCGCCGCCAGGGTCCTGGGGAGAAAGTCACCGCCGTCGTGGGAAACCACGACGGCGGTGACTCGTACTTCCTGAAGAATTAGATCGCTCGCTTCCTAAGCCGGCGCCGCTCGCGCTCGGAGAGGCCACCCCAGATTCCGAAACGCTCATCGTTGGAGAGGGCGTATTCGAGGCACTGCGAGCGGACGTTGCACGCCCCGCAGACCTTCTTGGCGTCGCGGGTGGAGCCGCCCTTCTCGGGGAAGAACGCCTCCGGGTCGGTCTGTGCGCACAGCGCGTCCGTCTGCCAGCCCAGTTCGCCTTCATCGTCGAAGTCCTGCTGGAAGGGCAATCCGATCCACACCGGCTGCGCGGTGGTGCCGGAGTGAAGGGTCTGGAGCTCCATCGGCGGATCGGAAAGATCGTTGTCCTGGTCCGGACCGGCCACAAGTTCGTCGTGCGCCGCGAGGAAGGCAGTCGCCTGGTCCTGCAGCGAGTCGTTGGTGTGTTCGTTGTAGCGGTCTGCGGCGTCCGGATCGGCCGGGTCTACATACCAGTCACTCGGCACTCCGCGTGAACGGTATTTGGCCGTGGCCTGCCCAGCAACGACGGCCTCTTCATGGATACGCTCTGCTAGCCCCATTGGCGTTCCCTCTCTGATTTTGCAGCCTATGACTGACCCTTGGACACTCGGTTGTGTGCCGGTTCTGCGCATTGGCCTTCGATACCTAATTACACGCGTGTAAGTATCCGGGAGTCAAGCCGCGACGGAGATAATAATCAACTTGAGACCTAAATCCGGGGCACGCCACGCCCGCGTTTTTTCGGGCCAGTCCCCGAGAACCCGCGGAATAATCAGGGTACTGAGCACTTTCGAGGGATTTTGTTGAATTTACGGGAAACTTCCCGGGGCAGTTCAAGCGCGCCTGCCCGCGGCCTCCCGCACGGGTATGACAGAGATCACAGCCGCTTCCATCATGGCAAGATGAAGCCATGAGCATCCCGGCAATCGAACTGATGACAGCCCTGCGTTCCGGCCAGGCCACCTCACCCCGGCTCACCTGGTACGGCCCCGACGCTGAGCGCGTCGAGCTGTCCGGCCGGGTTCTGGACAACTGGGTGGCCAAGACGAGCAACCTGCTGCAGGACGAGCTCGACGCCGAGCCCGGAACGCGGTTGCGACTGGACCTGCCGGCCCACTGGAAGTCCGTCATCCTCGCCCTGGCCGCCTGGCAGCTCGGCATGGAGGTCGTCTTCGGCGATGCCGAGGCCGAACTGCTGGCGACCGCCGACCCGGCCCCCGGCGCCGCGCAGGGGGCATTCGACGCCGTCGTGGCAGTGGCGCTGCCGGCGCTGGCCATGCGGTGGCCCGGTGAGCTGCCCACCGGCGTCGTGGATTATGCCGCCGAGGTGCGCTCCCACGGGGACGTTTTTATGGCACACGTGGATCCGGAAGGAACGCGGCGTGCCGTGCTGGCCGCCGCCGGGATGGCCCACACCCACGCTGACCTGCTGGACGGCTTCGCGGCGGCGCACGACGACGGCGTGCGGCTGCTGGTGGCCGCCGGCGATGGCCTGGAATCCGCCCTCGCCCAGTCCCTGGGCGCGTGGCGCGGCGACGGCTCAGTGGTGCTGGTGCACCCCGACGTCGTAGTGACAGAAAAGCTGCTCGCGGACGAGCGCGTCAACGGCGGCTGAGCGGCCTGCCGCACACGCACCGTCCGCGCCCCGCCTAAATGTGCGGGTCCGGCAGCTCCGGATCTTTGACGGCAGCGCCTTCGACGCGCACTTCCGGTTTGGTGTGGGGGTGCCGTTCGATGATCTCGTGGTCGTGGGAAAACTCCGGCTCTTCGTCGAGTTCCTTGTTGAAGACCAGGAAGCGGTAAGCGAAGAAGCGCACCACGGTGGCCACGAGGATGCCAACGACCCCCGCGGCGAACAGCATGTTCTTGTCAGTAACGCCGAAGGTGTACTTGGCGAGGGCGGTGAATCCGGTGGAGATGCCGATGCCGATGCCGTTGATCAGGATGAACATGAGGAATTCGCGGACCACATTGTCCTGGCGGCGGTGCCGGAAGGTCCAGAAGCGGTTCGCGATCCAGGAGAAGACGGTTGCGATGCTGGCTCCGACGAACCGGGCCTTGGCTTCACTGTCCGTCATCGGGCCATGCATGAGGTAGTAGGTGAGTCCGTTGTCAATGACGAACGCAACACCGCCCACCGCACCGAACTTGGCCACTTCGCGCCAGAAAAGCGACGCGAGCCCATGCAAGCGCTCCGTAAGTGTAGTAATCATGACCCTCCGTGGCCTTCGTGAACTGTCGGCCAAAGGCCCAACGGCCTATTTTAGCGCCGAAAGCCGGGAACCGGCCCCCATGGCGCAGTCCGCGGGCCGGAACTGCCCCGGCGGGAAGCCGCCAGCTGACGGCCCGGAACGGCGGGCCGGCCATCGGCTGCACCGCCGGCACGGCCCTGACCTGTCCCCGCCTGAATGCGGCTGAATCCCCGTCGGCACCCGCACGGGAAATTCAAAAAGCCGGGATATGGCGAGGCTTTCGGTAGGCTGGGACTTGTGACTTTTCCTGTGATCGGTGTGGTTGGCGGCGGCCAGCTCGCCCGAATGATGGCCCCGGCGGCCACAGCCCTGGGCTTCGAGCTCCGCGTCCTTGCCGAAGGCGAGGACGTCTCGGCCGTCTCGGCCGTAGCCAACGCCCCGGTCGGTGATTACACCGACCTGGACCATCTCCTTGAGTTTTCCCGCGGCCTGGACGTCCTGACCTTCGACCATGAGCACGTTCCCACAGAGCACCTGCGTTCCCTGCAGCGCGCCGGCGTCAACGTGCACCCCGGACCGGACGCCCTGGTCAACGCCCAGGACAAGCTCGTGATGCGGGCGGCCATCGACAGGCTGGAGCTGCCCAACCCCACGTGGGCCTCCGTTGCCGACGTCGCCGGGCTGATCGCGTTCGGCGACGACACGGGCTGGCCGGTCGTCCTCAAAACCCCGCGCGGCGGCTACGACGGCAAAGGTGTGCGCATCGTGGACTCCGCGGCGGAAGCAGCCGACACCGCCGACTGGTTCGAGGCCATGTCACCGCTGCTCGCCGAGGCAAAAGTGGAATTCAGCCGCGAACTCTCTGCCCTGGTGGCCCGGACCCCGGACGGTGAGGCGCGGGCCTGGCCGGTTGTGCACACGATCCAGGTCAACGGCGTCTGTGACGAAGTCATCGCCCCGGCCCTGGACATCCCGCTGGAGGTCGCCGCAGCTGCGGAGAACGCCGCCCTCCGGATCGCCAGCGAACTCGGCGTCACCGGTGTTATGGCTGTGGAACTCTTCGAGACGCCCGGTGTGGGAGCGGGCTTCCTGATCAACGAGCTCGCCATGCGCCCGCACAACACCGGCCACTGGACCCAGGACGGCTCCGTGACGAGCCAGTTCGAACAGCACCTCCGGGCGATCCTCAATCTGCCGCTCGGCGCCACGGACCTCCTCGGCCCTGTCGTTGTGATGAAGAATTTCCTGGGCGGCGAGAACCAGAACCTGTTCTCCGCCTACCCCGCGGCCCTGGCCAGCGAACCCGCGGCGAAGGTCCACTGCTATGGCAAGGCCGTCCGGCCCGGCCGCAAGATCGGCCACGTCAACCTCGTCGGCGGCTCCGTGGCCGACGTCGACTCGGTGCGCGAACGCGCCACCACGGTCGCCAACATCATCCGGAACGGAAAGGCGCAGCCCCGCACCGTTGCGGGAGCCCACGAGGAGAACGTATGAGCGCCAGCAACAGCAGCAGCACGGCCCAGTCCCCGGCAACGGCGGACGCCGGGGCCGATGACCCCATCGTCGGGCTCGTCATGGGCTCGGACTCGGACTGGCCCGTGATGGAGGCCGCGGCCGAGGCCCTCGCCGAGTTCGGGATCCCGTTCGAGGCCGATGTGGTCTCCGCACACCGTATGCCGCTCGAAATGATCCGCTACGGCCGGACGGCCCATGAGCGCGGCCTCCGTGTCATCATTGCCGGCGCCGGCGGCGCCGCCCACCTGCCGGGCATGCTCGCCTCGGTCACGCCCTTGCCGGTCATCGGCGTCCCGGTGCCGCTCAAGACCCTCGACGGCATGGACTCCCTGCTATCCATCGTCCAGATGCCCGCCGGGGTTCCCGTCGCGACCGTTTCCATCGGCGGGGCCAGGAACGCCGGCCTGCTGGCGGTGCGCATGCTGGCCTCGGGCACGGATCCCCTGGCCGGACAGCTCCGCGCCGCCTTGGCCGACTTCGCCCAGGAGCTCAATGATGCCGCCACCCGGAAGGGCGCCAACCTGCGGCAGAAGGTGAGCGAAGTGTTCGCCGACGCAAACGTCGTCGCCCGGGGCAGCCGTTAAGGATCACCAGATGACCAACAGTTATGCCCCCTCCCGTCAGCCGGCGCCACGCAACCGTGCGTCTGCCCCGTCCTTTACGGATCCGGTCCGCTATCCCGCCGGAGCCTCCGCGTCGGTCCTGACCAAGCGTGCGTTCCTGCTGATCCTGATGACTCTTCTGGTGCCGGGAAGTGCCCAGACCGTGGCCGGGGACCGGCGGCTGGGACGGATCGCGCTGCGCGTCACCCTCACCGTCTGGGTGCTGGCCGGCCTGGCGGCAGTGCTCCTCGTGGCATCGCGGTCGACGCTGATCAACCTGTTCACGAACTCCATAGCCTCGCTGCTGCTCATCATCGGCCTGGTCGCACTGGCCGTGGGTTGGGCCGCGCTCTTTATCAACACCCTGCGGCTGATCCGTCCCGTGCTGCTGACCCCCAAGGCGCGCCCCGCCGTCGTGGTCGCCCTGGTGCTGGCGATGATCCTCAGCAGCGGATCGCTGGGCTACGCCGCGTACCTGCTCAACGTCAGCCGCGACGCAATCTCCAATATCTTCTCCGCCGGACCGGCCATGGAACCCTCCGAAGGCCGGTACAACTTCCTGATGATGGGCGGTGACGCCGGGTCCGACCGTACCGGCCGCCGGCCCGACAGCCTCTCGGTCATCAGCGTCGATGCCAAGACCGGCGCGACCGCCATCATTTCCGTGCCCCGCAATCTGCAGAATGCGCAGTTCAGCGAGGACTCGCCGATGCGCACGATCTATCCCGACGGCTACGACTGCGGCAACGAATGCCTCATCAACGCCATCAACACCGAGGTCACCAACGAACACAAGGACCTGTACCCCGGGGTGGAGGACCCCGGCGCGCAGGCCACGCTGGAAGCGGTGTCCGGGAGCCTCGGCATCAAGGTCCAGGCCTACGTTCTGGTCGACATGGACGGCTTCGCCCGGCTCATCGATGCCATGGGCGGCATCCGGATCAAGGCAGGCGGCTGGGTCCCGATCAGCGGCGAGACCATTGACGAGGCGAGCGGAATCCACGGCATGCCGCTGGGCTGGATCCCGGCCGGCGACAATACGCTGGATGGCTACCACGCCCTCTGGTACGGCCGGTCGCGCGAATTCGTGGACGACTACTCCCGCATCGCCCGCCAGCAGTGCGTCCAGCAGGCCATGCTCAAGCAGCTGGATCCGGCAACCCTGCTGTCCAAGTTCGAGGACATCGTGAAGGCGGGCACCAAGGTGGTGGACTCCAACATCTCCTCCGGACAGCTCGGGAGTTTCGTGGACCTCGCCATGAAGGCGAAGGGCCAGCAAATGAGCCGGCTGACCATCGGACCGCCCGACTTCGACGCTTCCTTCTCGACCGTCCCCGACTTCGACCAGATCCACCAGAAGGTCGATGCGCTCCTCGCGCCCACTCCGGCGGCGGGCGCCGCGGAAGACGGCATCCGCGGGCAGGACCAGGCGCCCGGGCCGCTGTCGGCAGCCGGGGCGTTGCCCGCTGCACAGCCCGGAACCCAGCCCGCGCCGCCGCCGTCGGACTTCACTCCGGTGACCACGACGCCGGATGGCGAGCCGATCACCGAAGAGATGCTGAACCAGTTCAAGCTCAACGGCGACGAACAGTCGATCCGCAACCTGGTCGCCACGAACGGCCAGTGCGCGCCGCTGTAGTTCCGCGGCCACACCTTCCTTAGCAGCCTTCCGCAACAGATTGGGACACCCAGGCAGTGTATGAACTCGAGAACGTCCTCCGGCCATATGCCTGGGGCTCCACGACGGCCATCGCCGGGCTGCTTGGCCGGCCTGCTTCCGGCGGCCCCGAGGCTGAGCTCTGGATCGGTGCCCACCCGGACTCACCGTCAGTGGCGCTGAGCCCGGCCGGATCCGCCGGAGCCCACGCGGCGGTCGAGGGCCACGGCGGCCGGGCACTGGACACGTTGATCGGGGAAGACCCGGAACACCATCTGGGCAGCGACAGCGTGGCCGAATTCGGCCCCCGGCTTCCGTTCCTGCTCAAGGTCCTGGCCGCCGACAGCCCCCTCTCGCTCCAGGTGCACCCCACTCTCGAGCAGGCCCGGGAGGGATTCGCCCGCGAGGAGGCTGCCGGAGTCGACCGCGCCGCGGCTGAACGCAATTACAAGGACGACAACCACAAGCCGGAGATGATCTTCGCGCTGACCCCGTTCGAGGCGCTGTGCGGCTTCCGGCCGGCCTCGGAAGCGCGTGCCGTCTTCGAATTGCTGGTGGCGGACTTTGAACTCGCCGGCCTCGATCTTCCTCCGCTCGTTCCGCTGCTGCTGGAGGATCTGGCACAGCCCGAGGAGCACACCGCCCTGCGCTCCGCCTTCGAGCGGCTGATCGCCGGCGGCGAGGACGTCGCCGCCGCAACGGCCGCCATCGTGGCGGCTCTGGTCTCCGGCGCCCCGACGGCGCCGCACCAGGCGGAGCTGTCCACCGTCGTCACGCTCAATGCGCAGTACCCGGGCGATCCGGGCGTCCTGATTTCGCTGCTGCTCAACCGGATCTCGCTGGCCCCGGGCGAGGCTGTCTACCTCCCGGCCGGCAACGTCCACGCCTACCTGCACGGCCTCGGCATCGAGGTCATGGCCTCCTCCGACAACGTCCTGCGTGGCGGACTGACGCCTAAGTTCGTGGACGTGCCGGAACTGCTCCGCACCATCGCCTTTGAAGCCGTCGGTGTCCCGATGCTCAGCGCCGAGACCACGATGCTGGGACAGGAGGTCTTCCGGCCGCCGTTCCGTGAATTCCAGCTGCAGCGCATCGAGCTGGCGCCCGGCGCGGAACCGGTCCCGCTGGCGCAGTCGGGGGCCGCGGTCATCATCGTTGTGTCCGGCTCCGTGCTCCTCGACTCCCCCAAGGGCGAGCTGCGGCTGGAACGCGGCGCGAGCGCATTCCTGCCCGCCGCCGAGGCGCCGGTCAATGCACACGCCATGTCCGGTGCCACCGGAACAGCCCTTGCGTTTGCCGTCACGACCGCCCTGAAAGCCTGAGACCGTGGACCACTTCCTGCAGAGCGCCCCGTGGGCCGAATTCCAGCGCGGCCTGGGACGGACCGTGCACCAGCACTCGGGTCCGGGCTGGAGCTTCCTGGCCATCGAGGAGAGCAACCCGGCCGGGAAACTCCTCTACGCACCCTACGGCCCGGTAGCCGCGTCCCTGGCCGCGTTCGACGCCGCCCTGGCGGCGCTGAAGGACCTGGCCCGCAGTTGCGGGGCCGTGTTTGTCCGGATTGAACCGGTGGATGCCGGCTTCACGGCCGCCGACGCCGACGCCGTCCTGCGCAAGCGCGGCCTCCGGCCCGCCCCTGCCAACCAGCAGCCCGAACTGAGCTGGGTTGTGGACCTGGACAGGGACTTCAAGGACGTCCTCGCGGACATGAAGCCGGTGAACCGCAACCTGTACCGGAACATCCACAAGAAGGGCGTGACGTTCCGTTCCAGCCAGGACCCCGACGAGATCTCGGTACTGCTGGCGTTCCTGCACCTGACGGCGGCGCGCAATGGATTCAAGCCGCAGAGCGATGAGTACCTGACCCGGGTCGCGCGCTCCCTGATGCCTGCCGGCGCCGCGACCCTCTTCGTCGCCGAGCTCGAGGGCGAGCCCATCGCCGCCGCCCTTGCCTACGACTCCGCGGATACCCGCACGTATGCCCACGCCGCCCTGGACGATACACACCGGAAGCTCAGCGCCGGGATTCCGCTGCTGGTCACGCTGATGGCAGATGCCAAGGACAAGGGCCTGAAGCATGTGGACCTCTGGGGCGTCGCCCCCGCAGACCAGCCCGACCACAAATGGGCCGGCTTCACGGCCTTCAAGAAGTCGTTCGGCGGGCGCGAGGTCGCGTACCCCGGAACCTGGGACCTGCCGGTGAAGAAAATGCGCTACAGCGGGTACCAGCTGGCCAGGAAGTGCGCGCAGGCCGCCCGCCGCGGCGCCCAGGCGGCCCGGACCGTGCCCGTCCGGCTGCGCGGCGCGCTCCGCCGCTAGCCCGCCGTCGGGCATGCGTCGCGCTGGACATGCCCCGCGGCAGCCGCAGCGGGTGGACATACACCCACTATGTCCATTCCTGAGCGTGAGCACTGGGCATGTCCCCGGGACTCGGGCGTCATCCGGGATGAACACTGGACATGTCCCACCTGAGACAGCACCAACCCGGGCTGCCGCAGGACATGCCCCGCGGCAGCCGCAGCGGGTGGACATACACCCACTATGTCCATTCCTGAGCGTGAGCACTCGGCATGTCCCCCGGACACGACGTCGTCCGGGCTGAAAACTGGACATGCCCCGCCTCGGGTAGGAACAACCCGGGCTGAACACCGGACATGCCCCACCTGAGCCAGCAACAATCTGGCTGCCGCTGGACATGTCCAGCGGCAGTCGCGGTGAGTGGACATGAACCCACTATGTCCACTCCTGAGCGTGACCACTGGGCATGTCCCGGGGACACGGCGTCGTCCGGGCTGAACACTGGACATGTCCCGTGGCCGCAGCACGAACCTGGACCGCGACTCTGGACATGTCCCGCGGCAGCCGCGGCGGGTGGACATAAACCCGCTATGTCCATTCCTGAGGGTGGGCACTGGGCATGTCCGCGCCCGGGCCCTAGTTTCCGGCGGAGGCTGCTTTCTTCTGCGCTTCGTAAGCGCTGGCGACCATGTCCTCGACGGAGTGCCGCATCTTCCAGTCCAGGTCACGTGCGGCCAGGGTGCCGTCGGCCACGATCCGGTCCGGGTCCCCGGCCCGGCGGGGGCCGATCTCCGGCTCGAAGTCGATGCCGGTGACCTTGGCCATCGCCGTCATGATCTGCCGGACGGAGAGTCCGTCGCCGGACCCGAGGTTGTAGACGCGTTCCAGGGGCCTGCCGGCGGCGAGGGCCTGGGCCGCCGCGACGTGCGAGGTGGCCAGGTCGGCGACATGCACGTAGTCCCGCACGCAGGTGCCGTCGTCGGTGTTGTAGTCGGTGCCGTTGATCCGCGGGGTCTTCCCCGCGGTCAGCGCGCGGAGCACGATCGGGAAGAGATTGTGCGGGCTCGTGTCGTACAGATCGGGCGAGCCGGAGCCGACCACGTTGAAGTACCGCAGAGAGGTGTGCTTCAGCCCGCGGGCACGGCCCTGGTCCCGGATCAGCCACTCCCCGATCAGTTTGCTCTCCCCGTAGGGCGACTCGGGGTTCGTCGGGGTGTCTTCAGTGACGATGTCCCCGGTGGGGGTGCCGTACGTTGCGGCGGAGGAGGAAAAGACCAGCTTGTCGACCTCGGCGAGCTCCATCGCTTTCAGGAGTTCAGCCGTGCCGGTGACGTTCTGCTCGTAAGTGAGCAGCGGCTCCTGGACGGAAACGCCGGCGTATTTGAAGCCGGCCAGATGGATCACTCCGGTGACGCCAAGGTCCAGCATGGTGCGCGCCACAAGCTCCGAGTCGAGGATGGTGCCGTGCACGAACGGCACGTCGTCCGGGACGAACTCGCGGTGCCCGCTGGAGAGCGAATCAATCACCGCCGCCTGGATCCCGGCCCCGCGCAAAGCGGAAACCACGTGCGAACCGATATATCCTGCGCCACCTGTTACAAGCCATGTCATGGTTCCACCCTACCTAATCCGGCCGCCCCGCCGGCGCTCCCGGAAACGGCGGATCCCGGGGCGCGAAACGCGCCCCGGGATCCGGGTGTTCTGGCTGTCGCGGCTGGTGCTAGCCCTTGCGCGCGTAGCCTTCCCACTTGCTGGCCTGGTGTTCGCCATCCACGAAGCGGATGGTGCCGGACTTGGAGCGCATCACGATGGACTGGGTAAGGACCTTGTCCTTGGAGTAGCGCACTCCCTTAAGCAGGTCGCCGTCGGTGATGCCCGTTGCGGCGAAGTAGCAGTTGTCGCTGGACACGAGATCGTTGGTGGACAGCACCCGGTCCAGGTCGTGGCCGGCGTCGATTGCCTTCTGCTTCTCGTCGTCGCTGGTGGGCCACAGCCGGCCCTGGATCACGCCGCCCAGGGACTTGATGGCGCAGGCCGCCACGATGCCTTCCGGCGTTCCGCCGATGCCCATCAGGGCGTCCACGCCGGTGCCCGAACGGGCTGCGGCGATGGCGCCGGCGACGTCGCCGTCCATGATGAACTTGGTCCGTGCACCGGCCTCGCGGATCTCCTCCACGAGCGGGCGGTGCCGGTCGCGGTCCAGGATCATCACGTTGAGCTGGTTGACCTTGACGCCCTTGGCCTTGGCGATCAGGTGCAGGTTCTGCTTGACCGGCAGGCGCAGGTCAACCATGTCGGCGGCTTCCGGACCGGTGACGAGCTTCTCCATGTAGAAGACCGCGGAGGGATCGAACATCGAGCCGCGCTCGGCGACGGCGAGGACGGCGAGGGCGTTGTTGATGCCCAGGGCGGTCAGCCGGGTTCCGTCGATCGGGTCGACGGCGACATCGCACTCGGGCCCGGTGCCGTCACCGACGCGCTCTCCGTTGAAGAGCATCGGGGCTTCGTCTTTTTCACCTTCGCCGATAACCACAACACCGTTGAAGTGGACGGTCTGCAGGAACGAGCGCATGGCGTCGACGGCGGCGCCGTCGGCCTTGTTCTTGTCCCCGAACCCGACCCAGTGGCCGCCGGCGATGGCAGCGGCTTCGGTGACGCGGACAAGTTCCAGAGCAAGGTTGCGGTCCGGCTCGTCGATGCCGACGGCGAGAGACGGGGAAAGCGTGGAGTACTTCTGGGTCATTGGCGCTGGTGTCACGTGAACCTCTTCTTCGAGTGGCGATCATTGAAGCCGCACGGACAGGTCGATCCGTCGCGGTGATTCGTTGGTTAGTGATCTCGTCTGTTATCGATCATAGTCGCGGCGAAAAGCTGCGTCTCGGAATGACCATTCCGTGAAACGGCCGGCCCAGCCCCGCCCGGCGCCACCGAATGTGAGATCGGCCCGGAATGGGCGACTATAGAGGGGTGAGTGAATTGCAGGAAACGCCCCCCGCAGCCCCAGCTTCCCCCGCCAGCACGGCCGGCCAGGAAGCGTCCGGCGCAGGCGGCCAGCCGCCCGTCAAGCCCGTCCTGACCGCGGGAGCGGCGAAGCGCGCGAACGCCTCCGTGATCGGCATGATCATCGCGCTGGTCCTGAGCATCGCCACGTTCCTGCCGATCGTCCTGATGAACCCGTCGCCAAAGTCCGACGGCTACCGCCCGGACATCAACGTCAGCGCCGTGGCGCGGAACGCTGCAGATGTGGCGGGATTCACACCCGCGGCCCCGGAAACCGGCGAAACATTCCGCGCAAATTACGCCCGGTGGGAGTCCGGGACGGGCAGCGGCGTCCCCACATGGGAGGTCGGCTACCTCACCCCCAAGGAATCCTTCATCGGCCTGGTGCAGACGCGGCAGTCCAATCCCACCTGGCTGCTCCAGCAGGTCAAGAGCGCCCCGGTCACCGGAACCCGCGCCGCGGGAGGCCGGGACTGGGAGCTGCGCGATACCGGCAAGGGCGAAAAGAGCATGGTGCTCCGCGACGCCGGCGGGACCACGGTCATTCTGGCCGGGTCCGCCCAGCTGGATGAATTCACGGTCCTGGCGGCCGCGGTGGTCAAGGCGCTCGAGGGCAATTCCGCTCCCGCTAGCAGTGCGTCACCCGGCAGCACTGCGACTGCAACAGTTTCGCCCTCCCCGGCCCCTTCGCCGTAAGGTAAGGCCGTGGCCACATATCTCACCCCCGCACTTGCCTGGCGTCGACTCCGCGAAGGCAACGAGCGCTTTGTTTCCGGCGAATCGTCCCATCCCAACCAGGACGCGTCGCGCCGTTCCTCCCTCGTGGAGAACCAGCACCCCTTCGCCGTGATCTTCGGCTGCTCGGATTCCCGCCTGGCCGCCGAAATCATCTTCGATCTCGGCCTCGGGGACGCCTTCGTCGTCCGCACCGCGGGCCAGGTGATCGATGACGCCGTGCTCGGATCCCTCGAGTACAGCGTCAGCGTCCTCGGCGTGCCGCTGATCGTGGTCCTGGGGCACGACAGCTGCGGAGCGGTCACGGCCACCAAGGCCGCGGTGGAAACCGGACAGATGCCCGTGGGCTTCATGCGCAGCCTCGTGGAGCGCATCACGCCGTCGGTGTTGACCTCCCTGCGCAACAACCAGCACGATGTCAACGACATGGTGGTCGAAAACGTGAAACAGACGTCGCAGCGCCTCGTGGACAGCTCGCGGGTGATCTCCGACGCCGTCGAGGGCGGCCGGGCGGCAGTGATCGGCCTCGCCTACAGCCTCGCCGACGGCCGGGCGGACATCGTTTCCGGAATCGGTGAGATCTAAGGTCCCACCGCTGCGGTCCTGCGGCAGCCCGGTAGCAAGCGGTTCATGGTTTTCGGTGGAACGCCTCCGCCCAATAAGCTAGCCCCATGACTTCCACAGCAGATTTGAACACTGAAGAGTTCCGCATTGAACACGACACGATGGGCGAAGTCCGCGTCCCCGTGAACGCGTTGTACCGCGCCCAGACGCAGCGTGCCGTCGAAAACTTCCCGATCTCCGGAAAGACCCTCGAGCGCGCCCACATCGAAGCCCTGGCCCGGGTGAAGAAGGCCGCAGCCCAGGCCAACGCAGAACTGGGAGTGCTCGACGGCGAGCTCGCCCAGGCAATTGCCGACGCCGCTGATGAGGTCGCCACGGGCAAGTACGACGGCGACTTCCCGATCGACGTCTTCCAGACCGGCTCGGGCACCTCGTCGAACATGAACACCAACGAGGTCCTTGCCGAACTGGCCACCCGCGCGCTCAAGGCCGGCGGCAGCGACAAGGTGGTCCACCCGAACGACCACGTCAACGCCTCGCAGTCCTCCAACGACGTCTTCCCCACCTCGGTCCACGTGGCAGCCACCTCCGCCCTGATCAACGACCTGATCCCGGCGCTGGGCTACCTCGCGGAGTCCCTGGAGCGCAAGGCTGTCGAGTTCAAGGACGTCGTGAAATCCGGCCGCACGCACCTCATGGATGCCACCCCGGTGACACTCGGCCAGGAGTTCGGCGGCTACGCCGCGCAGGTCCGCTACGGCATCGAACGCATCAATGCCTCCCTCCCCCGCGTCGCCGAAGTTCCGCTCGGCGGCACCGCCGTCGGCACCGGCATCAACACCCCGGCCGGCTTCCCGGAGCGTGTCATCGAACTGCTCTCCGCCGACACCGGCCTCCCGCTGACCGAGGCCCGCGACCACTTCGAGGCCCAGGCCAACCGGGACGGCCTGATCGAGGCCTCCAGCCAGCTGCGCAACATCGCGATCTCCTTCATGAAGATCAACAACGACCTGCGCTGGATGGGCTCCGGCCCCAACACAGGCCTCGGCGAAATCACGATCCCGGACCTGCAGCCGGGCTCGTCGATCATGCCGGGCAAGGTCAACCCGGTCATCTGCGAAGCCTCCATCATGGTCTGCGCCCAAGTCATCGGCAACGACACCGCCATCGCGTGGTCCGGCACCAACGGCGCGTTCGAGCTCAACGTCGGCATCCCCGTGATGGCCGCCAACCTGCTCGAGTCCGTGCGACTGCTGGCCAACACCAGCCGTGTCATGGCGGACAAGATGATCGACGGCATCACCGCCAACGTCGAGCGCGCCCGCTTCCTCGCCGAGGCGTCACCCTCGATCGTCACCCCGCTGAACAAGTTCATCGGCTACGAGAACGCCGCGAAGATCGCGAAGAAGTCCGTGGCCGAGGGCCTCACCATCCGCGAAACCGTGGTGGCCATGGGCTTCCTGGAGCGCGGCGAACTGACTGAGGAGCAGCTGGACACCGCCCTGGACGTCATGTCCATGACCCGTCCGCCGCACAAGGCCTAGCACCCGCGCGCCCCGCTGCCGCGCCCGTCCGGTGCGGCAGGGCGGGCACGGCAGTGCCAGACACGGCAGCATCCGACGGCGGCCGGCACCTTTCCTGCGAAAGGCGCCGGCCGCCTCCGTGCGTGCTACCGGCGCCCGCCTCCTACGGCAGCGGCGCTCCTCCCCCGGCCGCCTCCCGCTCGTCCGCGGTGTAGGCCGCCGCGGCAGCCGCGTCCGCCAGGCTCGCCCCGCCGATCCGCGCTTCCCTCAGCCGTCGCGTTTTCGCCGACTGGACCGAGAAGGCAGCATCCACGTTCCCCGCGGCGTACGTCAGGGCGTCCTCGGCCCGGATGCCGAGCCCGCGAGCCGTCAACACAGCGTCCTGGTTGGCGCCCAGATAGGTGAACTGCCAGCCCCACTGGGCCTGCTGCCGTTCGACCAGCTCCTTGACCATGGCGCCAGTGGCTTCCCGTGAGGAGTTCTCGTGGCCGTCGGTCAGGACCGCGACAAGCACCGTTCCGGGGCGCCGGTCCTCCGGCAGGGCTGCCAGCTCGGCGCCGGCCTCGCCGATCAGCCGGATCATGGCATCGTGCAGTGCCGTGCTGCCGCGCGGCTGCAGATCCAGCGGTGGCACGTCCCGGATGTCCACAGCGGCATAGACCCGCTCGTAGCTGTCGTCGAACTGGGCCAGCGAGAGCCGGCACCGGCCTGCCACGGACTGCTGGTCACGCACGAAGGCCGCGAACCCGCCCACTGTGTCGTCGGCAATGGCGCTCATGGACCCTGATCGGTCCAGGAGAACGTAAACGTGTGTCAGTGCAGCGTCGGTCATGCTTCCCCATTTCCGGTCCGGGCGAACCCGGGCCAACTCTCCCCAGCGCCTGGCTGGACAAGGGCAGGCTACTGCGGGGCACCGACAGGATGGGCAAACAGCGAATCCGTAAGCCGTCAGCGCCGGAAGTGGGCAGCACCGTCCGGCTGCGCCGCACGGTCGATGCTCTCCAGATGCCCGGGCATCATCGCCGGGAACTCCTCCGGGAAGAACCAGCCCACGGCGAGGGATTCGTCGTCGTTGACCCGCGCCTCCCCGGAGACGTAGCGGCACCGGAACACGAGGGTAAGGAAGTGGCAGACGTCCCCGTTCGGATACGTGGTGGGCCCGACGGCATCCACCGAAACGAGCCGTTCGGCGGCGGCCACAACGCCGGTCTCCTCCAGGACTTCCCGCAACATGCCCGCCGCCGGCTCTTCCCCGGGCTCAAGAATCCCGGTGATGAGCCCCCATTGGCCATTGTCGGCCCGTTGGCCGAGCAGGACCCTGCCGGCGTCGTCGAACACCACGGCCCGGGCGCCGGGAATCCACAGGGTCTCGTGGCCAATCTTGGCGCGCAGTCTGAGAATGAAGTCGGGGGTTGCCATCCCGCCAGCCTAGCCAAAGTCCGTGGGGCGCCGAACCCTGCCTCAGGCCGCCGGCAGCAGGGCCATGGCCGCCGCGGCACCGGCCAGCATAAACGGCCCAAAAGGAATGCTCGACTTCAGGCTGCCGCGCCGCGAGACCAGCAGGGCCAGGCTCCACAGTCCGCCGAAGAGGAACGCGGCGAACGTCCCGGCGAAGACGTGCGGCCACCCAAGGAACCCCAGATACATCCCGAGGACGCCTGCCAGCTTGACGTCGCCAAACCCCATCCCCGGCGGATAGACGGCGCGCAGCAGGAAATAGAACAGCCACAAGGTTGCTCCCCCGGCCACAATGCGGAGCCCGGGCACCCCGAAAAGCCCGGCGCCGCCGTCGGGAACTGCCGCCGAGGCAGCGGCACCCGACGCCGTGTGAACCGCAGCTGCGCCGAGCAAGAGCACCCCGGCGACGGCATAGGCCGGAAAGACGATCCGGTCCGGCAGCAGATGGTGGCGGACATCAATGACCGTGAGCCGGACGGCCGCGACCGCCAGATAGGCGCACGCCAGCAGCACCAGCCAGAAGGCCAGCGGGGTCGCTTCCCCCAGTCCGCCGAGTCGTTGGATCACCCTCGGATGCTACTGGAAATTCCGGCTGACAGGGCCGGGCCCGCGCGTAAACTGTGGATATGGCCGCATGGGACAACTCGAACCGGCGCGAGCCGCGCCCGCCCGGGGACGCCCTGGAGCAGGCGGCCGCCTTCCGGAACCTCTGCCGGTCGTCGCCGTGGAAGTGGCATTCCCTGCGCTTTGAGTACCTGGACCGGCCCCTTGCCCCCGGTGCCGGCACCCCCGAGGCGGCAACGGCTCCGGACCTGGTCCGCGCTTGGCTGCGCCGCCCCGGTGCGCTGCGGCTGGAGACCGCGGACGGGCTGGTCCTGCAAAGCAGCACCGGAATCAATGATTCCCGCGACGTGTTTTACGTCCGGTCCACCCGGAAGACCTGGCTGCTGCCGCCCCACCTCGTCACACCGGTCTACGACGACCGCGGCCTGGTCCGGCGCCGTCCCGAAGCAGCCTACGGCGAGCCCGGCTTCGGCAACGGACGCTTTTCCGCCGCGCTGGACCCCGTGGAATTGGCAGGCAATGCCCCCGTGCCGCTCGAATTCCCCAATTCGAACGCCGTGGAGCTGGGCACCATCACTGAAGTCCTCCACGAGGGCCGCCCCGCGCTGGAAGTCACTGTCACCCCGAACCCCGGGTACCGCCCCAGCGACCCGGCTGCGCCGCTGTGCCGGCCCGGCCGCACGCTGGTGAGGGTCGACGCCGGCACGGGCGTTTGCGTCGCGAGCCGCTGGCTGGAGGGCGGAAAGGGCGGGGACGAACCCGAAGAATACGGGCACTGGCTCCGGATCCTGGGGGTGGACGAATACATGCTCGATGACCTGTTCCTCGCCGAGTCCATGAACCTGACGGATGTCCGCCGGCACATCAGCTGGGAACTCCCGGCGGGCTGAGCGCGCGTGTGACTCGCTGGAAGTTCCGCCCTGGGCTACGCTTCCCGGATGACTGAGCTCGTCCCCTACTGGCCGCCCTTCGGCCTCACCCTGACCACGCCCCGCCTGGTGCTGCGGCCCATCCGCGACGAGGAGATCCCCGCAGCGGCGCAGGCGGCACTGAGCGGGATCCACGAACCCGGCCGCAGCCCCTTCAGCAGACCGTGGGCGGAGGCCCCTACCGGGGAGCTCGGCCCCAACATGGCACAGTGGTATTGGCGGTGCCGCGGGACCATGTCGCCGGAGGAGTGGACGCTGCTGCTGGGCATCTGGCACGACGGCGAGTTCATCGGCTGCCAGGACGTCGCGGCCAAGGACTTTGCCACCCTGAAAACGGTCAGCACGGGCTCCTGGCTCCGGCAGAGCGTGCACGGCCGGGGATTCGGCAAGGAGATGCGCGCCGCCGTCGCCCTCTATGCCTTCGATTGGCTCGGTGCTGAAGTCGCGGAATCCGAGGCGGCAGCCTGGAACCAGCAGTCCCTCGGTGTCTCCCGTTCCCTCGGCTACGAACTGAACGGCGTCACCCGCACGAACTGGGGCGGCAAGCGCCAGGAAGTCCAAAACGTCCGCCTCACCCCCGCGACTTTCAAGCGCCCCGACTGGAACCTGCAGGTCGAAGGCCACGAAGCAACGGCGAAATTCCTGGGCATCCAGGGCTAGCAACATCGCCCCCAAAGCGGGGCGACGGCGCCCCGCGCCGGTGAGTCGAGAACGAGCCGGGTCGCGGCACGTTCGCGTAGGAGCGCATCGCGGCCCATCGGCCCCCAAAGGTCGCCCAGCGACCGTCGGGGCCGCTGGGACGTGTCTAAGCGACGGCGAAGGGGCGGTGGCCCGGCGAACCCGACCACGTCAAAACGGCGAAGGGCCGCGGCCCGGCGAACCCGACCACGGCACAACGGCGAAGGGCCGTGACCCGGCGAACCCGACCAAGGCCCCTCGAAAAGCCGACCGAAATGCAACGCGGCCTTAGATCTCCGCCCCCTCCAGCAGATCCGTGACCAAAGCAGCAATCGGCGAGCGCTCCGACCGGGTGAGGGTCACGTGGCCGAAGAGCGGGTGGCCCTTGAGCGTCTCGACGACGGCGGCAACACCGTCGTGCCGGCCGACCCGGAGGTTGTCGCGCTGGGCGACGTCGTGGGTCAGGACGATCTTGGAGTTCTGCCCGATCCGGCTCATGACCGTGAGCAGGACGTTCTTCTCGAGCGACTGGGCCTCGTCCACGATCACGAAGGCATCATGCAGGGAACGTCCGCGGATGTGGGTCAGGGGCATCACCTCGAGCATGCCGCGGTCCATGACCTCCTCAACAACCTCCTGGCTGACCAGGGCGCCGAGGGTGTCGAAGACGGCCTGCGCCCAGGGGTTCATTTTCTCCGCCTCGGAACCCGGCAGGTAGCCGAGTTCCTGGCCGCCCACGGCGTAGAGCGGCCGGAACACGATCACCTTGCGGTGCTCCCGGCGCTCCAGGACGGCCTCCAGGCCCGCGCAGAGGGCCAGGGCGGACTTGCCCGTGCCCGCACGCCCGCCGAGGGACACGATGCCCACGGATGGGTCCATCAGCAGGTCGATCGCCAGCCGCTGTTCGGCCGAACGCCCGTGCAGCCCGAACACGTCCCGGTCACCCTTGACGAGGCGGACCTGCTTGTCGGCGCCCACCCGGCCCAGGGCGGATCCCCGCTGCGAGAGGATCACCAGTCCGGTGTTCGTCGGCAGCTCGGCAGCCTCGGGGATGAAGACCGGTTCGTGGCCGTAGAGCGTGGCGACTTCCTCCTCGCTCGCGTCGATTTCCGCGACGCCGGTCCAGCCCGAGTCCTTGACGAGTTCGTTGCGGTACTCGTCGGCCTGTAGCCCCATGGCCGAGGCCTTGACGCGCATCGGTAGGTCCTTGGATACCACCGTGACGTCGCGGCCCTCGTTGGCGAGGTTCTTGGCGACGGCGAGGATCCGGCTGTCGTTGTCCCCGCCGCGGAAGCCGGCCGGGAGCACCTCGGCGGAGATGTGGTTCAGCTCCACCCTGAGGGTGCCGCCGTCGTGGCCGAGCGGGATGGGCCGGTCGAGCCCATTGTGCTCGACCCGCAGGTCATCGAGGAGCCGGAGCGCCTTGCGGGCGAAATAGCCCAGCTCGGGGTCGTGCCGCTTGCCTTCGAGTTCGGTGATGACGACGATCGGCAGGATGACTTCATGCTCCGCGAACCGCAGCAGGGCCCGCGGGTCCGAGAGCAGCACCGAGGTGTCGATCACGAAGCTCCGGGCCGGTTCCTTGCTTGCTGTCCCTTCCCCGGAAACAGCAAGACCGGCCGCAGCGTCACTGGACGCTGCACCGGTCTTTGAGGTGGCTCGCTTGGCGCGAGAGGTAGCTTTCTGTCCCTGGTCGGTCACGACGTCGGGCAGTTGTTCAGAAATAGCCACATCGACTCCAGCCCCGGGACGCATGCCCGGAATTGTTATTGGTGAGGCGGCTCGGCCTGGAGGCCGGACGCGGCCTCCCATACACCCGGTGCGAACTTCCGCTCCATGTACTGGCCTCCCCGATCAGCCGGCGGTTTGCCTGCTGATGGGATTAACGTACGTCCGGTGCATGGTGTTTCCGTGCCAATTTTTCGGCGATTCTTGTTGCCATTGCGTGAACACCAAATAACGGTTCAGGAGCCGTAGCGGCGTTGCCTGCCGGCGTAGTCGCGGAGGGCCCGGAGGAAGTCCACTTTCCGGAACGCGGGCCAGAGGGCTTCGCAGAAATAGAACTCGCTGTAAGCGCTTTGCCACATCAGGAAGCCGGAGAGCCGCTGTTCCCCGGAAGTGCGGATCACGAGGTCCGGATCGGGCTGGCCGCGGGTGTAAAGGAAACGTGAGATGTCGTCGACGCTCAGCTCATCGGCCAGTTTCCCGATGTCCGAACCGCGGGCGACGGCGTCGTGCAGCAGTTCGCGGACGGCGTCGACGATCTCACGGCGGCCGCCGTAGCCGACGGCGACGTTGACGTGCAGTTTCTCACGCGCCGGCGTGCGGGCCGTGAGCCGGTTGAGCCGTGCTGCCAGATAGTCCGGCAGCAGTTCCGGGGCGCCCATGGCATGGACCGAGATTTCGGCGTCCTCGTCCAGCCGGTCCAGGGTGTTGGCGATGATGCCCATCAGCAGGTCGAGCTCTTCGCCCGAGCGGTTCATGTTGTCCGTGGACAGCATGTACAGGGTGACCACCTTGACGCCGAGTTCCTGGCACCAGCCAAGGAACTCGTGGATCTTGTCGGCCCCCGCCTGGTGGCCCTGGCTGGTAGGGGCGTTGAACTGCCGGGCCCAGCGGCGGTTGCCGTCCACCATGACACCGATGTGCCGGGGGATGCGCTCGGGGTCCAGGGACCGCTGGAGCTTGCGCTCGTAGAAGCCATAGAGGAACCCGGGCATTTCCATCCGGAGATTCACCTGGCTTCCTTGTACGACAGCAGTGCACATCCTAGGCTACCCGCCGGAGGACGCGGCACGACGCAAGGACGATACGTTTTTGCCCGCCAACCGTTGTTACCAGCGGGTAACTTACTGGACCGTAGGTTATTATTGCGGCATGGAAAGCAACACCCCCGAGCCCCGGCCGGAGCAGCCTGCGGACCGCGTAACCGGCCCGCTCGACGACGCTGCGGTCCGGCTGGCCGAGCTCCTGATGATCAAGCCGAAGTGGCGGGGCTGGATCCACACTGTGACTGCCCCGCTGGCCCTGGCCGCCGGCCTGGTGCTCGTGCTGCTGGCCCCGACGCCGGACCTGAAGATCGCGTGCGCCGTCTATGCTCTCACCGGCGTGCTGCTGTTCGGCATCAGCGCCATCTACCACCGCGGGAACTGGTCCCCGGGCGTCAAGATCGTACTGAAGCGGCTGGACCACACAAACATCATGCTGGTGATCGCGGGAAGCTACACTCCGCTGGCCTGGGCGCTCCTGGACCGGCCAAAGGCCGAGCTGCTGTTGTGGGTGATCTGGTCCGGGGCGATCCTCGGGGTGCTGTTCCGGCTGCTGTGGACCGACGCGCCGCGCTGGCTCTATGTGCCGATCTACATCGCCCTGGGCTGCGGCGCCTTGTTCTACCTGCCGGATTTCTTCGCCGCCAATGTGGCCTCGGCGGTGCTGATCTGCGTCGGCGGCGCCCTTTACATCACCGGCGCGGTCTTCTATGCCCTCAAGAAGCCGAACATCAGCTACTCACACTTCGGTTTCCATGAGCTGTTCCACGCCTTGACGGTCTTCGCGTTCGCCGCGCACTACATCGCGATCTGCATCGCCGTCCTGGGCTGACCCGGCCAAGACCCGGCAATGCGGCACGCCCGCGCGGGTTCTCCCCACTTTTGAGCCAGCTACTGCCGCGGCACACCGGCTCCTGCGCCGGACGCGCCGGGCGCCGACGCCAAAGGTGGGGAACGTCCGGCGTCGGGGCCGGCTTAAGGGAGCGAGGGCCGCCCGGTCCCGATGAGTGCCGGCAGCTGCCGCATGTCGGAGAACACCGTGGTCCCGGGTCCTTCCAGCCGCTCCGCCGGGGTCACCCCGCCGGCGTACGCGAAGACGTGCATCCCGGCCGACCGGGCAGCCTGGACGCCGTGGGCACTGTCCTCGACGACGGCGCACCGCTCCGGCGCGGTGCCGAGCGTCCCGGCGGCGTGCAGGAACAGATCCGGGGCCGGCTTGCCGTTGGCGACTTCCGTCGCACTGAAGATCCGGCCCTCGAAGCGGTGCCACAGCCCGGTCTGACCGAGGGTCCGCCGCATCTTGGCATGGGTCCCGCTGGAGGCCACGCAGTGCGGGAGCCGGAGTTCATCCAGTGCCTCCACAATGCCCTCGACCGCCACGAGCTCGCGCTCAAACGCCGTGCGGTACCAGGACTCGTATTTCCGGTCCCAGTCCTCTCCCAGTTCGAGGCCCAGCTGCTCTTCGACCGTGGCGACGAAGTGGGCCTCGCTCCTGCCGACAAAGCGCTCCACGATTTCGTCCAGCTCCAGTTCCCAGCCGAGGTCGGCGAGCACCAGCTGGTCCACGCGTACTGAGATGACCTCGGAATCGACAAGAACGCCGTCGCAGTCGAAGACCACGAGTTCGAAAGGGTGGGGAGTCATTCCGCCAGTGTAGCCAGCCGCAGTCGTTGACAAAGCTGCGACGCCCGCGGGGGTTGAGGCAGGCGGGCTCCGGGTGTTGAAATGGAGCCACGCCGCACAAAGGAGGCCCACCGTGCCAATGGCCCGGCAGATCCTGTTCATCCAGGGCGGTGGCGCGGGCACGCACGACCATTGGGACAACAAGCTGGTTGAAAGCCTGCTGCGGGCGCTTGGGGACGGGTACGAGCTCCGGTACCCGCGGATGCCCGGCGAAGACGACCCGATCCAGGTTGCGTGGAGCGCTGCCGTCCGGCGCGAACTGGCGGAGTTGCCGGACGGCGCCGTGGTGGTGGGCCATTCGGTGGGGGCGACAATCCTCATCCAGGCTCTAGCGGAGCAGCCCCCAGAGTGCTCGCTGGCGGCGATCGTGCTGATCGCCGCCCCATTCGTCGGCCCGGGCGGCTGGCCCAGCGCCGAGTTCGAGTTGCCACAGAACCTCGGAACGCGGCTTCCGCACGGTGTGGCGGTTCACGTGTTCCACGGCCTCCGGGACGAGACCGTCCCGCCGTCGCACGCGGACCTGTATGCAGAGGCGATCCCGCAGGCGCTGTTGCACCGGCTGCCCGGTCTCGATCACCAACTGAACAACGACCTGAGCGAGGTGGCCAGGGCGATCGGTAGCAGTCCCTGATCCGGGGCCGATGAGTTCGACAGACCGTTCATCCCGCCATGCTGTTGAGGCGCTCGCGCACTGCCCCGGCAGAACCCACAGGAAGGCCGCAGACCATGCCCCGGCACAGGAAGACCAGCGGCGAGCCGTCTTGGGCCGCCTGCCGTCCGCGCAGCAGGGGCGGACCCTGCTCGTCCGCGTCCGGCTGCACGGCGATCACCATCCCGGGGCTCGGGGAGCGCAGCAGCTCGAGGTGCAACGCGGCCCGTTCCGGCGTGTCCGGCCCGACGACGGCGGCCTCCACCGGTCCCGCGAGCGCGGCCTGCGCCGTCGCGAGCAGCCAGCCCGCCGCCCGCGGCACGCGGGTAGCCAAGGGCGGAAGCAGTGCGAGGATGCTGCCGGCGAGGGCGCGGTATTCGGTTGAGCCGGACAGGGCCGAGCAGGACAGCAGTGCTCCGGCGAAGGCGGCGGCTCCGCTCGGGGTGGCATCGTCGAACGGATTCAGCGGCGGCCGTCCGCCCAGGGCGTTGGCGACCTGTTCCGACTCCCCCGCGGTGTCCTGGAGCGTGCCGTCCGCGGCGAACCGCGCGCAGGCCGCCGCCAGGATGTCCTCTGCCAGCCGGTACCATCGGGTACGACCGGAGGCGGCGTAGAGCGCGATCAGGCCCTCGGCACAGAAGGCGTAATCCTCCAGGAGCCCGCCGATTCCCCGGGCCACGCCGTCATGGGAGACCCGCATCAGCGTGCCTGGGCCGTTGGCACCGGGCCTCCAGTGCACCCGCTCCAGGTATTGCGCGATGCGCCCGGCCGCGGCCGCGAGTCGGGGCTGTCCGAGCACGGCCCCGGCCTCGGCCAGGGCGGCGACGGCCAGTCCGTTCCAGCCGGCCACCACCTTGTCGTCCCGGGCAGGCTGCGGCCGGCGCGAGCGCGCGGCGAGCAGCAGCGGCCGGACCCGCTGCCACAGTTCCGCTTCGCCGGCACTGAGCCCCCTGCCGGGGTGCAGCGGGGAGCCGTCGGCGGACACCGTACCGCGGGGGCCAACGTTCATCAGGCGGGCGACGGCGGCGCCGTCGCCCTCGCCGAGGACGTCCGCCAGGGCTGCCGGGGTCCACAGGTAGCTGGCACCCTCGGCGTGGACACCGTCCACGACAGTGTCGGCGTCGAGGGACGAGGCCAGGGCCTCGGGAAGCGGCCCGGAAAGCCCGCCGTCTCCGGCGTCGGCCGAGCCCAGCCCCAGCGATGCGAGCAGCCAGCCGGCAGTGCGGGCGGCGACGTCGGCGGCCTCCGCGGCCGGGTACCCGGGTGTGCCGCCCAGCCGGACCCAGTGGACATAGACCCGGAGCAGCTGGGCGTTGTCGTAGAGCATTTTCTCGAAGTGCGGCACCGACCAGTCGCGGGTCACGGAATAGCGGGCGAAGCCGCCGTCGAGCTGGTCGAACAGGGCCGAGCGGGACATCGCCGCGAGCGTCCGGCCCGCCAGGCTGCGGGCCTGAGCCGGGGTCCCGGCGTCAAACCCCGGCGTGGGGCCCCCGGGCGCGGGAACCGCGGCGTGCCGGATCAGGAATTCCAGGACGGCCGACGGCGGGAATTTCGGCGCGCCGCCGAGGCCGCCATACGCCGCGTCTTCGTCGGCCGACAGCGCGTACACGGCTTCCCCGGGCAGGGCCGGATCGAGCGGTTCCGGCACGCCGTCCAGGTAAACGGCGGCGCCGGGCAGCGAAGCGGCGAGGCCCCGGGCGAGGGTTTCGGCGTTCTCCTCCACGGCGCCGCGGCGTTCGTGCCACGCGTCGGCCACGGCCTCCAGCACCTGGCGGAAGGAAGGCCTGCCCGGCATCGGCCGGGGCGGATAGTAGGTGCCGGCGTAGAAGGCCCGCCCGTCGGGCAGCAGGAAGACTGACATTGGCCAGCCGCCTTCTCCGCTGAGCGCCTGCGTGGCGGCCATGTAGGCGGCGTCGACGTCGGGGCGCTCCTCACGGTCCACCTTCACGGCCACGAAGTTGGCGTTCAGGAAGTCTGCCGTGTCCCGGTCTTCGAAGGATTCATGGGCCATAACGTGGCACCAGTGGCACGCCGCGTAGCCGATCGAGAGGAATACCGGCACGTCGCGGGCCGTGGCGAACGCAAATGCCTCGTCACCGAACGGCCGCCAGTGCACGGGGTTTCCGGCGTGCTGCCGGAGATAGGCAGAGGGCTCTGTGCCCAAGGCATTGGAAGCCTCGGGCACGCGCGGAGAAGAGCCGCCGTCAGCGGCTTCCGGGCCCTGCATCCCCGTTGGCTTCGGGACGGTTGCCGGTCTGGCCGGCGGGGTCGCCGGCACCGGCGGTCCCCTGCCCGGCGCCGGTGGCCTGCGGAGCGCCGTCGTTGACCGGAACTTCGGCGGCGGCCGCGCGTTCCTCCTCCACCTGGGCACGGTAGCGGACCCGTCGGATGCGCCGGACCATATCGACGATCAGGAGGGCCGTCAGCACCACGATGAACGCTGTCAGGAGGAAGCCCAGCAGGCCGGGCGTCACCTGGTCCTGGGACAGTCCCTCGCGCAGCGACGGCGACGGGGCGGGCGCCGGGGTGGTTGCCAGGGCGATAAGCAAGGAATGCACGGTAAGGACCTTCTATGGGGCTGGATGGCGGCCCAGCGGGGGCTGGCCGCGGAGCTGCGCTGAACTGTTTCCACAACGTCTTCTACGCGTCATAGAAATGCCGTTGGATCTATCTTAGCCCGGCGAAGAAGTCCTTTTCAGGCAGCTCCGAAGGAACGCGGGACTGGATCAGCGAGTAGTCTTCCCACGGCCACACGCGGCGCTGCATTGCCGGCGAAACCGCGAAAAAGAAGCCTTCCGGGTCCACCTGGGTGCGGTGTGCCCGCAGCGCGTCATCGCGTGCCTCGAAGAAATCACCGCATTCGATCTGGGTGGTGGTCGGGTGCGTCGGTGCGGGCGGCGTGTGGCCTTCAGCGTCGGCCTCCAGCCAGGCGGCGAGCCGTTCGGCGTAGGGCGACTGCAGGCCCGATTCCTCCAGGGCAAAGTGCAGGGCACGGAACCGTTCGGGGCTGAAGGCGCGGTCGTAGTACAGCTTGCTCGACGCCCAGGCCTCACCGGTTCCCGGGTAGCGGGCCGGGTCCCCGGCGGCTTCGAAGGCCTCCACGGCGACGCGGTGCGCCATGATGTGGTCCGGGTGCGGATAGCCGCCGTTCTCGTCGTAGCTCAGGATGACCTGCGGCTTGAAGCGCCGGACCAGCCGGACCAGCGGGGCGGCCGCCTGTTCCAGCGGCAGCGTGGCGAAAGAGCCCGCCGGCAACGGCGGCAGCGGATCGCCTTCCGGCAGCCCCGAGTCGACAAAGCCCAGCCACTGCTGGCGGACGCCGAGGACCTTGGCGGCGTGCTCCATCTCGAGCCTGCGCGCGCCGGCCATGTCGCGCTTGGGGTGCGGCATGCCTTCCATTGCCGGGTTCTGGATGTCGCCGCGGGAGCCGTCCGTGCACGTGGCGACCAGGACGTCGACGCCGGCAGCGGCGTAGCTGGCCATCGTGGCGGCGCCCTTGCTGGATTCGTCGTCGGGATGAGCATGGACAGCCAACAGTCGAAGCGGCGCTGACGGGCTGGTGGACGCTGTCATCGTGGGACGGCTCCTCTTTCATCTACGGATTTCATTACGGGTACGGGTCTTCAGGCGCGTGTAACGGGGCGGGCGGGCGACGCGGCGGCCACCGCCCCTGATCCACACTAAACTGGACTGGTGACTTCCAAGGATCAGCCTGCCGCCCCCGCCGCGGCATCTCCCAGCCTAGCCAATCGTTACGGCGGCCAAAAGCGATCGCTGAGCGGCAAAGCCAAACGCATCATCCTGGTGGTTGCCATCGCGGCCGGAATGGCCTTTATGGCCTGGATCTCGACGTCGAACGCGACGGAGAGCGTCACCTTCAAAGACATCGGCTACAGCACTCCCGACGCCACCTTGGCCGAAATCGATTTCCAGGTCACGAAGGAACCGGCCACCACGGCCAAATGCTCGGTCAAAGCGCTGGATTCCAAGTTCGCCGTCGTCGGCTGGAAAGTCGTGGAGATCCCCCCGAACGCCGCCGACGCCGGTTCCGACGGGGGGCGCACCACTGCCCACCGGACCACCCTGCGCACGGAGTCCCAGGCCGTCTCCGGCGTCGTCGACAGCTGCTGGATCCCCGACGCCGGCAAATAAGGGTCGCGGCGGCTGGCCGGCCGGGGTTGGCGGGGTGTCCGCCGGGCGGCTGTAACACGGTGTGATCCACACCGCAGGGTTCTTTGGTTTATCCACAGGATTGACTACAATGGACCAATACCTTTCCCCCGCTGAGCTGGTTGCTGAGTTCCAAAAGTGGCCACCGTGGCGGGGTCTTTGCTTGTTTGACCATAAAGGAGAAGTCCGTGTCTACCACGAACAGCGCAACTGCAGCTTGGCTTACCCAGGAAGCTTTTGACCGCCTGAAGGCAGAGCTGGACCACCTCTCCGGCCCCGGCCGGGCGGAAATCGTCCAGAAGATCGAGGCTGCGCGCCAGGAAGGCGACCTCAAGGAGAACGGCGGCTACCACGCGGCCAAGGAGGAGCAGGGCAAGATCGAGGCCCGCATCCGCCAGCTGACTGCGCTGCTCCGGGACGCCCACGTGGGCGAGTCCCCGGCCGACGACGGGATTGTCGAGCCCGGGATGATCGTCGTGGCCAAAATCGCCGGCGACGAGGAAACCTTCCTCCTCGGCTCCCGCGAAATCGCCGGCGACTCGGATCTCGATGTCTTCAGCGAGAAGTCGCCTCTGGGTGCTGCCATCGTCGGCCACAAGGAGGGCGACAAGCTCAGCTACACCGCCCCGAACGGCAAGGACATCACGGTGGAGATCATGTCCGCCAAGCCGTACGCCGGCTGACACCGGCTCACCGTAACTGAACGCAACGCGCGACGCCGGCCCTCCCCTTGCGGGAGGGCCGGCGTCGTTTTTGTGCCGCGGCGCACTACAGGCTGGTGCGTGCATTATTGCCTGGCGCGCATGGCCCCCGCCCGCGGCACGCTCAGGATGAGGGCCGCGATCACTCCGCCGATGGCCCCGCCGAGGTGTGCCTGCCAGGAGACGTAGCCCGCCACCGTGGGCAGGATTCCGAACAGGATCCCGCCGTAGGTCAGGAACAGCACCACGGAGAGCAGGATCTGCCACCAGTTGCGGTTGAAGAAGCCGCGCACCAGCAGGAACGCGAAGAGGCCGAACACCAGTCCGGACGCCCCCACCGTGATGTTGAATCCGCCGATCAGCCACACCACAGCGCCCGAGACCAGCCAGCTCAGGGCCAGGGTGGTGAAGAACACCCGTCGCCCGGACAGCAGCACCAGGAAGCCGAAGATGATCAGCGGCAGGGTGTTGGAGAACAGGTGCGCCAGGTTGGCGTGCAGCAGCGGAAACGTCAGGATGTCCAGGAGCCCGTCGACGCTGCGCGGGCGCAGCCCAAACGTGCCGTTGAGTGAACGCAGCATCAGGGTGTTGATGATCTCAATGACGTACAGCACCAGGACAAACGACCCCACCACCACCAGGCCCTTGCGGGCGCGCACCGCAGTGGTATCGACGGCGCGCGGTTTGCCGTTCCGGGTGGAGTCAAGCATCACGTCCCCCTAATGCACCACAATCGGCTGGAAGCCCTCGGCCCGGAGCGCCGCGAGGACCTTCTCGCAGTGCTCGTGGCCCTTCGTCTCTAGGTTCACCGTAATGGACACGTCCCCCATGCTGATAGAGCCGCCCACCCGCGTGTGGTCCAGGCCTGTCACGTTGGCGTCGTTCTCGGCGAT
Organism: Arthrobacter sp. NicSoilB4; assembly: GCF_019977335.1. Taxonomy (NCBI): domain Bacteria; kingdom Bacillati; phylum Actinomycetota; class Actinomycetes; order Micrococcales; family Micrococcaceae; genus Arthrobacter; species Arthrobacter sp. NicSoilB4. Next base: position 1,058,865 of record NZ_AP024653.1, on the reverse strand, counting down.
GATCCGGGCGATCGTCGCCAGCGAGCCGGGACGGTCGTCCAGCATCATGCGCACTGTCATGTACCTGCCCGCGGCGGAGAGGCCGCGCTGGATGACCTTGAGCATCAGCATCGGGTCGATGTTGCCGCCGGAGAGCACCACGGCGACGGTGCCCGGGTTCTCGATCTTGCCTTCCATCAGCGCCGCGACACCCACCGCCCCGGCAGGCTCGACAACCATCTTGGCGCGTTCCAGCAGGAAGATCAGCGCCCGCGCCAGGGCGTCCTCGCTGACGGTGACGACGTCGTCGACCAGTTCCCGGATGATGCTGAACGGCAGCTGGCCGGGCCGGCCGACGGCGATGCCGTCCGCCATGGTGGAGACACGCTTGAGCGGGACCAGGGCGTCCGCGGCGAGTGAGGGCGGGTAGGCTGCCGCGTTTTCGGCCTGGACGCCGATGATCCGGATTTCCCGGCCCAGTTCCTTGGCCCGGGCCTTCACGGCCACAGCCACTCCGGCGAGCAGCCCGCCGCCGCCGACGCCCATCAGGATGGTGTCGACGTAGGGGACCTGTTCCAGGATTTCCAGTCCGACGGTGCCCTGGCCGGCGACGACGTCGACGTCGTCGAAGGGGTGGACGAAGACTGCGCCCGTCTCGTCCGCGTAGCGCTTCGCTTCGGCGAGCGCCTCATCGACGTTGTGGCCGTGCAGGACCACTTCGGCCCCGTGGCTGCGGGTGGCGGCGAGTTTGGGCAGGGCGACGCCCAGCGGCATATAGATCCGTGCCTTGATGCCCAGGCTCTTGGCCGCGACGGCCACACCCTGGGCATGGTTGCCGGCGGAGGCCGCCACGACTCCGCGCTTCTTCTCCTCCGGGGACAGCTTGGCCATACGGACGTAGGCGCCGCGGACCTTGAAGGAGCCGGCGCGCTGCAGGTTCTCGCACTTGAGGAAGACTTCGCCACCGACCATGCTGCCCAGGGCACGGGAGGATTCAACCGGCGTCCGCGTAATAATCCCGTCGAGCAGCTTCTGCGCCTCCAGGACATCGTCCAGCGTGACGGGCAGGCTCTCAAAGGTGTTCACGAACTAGTCTCCTTCATCGGATCAGGGTGTGGATCCGGCTCAGGTGCCCCGTCCGGCATCGCTGCCTGGGGAACCGTTGTCGGGTGCGGCACCATCGCTGCGGCCGGAGGTTACGCCCGGCAGGCGGGCCTCCCTCACGGGTTTTCGGCGCCGGACGCAGGGTCCAGGTTCTCCTGGCGGCCCGTGGTTGCCAGCGCACTTTCATGTTCCCACGTTCTGCCGGCAATGTAGCGAATCGACGAGTTTGCTACGGCGAGGATGGGGACCGAGAAAAGTGCGCCGGGAATTCCGGCGAGGTAGGAACCGGCGGCGACGGCCAGGATGACGGCCACCGGGTGCAGGGAGACGGCCTTGCCCATCACCAGAGGCTGGAGGATGTGGCTCTCCAGTTGCTGGACCAGCAGGACGATCCCCAGCATGATCAGCGCGTTGACCCAGCCGTTGGCGACGAGGGCCAACAGGACGGCGACGGCGCCCGTGACGAGGGCGCCGACGATCGGAATGAAGGAACCGAGGAACACCAGCACACCCAGCGGCAGGGCCAGGGGCACCCCGATGATCGCGGCACCGACCCCGATCCCGACGGCGTCCACGAAGGCGACGAACATCTGGATCCGGGCGTAGCTCACCATCGAGGCCCAGCCCACCCGGCCTGCTCCGTCGGTGGCAGCGCGGGCTTTCCGGGGCAAAAGCCGCACGAGGAAGGACCAGATGCGTTCGCCTTCCAGCAGGAAGAAAATGAGGATGAAAAGCGCCAGGATCATTCCGGCGGCGAAGTGCCCTGCGGTGCTGCCGAAGGAGAGTGCTCCGCTGAGGATGCTGCTGCTGTTGTTCTGCAGCGCAGCGGTGCCTTCCTTCAGGTACTGGTCGATCTGGGCCGCCGAGAGGTGCAGGGGTCCGTCCGCGAGCCAGACCTGGATCTTCTGGATGCCGGTCAGCGCTTCGCTCCACAGCTCGGCGAAGCCGGCTACGAGCTGCCGGCCGACGAGAGCCAGCGCGCCGACAATCAGGCCGATGAAGCCCAGGACGGTCATGGCGACCGCGAGCCCGTTCGGGACCCCGTTCCTCCTGAGCCAGTTCTTCACCGGTGCCAGCAGCCCCGCCAGCAGCGCGGCGACCATTACGGGGATCAGCAGGAAGCTGACCCTGCTGAACAGCCAGACAAGGGCGCCCGCCATAAGAATGATGAGCCCAAGACGCCAGGACCAGGACGCGGCGATACGAACGCCGTAAGGGATGTCCTGGTCGATTTCCCGGTCCGTGACGATTCGTGCCCGTGCGGGGACGCTGGCGGCGGCACTGCCAGCGTCGCTGCCTGCGCCGGAGCGGGCGACGTCGGGGTTCTCTCGTGGTGCGGAATCGTCAGCTGGCGTCATAGCCCCATGATTCACCAGCGCCGCCCGGATGGGAAACCGTCCCGCCGGTCACGGTTGAAGGGCCGCGCTGATCCCCCACGTCATGGCGAACCGCTCCCCCGGAGGCAGCCAGCGAAGGCCGTCGCCGCTGTTGAACGCGTTGGCCGGACCGGTCATCGGCTCGATCGCCACGGCTTTGGTCCTGCCCGGGAACTGCGTGGTGACAAACACATGGACGTAGCCGCAGTTCCCGTCCTGCCAGAGGCTCACGCTGCGCCCGTCCGCTGCGCTCAGCGTGTGGCGGGCAATACCGGCGTCGAACTCCAGGTCCGTATAGGCGGAATCGAGGTCCAGTTCACCGACCAGCCGCCCGGCACGGAGGTCAAAGTCGCCACTCACGGGTTCCGTACCGCGCGGGATCAGGCGCTGGTCCGTCACGAGCCTCGTGCCGGCGCGGACCGTGACAGTGAGCTCCTCGCTCGGCAGCTCCCCCAGCCGGAGATAGGGGTGGGCGCCGAGGACAAACGGGGCCGGTTCCTGGGAGTCGTTGATCAGCAGCTGCCGGACCACCAGCCCCAGATCCGCGGCCAGTTCGTAGCGCACGCGATGGCGCAGCAGGAAGGGATAGCCGTGCTGCGGGAACACGGCCGCTTCGAGCGTGACCGAAAATTCGGATTCGTCGACGAGTTCATAGGAGGCGTTGCGCAGCAGCCCGTGGCTGGCGTTGTTGCGGGACACCTCGGTGATGTCCAGCTGCTGCTTCTTGCCGTTCAGGTACCAGACGCCGTCCTCCACGCGGTTCGCCCACGGCGCCAGCGTAATTCCGGCGGCGCCCGGCGAAATCACCCCGTCCCCGTAGCTTTCCGTCAGAGCCGTGCCTCCGCGGCTGTACAGCCGCAGCCCGGCGGCCAGTTCGGTGACGACGGCGAGCGCGTCCCCCCGCCGCAGCTCGTACTGCCGGCCCGTGGCGTAGCGCCGGGCCGAAGAGTCCGGGCCGGTGCCATCGGCGGGTTTGTCGCTGTGGGGGGAGCCCGGGAAAGCGGGGGTCTGCACGTCCATGGTCACCACCGTACCCAGCCTCACGCCGCGGCGTATACCGTGGACCCATGACGCGCTTTTCCAGGGCCGCCCCCGCAGACGGCGCCGCATGACGCTCCGCCTCGATGCCACGCGCCTGGCCGGAAGGTTCGAGTCAGTCTTCGGCGCGGCGGCGGACGGCGTGTGGCAGGCGCCGGGCCGCGTCAACCTGATCGGCGAACATACGGACTACAACGAGGGGTTCGTGCTTCCCTTTGCCATCGACAGGACAGCCCGGGTGGCGGTCCGGCTGCGTTCGGACTCCACGATCCGGCTGCTGTCCACCTTCGGCAACCAGGGGCTGACCACGGTGGACGCCCGCTCCCTGAGCCGCGAAACGGCGCGCGGATGGACCAAGTATCCGCTGGGTGTCGTATGGGCGCTGCAGCAGCGCGGACTCGACGTCGGCGGCCTGGACCTGCTGCTGGACTCCGATGTTCCCCGCGGCGCCGGGCTGTCCTCGTCGCACGCAATTGAATGCGCCGTCATCACGGCACTCAATGAGCTCGCCGGGGCGGACCTCGGCGCCGGGGACATGGTCCTGGCCACCCAGCGCGCCGAGAACGACTTCGTCGGTGCCCCCACCGGCATCATGGACCAGTCGGCGTCCCTGCGCGGGGCGGCCGGGCATGCTCTCTTCCTCGACTGCCGCGACCAGGGGATCCGGCTGGTGCCGTTCGACGCCGAAAGCGCCGGGCTGGTCACGCTGGTGATCGACACGAGGGTGTCGCATTCCCACGCCGGCGGCGGCTACGCCGACCGGCGGGCCTCCTGCGAACTGGGTGCCGAAGTCCTCGGCGTGCGTGCCCTGCGCGACGTCGGGCTGGAGGACCTGGGCGAGGCGGGCGGCCTGTTGGACCCCGTCACGTTCCGCAGGGTCCGGCATGTGGTGACGGAGAATGAGCGGGTCCTGCAGACGGTCAAGGTCCTGGAAGGCACCGGGCCGGAGGCGATCGGTCCCCTGCTGGATGCGTCCCACGCATCGATGCGGGACGACTTCGAGATTTCCTGCCCCGAACTGGACCTCGCGGTGGAGGCCGCCCGTGCCGCCGGTGCGATCGGGGCCCGGATGACCGGGGGCGGTTTCGGCGGCTCCGCGATCGCGCTCACCCCGGCGGCAGCCGAGCAGCAGGTGCGCGACGCCGTCGGACGGGCGTTCGCTGAGGCCGGGTATACCGCGCCGGACATCTTCAGCGTCCGGCCCGCGGCCGGGGCGATGCGCCTGGCATAGCCGGAGCGTAGGCTGGGCGCATGTCAGAAGCGGTCATTGTTTCCACTGCCAGAAGCCCGATCGGGCGGGCCTTCAAAGGCTCGCTGAAGGATGAACGGCCCGACGATCTGGCTGCCGCCATGGTGGCCGCCGCCCTCGCCCGGATTCCGTCCTTCGACGCGGCCGACGGCGCCGGACGGGGCCTGGACGACCTCTACCTGGGCTGCGCCGAGCCCAGCGGCGAAGCCGGTTCCAACATGGCCCGCGTGGTCACCATCCTCGCCGGGCTGGACGATGTCCCGGGCGCCACGATCAACCGTTTCTGCGCCTCGAGCCTGCAGACCCTCCGGATGGCCTTCCACGCCATCAAAGCCGGCGAAGGGCACGCGTTCGTCGCGGCCGGGGTGGAGGCCGTGTCCCGCTACCGGGACTGGGCCGGCGCGGGAGAGACGGACGCCAGCACACACAATCCGCTCTTTGACGCCGCCCGCCAGCGAACTACCGCCAGGGCCGGGTCCAATACTCCGTGGACGGATCCGCGGCTGGGCGGCCGCATGCCGGACATCTACATAGCGATGGGCCAGACCGCGGAAAACGTCGCCACCAGCTTCGGCATCAGCCGGGCGGACCAGGACGCCTGGGCGGTGCTGAGCCAGAACCGAGCCGAAGCGGCTGCCGCGTCCGGATTCTTTGCCCGCGAGATCACGCCCTACACGCGCAAGGACGGCACGGTGGTCAGCCGGGACGACTCCCCGCGGGCCGGCGTCACGCTGGAGGCGGTCAGCGCCCTGCAGCCTGTCTTCCGCGCCGGGGGCACCGTTACCGCCGGCAACGCCTGCCCGCTGAACGACGGGGCGGCCGCCGTCGTCGTGATGAGCGATGACCGGGCCCGTGAACTGGGGCTGGAACCGCTCGCCCGGATTGTCTCCACCGGCGTCAGCGCCCTCTCCCCCGAACTCATGGGCATGGGCCCGGTGGAGTCGAGCCGCCGGGCACTGGAGCTTGCGGGGCTGGGGATCAAGGACATCGATCTTGTGGAACTCAACGAGGCCTTCGCGGTGCAGGTGGTCGCCAGCGCCAGGGAACTCGGGATCGACCATGACAAGCTCAACGTCCACGGCGGCGCCATCGCGCTGGGGCACCCGTTCGGCATGACCGGCGCCCGGATGACCACCACTCTCCTCAACGGCCTCCGCGAACGCGATGCGACCCTTGGGCTGGCGACTTTGTGCGTCGGCGGCGGCCAGGGCATGGCCGTGGTGCTGGAGCGGCTGCGCTGAGCCCGCCTCGCAGCCGGTGCATAGGCCGGGCAGACGCAAGGGGAGCCCCGCCTCGCGGCGGGGCTCCTCTGGGTCAGGCTTCAGCTACAGGCTGTGGTTACTCGTCGCCGCGGAGGATGGCCAGCAGGCGGATGATTTCGACGTACAGCCACACCAGCGTCACCGTGAGGCCAAAGGCCGCGGTCCACGAGAAGCGCTGCGGGGCGCCGTTGCGGACGCCGGCTTCGATGCTGGTGAAGTCCATGATCAGGGAGAACGCGGCGAGGCCGATCGCCAGCAGGCCGATGAAGACACCCAGCGGGATCCCGAAGATTTCCACCTCGGTGCGCAGTCCGAACGGGGAATCGACGGCGCCGGTCCACATCATCACCATGTTGATGAGCGCGAACACGGCGTAGCCGATCATGGCGATCATAAAGAAGCGCATGGCCTTCGGCGTGGCCCGGACCTTGCCGCTGCGGAACAGCACCAGCGTCACGGCGAACACGGAGAGCGTCCCGATCACGGCCTGCAGCCCGACGCCCGGGAACATGCCGTCGAGGATCCGCGTCAGCCCGCCGAGGAAAAGGCCCTCGAGCGCCGCGTAGGCCAGGATCAGCGCCGGGGAGGGCTGCTTCTTGAAGGTGTTGACGAGCGCCAGGACGAAACCGCCCAGCGCGCCGACAATCATCAGCATGTAGGCCAGGCCTTCGGCCACCAAGAGCGTGACGGCGGCGCCGGCAACGACTGCGCCGAGGCAGGCCGCTGTCTTCATGATGACATCGTCATAGGTCATGCGGCCCGTATCGGCGGGGCCGGCGGCAGGCTGGTTGTACATGTCCTGGAGCTGGTCCTGGGTCATGCCCTGCTGGGCCGGGTTCCAACCGGTCTGGGTCTGGCCGTACTGGGCCTGGCCGTAGGTGTTCTGGCCGAACTGGCCCTGGCCGTAAGTGTTCTGGCCGTAGGGGCCCTGTCCGAAAGCCTGCGGGGCAGGCGGTGCCTGGGTTGCTCCACGGAAGTTCTTTCCGTTGAAGACTGGGTTTCCGCCAAGTGCCATTGCGGGTGTCCTCCAAATAGGGGGTAAGTGATGATCCGGTGGTGCGCGGTGACAACACGCTACCAATTCCAACAGCCGGCGTGCAGTGTTAGTTCCCGGGACGCCCCTGCCGCAACCCAACCGTGACCTGCGGGCCGCTTTCCCGCACCCCTTACCCGCACGGCGGGGATCGACTGTTAAGGCATACTCCTGAACAACAAAAGTTTACTTTAGGGCGGGTAAACCACCCTGCCCCCCGGGCTTCACGGTTGTTACCCGATCGCGACGTTCTGCCTGCTCGCGACGGCATTCTTTGCCCCGAACGGGCTGTAACATGGGCCAAATAGGGTGACGGATATCACAAGCCCTTCCGCTCCACCGCATCGCACCACGCACCACTCCGTCACCCTGACTGTTCGCAGCGGTTGCAATGGCGCAACCCACACCACCCCCATGTGGAGGTTTTCATTTTGAGAAGCACACCGAGAGGCCTGTCGCAGAGACGGCGCGGCAGACTGCTGAAAGCTGTGGGGGCTGTTTTTGCCGCCGTGGCCGCGCTACTGCTGATCGTCGCGCCCGCATCCCAGGCCACGACCCCCTCTCCGACACCATCCCCGTCGGCAACCACGTTCACGAACAGCATCAGCGGCTTCCTGCGCGGCGACGACCGCGCGCCCATCGCTGACGTCACCATTACCGCCAAGAGCGGCGACTTCACCGGAACGGCCAAGTCGAGTGCCAACGGCTCCTGGTCCATCGGCGTGCCCACCCAGGGAACCTACGAAGTCGAACTGGATGAATCCACCCTCCCGGAAGGCATCAAGCTCGCCGACGGCCAGGAAAACCCCCGCAAAGTCACCTTCAGCCAGACCTCCAACCTCTCCGTGATCTTCGCCTTCGGTGAAGGCATCGTGGTGCAGCAGCAGGACTTCGGCCAGAACCTGATCAACCGCCTCGTGGCCGGCCTGAGCTTCGGACTTCTCCTGGCCCTCGCCTCCGTGGGGCTCTCGCTGATCTTCGGAACCACCGGGTTGACCAACTTCGCCCACGGTGAAATGGTCACCCTCGGCGCCGTCCTCGTCTTCGCGTTCAACGCCATGAACCTCCCGTTCTGGCTGGCCATCCTGCTGGCCCTGCTCGGCGGCGGTCTATTCGGCTACGTCCAGGACGCTGGCCTGTGGAAGCCGCTGCGGCGCCGCGGCACCGGCCTGGTCCCGATGATGATCGTCAGCATCGGCCTTGCCCTGGCGGTCCGGTACGTGATCCAGTTCTTCTTCGGCGGCGCCACCCAGCAGCTGCCGTTCGCCCAGAGCGCGGAGATCCAGCTCGGCCTGATCTCGATCTCCCCCAACAACCTTTGGTCCCTCGTGATCAGCGCCGTGGTCATTGCCCTCCTCGGCATCATCCTGCTCAAGACGCGGCTCGGTAAGGCCACCCGCGCGGTGGCCGACAACCCGGCACTGGCGGCGGCCTCGGGCATCGACGTCGACTCCGTCATCCGGATTGTCTGGGTCACCGGCGGCATGCTCGCCTCCCTCGGCGGCATCCTGTGGGCGTACTACCGGCCCGGTGTCACGTTCGACATGGGTTCGCAGATCCTGCTGCTCATCTTCGCGGGCGTCACCCTGGGCGGCCTCGGCACGGTGTGGGGTGCCCTGATCGGATCCATCATCGTCGGTATCTTCGTGGAGCTGACCACCGTGTTCGGCCTCGCCGCCGACCTCAAATACGTGGGAGCACTGTTCATCATGATTATTGTCCTTCTGATCCGGCCCCAAGGCATCTTGGGCCGGCGCGAGCGCGTGGGTTAGGAGACAGCCATGGACTTCGGATTCATATTTTCCAGCGCTGCCGGCGAACTGTTCAGCCCGACGACGGCGGCATACGCCCTTGCCACCCTCGGCCTTGCGGTTCACTTCGGCTACTCGGGCCTGCTGAACTTCGGCCAGGCCGGCTTCATGGCGGTGGGGGCCTACGGCTTCGCCATCTCCACCCTGACGTTCGGTGTTCCGTTCTTCGTCGGCCTGCTGATCGCGGTTGTCTGCTCGGCCATTTTCGCCCTGCTGCTGGGTATTCCAACCCTCCGGCTGCGGGCCGATTACCTCGCCATCGTCACGATCGCGGCGGCGGAAATCGTCCGCTACATCGTTACCACCAACCAGCTGACCGCCATCACCGGTTCGGCCAACGGCCTCGCCGCGTTCGAAGGTGACTTCTACGCCATGAACCCGTTCCCTCCGGGTTCCTACATGGGCATGAACAACCGTGACTTCTTCATCCGGGTAGTCGCCTGGGCCGTTGTGGCCCTGTTTTGCACCCTGGTGTGGCTGCTGATGCGCAGCCCCTGGGGACGCGTCCTCAAGGGCATCCGCGAGGACGAAAACGCCGTCCGCTCGCTCGGCAAGAACGTGTACGCCTACAAGATGCAGGCGCTGATCATCGGTGGCGTCCTCGGCGCCCTCGCCGGCATGATCTTCACGCTCCCCCGCGGCGCAGTCCAGCCGGCCAACTACGGCACCGAGCTGACGTTCTTCCTCTACACCTGCCTGCTGCTCGGCGGCCTCGGCACGGTGCTGGGGCCGGTCGTCGGCGCCATGATCTTCTGGGTGGTGCTGTCCCTCACTCAAGGCATCCTGTACGGCCTGATCGAATCCGGCGCCATCACCTGGCTGAACACCGTCCAGGCGGGCCAGCTGCGCTACATCCTGGTGGGTGTCGCGCTGATGCTGCTGATGATTTTCAGGCCGCAGGGTGTCCTCGGCAATAAGAAGGAGCTGGCGTTCGCATGAGCACGCAGAGCCAAGAACCCCGACAGCCGGAAAACCCGGGAACGTCGGAAAATTCAGAAAATATCGACTACATGACGGACACGCGCCCGATCGCCGCGGGCGAGGCCGCCCCCGGCTGCAAGAAGCGCGATCCGATCGTGGTGGCGGAGAACGTCACCCGCAGCTTCGGCGGCATCAACGCCGTCGACGTCGAGTACCTCGAAATCCCGCGGCACAAGATCACCGCACTGATCGGACCGAACGGCGCGGGCAAGACCACCCTGTTCAACCTGCTGACCGGCTTCGACACTCCGAACTCGGGCAAGTGGCAGTTCGAGGGCAACAGCCTGGCCGGGGTCTCCTCCTACAAGGTGGCCCGGATGGGCATGGTCCGCACGTTCCAGCTGACCAAGGTCATGGGCAAGCTCACCGTTATGGAGAACATGCGGCTCGGCGCCTCCCACCAGTCCGGCGAACGGCTCTCCAAGGCCCTGTTCAAGGGCATCTGGGGCGGTCAGGAAAAAAAGATCACCGAAGAAGCCAACGTCCTGCTGGAGAAGTTCAAGCTGGACGCCAAGAAGGACGACTATGCGGCGTCCCTCTCCGGCGGCCAGCGCAAGCTCCTGGAAATGGCACGCTCCCTTATGGTCCGGCCCAAGCTCGTTATGCTCGACGAGCCGATGGCTGGTGTGAACCCGGCCCTGACGCAGTCCTTGCTGGATCACATCAAGAACCTCAAGGCCGAGGGCATGACCGTGCTGTTCGTCGAGCACGACATGCACATGGTCCGGCACATCGCGGACTGGGTCGTCGTTATGGCCGAGGGCAAGATTGTGGCCGAAGGCCCGCCCGGCGAAGTCATGAAGAACCCGGCCGTGATCGACGCCTACCTGGGCGCCCACCACGACGTGGATCTCGGCGACTCGGAAGGGATCAAGGAGCTCGCCGCCGAACTGGTTGCTGACGAGGAATCGATCGTCGGCACCGAAAACGCCGGCATCATCTCGCTCGATGTCGTCGCCAGTGAAACGGATTCGCCCGCGACGCCGGACACCAGCGGTCCGGCGCGTGGCCGGCGCAGCGCCGAGGAGCCGACCCGCACAGAGAAGGACACAGAATGAGCGCCACCAGCGCGGCAGCCGCCGCAAAGCCCGTCCAGGACGAGGATTCGGTCGTCAAGGTCACCGACCTGGTGGCCGGCTACATCCCGGGCGTCAACATCCTCAACGGCTGCAGCATCGAGGCCCGCAAGGGTGAGCTGATCGGCATCATCGGCCCTAACGGCGCCGGTAAGTCGACGCTGCTGAAGGCGATGTTCGGTCTGGTCAAGGTCCACTCGGGTTCCGTTGTGGTCCGCGGCCAGGACATCACCGGGCTCAAGGCCAACAAGCTGGTCAGCCGGGGCATCGGTTTCGTGCCGCAGAACAACAACGTGTTCGCGGCGCTGACCATCGAGGAGAACCTCCAGATGGGCATGTTCCAGCGGCCCAAGGACTTTGCGGAGCGCTTCGACTTCGTCACGGGCCTGTTTCCGGAGCTCGGCAAGCGGCGTGCCCAGCGCGCGGGCTCGCTCTCGGGCGGCGAACGCCAGATGGTTGCTATGGGACGCGCCCTCATGATGGACCCGGCCGTGCTGTTGCTCGACGAGCCCTCCGCGGGTCTCTCCCCCGTCAAGCAGGATGAGACGTTCCTCCGGGTTCACGAGATCAACCGCGCAGGGGTCTCGGTCATCATGGTAGAGCAGAATGCGCGGCGCTGCCTGCAGATCTGTGACCGCGGCTATGTCCTGGACCAGGGCAAGGACGCGTACACAGGCACGGGCAGGGAGCTCATGAAGGACCCGAAGGTCATCCAGCTGTACCTGGGCACCCTCGCCGACACCGTCGACTAGTCACCCGGCAACACCGCACAAGCAGAGGGGCCGTCACCAGCCGGTGGCGGCCCTTCTGCGTGCCCGGCGGGCATGGTTCCGTCCTGGCACCCTCACGATACGTTTCCGCACCGGTTCCGGACCAGCGCCCCTCGGATCCGCGCTGCCCTCGTCCGATTCCGTCGCACTTATCCGTTTCTGCAGCCCTCAGGAGGCCCACCAAGCGCCAGCCCCGCAGCCACCTGCCAGGCGGCTGCGCCCTTCGATCGTTTCCGCACCGGTTCCGGACCAGCGCCCCTCGGATCCGCGCAGCCCTCGTCCGATTCCGTCGCGCGCCCGACCCCGCCGCCCTCCGTTTGGTGGTCCAAGGTACGCGTCCGGTCGGCCCTGGAGCTCCTGCTGCCGTCGGCGGCCCGGCGGTGGCGTCACGGGGCGCGGAGTATTGGACCTGTGCCCGGCGCGATGGGCCGGTTTACCGGCGTCGGGCGACCCGGCAGCGGCCAAAAGCCTGCCCTGCGTGGCGCAGCACCTCCCCCCGCTTCACACCTGCCCCGCACGCAGAAGACCCCCGTCCGGTGGACGGGGGTCTTCTGTGGCTAGGGAAGGGCGGGCTTAGAGCTTGCCGAACTCTTCCTTGGATGCCTTGTAGGTGTTGTCATCCTGGAACTCGTAGATGCCGATGTAGGCTTCCGTCGGGTCACCGGCGTCGGAGAACGTTACGGGGCCGGACTGGCCGTCGTAGTCGATGTCCTTGCCATTGCGGAGCAGGGTGACGCAGGACGGGAAATCGCTGCACTTTTCGCCGGATTCGGAGACGGCCTTGAGCTGCTTGGCGATATCCGTGCCCTTGGTGCTCTTGGCGGCCTCGGAGGCCAGTGCGATCAGGTTCACGGCGTCGTAGGACTCGCCTGCGTAGCTGTAGTCCTTCAGTGCGGGATCGATGGCGAGGAGCTTCTTCTTGAAGTCATCCTTGGCGAAGGTGCCCGGGATGGTGCCCTGGGCGCCCTTCAGGGTGCCTGCCTGGAAGTCCTTGCTGTAGTCGGACATGTTGCCGTCAACGAGGAAGAGCTGGGTGGGCTTGATACCCTTGCCCGTCATCAGCGGAACGATGCTCTTGGCCTGGTCGAAGGTGATCAGGGCGATGGCATCCGGCTTCGCGGCGATGACCTTGTCAACCTGGCTGCTGAACTGGGAATCGCCCTCGTTGAAGAGTTCCTCTGCAACGACCTTGCCGCCTGCTGCCTCAAATGCCGACTTCACGTTCTTTGCAAGGCCGGTTCCGTAAGCGTCGTTCAGTACGATCATGCCAACGGTCTGGGCGCCACAGGTGGCCATGTAGTTGCCGAGGACCTTGCCCTGAAGCACGTCCGAGGGGGCGGTGCGCCAGTAGAGGCCCTTGTCGTCCCAGGCGGTGAAGTCCGGCGAGGTGTTGGCCGGTGAGAACTGGATGACGCCCGCGCCGGTGATCTGGTTGATCACGGTCTTGGAAACGCCGGAGGATGCGGCACCGACGATGGCACCCACGCCCTGGCCCAGCAGGGCCGTGGTGGACTGCGTGGCGATATCGGTCTTGGTGTCACCGGAGTCGCGGTGGATGACCTCTACAGGCTTGCCCAGCACGCCGCCGGCATCGTTGATTTCTTTGATGCCCAGGTTGACACCCGCGATTTCGGGCGGGCCGAGGAAGGCCAGCGACCCGGTGGTCGGCAGGAGCGAGCCGATCTTCAGGGCGGTGTCGGTGGTGGTGGCTGAGGCGGGAACGGGTTCGGTGTTCGTCGCGGCCGTCGTGCCGGCTCCAGCACCTGCGCTGGGTGCCGGGCAGGCGATGCCCGCGGCGTTGGCGGTAGAGGTTCCGGTTCCGGTCGACGACGGGGTGGACGTGCCACCACAGGCCGTAGCCAGAAGGGCGACGCCGATGCTAAGCGCGGTGAGCTTAGCGATGCGCGGCGCCACCTGGGGGAGTGAAGTCATTTACAATCTCCTCGATCTAAAGGTGCGAACGGCCTTTGATGCGAAAGATCAGGTGTTCCTGATTTAACTTCAAGCTAGTGCAATTCCGGGCGGAACCAAAGTGACTAGGGTCACATCCTTATAACACTCGTTGCATAGAGGAAATCTGGCGGCCGGGCCGAGGCCCGGAAAGTGTGCCCCAGGTGGGACTCGAACCCACAACACGCGGATTTTAAGTCCGCTGCCTCTGCCAATTGGGCTACTGGGGCGCCCGGTCAATGGTATCCCGTCGGGCCGCCGGCTAGGCGATGCCGAACGGCCCGGCATAGCGGAATGTTCCGCTCACGCCGCCGGGCCAGACGGCCAGCGGCAGCAGCTGGAAGTGCGCACCCCAGGCCGGATCGGGGGCCTCCACGCCGAGGGAGGTCGACGTCACGAAGCCGAAGCGCGAGTAGTACTCCGGGTCGCCCAGCAGCGCTATGCCGCGCTCCCCCGCGGTGTTGGCCCGGGCAATCGTTTCCTTCATGAGGGCACTGCCGATGCCATGGCGCTGCAGGCGAGGCACGACGCCGATCGGGCCCAGGCCCAGGAGCGGCAGTTCCCCAGCCCAGCCACGGGTGCTGATCACATGCCCGACGACCTCGCCGCCCTGCACGGCCACGATGCTGAAGTCCGGCAGGTATTCCTCACAGTCGAAAAGCGCACGCAGGAGTTCCACCTCTTCGGGTTCCCCCTCGACCGGCAGCCCGGTCACCGGGGAGACGGCAAAGGCCGCTGCTGTGAGCGCGAGGATGGCGGGCCGGTCCGCGGGCTCCTCGCCGCGCAGCACCAGTTCGGGCGCCGGCTTTTGTTCGCCGCTGGCTGCGACCAGTTCGTGCAGCACCTCGAGAGCCCGGTCGGCGTCGGCCACCGGGACGAGGATGTGGTCGTGGTGGAAGCCGGCCAGGACGTTGCAGCTGATCTTGGCCTCGGTCAGCGCGGCGCTGACGGCTGCCGTCAGGCCGATGGCTTCGAGCGAGGAGTGCACCTGGAGGGTGATCCAGGCTCCGACGAAGTCGTAGGGCAGTCCGAGGCTGTCGGCTTCGGCCCGCGGCAGCACGACCGTCAGGCCTTCCGCCTCCCTTACGGCGGCAGCAACAGCACCGGCCAGCGGCCTGCCGTGCGGCCAGAGGACGTAGACGAACTCACCCTCGCGGAGTTCCGGGTGCATGGTTGCCAGCAGGGTGTGGAGGTCCTTTTCAGCGGTCATGGAGCAAGTCTAGGCTCGGCGAGGCCGGGTCCCAGGCGGCCGATGACGGCTTAACGGCGACGGCGGCCGCTCCCCCGCAAGGGAACGGCCGCCGTCGAAGGCTGCTGCAGGCTACTTGGAGTCGGCCGAAACCGCTTCCTTGTTGGCAGGCTTGCCGGCGTCCGCCGCCGGCTTCTCAGCGGAAGGCGCAGCCGGAGCCGGAGCCTCAGCCGGCTTGGGGGCCGGCGTCGCCGCGGCCACAAAAGCGCCGCGCGGGTTGTCCAGGTCGATCAGCTGGGTGGTGTCGCGGCCCACGAAGAACGCCAGGATCCAGCCGAAGATCACGCGGAGCTTGCGCTCCACAGTCGGCATGGCCAGGCCGTGGTAGCCGCGGTGTGCCAGCCAGGCGAGGGGGCCCTTGAGGCCGATGCGGCCGACGATGTTGAGGTTGGCCACACCCTTCCATTCGCCGAAGCCGGCGACAGCGCCCAGGTTCTTGTGCTTGTAGTCCTTGAGCTGCTTGTCCCAGCGGGAGGCCCACAGGTTCTTGGCGAGGCGCTTGGCCTGGCGCAGCGCGTGCTGGGCGTTCGGGACGCAGGTGCCGTCCGGCAGACCGCTGCCCGTGAGGTCCGGCACGGCCGCAATGTCGCCGGCTGCCCAGGCGTTGTCGATGATGCCTTCGTCGCCTGCAATGCGCAGGTCCGGGAGGACGCGGACGCGGCCGCGGGGCTCCAGCGGGAAGTCGGTGGAGCGGATCATCGGGTTGGCCTGCACACCGGCAGTCCAGACCAGGGTGTCCGACTCGAATTCCTGCGCCGGCGTCTTGTCCGGGAGGTTGATGAGCTTCAGGGAGCCCTCGGCGTTGTCCAGGGAGGTGTTGAGCAGGACCTCGATGCCGCGGCTGCGGAGGTGCTCCACGACCCATTCGGCCTGGCTGGCCGTGACCTCGGGCATGATGCGTCCCATGGCCTCAACCAGGACGAAGCGGACTTCCTCCTGCTTGATGCGCGGGTTGTTCTTGACCGCGGCGCGGGCCAGGTCTTCCATCTCGGTGATGCATTCGATGCCGGCGAAGCCGCCGCCGACCACGACGAAGGTCAGTGCGCGTGCACGCTCCACCGGGTCGGTCATCAGCGAGCCGGCTTCGATCCGCTCAAGCACACCATTGCGCAGGGCAACGGCTTCCTCGATGGTCTTCAGGCCGATGCCCTTCTCCGCGAGTCCCTTGATCGGGAACGTGCGGGTGATCGCGCCTGCGGCCACCACGACGTCGAAGTAGGGAACCTCGAAGGTCGCGCCGCCGTCGGCCGGGGCAACCACGGCGGTGCGGTTGGCGTGGTCGATCGACGTGACGCGGCCCTGGATGAGCTCGGTCTGCTTGAGGTGCTTGCGGTGCGAGACGACGGCGTGGCGTGCCTCGATGTTGCCGCCGGCAACTTCGGGGAGGAAGGGCTGGTAAGTCATGTAGGGCAGGGGATCAACGAGGGTGACGATGCCACCGGCATTCGCGATCTTCTTCTGCAGTTTGAGGGCTACGTACAGGCCGACGTACCCGCCGCCGACGACGAGTACCCTGGGACGGTCCTGGAGCTGAGGGGAGGATGCCATTACCCAAGAATACCGCACTTTGTGAAAAACTTCACTAACTACGGTTTCCCGGTGGAATCCACGGAATCCGTCACTCCGGTCTCCGGGTTTTCGGGACCATCGGGGCCTCCCTTGGCGTCCGTCCGTACCGCCCGGCGGAGCTGGAAGACGGCGGCTCCCACGATGCACAGGAACAGTCCGCCGAAGCCGAGCACCACCATGGCCGGAACGGCGCTGTCCAGCCCGGACGGGGGTTCCGCGACCGGGACGGTGGCCTCCGGCAGGGTGGGCGCCGCGCTGGAGGGGGCCGC
Organism: Arthrobacter sp. NicSoilB4; assembly: GCF_019977335.1. Classification (NCBI taxonomy): domain Bacteria; kingdom Bacillati; phylum Actinomycetota; class Actinomycetes; order Micrococcales; family Micrococcaceae; genus Arthrobacter; species Arthrobacter sp. NicSoilB4. The sequence goes on along the minus strand of NZ_AP024653.1, from coordinate 1,042,149 downwards.
GGCGGAGGCGGCCGGTGCCGTGGCAAGGTTGCCCCGCCGGTGTACCCGAATCCAGTCCGAAATCGACCCCAGCGGATTGATCCGGGTTTCGGGGACGTCGGCCTTGAGCGCCGCCTCGGCGTTGAGGATCCCGAAACCGTACAACGGGTCCTTCCCCGGAGCGCCGGCGTCCTTCGCGGTGCTGACGATTCTGTTGATGACCTGGCTGGCCGTCATTTCGGGCCATTTGGAGCGGATCAGGGCGGCAACGCCAGCGACGATGGGGGTGGCGCCCGAGGTGCCGGCCCATTCCGCGTAGCCGCCTCCGGGCATGCCACCGATCAGGTTTTCGGCCGGGGCCGCGACGCCGATGCTGATGCCCTGGGATGAGGAATCGATACTGGCGGTTCCCTTGCGATCCAGCCCGGCGACGGTCAGCACGCCGGGAATGGTGGCCGGCGCCCCGACCTGGACGTTGCCTCCCCCGCGGTTGCCCGCGGCGGCGACGATCACAACGTCGTTCTGCTCGGCGTACAGGAACGCCGCGTCCCAGCTCTGCGGCCATTCCGGTGAGGTGCTGCCGAGCGAGATGTTGATGACGCGGGCGCCGTTGTCGACCGCCCAGCGGACGGCCTGGGGTATCTGGTCCTGGTCGCTTTTGCCGCCGGGGTTCGGTGACCCGAGCCAGGTGGAGACGGACAGCAGCTGCGCCTCGGGGGCGACGCCGACAATTCCGTCCGGCCCGACGGTTGGGCCGGCACTGGGGCTGGGCTTTGCGGTCGACCCCTCTGGCTGGTGCCCGCGGCCTGCCAGCATGGTGGCGACGAGGGTTCCGTGTTCGGGCTTTGCCCCGATGCTCTTCTGCCCGTCAGCGCTTCCGGCGCCGGAGACGTCGACACCGCCGGCCAGCACGCCGGCCAGGTCAGGGTGCTTGCCGTCCACGCCGCTGTCGATCACAGCGACCTTGACGTTGGCGCCCTTGGAGACTTCCCAGGCCTTGGTGATGCCGGACTCGGCAAGCCAGTATTCCTTGTCGCGCCAGTCGTCGGCGTGCGCCGCGGGTGCCGCGGTCAAAGCGGCCGTCAGCGTGCCGCCCGCAAGGGCCAAGGCCATCAACGCGGAGGCGGTCCGGCGGCGCCGGTCTGTTGCTCTGGTCATTCGGGTCCTATCGGCCTGACAGCTGGTGGCGCTGCGATTAAAGTGGCGCTGCGGTGACGGTGGCGCTGGGAACGCGGGGGGATCCGGGCGGGTGAGGGGAACGGGTGCCTGCTGGCCGTCCGCCGGACACGCAGCCCGGCCGCCCATCTGCTGCCCTGCGGCCTAGCTGATACTCAGGGCAATTCCGTCAAGAATATCGTGTTCGCTGGTGACCGCCGTGACGACCCTGCGGTCCGTGACGTCGGCCAGCCGTTCCAGGACGCGCCGCCAGACGAGAGCACCTGCCCCGATCACGTCCACCCGGCCGGGGTGCATGTACGGCAGCGCGGCACGTTCGGCGTGGGACATCGCGAGCAGCTCGGAGCAGGCCCGGCGCACATCGTCCAGCGAAAGTTCAGTGCCGTGGATGGCCGCGGCGGAATATTCCGGCAGCCGAAGCGCGTGGGCCGTAATGGTGGTGATGGAGCCGGCCACCCCGACGACGGCGGCGCTGCGGTCCAGCGGGACGGTCCGGGCCGCCTCGTCGAGGGCGGCGTCGACGTCTGCCTCCGCTGCGGCGATCTGCTCCGCCGTGGGCGGGTCGCTGCGCAGATGGCGCTCGGTCATCCGGACGCAGCCAATGTCGACGCTCCTGGCGGCAATGACGCCGTCGGCATTGCCCAGCACGAACTCTGTGCTGCCGCCGCCGAGATCGACCACGAGGACGGGATCCTCGCCCCGGGAGGGCAGGACGCTGCTGGCGCCGGCGAAGGAAAGCCCGGCTTCCTCGTCCCCGGTGATGACTTCGGGTTCGACGCCGAGGAGTTCGCGGATGCCGTCAACGAAGACCTGCCGGTTGCGGGCGTCCCGGGTGGCGGAGGTCGCGACGAAGCGCACTTCGGTGGCCCCGTGCTGGCGGATCTGTCCGGCGTAGTCCGCGGCGGCCGCGAAGGTCCGGTCCAGGGCTTCCTGGGCGAGTTCGCCGGTGGCGTCCACGCCCTGGCCAAGCCGGACGACGCGCATTTCACGCACGACGTCGGCCAACCGGGGCGTAGCGCCGTCCGGTTCCACATCGGCTATGAGCAGGCGGATCGAGTTGGTGCCGCAGTCGACGGCGGCCACGCGCGTCACTGGCGGGCCCCGGCGTCAGGGCCGGTTCCGGCGTCCGCGGTGCCGCCATGGCCTTCGGTGCGCGGCTTCCGCACCGGGGCCGGGCGGCCCACGATCTCCGGAAGACCCTGCGGGCCGTGCCTGCTGAGGTCCTGCGAGGGGGCTTCGCCGCCGGTGTCCCAGGCGCCGTCGCAATAGCACCGGTCCTGGGTCCACCACTCGCTGATGGCCGCGATGGCCTCGTCGCCGAGCGGATTCACACCCGGTCCGGCGGCGAGTGAATGGCCCACCAGGACGTGCAGGCATTTGACGCGCGTGGGCATTCCGCCGGCGGAGATGCCGTCGATTTCGGGCACGGCCCCGATCCCGGATCGGGCGCCGATCTCGGCGCGGGACGCCAGGTAGGCCTCGTGGGCGGCGCGGTAGTCCGCTGCCAGGTCCCCGTCTGCCCCGAGCCGGTCGTTCATTTCGTTCATCAGCCCCGCTGCCTCCAGCCGCGACACAGCCGAGGTAATGACCGGGTGCGTGAGGTAGAACGTCGTGGGAAAGGGTGTGCCGTTGCTTAGCCGCGGGGAGGTGGCCGCCACCAGGGGGTTGCCGCAGACGCAGCGGGCCGGGATTTCGACGACGTCGCGCACCGGGCGCCCCAGCTGCCGGCTCAGGACATCGAGGTCGCGGGGCGAGGGCCGTCGGGATTCCGCCAGGGATCGGGCTGGATCCGGGGCGCCCGGAGTTACTGCGCTCCCGTTCACTGACGTGAGGGTCTCGTCCGCTCGGTTCTCGTCCACGGGGGCGGCACCTTCCTGCCCTGTCTGGTCTGTCCGGCGGACAATCCTGCGGCGGGCACCGCTTCTTAGTCTGTTGCCGAGCGCCGGATGGAGTCCCAGAGGGAGTCCACCCAAGGCAGCTTGGCCGGGTCTTGTGCTGATCCTGCACCGGCCGCGCCACCGGGCGATCCGGCAGGAAGATCGCTGCCGAAGACCCAGTAGCCCGTTTCGCCGGGCATAACCATGTTAATGCGGTCGCGGGCCTGTTGCTTCACGTAGTTCGGATCCTGCCACCGTGAGACCTGGCGCCTGAGATCATCCTGCTGGGACTGTTTGGCGGCGATATCCGCCTGCAGCGCGGCGATTTCGGCACGCTTTTCGAAGAAAATCTTGACTGTGGGCGCCAGCATGATGGTGATGGCAATCATGACGACGAGCAGCGCCAGCATCCGGCCCGAGAAGGCCTTGGCGGGGACCGGGTGCTCTTCTGCCGGTGCGGCGCTGTCCCCGGACGTTGGGGCGGACGTTGGGGCCGTGCCGTTTTTGGCCCGGTTCGGCGCTGCTTTTTTCTGGCCTGCTGCTGACGCAGAGCCCGCCGGAGCTGCAGCGGACTGGGCGGCCGCCGGACTGGCGTTGCCGGCTTGCTGGCCGGGCGTCCGGGCGTCCGGGGCGGCCTTGCCGGCTTGGTCCTGCTGGGCACCGCGGGAACTGCCGAAATCAGCCTGGATGACGTCGCCGCCGTCGCCGGTGTCCGGTGACTTCGGGGCCGCAGGCGTGGCCCGGGGAACCTTGGGTCGGCGGGTAGCCATGTCACTCCTGTAATGCCCGGTTCCCACCGGGCCGGCTCGCGGCTTGCTGGTTCAGTGCTGCTCAGTGCTGCTCAGTGCTGGTCGCCGTGGCCCGGGCCGGCATCGGCACGGTTCCGGCTGTGCGGCACCGGCACGCGCCACAAGGACGTGCCGAAAAGGTCCGTGTCAGCAATAGCCGTGCCAAAAAGGAACCGGTGGCCATGGTCTTTCAACCATAGCCACCGGTTCCCTGTTCGTGCGGTTACTAGCCGTTGAAACGCGGGAAAGCGCTCCGGCCGGCGTAGCGTGCGGCGTCGTCGAGTTCCTCTTCGATGCGCAGCAGCTGGTTGTACTTGGCCACGCGCTCGGAGCGGGCCGGGGCGCCGGTCTTGATCTGACCCGCATTGGTGGCAACGGAGATGTCGGCGATCGTGGTGTCCTCGGTCTCGCCGGAGCGGTGCGAGGTGATGGTGGTGTAACCGGCGCGCTGGGCGAGGGAGACGGCATCCAGGGTTTCGGTCAGGGAACCGATCTGGTTGACCTTGACCAGCAGCGAATTGGCGGTCTTCGAATCAATGCCGGTCTGCAGGCGTTCCGGGTTCGTGACGAACAGGTCGTCACCCACGATCTGGACTTTGTCACCGATGGCGTCGGTGAGGGTCTTCCAGCCTTCCCAGTCGTTTTCGTCCAGCGGATCCTCGATGGAAACCAGCGGGTAGTCGGCAACGAGCTCGGCGTAGTAGGCGCTCATCTCGGAGGAGCTGAGGGACTTGCCTTCGAACTGGTAGGCGCCGTCCTTGAAGAACTCGGAGGAGGCCACGTCCAGGGCGAGCGCGATGTCCTGGCCCGGGGTGTAGCCGGCGTTCCGGATGGCTTCCTGGATAAGGTCCAGTGCTGCGCGGTTGGACGGCAGGTTCGGCGCGAAGCCGCCCTCGTCGCCGAGGCCGGTGGACAGGCCCTTCGCCTGCAGGACCGCCTTGAGGGCGTGGTAAACCTCGACACCCCAGCGCAGGCCTTCGGAGAAGGTCTCGGCGCCGAGCGGCACAACCATGAATTCCTGGATGTCGACGTCGGAGTCGGCGTGCGAGCCGCCGTTGAGGATGTTCATCAGCGGCACCGGCAGGACGTGCGCGTTCGGTCCGCCGAGGTACTTGTAGAGCGGCAGGTCGGCGGAGGCCGCGGCGGCGTTGGCGACGGCCAGGGAGACACCCAGGATGGCGTTGGCGCCGAGCTTGCTCTTGTTGGCGGTGCCGTCCAGGTCGATCATCGACTGGTCGATGCTGCGCTGGTCGGTGGCGTCAAAACCGATGAGGGCCGGGGCGATCTGGTCGATAACGGCGTCGACGGCCTTCTGGACGCCCTTGCCGAGGTAGCGGCCCTTGTCGCCGTCGCGGAGTTCCACGGCCTCGTGCTCGCCAGTGGAGGCTCCGGAGGGGACTGCTGCGCGGCCGATCTGGCCGTCAGAGAGCAGGACTTCAACTTCTACGGTGGGGTTGCCACGGGAATCGAGAATCTCGCGGGCGTGGATGGCATCGATAAGCGCCATGGGTAGGCTCCTTTGGGTGAAGCGATCTGCTGGGGTTCTGTTTGGAATCAAGCTGGGAAACAAGCTGAAAAACCGACGTCCTCGTCGCCTCCCAGCCTAGTCGAGAGTGGGATAAGTTACAGAAACCTATCCACAACCCGGACGTCATTTTGGCGGATCACGGGGACGGTTCCTGCGGCGGTGCCGCTGGCCGGCCCGCCTGGAAGCGGCGGTTGGCACCCCGGAGGGCGCGTTCGGCGTCGAGCCCCCGGGCACGGGCGGCTGCCGCGATGGCGAAAAGCAGGTCCCCCAGATCGTCTTCCGACGCCGGTACCTCAGCCGTCCCCGCGGACAGCGTGACGAAGAAGCCGGCGCGTTCGGCGCGGTCCAGGAGTTTCTGCGCCCGGGCCAACGCGGGAAGGGCATCGGGAACGCCGTCGAGGGCTCCCTGCCGGGAGGTTCCGGCGCTGGAGTGCGCGGACCCGGAGTGCAACAGCTGCTCCGAGCGCTTGACGGCGTCCCACGTCTGGACGATTTCCTCCACCGTCGCCGGGAAGGAGTCCTGCAGTGAGCCGTCCGGACGAAACACATGCGGGTTGCGCCGGATCATTTTGGCGGTGAGGCCGCGGGCGACGTCGTCAAGGTCGAAGGAGCCGCGCTCCTGGGCGAGCCGGGCGTGCAGGACCACCTGGAGCAGGACGTCGCCCAGTTCAGCCTTCAGCTCGGCGTCGCCGCCGTCCGTCTCGATGGTTTCCGCCACCTCAAAGGCTTCCTCGAGGAGGTACTCCACGAGGGATTCATGGGTGAGGGCGCCCATCCAGGGGCAGTGGGCGCGCAGCTCGGCTATGCAGCCGACCAGCGCGCCCACCGCGTTGGAGTCCTCGTTAGCCAAGGTCGGCGTAGGCCTCGTTGATGTATTCGACGAGGGCTTCCTTCTCTTCGAGCGGAAGGAAGGCGGCCTCGGCGGCGTTCAGCGTCAGCTCCAGCAGGTCGTCGAGGTCGTAGTCGAACGTCTCGACCAGCAGTTCGAACTCGTCCGTGAGGGTCACGCCGCTCATGAGCCGGTTGTCCGTGTTGATCGTGACGTTGAAGCCGAGCTGGTAGAGCATGTCCAGCGGGTGGCTTTCGATTCCCTCGCCGAAGCCGGCGATGGCGCCGGTCTGCAGGTTGGAGGAGGGGCAGATCTCCAGTGCGATGCCGCGGTCGCGGACCCAGCTGGCGAGCTCACCGAGGGTGACCATACCGATGTTGTCGTCGAGCTCGCTGCTGTCGGCGTCCTCATCCGCTTCGAATTCCACGGTGACGTCCTCGGCGATGCGGACGCCGTGGCCCAGGCGCAGGGCGCGTCCGTCGACCAGGGCGGACTGGATGCTCTCGAGTCCGGCAGCTTCACCGGCGTGGACCGTGGCCGGGAAGTTGTGCTGGGCCAGGTACGTGAAGGCGTCCTTGAAGCGGGACGGCAGGAAGCCGTCCTCGGCGCCGGCAATGTCGAAGCCCACGGCGCCGTTGTTGCGGTGCCGGACGGCGAGCTCGGCGATTTCCTGGCCTCGGTCGGCGTGGCGCATGGCGGTGATCAGCTGGCCCACCTGGATATCGCGGCCGGTCTCGGCGACGGCGTCGACACCGGCGTCGAGGCCCGCCTGGACAGCCTCGACGACCTCGTCCAGGCTCAGGCCCTTGGCCAGGTGCTGCTCGGGGGCCCAGCGCACTTCACCGTAGACCACCCCGTCGTCGGCGAGGTCCTCGACGAATTCCTTGGCGACGCGGAAGAGGCCGTCCTTCGTCTGCATCACGGCAACGGTGTGGTCGAAGGTCTCGAGGTAGCGGACCAGCGAGCCGGAGTTGGCGGATTCGCGGAACCACTCCCCCAGGGCGACGGGGTCGGTGGAGGGCAGCGTGTGTCCGACGGCTTCGGCAAGTTCAATGATGGTGGCCGGACGGAGTCCGCCGTCCAGGTGGTCGTGAAGGGAAACCTTGGGGAGGCCCTTCAGGTCGAATTCGAGGTCAGGGGCAGCGTCAAGAATTATCTCAGTCACGTTCCAACCATAGGGTCGGAGGCCGGGCAACACCAGCCGGTGGGCCTGTGCGCGCGGCGACCCGGCGGACTCAGGCCTCGACGTCGGCCGGCGCCGCCAACGGCGCGGCCGCAGCGGGCGCGGTGTGAACTGCGTTGCCTTGCCCGGCCTTGCCGTGCCCTGCGTTGTCCTGCGCCGCCTTGGCGTGCGCGGCCTTGGCCTCGGCTGCGAGGCCGGCGGCCCGGCTGGCCGCGGCGGCGGCACCCCGGGTGTCGCGCCAGCGGTGCAGCCAGGTCAGCAGGTGGTCGATCACGATGCCCAGCACGATGGCGAAGGCGATGGCGATCCCGACCCCGAGCAGCGGGTGTTCGTGCACCCAGTTGCCCGCGATGATGCCGACGCCCGCGGAGTAGGCCACCCACGTGACGGAGGCAAAGATGTCGAGGATGACGAAGCGGCGGCGGGGGTAGGCCGTGGTGCCGGCGATCCAGTTGACGGCCACGCGTCCCACCGGGATGTAGCGGGCGGTGAAGATCAACATGGCGCCACGCTTGTCGAGTTCATATCGCGCCCAGGCCAGGGCGCGCTGGACCTTGGGTTTGCGCATCCACCGGAAGCGTTCGACGCCGACGTGCCGGCCGAGCAGATAGGCCATGTTGTCCCCGGCAATAGCCCCGAGGGCGGCCGCGGCCATAACCCACCACATGTTCGGCTGGCCGGACGTGACAGAGAGGGCACCCAAGGCGACGATCAGGGTTTCACTAGGCAGAATCGGAACGAAACCGTCGATGAAGCAGAAGATCGTAAGAATCGGATAAATCCACCACTGTCCCGCGGCATGGAGAATAGCCTCATTGATAAATTCCACGCGGGCGTTGCTCCTAGGAAGTGACGAAAAGCGCTCTTCAGTGTCCCATGGCCGGCAAGGATGCGCTACGTTTCGGCCGGGACAAATCTTCACAGTTTTGGGCTTAGCGCCTTTAGGGCTCCGCCGGAGGGACCGGCTGCTCAGCGTCTTCGGGAAGCGTCCCTCGCAGCCTGCTGATGACCAGGTCCACCAGGATCCCCAGGCCGATCGCACAGATCACGGCGACGATGACCCCAAGCAAGTGGTTTTCTTCAAACCACTGGCCGAAGAACAGGCCGATGGCGACGGAATACGAGGCCCAGAGCACCGCGGAGAGCACCGTGAGCCCGACGAAGCGTGACCGGGGGAAGTGGGTGGCGCCGGCCGTCAGGTTGACGGCGACGCGGCCGATCGGCACGAAGCGTGCCACGAGGATCAGGGAGGCTGGGCGTTTGCGCAGCTCCGTGCCGGCCCACCGGAATGCCCTCTGCATACGGGGGCCGCGCATCCAGGCCCAGCGCTGCGTCCCCGTGCGGCGGCCGATCAGGTAGGCGATGTTGTCGCCAAGAAAGGCGCCGGCGGCGGCTGTCGCGGCCAGGAACGCCGGGTTGGGGACATCGGCGGTGGCTGCCACTGCGGCGAGTCCCACGACGACGGATTCGCTTGGAATGGGCGGGAAGAAGCCGTCAATCACACAGCACGCGAACACGAGGACGAGCACCCAGGGTTGCCCCGCGGCGGCCAGGATGAAGTCGTTGATTGCCTGCACAGTTTCCTTACAAACAACGGGCGGACGGCTGTCGTGCCAGTGTACTGCGGGGCCGGCACGCCCGTTGCCCTATCACTTGTGGCGGCCAAATTTGGGGTTTGGGGACCACAGGTGACAGGGCAACGGTGTCCGGCGGTGCTAGGCGATGCGGTCGATGATCAGCTTCTGCGCCGGGCGGGAGCCTTCCGGGGCAACCACGACGGCGTGTTCGAGGGCTTCCTTGGCCCGCTCGAACTTCTCCGGGGTGTCCGTCAGGAGCGTCATCAGCGGCTCGCCGGCCTTGACCATGGCGCCCGGTTTCGCGTGCATACGCACGCCGGCGCCGGCCTGGACCTGGTCCTCCTTGCGGGCGCGTCCTGCGCCGAGGCGCCAGGCTGCGACGCCGACGGCCAGAGCGTCGAGTTCCACGAGCACGCCGTCGGCCGGTGCGTAGATGACCTCGGACTCCCGGGCGACCGGAAGCTTGGCACGCGGGTCGCCGCCCTGCGCCTCGATCATCCGGTTCCAGACGTCCATAGCCCGGCCGTCCCGGAGCGCGGCGCGGGGGTCGGCGTCGCGGACGCCGGCGCAGGCCAGCATCTCCTCCGCGAGCCGGACGGTCAGTTCGACGACGTCTTCCGGGCCCCCGCCGGCAAGCACCTCGACCGATTCCTCGACCTCAATCGCGTTGCCGGCGGTGAGGCCCAGTGGCGTGTTCATGTTGGTCAGGAGCGCGACGGTGTTGACGCCGGCGTCCTTGCCCAGGGCCACCATGGTCTCGGCGAGTTCGCGGGCGCGCGCCTCGTCCTTCATAAAGGCGCCGCTGCCGACCTTGACGTCGAGCACCAGCGAGCCGGTGCCTTCGGCGATCTTTTTGCTCATGATCGAGGAAGCGATCAGCGGGATCGCCTCGACGGTGCCGGTGACGTCCCGCAGGGCGTAGAGCTTCTTGTCGGCCGGGGCCAGTCCGGCGCCCGCGGCGCAGATGACCGCGCCGACGTCCTGGAGCTGGGCCAGCATTTCCTCGTTGCTCATGTCCGCGCGCCAGCCCGGGATGGATTCGAGCTTGTCCAGGGTGCCGCCGGTGTGGCCGAGCCCGCGGCCGGAGAGCTGCGGCACGGCGACGCCGAAGACCGCCACCAGCGGTGCGAGCGGCAGGGTGATCTTGTCCCCGACTCCGCCGGTGGAGTGCTTGTCGGAGGTGGGCTTCACGCTGCCGTCCGCGCGGCGCAGGCTGGAGAAGTCCATCCGTTCGCCGGAAGCGATCATCGCCGCGGTCCAGCGCGAAATCTCGGCCCGGTCCATGCCGTTGAGCAGGATGGCCATGTTCAGGGCCGCCATCTGCTCGTCGGCGATGGCACCGCGCGTGTACGCGTCGATGGTCCAGTCGATCTGGGCGGGGCTGAGCACACCCTTGTCGCGCTTGATGCGGATGATGTCGACGGCGTCAAACGCGTTCGCGTTATCGGCAGGCATGTTGGGAGTTGGTGTCACCGGGGTTCCTCCAGGTGTTGGGGGCCAAAGGCATCGGGAAGGACCTGGTCCATGGTCTTGATTCCCTGGGTGGTCATGAGCTCCATGTCGGGAGCCCTGAATTCGTAGAGCAGCTGCCGGCAGCGTCCGCAGGGCATAAGGACGTTGCCGCCGGCATCCACGCAGTAGAAGGCGCGGAGCAGGCCGCCTCCGGTCATGTGCAGATTGCCCACGAGGGCGCACTCGGCGCACAAGGTCAGCCCGTAGCTGGCGTTTTCGACATTGCAGCCGCTGACGATCCGGCCGTCCGCGGTGAGGGCAGCTGCCCCCACCGCGAACTTCGAATACGGCGCATAGGCGTTTTCCATGGCGGCGACCGCGGCGGCCTCGAGGGCCGCCCAGTCGACGTCGGCGCTGTCCATGGTCAACCCTTGACGTACGGTATGCCGCTGGCGGCCGGTGGCCGGGAGCGGCCAACGAGTCCGGCGACGGCGAACACGGTCACGAGGTACGGCAGCATGGCCATGAACTGGCTCGGCACGGGGGTGCCGATGATCGTCACAATGCTCTGCAGGTTGTCGGCGAAGCCGAACAGCAGTGCGGCGAAGAACGCCCCGATCGGGTTCCAGCGGCCCAGGATCATCGCGGCGAGGGCGATGAAGCCGCGGCCACCCGAAATCTCCTTCGTGAAGCTGTCAATCGCCACGAGGGTGAAGAACGATCCGCCGATTCCGGCGACGGCTCCGCCGAGCGTGACGTTCCAGAAACGGGTCGCGTTGACCTTGATGCCCAGCGTGTCGGCGGCCTGCGGGTGTTCGCCGACGGAGCGGACCCGGAGGCCCCACTTGGTCTTGAACAGGCCGATCCACACCACAATCACGGCCACGTACATCAGGTAGCCCACGACGGACTGCTTGAAGAGGATGGGGCCGAGGACCGGGATGCTGGACAGGACCGGGATCTCGATGATGGGAAGCCGGCCGGGCGAGTTGAACATTTCCTTGTTCGCCTGCATCACGGTGCTGAACAGGAAGCCGGTGAGGCCCGAGATCAGCACGTTGAGCACCACACCGACGATGATCTGGTTGACCACGTACTTGATGCTGAAGACCGCCAGCACCATCGACACGAGTGCTCCGGCTACGGCCGCCGCGAGCAGGCCGAGGTACGGGTTGTCGGTCATGCTGGCGACGATTGCGGCGGTGAAGGCGCCGCCCAGGAGCTGGCCTTCGATGGCGATGTTAACGACGCCGGCGCGTTCGCACAGGACACCGGAGAGGGAACCGAAGACAATCGGCACGGCGAGGGTCACGGACCCGGCGATGAGGCCGGCCAGCGAGATGCTGGGAGTCCGCGCGCCGCCGACGACCCAGATCAGGAAGGCAACCACGAAAACGATGGTGAAGACGACCGGCAACCAGCGGGGCGGCCGCTGGTTCCTTTTCGCCTTCAGGACCAAGGCGTAGCCCGCGAGGCCCAGCAGGACCAAGGAGAGCACTATGCCGCTGAGGAATGCGGGGACTTCGATCGCCGGCAGCTGGAAGAAGTCGCCCCCGGAGGAGACCCCGAACTTAGCGGTTCCTTGCGGGCCCATCAGGCCAAAGAAGATGAAGGCGACGGTGGCCAGCACCGACAGCGTGACCGGCAGCTTCCAGGTGACGGGCTTGGCGGACACTGTCTGCTTGCGTTCCTTTGCCTGCTCCGGCTTGCCCTGCGGGCCACCCGGTACGGGCGCTGTTGCTGTTGTGCTCATGCTGCACCTCCGGTGGTTGCTGCCTTCTGGGTCTTGCCGGCGGTTGCGGCCTTCTTCTTGCGCGGGTTCATTCCGAAGATCGCCCGGATCAGCGGCGGCGCCGCGATGAACAGCACGATGAGCGACTGGACCACCAGCACGATGTCGATCGGCGTGCCGGTCTGGATCTGCATCTGGACCGCACCGGCGCGGAAGGCGCCGAACAGGATGCCGGCGGCGAACGTGCCCCACGGCGTCGAACGTCCGAGCAGTGCGACGGTGATGGCATCAAAGCCGTAGGTTGCCGCGACTCCGTCGGTGAGTACCTTTTCGGTGCCCGCCACCTGCGCGACGCCGGCCAGCCCGGCCAGGCCGCCGGCCAGGGTCATCACCAGGATGGTGGCGCGGGGGACGTTGATGCCGGCGGTCAGTGCCGCCTTGGGGTTGGCGCCGACGGCGCGGAATTCGAAGCCGATCGTTGACCGGTTCAGCAGCCACGAGACGAATACGGTCGCCGCGATGGCCAGCAGGAAGCCGAGGTGCAGCCGGTACTGGCTGCCGAAGAGCTGCGGGTACAACGCTGAGGGATCCAGGATCGGGGAAATCGGGGTGGTCTCCCCCGGCCGCTGGAACAAGTCCGTGTCCAGCAGGTAGCGCAGGAAATACAGGGCGATGTAGTTGAACATGATGGTCACGATGACCTCATGGGCGCCGGTTTTCGCCTTGAGCACACCAACGAGTCCGCCCCAGATGGCACCGCCGATGACGCCGGCGATCAGGACGAGCAGCAGGTGGAGCCCCACCGGCAGGTCCAGAGCGAAGCCCACCCAGGCGGCAAGAATGCCGGCCATGATGATCTGGCCCTGGGCACCGATGTTGAAGAGGCCAGCACGGAATGCCAGTGCGACGCCGAGGCCGGCGGTAATCAGCGGCGTGGCGATGGTGAGGGTTTCCATCAGCGGAGCGAACTGTCCGCCGATGCCGCTCCCCCGCGGGTTGAACACAGAGCCCTGGAAGAGCGCGACGTAGGAGCCGGTGGCGGCTGACCAGACTGCAGAAAGGAAGTCGGTGGGCCGGGCAAAGAGGTAGCTCGACGTGGCCGCTACCACCTTGTCCGTGGCGGCAATGAGCAGGCCGCCAAGGATCAGGGCGAGGAGGACGGCCAGGATGGTCACGATGCCGTTGCCGGTGAAGATCTTGCGCAGCACCGAATCCGGTTCCTCAGCGCCGGGGAGTGCCCCGCTCTGGGCGGAGACCGGAACCGCTGATGGCCGCATCGCCCCGCCGGCTGTGTCCAGCGAGGTGACGAAGTCGGCGTCGTCTTCCAAGGGATCCTGGGACTCCGGGTTCGGAGCCTGGGTTTTGGGAATCCGGTCCGGATCCGGTTCAGCCGAGTGTCGCGGCTCGTTGTTCTCACTCATGGTCGTCTCCTACGGCGCCGGAGCGGGGCTCCTGCACGGGCTGGGCGGCGGGCGCCTGGTTCGTTTCTCTGTTCGCGGCGGCGTTTTCGGCCGCGTTCGCTGCGGCGTTTTCGGCCGGTTGCTCAGCGGGTACTTCCCCGGGACGGGCAGCCGTCTGCTTGCTTGCGGCGTCCGCGAGGGCGTCCTGCGGGGACAGGCCCGCCATCATCAGGCCGAGGACGTCGCGTCCTGTGCCTGCCGGGACGATCCCGACCAGCTTGCCCTTGTAGAGCACTGCGATCCGGTCGGCGAGTTCGATCACCTCGTCCAGTTCGGTGGACACGATCATCACGGGGGTGCCGTGGTCACGCTCGGCGACGATGCGCTTGTGCAGGAACTCGATGGATCCGACGTCCACGCCGCGGGTGGGCTGGGAGGCTATGAAGAGCCGCAGCGGCCGGGAGAGCTCCCGGGCCATCACAACCTTCTGCTGGTTGCCGCCGGAGAGGGTGCCCGCCGCCAGCGAACCCGACGGCGTGCGCACGTCGAACTCGTCGATGCGGGTCTTGGCGTTCTCCAGGACCTTGGCCGGGCTCATGCTGATGCCCTTGGCGAACGGAGCCTTGTCGTAGCGGTCCAAAATCAGGTTTTCGGCGATCGAGAAGGTGCCGATCAGGCCGTCGACCGAGCGGTCTTCGGGCACGAAGCCGACGCCGGAGTTCAGCACGTCCTTAACGCTGCGGCCGAGGAGTTCTTCGCCGTCCAGCAGGATCGATCCCTGGGCGCGTTCATGGAGGCCCAGGATGGCCTCGGTCAGTTCGGTCTGGCCGTTGCCCTGGACACCGGCGACGGCGAGGATCTCCCCTCGTGCGATGTCGAAGCTGATGCCGTCCACAACATGCTGGCCGCTGGGGGCGATCACTGTGAGGTCCTTGACCTGGAAGGTAGTCTCCTGCGGCTTGGCCGGGGCCTTGTCCAGTGTCAGGTTCACGGCGCGGCCCACCATCAGGGAGGCAAGTTCGGTCGTCGAGGCGCCCGGGTCGGCGCTTCCGACCACTTTGCCGCGCCGGATCACCGTGATGGTGTCGGAGACGGCCTTGACCTCGCGGAGCTTGTGCGAAATGAAGACGATCGAGGTGCCGTGGCTTTTGAGCTGGCGCATGATGTCCAGGAGCTCATCGGTGTCCTGCGGCGTCAGCACGGCCGTGGGCTCATCAAGGATGAGCACCTTGGCGTCGCGGACCAGAGCCTTGATGATTTCGACGCGCTGCTGCACGCCGACGGGAAGGTCCTCGATCAGGGCGTCCGGGTCGACGTCGAAGCCGTACCGGTCGGAGATCTCCTTGATCTTCCGGCGGGTGTCGTCCAGGTTCAGGAATCCGCCGGCCTTGGTGGTTTCCGCGCCCAGGGCGACGTTTTCGGCAACCGTGAAAACCGGGACCAGCATGAAGTGCTGGTGCACCATGCCGATGCCCGCGGCCATGGCGTCGCCCGGGCCGCGGAAGGTGACGGGTTTGTCGTCGATGAGGATCTGGCCCTCAGTGGGCTCGTACAGTCCATACAGGACGTTCATCAGCGTGGACTTACCCGCGCCGTTCTCACCGAGCAGACAGTGAATCTGCCCGGGTTCAACAACCACATCAATGTGATCGTTGGCTACCAGGGAGCCGAAGCGTTTGGTGATCCCCTTGAGTTCAAGTTTCAAAACTCTGACCAATCTCGAAGTGTCCGGCGATTGGACCCGGACGGATGATGGGGCTGCAGAACCAGCGTAGTGCCTGCAGCCGGAAGCGGAGTCAGTCCGCGCAACGAAAAGCGCCACAGCCCGTGCGGTGGATGACCGTACGGGCCGTGGCGCTTAGCTAAGGGAAGTTAGACCTTCGGGCTGGCTGCGGATTCAACCTTCAGCTTGCCGGAGGCGATGTCCTTCTTGATCTGGTCCAGGTCAGACTTGAGCTGGGCCGGGACCTGGGAGTCCAGGTCGTGGAACGGAGCCAGCTGCACGCCGTCGTTCGCGAGGGTGCCAACGTACGGGGTGTTGCTGAACTTGCCTTCCGTGTCTTCCTTCACAACGGTCTCGACGGCCTCGCCCATCAGCTTCATGACGGAGGAGAGCATGATGTCCTTGTAATCCGGTGCCGTGAGGAAGCCGTCGGAGTCAACCCAGATGAGCTTGACGTCCTTGCCTGCCGCCTTGGCTTCCTTCAGGGCCGCGCCCGCGCCCTTGCCGACCGGACCGGCAACGGGCATCACGATGTCCGCGCCCTGGTCCAGGAAGTTCTGGGTGAACTGCTTGCCCTTGTCCTGCTTTTCGAAGTCACCGGTGAAGGAGCCGTCCTGCTTGGCCTTGTCCCAGCCAAGAACCTTGACGTCCTTGCCGTTCTTCTCGTTGTAGTACTTGACACCGTCGGCGTAGCCGTCCATGAAGATGGTGACGGTGGGGATCTTGATGCCGCCGAAGGTGGCAACCGTTCCGGTCTTGGTGGTGCCTGCTGCGAGGTAGCCCGCCAGGAAGGCAGCCTGGGCCGTGTCGTAGATGATCGGCTTGACGTTGCTGATCGGGGTCTCGTAGCCGAAGTCGATGATGGCGAAGTGGCTGTTCGGGTTGGCCGTGGCCTGGGACTTGGTGGCGTCGCCGAGCAGGAAGCCGACCGTGACGGTCAGGTTGCAGCCGGCGGTGACCATGGCGCGCAGGTTCGGCTCGAAGTCGTTGTTGGTCTTGGACTCGGCCTGGTTGACCTTGATGCCCAGGTCCTTCTCGGCCTTCTTCAGCCCTTCGTAGGAGGACTGGTTGAACGACTGGTCGTCGAATCCACCGGAGTCGGAGACAATGCAGCCTGTGTAGTTGCTGGCCGTGGCAGAGGCGCTGCTGCTGGCCGTCGGGGCGGCCCCGCAACCGGTCAGCAGAAGTGCAGCCGCACCGGCGGTGGCGACTCCGGCCATTGAACCGCGCTTGAAGGTTGCACGCAGAGAGTTCTTCAATTTTCCTCCAGGAAGAAAGAGTAGGCGCTACGACGTGAGCTCAATGAGTGTCTGTTGGCGGGATTGCCGCTGAAACGCTGTTTTCACTGATGGATTTCGCAGCACTGCGCCGAGGCGCACTGATGCAAGCCACTTTAGTGTCCTGTGACACGTCGAGGTAGCACAGTTCACAGCGATTCCACAGATTGTTGAGAACTTGTTACCAAGCGGTAGAGACAACAAAGCCCGCGCCGGCAGCACCGGTGCGGGGCCTTGCAGCGTGCAGACCGGGCTAGAGGCGGACCAGCATCTTGCCGGTGTTGGCCCCGTCGAGGAGATCCATGAAGGCCTGCGGGGCGTTTTCGAGTCCGTCCACAATGGTCTCGTCGTAGCGAACGGTGCCGTCGGCGAGCCAGCCGGACATGGTCCCGACGAACTCGGCCATGTGCTGCCAGTAGCCGCTGACCAGGAAGCCCTTCAGGGTCAGCTGCTTGCCGATCGCCTGCATGAGGTTCCGGGGTGCCGGGGTGGGTTCGGTGGAGTTGTATTGCGAGATGGCGCCGCACATTGCCACGCGGCCGCCGACGGTGAGCGCCGACAGCGCGGCTTCGAGGTGTTCCCCGCCGACGTTGTCGAAGTACACGTCGATCCCGCGTTCGCCGGCGGCCTCGGCCAGCTGCGCGGCCACCGGACCGTCATGGTAGTTGAACGCGGCGTCGAAGCCGAGCTCCAGCAGCCGGGCCACCTTTTCCGGCGAGCCTGCGCTGCCGATGACACGGGACGCACCCATGGCCTTGGCGATCTGCCCCACCAGTGAGCCGACCGCACCGGCCGCGCCCGAGACGAAGACGACCTCGCCGGCCTTGAACTCCGCCACCTTCAGCAGGCCTGCGTACGCAGTCAGGCCGGTCATGCCGAGCGCGCCCAGGAAGGCCGGTGCAGGGGCCAGATCGGTGCGGGCGGGAGTGGTTGCGCCGGCGTCGAGCACGGCATATTCGCGCCATCCCAGGGAGTGGACGACGGCGTCGCCCACCAAGAGGTCCGCGGACCGGGACGCGATGACCTCGCCGACGGCGCCGCCGTCGAGTGCGGCGTCCAAGGCAAACGGCTGCGAGTAGGACTTAACGTCGTTCATCCGGCCGCGCATGTAGGGATCCACGGAGATGAAGAGGTTGCGGACCAGGACCTGGCCGTCCTGCAGTTCGGGCAGGGCAGTCTCGGCCAGGCGGAAGTTCTCCGGCACGGGGCGGCCGTGCGGGCGGGACGCCAGCTGGATTTCGCGGGTGGTGGCGGGAAGGGTGATGGTTTCGGTGCTGGCGCTCATGCGGCGACCTCCAGGATCTTGATGTCGACAGTGATGTTGCCTCGGGTGGCATTGGAGTAGGGGCAGACTTCGTGTGCCCTGGCCACGAGGGCCTCCGCCGTTTTCCGGTCGACGGCGGGCAGGGCGATCTCGAGTTCCGCGGCGATGCCGTAGCCGGTTCCGTCGCCGAGGGCGCCGAGGTGGATCCGGGCGGCGACGGCGGAATCCGTCAGGTCCGCCTTTTGCTGGCGGCCGACGAGGCGCAGGGCCGAGTGGAAACAGGCCGCATACCCGGCGGCGAAGAGCTGCTCCGGGTTGGTGCCTTCGCCGTCGCCGCCGAGTTCCACCGGGCTGGCCAGGGCCACATGGAGTTTTCCGTCCTTGGTGACGGCGGTGCCGTCCCGGCCATCGCCCGAGGCCAGGGCCTCAGCTGTGTAGAGAGTCTTCATGGGGATCCGATCTGTTGGGACAATCTGGTGGCAGGCGGCAAACTCGCCGGAAGCCTGCGCGGGCGCCGTAAACTACCGGCGGACTGGCGCGCCTCCGGCGATTTCGACGTCGGCGGCTTCAGCGGGGGGTGTGCAGTGCGGCGGCGAGCCGGCCGAGGGTCTCCCGCAGCTGGTCAAGTTCTGCGGGAGAAAGCCCGGCCGCATCGGCGAGCCGCTGCGGGATGCCTGTGGACCGTGCGCTCAGCGCTGCACCGGCTCCGGTGAGGTGGACCTCCACCCGGCGTTCGTCCGCCGCGGACCGGCGCCGCTCCACGAACCCCAGCGCTTCGAGCCGCTTGAGCAGCGGGGAGAGTGTGCCGGAGTCGAGCCCCAGCTCCTCCCCCAGTTCGCGGACGCTGCGCGGCTCCTCTTCCCAGAGGACCAGCATGACGAGGTACTGCGGGTAGGTCAGGCCGAGTTCGTCGAGCATCGGCCGGTAGGCGGCGGTGGCCGCCCGCGATGCGGAGTACATGGCGAAGCACAGTTGCCGGTTGAGGCGCGGGGCTTCCTGGCTGGCAGGGGCTGCCTTTTGCGGCGGGGTCATGAATCCACCGTACCGCACAATTCGATTGTGAACAATTTAGTTGTGCACAATCTAATGAAGCGGGCTGTAACCGTGCCTTCCGCCCTGCAAGGGGCCAATGCCGCGGGAATCCGCCGGATTTCCCCATGTTTGCAAGGCGCCGCTGGCGAGTCCGCCCGAACGCCCGGCGCGTCCCGGCGTCGCGCCGGCAAAGGTGGGGAAACCCCGCACGGCGGCCGCTCCCGTGCGCAGGGCAGCAGAACAAAAGGATGGGGCAGGAACACCCGGAGGCGAAAGCCGCGGGTAGCTGCGGGGTTTAGAGGTCGCGGATGGTGCGGAGGGCTGCCGCGGTGAGGACCTGGATGCCCAGGCCCAGGGCGCGTTCGTCCAGGATGTAGTCGCCGCGGTGCAGGTCGTACTCCTCGCCGCCCGGGGTCTTGGTGCCGAGGCGCATCATGGCGCCGGGGAGGTCCGCGAGGAACCAGGCGAAGTCCTCGCCGCCCATGGACTGCGGGGTCAGGACCACCGAGCTCTCGCCGATTTCGGCGCGGGCCGCGGCTTCGATCAGGGCGGTCTCGTGTTCCGAGTTCACCACGGGGGGCACGCCGCGGGTGTGTTCCAGGTGCACGTCGACGCCGTACGGTGCGGCGATCTGTTGCACAACCTCGTCGAGGATTTGGCCGGCGTTGTGCCAGGCGTCGCGGTCCAGGCAGCGCATGGTGCCCGCCATGTAGCCGCTGGCCGGGATCGCGTTAGGGGCGGAGCCGGCGGAGATGTGCCCCCAGACCACCGAGACGCCGCTGCGGACGTCAACGCGGCGGGACAGCACCGCCGGGACGTTGACCGCGATCTGGGCCAGGGCGAAGACCAGCTCTTCGGTCAGGTGCGGGCGCGAGGTGTGCCCGCCGCGGCCGGTCAGTTCGATCTTGATGGTGTCCGAGGCGGAGGTGATGGCGCCGATCCGGGTGCCGATCTTGCCCACATCGATGCGGGGGTCACAGTGCAGGGCAAGGATCCGGGGAACACCTTCGAGGACGCCCTGCTCGATGCAGCTCTGGGCTCCGCCGGGCATGGTTTCCTCGGCGGGCTGGAAGATGATCCGGACCGAACCGCGAAGCGGCGACACCTCATGCATCCGCTGCAGCACCAGGGCCGCTCCGAGCATCGTCGCGGTGTGGACGTCGTGGCCGCAGGCGTGCGTGACACCGTGGTTCTTCGAGGCGAACGGCAAGCCTGTTTCCTCGATGATGGGCAACGCGTCAATGTCGCCGCGCAGGGCGGTGGCGATCGGACCGTCTCCGATGTCGACTGTAAGGCCCGTCCCTTCGAGACGCCGGGGTTTGAGGCCCGCTTCCTCGAGGCGCTTGGCGAGTTTGTCCGTGGTCCGGAATTCCTTGAAGGAGAGCTCCGGGTGCGCGTGCAGGTCCCGCCGGAAGGCGATCAGCTCCGGCAGCAGGGGCTCGAGCCACGGTCCCACCAGCGTGGTGGGCTCAGCTTCAGTTGAGTAGTTGCGCACAGAATAACTCTAGCGAGCGCACAAAAAATAGCGGCATCGCGTACGGCGCGTTACGGATCGGGAAACACTTCCGGCGCCCCCGGTAGGGCCGAAAGGCCCGGAGGACGCCGGAAACTAGGGGACGTCAAACTAAAGGACGTCCGTGTCGCCGCTGGCCGTGAGAGCGTCAACGGCCTGCTTCACACGCTGGGAGTGTTCCTTGTGCATCACGAGCAAGGCATCGGGAGTGTCGACTACAACCACGTCCTTGATCCCGATCAGCGCGATCAAGCGTTTGGTATCGGAGACCACTACGCCGCTGGCGTCCTCGGTGAAGACGCGGGCGCCGTCGCCGATCACGGTGACGTCCTTGACTTCCTTGGCGCTGTTGAGCCGGCCCACCGAGGCAAAGTCGCCGACGTCGTCCCAGCGGAACGTTCCGGGCACGACGGCGACGTCGCCGGCGGCGGCGGCCGGTTCGGCCACGGCATAGTCAATCGCGATCTTGGGCAGGGTGGGCCAGACGCGGGCCTGGACCTCGTCGCGCTGCGGCGTATCCCAGGCCCGGGCGATCTCCTGGACCCCGGCGAACAGCTCGGGCTGGTTGGCTTCGAGGTGCTTGAGCATCAGCGCGACGGGAGCAACGAACATCCCGGCGTTCCAGACGTACTCGCCACTGTCGAGATACTGCTGGGCCACTTCCTCGCTGGGCTTCTCCACGAACTCGACGACGGCCTGGGCGCTGGGGGCGCCGCCCACGCCGAGGTTCTTTCCGGCCCGGATGTAGCCGAAACCGGTGGAGGGGTGCGTGGGCTTGATGCCGATCGTGACGATCTTGCCGGCGGCGGCAGCGTGGATGGCCTCCCTGACGGCGTCATGGAACAGTCCGTCGGGGCTGATCACCTGATCCGCCGCGAACGAGCCCATGATCGTGTCCGGATCGCGCTCGTGCAGGATCGCCGCGGCCAGCCCGATGGCTGCACCGGAGTCCTTGGGCTCGCTCTCGAGCACCAGGTCCGCGTCGTCAATCTCCGGGAGCTGGCGGCAGACCGCGTCGCGGTGGGCCATACCGGTCACCACGAGCATGTGCTTGCCGGCGAGCGGCTCAAGCCGGTCGAAGGTGGATCTCAGCAGGGTACTGCCCGAACCGGTGAGGTCGTGAAGGAACTTGGGGGCTGCTGCCCGCGACAGCGGCCAAAGGCGGGTCCCCACGCCGCCGGCCGGAATCACCGCAATAAACCGGCCCAGGGCCGAACCTTGGGCCGGATCCTGCGTGTGGTCCTGGCTTGTCACTTTTTCTGTAGTCATCACGGCTACTTTAGCCGAACGTGGTGCAATCGTCTTTGATCCGGTGCCGGTCGCGGTCCGCCGCAGCCCTCCCGGCTGCCGTCCTTTAAGTAACGGCGGCGCTCCCGCGCAGTCCACGGAATGTGGCGTTAGTCTCAAAACTCGAGGAAAACCCCGCCGGGGCGCCGTCACCGACGGGTGGCTGAATTGAATAAGCTGTGAGCGAAGCCTAGATTTAGGCTTGAGCTTACGAGTGCTCTCGCAGCAGGCGTTCCCCCCGCGTGGATCCCATGCCAGCGCCGCTGTGTTGCAGGGAGGTTTATTCAGTGCCGACAAAACCAGCTGGCACCTTGTACCGCGGCCGTGAAGGCATGTGGTCCTGGGTGGGACACCGCATTACCGGTGTAGTGATCTTTTTCTTCTTGTTGGTCCATGTGCTGGACACCTCATTGGTGCGTGTGTCCCCCGAGGCCTACACCGCCGTGATCGGTGCCTACAAGAACCCCCTGATGGCCCTGGGTGAAACGGGCCTTGTCGCAGCGATCGTGTTCCACGCCTTCAACGGCCTGCGGATCATCGCCGTCGACTTCTGGAAGAAGGGCGCGAAGTACCAGCGCCAGATGCTGTGGACAGTGCTCATTCTCTGGGCAGTCGTCATGGTGGGCTTCTCCATCCGCCACCTTTCCCTCGCCCTTGGAGGTCACTAGCCATGAGCGCAACTGATATTCAGAGCCCCCGCAGCCCGAAGGCGGCCGCCGCCAAGGTGGGCAGCAACCGGATCGCTCCGCAGTACCGCCGCAACGGCAGCTCCAAGGGGAACTTCGAGATGCTCGCCTGGCTCTTCATGCGGCTGTCCGGCGTTGTCCTCGTGGTGCTGATCTTCGGACACCTGTTCGTCAACCTCCTCGTCGGCGAAGGCATCCACGCGATCGACTTCGGTTTTGTGGCCGGCAAGTGGGCCGACCCGTTCTGGCAGATCTGGGACCTGGCCATGCTGTGGCTCGCCATGCTGCACGGCACGAACGGTGTCCGCACCATCATCAACGACTACGCCGAAAAGGACGCCACGCGCCTGTGGCTGAAGATCGTTCTCTATGCGGCCACCACTGTCATCATCATCCTCGGCACACTGGTCATCTTCACCTTTGACCCGTGCCCCGTGGTCAACGGTGTCCAGCTGCCCGGCGGGTTCTGCCCGGCGCCGTAGCGGCGCAGCCCTTGCGGCAACCGATCCCTGCCTGCCCGTGCGGGCCAGGGATCTCCACGAGATTTCACCGGGCAGGCTCCGCCGGCCGGTGTTGTTAGCGAATTTTGAGAGAAAGAGCGTCTGGTATGCAGGTCCATAAGTACGACGTCGTCATCGTCGGTGCCGGTGGCGCCGGGATGCGCGCGGCGATCGAATCCGGTCAGCGCGCCCGAACAGCAGTACTGACCAAGCTGTACCCCACCCGCTCCCACACCGGCGCGGCTCAGGGCGGCATGTGCGCAGCCCTGGCCAACGTTGAGGAAGACAACTGGGAGTGGCACACCTTCGACACCATCAAGGGCGGCGACTACCTGGTTGACCAGGACGCAGCCGAGGTCATGGCGAAGGAAGCGATCGACGCCGTCCTGGACCTGGAAAAGATGGGCCTGCCGTTCAACCGCACGCCCGAGGGCCGGATCGACCAGCGCCGTTTCGGCGGCCACACCCGCGACCACGGCAAGGCCCCGGTCCGCCGTGCCTGCTACGCCGCCGACCGCACCGGCCACATGATCCTGCAGACCCTGTACCAAAACTGCGTCAAGCACAACGTCGAGTTCTACAACGAGTACTACGTCCTTGACCTGCTGACCGTCGAGGAAGACGCGGTCCGCGAGGACGGCACCCCTTACAAGCAGAAGCGCGTTGCCGGCGTCGTGTCCTACGACCTCGCCTCCGGCGAGCTGCACGTCTTCCAGGCCAAGTCCGTGGTGTTCGCCTCCGGCGGCGCCGGCAAGGTCTTCAAGACCACCTCCAACGCACACACCCTGACCGGTGACGGCATGGGCATCGCCTTCCGCCGCGGCATCCCCCTGGAGGACATGGAGTTCTTCCAGTTCCACCCGACAGGCCTGGCGGGCCTGGGCATCCTCCTCTCCGAGGCTGCCCGCGGCGAAGGCGCGATCCTGCGCAACTCCGAGGGTGAGCGCTTTATGGAGCGCTACGCCCCGACCATCAAGGACCTCGCCCCCCGCGATATCGTGGCCCGCTCCATGGCCAACGAAGTCCGTGAGGGACGCGGCTGCGGCCCGAACAAGGACTACGTCCTCCTGGACCTGACGCACCTTGAGCCGGCGCACATCGACGCCAAGCTGCCGGACATCACCGAATTCGCCCGCACCTACCTCGGTGTGGAGCCGTACACCGAACCGGTGCCGGTGTTCCCGACGGCGCACTACGCCATGGGCGGCATCCCCACCAACATCAGCGCCGAGGTGCTCCAGGACAACGACACCGTCGTCCCGGGCCTCTACGCCGCCGGTGAGGTTGCCTGCGTCTCCGTGCATGGTTCCAACCGCCTGGGCACCAACTCGCTGCTGGACATCAACGTCTTCGGCAAGCGCGCCGGCATCGCCGCCGCGGAGTACGCCAAGACCGCCGACTTCGTGGAACTCCCCGTTGACCCGGAGGCTTACACGCTGGACCTGCTGAACCACGTCCGCACCTCCGACGGCACCGAGAAGGTCGCTGCGATCCGCAAGGAACTGCAGGACACCATGGATGCCAACATGCAGGTGTTCCGCACCGCGGAGACGCTGAACCAGGTCCTGACGGACATCGCCTCCTTCGAGGAGCGGTACCAGCGGATCAGCGTCCAGGACAAGGGCAAGCGCTTCAACCTGGACCTCCTGGAGGCCGTGGAACTGGGCTTCCTGCTGGAACTCGCCAAGGTCATGACCGTGGCGGCCCTGCACCGCGAGGAATCCCGCGGCGGCCACTTCCGCGAGGACTTCCCCGAGCGCGACGACGAAAAATTCATGAAGCACTCCATGGCGTACAAGGATGAGCATGCTCCTGCGGATGGGGCTGCGGGAACCGCAAAAACAACAGCCGGCATCCGGCTTGCCACCAAACCGGTGGTCTTTACGCGTTACGAGCCGATGGTGAGGAAGTACTAAGATGACCGCTGAACTCGCTGAGCCAGCCTCCAAGATTGAACTGCCCGCCCACATCGGAGGCGGCGGGGAAATCCCGTCCTTCGATGTGACCTTGCGCGTGCGCCGCTACAACCCGGAGGTCTCCGAGGACGCCACCTGGGATGACTTCAAGGTCACCATGTACGGCACCGACCGCGTCCTCGACGCCCTGCACAAGATCAAGTGGGAGATGGACGGCAGCGTCTCCTTCCGCCGTTCCTGTGCCCACGGCGTCTGCGGCTCCGATGCCATGCGCATCAACGGCCGCAACCGCCTCGCCTGCAAGACCCTGCTGAAGGACTTGGACACGTCCAAGCCCATCACGGTCGAGCCGATCAAGGGCCTCCCGGTGGAGAAGGACCTGATCGTGGACATGGAACCGTTCTTCCAGTCCTTCCGCGAGGTCATGCCCTTCCTGATCAACCGTGGCCACGAGCCCACCAAGGAACGCCTGCAGTCCGCCGAGGACCGCGAGCGGTTCGACGACACCACCAAGTGCATCCTCTGCGCCGCGTGCACGTCGTCCTGCCCGGTGTTCTGGACCGACGGCCAGTACTTCGGCCCGGCGGCAATCGTCAACGCCCACCGCTTCATCTTCGATTCCCGCGATGACGCCGGCGACATGCGCCTGGAGATCCTCAACGACAAGGAAGGCGTGTGGCGCTGCCGCACCACCTTCAACTGCACCGAGGCGTGCCCGCGCGGCATCCAGGTCACGCAGGCCATCGCCGAGGTCAAGCAGGCCATCCTGTCCCGCAAGATCTAGCGTTAGCTCCACGTAAACCAAAAAGCAACAGACGACGGCGCCTCTCACCTTCCGGTGAGGGGCGCCGTCGTCGTACCGGTAGGAAGCTCCCGGCTGAGGCAATCCCATTGACCGCCACGAGCGGCGGGCCTACAGTGTGCTGACACGGCGGTTCTGGGACAGCGTGCCTATGTATTCATGGCTACAGTTCTGCACCCAGAAGGGGTTCCCCATGCCTGGTTCACGCGTCAAACAGCGCATCGTCGCGGTTTTTTCCGCTCTCGTCCTGAGCTATTCAATTATCGCGCCGGCATCGGCAGCGGTTGCTGCAGATCTCCCGCCGGCCCAGCCTTCATCCGAAGAATGCCCCTGGTACGGCGCGGCGACGACAACCACAACTACCTCATGGTCAAGGTCCGATGCAGACCAGAGCCAGAACGATTCCTATGAAGCCTCCTTCGTTTCCGCTCCCGGCACAGGCCGGACTTGCGGGGCGGTCTGGTCAGCATCGCTTGCGTCGCAAGCCGTCGACTTCAACCCGGGAGATTGCCCGTCGACAACAACCTGGACAACTACGGGGGCCGGGACCGGTGTAGGCGACCTCACCGTCTTTCTCTACACCCGGGATCCGTTTGGACCGGCGTTCGAGGGGATCTTCAACGCCGATACGAGGTTTCCGGTGACGAGCACAGTCACAGTCACGGGCTGTTCGCCGTCCAGCGACACCTCCGTTGGCGAGTCAGGCTATCCTCCCATCATCGGAGTTTCCGGGTGCGGCGGGCAGAGCGGCAACGACCCCCTGGAGATTGTCTCCTACGATGTCCAGGCCGTAGCTGGAGAGTGCATCGTCAATTCCGAGGACGCGGACCCCTCAATCGGATATTCGCTGACGTCCCAGCAGAAAACGACGTGGAAGTTTCGGCGGACCGTCTGTGATGTTGCCGTCGACTCCGACGCCGACAGCCTTCCGGATTGCACGGAATTCGACCTGTCCACGGACCCGTCCAATCCCGACACGGATGGCGACGGCTTCCGCGATGGCGCCGACCGCTGTCCGGTTGTGGCCGGAACGGCGAACGGGTGCGTTTCCGAGGACGCCGACAATGACGGCGTCCTGGACGGCACCGACAACTGTGGATCGGTTCCCAATCCAGGGCAGACCGACCTCGACGCGGATTCGATTGGCGACGTGTGCGACTCGGACATCGACGGGGACGGACTGGACAATACCCAGGAGGCGTCGGCGGGAACGAACCCGGTGAACGCCGACACTGACGGGGACGCGGTCCAGGACGGCCCGGACGCCTGTCCTTTGGTTGTCGGAACGGCGGCTAACCACGGATGCCCGGACAACTGCAGATCCTTCCGTTCAGGCGTCACGGCTGAAGCCGGAACAGCCAGCGCAAGCCTCTTTGCATTTGATGTCACCGCAATCTACCGGCTCTGCACCGATGCAGCCGGACAGCCCTATGTCAGCGTGCGAAACGTGGACTACGACGCCACCGCATTGGCCGGCGTGACCGCCGGCGTCCTCCAATCTTTGGGGTTTACCACCGCGGAGGCCCCGGATGCGACCCTGTTGCTGCCCACCGAAGTTCGCCCGGGAGGAGTGGTCATCGCCGCGCAGAGCCGGCTCGACATGTGCTTCGACTTCGCCACGCTCGCCGACAAGATCGGGTTGAGGCAGACAGCGGAAAAAGTTGCAGCCAAAAAAATTTCACAGCTGATCGCCAAATACGGGAAAGGCAAGGAGGTCCAACTGGCAACCTCCGTGCGGGCCGTCATAAGCGATCTCAAACGAGAAACCGACATCGCGGTGGCTAAGGCCTTCAGCCGGCTAAAGTCGCTGTCCCCGGCTCAAGGCCAAGAGTTGCATCTGGTGGTCCAAAGAGCGGTGGATGCGCAATTCCTGAAACTCAACAACGTCGTCGACTCGCTGCTGAACGGCGATAGCGTGGTGCAGAAGCTGAAGTCCTGGCTAAGCGGCGGCGGCATTTCCGCGTGGCTCACGGAACTGACGACGGTCTGCTTCCCCGTCTGGGAACCAACAATCTCGATCACGGTGCCCTACGCCAACGGCATTGCCTCCGCAGCCCTGGACGGCTTCCAGAATCCATTTTTCGGCCGGGCCTCCATTACGAAGGACGAGTTTGTTCAGCTGCCATAGAACTGTGCCTTCATTCCAGACGAACGCAATGGTGCAGGGTGTGCGATAACCTTCCAACGGTCAACTAGTTCAGTATCCAGGAAGGCTCCATTTGTCCCGCTC
The DNA here is from genome assembly GCF_019977335.1 of Arthrobacter sp. NicSoilB4. NCBI lineage: Bacteria > Bacillati > Actinomycetota > Actinomycetes > Micrococcales > Micrococcaceae > Arthrobacter > Arthrobacter sp. NicSoilB4. The sequence continues at coordinate 1,014,398 of NZ_AP024653.1, read as the reverse complement.
CGAAAAAGTCTCGTTCCAGGGTTCCACCGGCGAGCTGCTCTCCGGCATCGTCGATGTCCCCGAGGGCCCCGTGAAGGGCTGGGGCGTGTTCTCGCACGGCTTCACCCTGGGCAAGGACAGCCCCTCGGCGTCGCGGATGTGCAAGGCCCTGGCCGACAACGGAGTGGGCATGCTCCGCTTCGACAACCTGGGCCTGGGCGAGTCCGCCGGGCACTGGTCCGAGGGGTCCTTCAGCCACAAGGTGGCGGACACCGTCAAGGCGGCCGAGTTCATGCGCGACGCCGGCCGGCCCGTCTCGCTGCTGGTGGGCCACTCCTTCGGCGGCGCCGCCGTCCTGGCCGCCGCCGCGGCGATCCCGGAGCTCGACGCCGTCGCCACGGTCGGCGCGCCGTTCTCGCCCAAGCACGTGGCCCACGTCTTCGACGCCGCGCTGGACCGGATCCTGAGCGAGGGCAGCGCCGAGGTGGACCTGGGCGGCAAACGGGTGGAGATCCGGCGGCACTTCGTCGAGGACCTCGAAAACGCCGACCTGACCGACTGCATTAGGCGGCTGCACAAACCGCTCCTGGTGCTGCACTCCCCCACCGACAACACCGTGGGAATCGAGAACGCAAGCACCATTTTCCAGACCGCGCGTCATCCGCGCAGCTTCGTGTCCCTCGAGGGCAGCGACCACCTGTTGACGGCCAAGGGCCAGGCGGCCCGGGCCGCGAAGATTATTTCGGCGTGGGCCGACCAGTACCTCGACGCCTGAACGCGGCGGACCAGGGCGTTCGGCGGGGCCGGGGCTCCGACGGCGTTTTACCCGGCTGGACGCGCCGGGCTCCCCACCCGGTGGTCGAGGCGGCAGGTGCCATGGCGAGGTCCTTTTCCCTGATGGCCACCCAGGCGGCGCAGATCACGTAGACCTGGCTGACGAGGTTGAACCAGATCAGCAGGCCGATGATGATGGCAAAGGGTGCCAGGATGGGGTTTTTTCCGGCGCTGGCCAGCAGCTGGGTGCTGAAGATCTGCAGCACCGTGGTGCCGACTGCTGCGAGGATGGTCCCCTCCAGCAGGGAGCGCCTGGCCGGCTTTATCCCCGCCGCAACCCGGAACATGATCAGGGCGGTACCCCAGCCCAGCAGCAGCGGCACGAGGATCATCACAGAGGTCGTCAGGGGTCCGGCCAGCGCCGGGTCGAGGTTCAGCTGCGCGGTTACCCAGTCCGCCGCTGTGCCGAACACGAGCGAGACTGCCGCGCTGGTGACAAGGGCGACCCCCAGGAGTACCAGCGCTCCGACGTCGAGCAGTATCTGTAGGACCGGATTCAGGCCCTTCGGGCCGAGCTGCATCATGCCGCGCACGCCGTCGCGGATGCCGCTGATCCAGCCCAGGGACGTAAACACAGTCACGACGGCGGCAATCACGGCCGCCCAGCCCAGGCTGGACGGGTTCAGCAGCGCATACGGGTCAACCAGGCCCTCGCTGCCGTCGACCTGCAGGAGTCCGGGCGCGGTCATGGCGACGCTTTTGATGATCTGGTCCAGCAGCGCTGGTTGTCCGCTGAGGAAGAGGCCGGCAAGGGAGAAACCCGTGGCGAGGAGGCCCGTGACGGAGAAGAACATCCTGAACCCGATGCCGGCGCTCATCAGCGGACCGTGCTGGAGGCCGTAGTGTGCGAAGGCCCGGGCGGGAAGCAGCGTGTTGACCCGGGCCAGCAGCCACGCCACCATGGCCATCAGCGAGGCCAGCCCCCCGCCGCCGGAGCGGCGGGCCCTGCCCCAGTCGACACGTTTCCGGATGACTTCGAGTTTCAGCCCGGCCAGATCGGTGGGAAGGGGCGGCTTAGCCGGCGGCCGCGGCGCCGTCCTGGCCTCCGTCGTCGTGAGGTTTGGTCCCAAAATCAAGCTCTTCCCGTAGCTGCCAAATGCCGTTGTCGTCGTGCTCGTAGAGTCCCATGCTAGCCACCGGGAACGTGGCCCTGTAATCCTTGAGGACCGCTTCGGCCTCATCGAGGCTTTCCGGGGCGACGTCGTGGGCCACAGTGACGTGCGGGTGATAGTCGAACGGCAGGTCCCGCTCCAGCGGCCCGGACTGCAGCTGTTGGTGCAGGCTCACGCAGTCGCCGAAGCCGTCCTCGACGTTCAGGAAAACCACCGGGGACACCGGCCGGAACGACCCCGTCCCCGCGATGGTCACGTTGAAGGGCTCCTGCCGGCCCGCGATCTCACGCACATGGCTGCGGGTGGCTTCCCAGTCCTGGGTCATGGTGGTCGTTACCAGCGTGATGTGCGCCGGGATGACGCCAGCCATGGGATCACCGAAAGAGGCACGCCAGCGCTGGAGCTCCTCGGCGATCTCCGTGGGAAACCCGAGGATTACGCCGATGCTGATGCCTTCGCTGCGGTGTCCGTTGTCCTGCGTGTCCTGGACGTCCGGAGCAGCGCTGCCGACGGCACGCGCGGAGGCGCGTTCCGGCTCGTTAGCGGTGACTTTGCTGACGGAGGACATCGGCCTAGCGGACTCCGTGTGTTCCGGCGTAGGGAAGGAACCCTACCTTGGCGTACACGTCCTGCAGCGTGACCGAGGCGATCTCCCGCGCCTTGTCAGCGCCGAGGGCCAGCAGCCGGTCAAGCTCCGCGGGGTCGTTCAGCAGCTCGTTGGCCCGGTCCCGGATGGGAGTGAGGCGCTCCGCCACAACCTCGGCCAGATCAACCTTGAGGTGGCCGTACATCTTGCCCTGGTAGGCAGCGACGAGGGCCTCGACACTCTGCCCCGTGATGGCCGAGTAGATGGTCAGGAGGTTGGAGACCCCCGGCTTGGACTCACGGTCGAAGCGGATTTCCGTCTCAGCGTCCGTCACCGCGGATTTGATCCGCTTGGCGATGACCTTGGGATCATCCAGCAGGTTGATCAGCCCGGCCGGTGATTCCGCCGATTTGGACATCTTGCCCGTGGGATTCTGCAAGTCGTAAATCTTGGCCGATTCCTTCTGGATGAAGGGGGCCGGAACGTTGAACGTCTTACCGAAGCGCGAGTTGAAGCGCTGGGCCAGGTCGCGGCTGAGCTCTACGTGCTGCCGCTGGTCCTCGCCCACCGGCACACCGTGCGGCTGGTACAGGAGGATGTCCGCGGCCTGCAGGATGGGGTAAGTGAACAGGCCCACGCTGGCCTGCTCCGAGCCGTGCCTTGAGGATTTGTCTTTGAACTGGGTCATCCGCGACGCCTCGCCGAAGCCTGTGATGCAGTTCAGAACCCAGGCCAGCTGGGCGTGTTCGGGGACCTGCGACTGGACAAAGAGCGTGCACTTTTCCACGTCCACGCCGCCGGCGATGTACTGCGCAGCCGTGACCCTGGTGCGGTGGGCCAGTTCGGCAGGGTCCTGCGGAACGGTGATCGCGTGCAGGTCGGGGATGAAGAAGACGGCGTCGTACTCGTCCTGCATCCGGACCCAGTTCACCAGGGCGCCGAGGTAGTTGCCCAGGTGCAGGGAATCCGCCGAGGGCTGCATGCCGGAGAGGATGCGCTGGCGGGTTCCCGCAGGGGCGGCGGCGGGGACAGCGGCTGCCGGGGCGGCGGCGGTTTCGGCGTCGTCGTTCACGGGGGTCACAGTGGAAGGAGAGGTCATTCGCGGAAGCCTTAAGACTAGAGCCGGTAGTCCACTACCAGCGGGGCGTGGTCGGAGAAGCGGGTGTCCCAGGACGGTGCCCGGTCAACAACGGCTGACACTGCGGCCGCAGCGAGAGCGGGCGTGGCCATGTGGTAGTCAATGCGCCAGCCGGTGTCGTTGTCGAAGGCCTGTCCCCGTTGCGACCACCAAGTGTAGGGGCCGTCGACGTTGCCCGCCAGGCCCCTGTGAACATCCTTCCAGCCGATCTCCTCGCCGAAGAAGCGGTCAAAGTAGGCACGCTCCTCGGGCAGGAAGCCGGCACGTTTGACGTTGCCCTTCCAGTTCCTGATGTCCAGCTCCGTGTGGCCAACATTGAGGTCGCCCACCACGAGTGCGTGGTCGCTGTGTTTTGCCAGCTCGGGAAGCCGGTCAACCATCACGTCCAGGAAACGGAACTTGTCGTCCTGCTTCGAGGTGCCCGCCTCGCCGGAATGCACGTAGGCGCTGACGACGGTCAGCTGGGATGCTTCCCCCTCCGCGTTGCGGACGATGTAGTCGGCTTCGACCCAGCGGCCCGAGGTGGCGAAGTAGTCGTCGTCGATGCCCACGCGGGTCTGCAGCGGCTCTTCACGGGAGGCAATGGCGACGCCGGCGCGGCCCTTGGCCTCGGCTTCGGCATGCAGGATGTACCACCCTGCACCGAGGAGCTCGTGGACGATCGCGTCGGGTGCGCGGACTTCCTGCAGGCAGAGGATGTCCACTTCGCGGGGCTCAAGCCATTCCGCCATGCCCTTCTTGTAGGCAGCGCGAAGGCCGTTGACGTTGACTGATGCGATGCGAAGGTTGTCCTTCTTCAATGCCGAACTCACCCGATCCACTCTAGTCGACAATGGTTCCGGAGACGGGCTCGTCCGTTCCGCCGGAGGACTTGATCATGTCCCGGGCGTTGGTGGCGGTGATCTCGATGGTCTCCAGCGCCCGGCGGATGGTGTCCTGGTCCGAGGCGTCGCCCTTGGCCCGCTCCTGCTCGACGACGCGGACCTGCACCTGCACGATCTTGAACGAGTGGTCCAACTTCAGGTCCCGGACCTCGTCCGCTTCGCGGCGGACCTCCACAAGGCGGGTGCTGCCGTGGTCAACACTGCCCGACGACGGCGCCCGGCCGGCCGCCGCGTTGAAGGCATTCTGCGCTTCCGTGAGCTTGGCGCCGGCCTTCTTGGCCGCCTTCTGGATGCTGAAGACGACGAAGGAGGCCAGGGCGAGCCAGAAGCCGGCGATGATCGCCACGAGCCAGCCGACGACGTCGTTCTGGTTCGCGGCAAAGATGACCGCGACGACGAAGGCGATGATGAACACCATCATCCCGGGCCCGCTGATGCGGAACATGGAGAACTTGCCGGAGGCGGAGTTGTACGCGGACGGCTTGGAAGACTCGGAGTTGCCCAGAGATTGCATGTGCCTATTATGGCAAACCGCCGGGCCGCGCCGGGCCGCTTCCACCCGGGGCGAACGGACGCGAATGGCCGCCCCGGGAAGGGGCGGGGAGGGCCAGTACGGCGCCGGGCCTTAGGGCGTCACCGGCCCTACGACAGGACCAGGCAGAACGGGTGGCCGCTGGGGTCCGTGAAGACCCGGAAGGTCTCCGTGCCGGCGTCGAGGCTCGTGGCGCCGAGCCGGAGGACCGCCGCCTCGCCGGCGTCGAGGTCGTCAACCAGCACGTCCACGTGCATCTGCTGCGGGTGGTCGGCGTCGGGCCACTGCGGGCGGACCAGCCGGTCCACCCGCTGGAAGTCCACCGACGGCAGGCCGGCGCCGTCGCCGATCGAGATGAAGCCGTCTTCCTCGTGGACCCGGGCCATGCCCAGCAGTTCCTGGTAGAAGCCGGCCAGGGCGTCCGGGTCCTCGCAGTCGATCACGAGGGCCCGCAGTTTTCCGATCATGGGGGTTCTCCTTTGCGAAGGATCGCTACTTGAGGAACAGCGTGCGCAGGCGGCCGGTGGTGAGCAGGACGCCCAGCACGATCATCACGAGGTAGTAGCCGACGTGGACGGCGGTGGCCGGGGTGAAGACGCCCACGCTGATCTGCCGCAGCAGCTCCACGCCGTGCCACAGCGGCATGGCCTGGATGAGCCACTGGATGTACTCCGGGTAGACGCTCAGCGGGTAGAAGGTGGCGCTGAACAGGAACATCGGCAGCATCACGAAGTTGATCCAGTCCATCTGCTGGAACGTCTTCATAAAGCTCGTGATGCCCATCCCGAAGCTGGCGAAGCCGAAGGCGATCAGCACCGCGGCGGGGATCATCAGGATGGCCCACGGCGTGGTGATCAGCCCCATCAGGCCCATCACCGCGGTGAACCCGGTCGCGTACATCAGGCCCCGGAGCAGGGCCAGGAAAATCTCGCCCATGGCGACATCCAGCGGGCCCAGGGAGGTGTACAGCATGCCCTGGTACAGCTTGGCGAAGTTCATCTTGAAGAACACGTTCCAGGTGGAATCGTAGACTGCACCGTTCATCGCGGACACGGCCAGCAGGGCCGGGGCGATGTACGCGGCGTAGGAAATTTCCCCGCCGCCGGGCCCCTGCACCGAGCCGACGATCGCGCCCAGGCCCACACCCATCGAGATCAGGTACAGCACCGGCTCGAAGAAGCCTGAGAGCATAACCATCCAGTTGCTGCTCTTGGTGGCCATAAGCCCGCGGGCGACGACGGCGCGGACGTTGCGGGAGTAGAGCGGCCCGAACTGCCGGTTGCGGGCCGCCTCGGTGACGCTGTGGCTGGTAATGATGGCGCTCATCCGCCCATCCTTTTCACGAACTGGCGTTTGGTCAGGACCCAGCCGACGACGCAGAGCGCCAGCAGGAACGCGACGTGCGCGATGGTCAGCAGCGGGGGTTCCTGGTAGCCGTAGCTGAGCACGCGGCCCAGCTCCGTGCCGTGCCAGATCGGGGAGATCCAGCCGATCCAGCGCACGGCAAGGGGCAGGGTGTCCAGCGGGAAGAAGGTGCCGGAGAACAGGAACAGCGGCATCACGATGAAGCGCATCACCATGGCGAACTGGCCCTTGTCTTCCTTGATGGAGGCCGCGTAGGCCATCAGCGGGAGGCCGAAGGACAGCCCGGCGAGCGTCGCGACGAGAATGGAGGCCCAGCCCCAGGCGCTCGGGGAAGCTCCGAACAACGCGACCACGCCGAAGTAGATGGCCGACTGCAGCAGCAGCCGCAATGTGACGGCGATGATGTGCCCGAGCGCAATCTGCTCCGGCGTCAGCGGCGAGGCGTGCGGTCCGTAGTAGACCCGGCGCCATTTGAAACCGTCCATCACCGGGAAGGTGAACTCGTTGGCGGCGGCCATCACGGCGGCCGAGATCAACAGGGCGGGTGCAATGAACGCCAGGTAGCTGACCCCGCCGAAGGCGGCCGTGCTGCTGGTGTCAACGAGGGTGGCGAGGCCGACGCCCATTGCAAAGAGGTAGGCGACGGGCTGCCCCACGCCGTACATCACGATGGTCCAGCCGTAGCCCTTCATCACCCGCAGGACCTGCTCGGCGTAGTAGAACGCGCCCCACTTCCGGGCTTTCGCGGCAGAGACCTCCGGCGAATGCGCCCTCAGGGCCGGGGCCGCCGTCGTGCCGGCCGCCCGGGTTGATTCAGCCAGCTCTGCTTTCTTAGTCAACGAGGCTCCTGCCCGTCAGGCGCAGGAAGACATCCTCGAGCGAGGACCGGCGCACCAGCGAGGTCACGGGTCGCAGTCCGCGGGCGGAGACCTCTTCGAGGGCGGCCTCGCCGTCGTGCGCGTAGATCAGGACGCGGTCCGGCAGGGTTTCCAGCCGTTCGCCGATGCCCTCAAGCTCGGTGCCGACCGTGGCGTTGCGTTCCGAGCCGAAGCGCAGTTCCAGGACTTCGCGGGTGGAGTACTCGCGGATCAGGCTTGCGGGCGAGCCCTCGGCCATGATCTTGCCCTTGTCCACCACGATCAGCCGGTCGCAGAGCTGCTCGGCCTCGTCCATGTAGTGGGTGGTCAGGATCAGGGTGACGCCCTGCTCCTTGAGCCGGAACAGCCGGTCCCAGAGGATATGGCGGGCCTGCGGGTCCAGCCCGGTGGTGGGTTCGTCCAGCAGCAGGATCCGGGGTTCGTTGATGAGGGAGCGCGCGATCGTGAGCCGGCGCTTCATGCCGCCCGAGAGCGCATCGACCTTGGATTTGGCCTTGTCCGTGAGCTGGGCGAACTCCAGCAGCTCATCGGCCTTGGGCTTGAGGTAGCTCATGGGCAGGCCGAAGTAGCGGCCGTAGACCAGCAGGTTGTCGCGGACCTTGAGTTCCTCATCCAGATTGTCCTGCTGCGGGACGACGCCCAGGTGCGCGCGGACTTCCGGCCCGTTCTGGTCGGGGTCCAGGCCCATGATGCTGAGGCTTCCGGAGGTCCGCTGGGACACCCCGCCGATCATCTTCATGGTGGTGGACTTGCCGGCGCCGTTGGGGCCGAGCAGACCAAACGCCTCGCCGGCGGGCACCGAGAAGGAGATGCCGTCGACGGCGACGACATGGCCGTAGCGTTTGGTCAGGTTTTCGGCAGTGATGACATACTGCGGAGCGCCGGTGGCGGAGGAGCTGCTCAATGGTGCGTCCTTTGAGGAGGCTTCCTTGGGTGGGGTTTGCTTCGAGACGAGTTCAGGCACCCGAACACGGTAATGGAAACGGCCGAACTATGAAAGAGTCTTTTCGTAAAAAATCCAGACGTTTGCCGTTCTGTTATCTCCACTGATTAAACGCCCCAGGGCGCCACCTCTTCGACGGAGGGGCGCCCTGGGGTTCAGATCGTTCAGTCTCCGGGACTAGGCGTGGCCCCCGGCGGCATGGCGTTCCGCGGTTTCCACCACGTTGGCCAGCAGCATGGCGCGGGTCATGGGGCCAACTCCCCCGGGGTTCGGGGAAAGCCAGGCGGCGACGTCGGCCGCGGCGGGGTCCACGTCCCCGGTGACCACGGCCTTGCCGGAGCCGTCGTCGACGCGGCTGACGCCGACGTCGAGCACAATCGCGCCCGGCTTGAGGTCCTCCGCCTTGATCATGTGCGGCTGGCCGGCCGCGGCGATCACGACGTCGGCCTGCCGGAGTTCGGCTGGCAGATCCACGGTGCCGGTGTGGGCGAGGATAACCGTGGCGTTGACGTCCTTGCGGGTCAGCAGCAGGCCCACGGGCCGGCCGATCGTCACGCCGCGGCCCACCACGAGAACACGTTTGCCCTTGAGGTCGATGCCGTGCCGGGTGAGCAGCTCCACGCAGCCCTTGGGCGTGCAGGGCAGCGGGGACTTCATGGGGCCGCTGACGTTGGCCACGAGCCGGCCGAGGTTCATCGGGTGCAGGCCGTCGGCGTCCTTTTCGGGATCCATGGCCTCCAGGATGACGTCCTGGTCGATGTGCGCCGGCAGCGGGAGCTGGACGATGTAGCCGGTGCACTCCGGGTTCTCGTTGAGCTCCCGGACCACGGCCAGGAGCTCCTCCTGCGTGGTGTCCTCCGGCAGGTCACGCCGGATGGACGTGATGCCCACCTCGGCGCAGTCCTTGTGCTTGCCGCCGACGTACCACGTACTGCCCGGGTCGGAGCCCACCAGGATGGTGCCCAGGCCCGGGACGATGCCCTTGGCTTTCAGGACGGCGACTCGTTCGGTCAGTTCCGCCTTGATCGTGGCGGCGGTGGCTTTGCCGTCAAGGATGCGGGCGGTGTTGGCGGGGATGCTGGTCGTCTCCGTCGTCATCCGTTCACCACTGCTCGTGCTGCGGGTACAGCGGGAAGTCAGCGGCGAGCTTGTCCACGCGGGACTGGAGCGCCTCAACGTCCGCGGCGGAGCCGGCCTTCAGCGCGGTGGCGATGATCTCCGCCACCTCGGTGAACTCCTCCGCGCCGAAGCCCCGGGTGGCCAGTGCCGGGGTGCCGATGCGCAGGCCGGAGGTGACCATCGGCGGGCGCGGGTCGAACGGAACGGCGTTGCGGTTGACCGTGATGCCCACCGAGTGCAGGAGGTCTTCGGCCTGCTGGCCGTCCAGCTGGGAGTTGCGCAGGTCCACCAGGACCAGGTGCACGTCGGTGCCGCCGGTGAGGACGGAGATACCGGCGTCGGACACATCGGCCTGGTTCAGGCGGTCGGCGATGATCCGGGCGCCTTCCAGGACGCGCTCCTGGCGTTCCTTGAATTCTGCCGTGCCGGCGATCTTGAACGCGACGGCCTTGGCGGCGATGACGTGCATCAGCGGGCCGCCCTGCTGGCCCGGGAAGACGTTGGAGTTGATCTTCTTGGCCCACTCCTGCTTCGCCAGGATCACGCCGGAGCGCGGCCCGGCGAGGGTCTTGTGCACCGTGGAGGTGACGACGTCGGAGTGTGGGACCGGGCTCGGGTGCAGCCCGGCGGCCACGAGGCCGGCGAAGTGCGCCATGTCGGTCCAGAGGAGGGCTCCGACCTCGTCGGCGATCGAGCGGAAGGCCGCGAAGTCGAGGTGGCGCGGGTAGGCGGACCAGCCGGCGATGATCACCTGGGGCTTCTCGGCGATGGCCTGCTCGCGCAGCTTGTCCATGTCGATGCGGAAGTTGTCCTCCTCGACCTGGTACGCGGCCACCTTGTAGAGCTTGCCGGAGAAGTTCAGCTTCATGCCGTGGGTCAGGTGGCCGCCATGGGCCAGGGACAGCCCGAGGATCTTGTCCCCCGGCGTGATCATGGCGGAGAGGGCCGCGGCGTTGGCCTGGGCGCCGGAGTGCGGCTGGACGTTGGCGTACTCGGCGCCGAACAGGCCCTTCACCCGGTCGATCGCGAGCTGCTCGGCGATGTCGACGTATTCGCAACCGCCGTAGTAGCGGCGGCCGGGGTAGCCCTCGGCGTACTTGTTGGTCAGGACCGAGCCCTGGGCTTCCATGACTGCGCGCGGGGCGAAGTTCTCGGAGGCGATCATTTCCAGGGTGCCGCGCTGGCGGCCTAGCTCCTGGGCCAGGACGGCGGCGATTTCGGGATCGAGGTCGGCCAGCGGCTGGTTGCTCACGGCGGCTGAAGAAAGGCTAAGGGAGGTGGTCACGGGGAACTCCTGGCTAGGCAACGGGCACTGCTTAAGGTCAGGTTACCGGCTGGCCCGCGGCGGCGCCCCTAAATTACGGCCCCGGATGATGGGGACGTGCCAAGGGAACGCACCCCGCTGGCGGGGTGCCGATGCGGGCCGGCAGCGATGTGCTGCCGACCGGAAAACATGACCCTCGGCCCAGGCGTACGATCCGTGGTCTTCGTGAATGCCGCTCCCTGGTGGTTAGCCACCCAACGCCAGTTGCGACCCGTCCAGACTACCCCAGAGCGGCGCCCGGCCCACAGCCGCGCGTCAGCCCCACCGCCGCCGCGGGTAGGCTATCCCCCGTGACTGACGACCAGCTGACTGCTTCCTATATCCTGACTCTCTCCTGCCCGGACCGCCCCGGAATCGTGCACGCCGTCGCCGGCGCCCTGCTCGTCGCGGGCTGCAATATTACGGACTCGCAGCAGTACGGCAGCCAGAGCACCGGCACCTTCTTTATGCGCGTCGAGGCCACGACGGCGGCTTCCCAGCTGGAGCTTCAGGCCGCACTCGAACCAGTGGCCCAGGCCTTCGGCATGCAGTGGAGCCTGAACCCGGCCGGCCGAAAGGTCCGCACGCTGCTGATGGCCAGCACCTCGGCGCACTGCCTCAATGACCTGCTGTTCCTGCAGCGCTCCGGAACGCTGCCGATCGAGATCCCGGCCATCGTATCCAACCACCGCGACCTCGCCGGTCTGGCCGAGTTCTATGGCATTCCCTTCCACCACATCCCGGTCACCCCGGCCACGAAGGTCAAGGCCGAGGATGAACTGCGCGCCCTGATGGCTGAGCACGACGTCGAACTCACTGTCCTGGCCCGCTACATGCAGATCATCTCCGACGAACTGTGCCAGGAGCTGACCGGCAAGGCCATCAACATCCACCACTCCTTCCTGCCCTCCTTCAAGGGCGCCAAGCCCTACCACCAGGCGCACGCACGCGGGGTGAAGCTCATCGGCGCCACGGCGCACTACGTGACAGCCGCCCTGGACGAGGGGCCGATCATCGAGCAGGAAGTGATCCGCGTGGACCACCGGCGCACGGCAGAGCAATTCGTCCAGATGGGCCGTGACGTGGAGGGCCGCACCCTGGCCCAGGCTGTTCAGTGGCATGCCGAGCACCGGGTCCTGCTGGACGGGAACCGGACGGTGGTCTTCAACTGACCCGGTTGTTTTCGGCTGGCCGCAGTCATTGAATAGTGGTATGGCGCTTTCTGCGGGAGACCCGCTCCCGGAATTCGTAGCCCTGCTCAAGGCCGAGGGGCGCAGGGGCGTGCTGGGCCTCGACTGCGGCCAGGGCGCGGACGGGCTGCGCTTTGTCCAATCCGGCATCCACTTCACCGGCGTCGACCCCTCCGAGGAGAACATCCATTCAGCGCGCGCCCGCGGGCTGGAAGCCTCGGTGGCGGGGGCCGGCTCCCTGCCGTTCGCCGACGCTGCCTTCCCCTCGGTCTGGGCGGTGGATGCCCTGGCGGGGCTGCCGCCGGAGGAATGGGACGACGTCGTCCGCGAACTCGGCCGGGTGGCGGCACCCGGCGCCCCGATCGCCGTCGTCCTTCCCGACCCCGACCCGGGCAGCGAAGGCGGGGGCTTCACCGTTCTGCGCTCCCCCGCCTGACCCCAACTAGCTAGATGGGCTCAGGGGCGGCGCTGGCTGCGCATGTAGCCGCCCAGGAACCCGCCCACGATCAGCAGGGCCCCGCCCGCGCGGGCCAGGTTCACGCCCAGCCGGTGGCGGTCCCGGGTCCGCGCGGCCCACGACGCTAGGGAGATGAGCGTGGCGGTGAGGTTGGCGGCGGCATGGACGACGCCGATGCGCCGGGTGCCGCGGTCCGCACGGGCCCATTCGGCCCAGCCGCTGATTCCGGTGGGAGCCGCAGCGACGACGCCGAGGGCCACCAGCCGCGTTGCCGCCCGATGGGTGCCGGCATCGGGGAACAGGTCCAGGAAGATCGCCATGAACCAGGCGCCGAACGGCACATCCGTGGCGATGCCGTGCAGCGGGATGCCGGTGGCGTCGCCGCGGAAGAAGCTCCGCAGCCGGGGGTCGGCCACGAGTTTGCCCGCAAGCGGCTCGGCTGCCCGGACGGCCGGGTCGAGGCGGTCCGCTCCCACCCAACTAACTCGCAGCAGGGGCCGTTATGAGGGCTCATAACGGCCCCTGCTGCCAGCTACTTGGGCCGCGACGTGTCCTAGGCTGGAGGAATGGCTCCCATTTACGCATTTGCCGGCGACACGCCGGCCGTCCACGAATCCGCCTTCGTCGCGCCGAGCGCCTCGGTGATTGGCAAGGCAACGCTCGCCGAGGACTCCAGCGCCTTCTACGGCGTCTCCGTCCGGGCTGACACCGCCCCGATCAGCGTCGGCGCCGGCACCAACCTCCAGGACAACGTGGTCCTGCATGCGGACCCGGGCTTCCCCTGCAGTGTCGGCGCCCGGGTCAGCGTCGGCCACAGCGCCGTCGTGCATGGCTGTACGGTCGAGGACGACTGCCTCATCGGCATGAGCGCCACCATCCTCAACGGCGCCGTCATCGGCGCCGGTTCCCTCATCGCGGCAGGCGCCGTGGTGCTGGAAGGAACCGTCATCCCGCCCCGCTCGCTCGTCGCCGGGGTGCCGGCCAAGGTCCGCCGCGAACTCAGCGACGAGGAGTTCGCCGGGGTCCAGCAGAACGCTGCCCACTACCGGGAACTGGCCCGGGCGCACCGGGAACTGCACGCCTGACACCCCGGCGCCAAGGTCCAACGGGCGACGGCGGCACCCCGCAGCCGGGGCGCCGCCGGAAGCGACACGCGTGCAACAGTTGCGTTAACTTCTTGACTACAAGCGCCTGATGCGGGACGCTTCATTCCATGCCCTCACCAACGCGCTCAACGAGGAGCCGAACCAAAAACCCCGGATCACAATCCGCCCTGCGGCATCTGAACCAGCAGCGGATCATTGAATGCCTTCTCGCCGGGCCTTCCACGCAGGCGGAACTCGCACGGCAGACCGGCCTGTCCACGGCGACGATTTCGAACATCGTCAAGATCATGCAGGACGCCGGCCTGGCGTCCACCGAACCGATAACCAGCTCGGGCCGGCGGGCCCTTAACGTCCGACTCAACAGCAACGGGGCCGTCGCAGTCGGAATCGACTTCGGCCGCCGGCACCTGCGCGTCGTCCTGGCCTCGCTGAGCTATCACGTCATTGCCGAGGAATCGGTGCTCCTCCCGCTGGGCCACCACGCCGAGGAGGGCATCACGGCCGCCGTCGGACTGCTGGACCGGCTCCTGGCCAGCAGCGGAGTGGAACGCAGCGCCGTGGTGGGCGCCGGCGTCGGCATCCCCGGCCCCATCGACCGCCGCACCGGCACCGTGGCGCAGGGCGCCATCCTGCCCGAATGGGTGGGCATCAACATCCTCAAACGCCTCGAGGAAGCCTTGGACCTCCCCGTTTTCGTCGACAACGACGCCAATCTGGGCGCCCTCTCCGAGGTCACCTGGGGACCCCACACCGGCATAAGCAACCTGATGTTCCTCAAGATCGGGTCTGGCATCGGCGCGGGGCTGATCCTGAATGGCATGCCCTACTACGGCAACGTGGGAATCACCGGCGAAATCGGCCATGCCACGATCCATGAACACGGCCTGGTCTGCCGCTGCGGGAACCGGGGATGCCTGGAAACCATCGCCTCGACCACCACCATGATCGAGCTCCTGGGCCGCGGAGAGGACGCCCCGCTGACCCCGGAGGACATCGTCCGCAAGGCCCTCGCCCGGGACTCCGCAACACTGCGCGTCGTGGACGACGCCGGACTCGCCGTCGGCCGCGCCCTGGGCAACGTGGCCAACCTGATCAACCCGGAAGTGATCGTCGTCGGGGGCCCCCTCGCGGGACTTGGCGAGCTGCTGCTGGATCCGATCAGGCGGGGCCTGGTCCGGCACGCAGTGCCCGTTATCGGCGAGACGACGACGCTCACCATGTCGTCGCTGGGCGACCGCGCCGAGGCCCTCGGAGCCACCGCACTGGTGTTCCAGCACGCGGGAATCCGGCGGAACTGAGTTTTCGTTATCGGGCCGTTGCGTTAAAGACTTGACGACAAGGCCTGTGATCCAGTTTACTTTTCCATCAGACGGCCCTGCGGTTTGCAGGGGCGGACAACGAAGTCATGCATTGGAGGCGTAAGGGCAGATGACGTCCCTCAACACGCACAGCGATCCGGTAATTCTCGAGATGCGCTCCATCACCAAAGAGTTCCCCGGCGTTAAAGCTTTGGCCGAGGTGAACCTGCGGGTGAAGGCCGGTGAGATCCACGCCATTTGCGGTGAAAACGGCGCAGGCAAGTCCACCCTCATGAAGGTGCTTTCCGGGGTTTACCCGTTCGGCAGCTACGACGGCGACATCGTCTACCAGAGCGAAGTCCAGCAGTTCAAGGACATCCGGGCCAGCGAGCACGCCGGCATCGTGATCATCCACCAGGAGCTCGCGCTGATTCCCGAGCTGTCCATCATGGAAAACATCTTCCTGGGCAACGAGCCCACCAAGCGCGGGGTGATCGACTGGGCCGAGGCCCGGACCCGCTCCACCGAGCTGCTCGCCCGGGTGGGGCTCCGGGAGGACCCGGAAACCCCGATCAAGGAAATCGGCGTCGGCAAGCAGCAGCTGGTGGAGATCGCCAAGGCCCTGAACAAGTCGGTGAAGCTCCTCATCCTCGACGAGCCCACGGCGGCGCTGAACGAGTCCGACTCCCAGCACCTGCTGGACCTGATGCTGGGCCTGAAGGGCCGCGGCATCACGTCGATCATCATTTCCCACAAGCTGAACGAGATCGAGCAGATCGCGGATTCCATCACCATCATCCGCGACGGCAAATCGATCGAGACGCTGGACGTCAAGGCCGACGGCGTCGACGAGGACCGCATCATCAAGGGCATGGTGGGCCGGACCCTCGAGTCCCGCTTCCCGGACCATGAGCCGAAGATCGGCGAGGTTTTCTTCGAGGTGAAGAACTGGAACGTGGGCCACCCGCAGGTCCAGGACCGTATGGTCTGCAAGAACTCCAGCTTCTTCGTCCGCCGGGGCGAGATCGTCGGTTTCGCCGGGTTGATGGGTGCCGGGCGCACCGAGCTTGCCCGCTCGGTCTTTGGCCGGTCCTACGGTCGCTTCCTCTCCGGACATGTGTACGTGGACGGCAAGGAAGTCGAACTCAAGACCGTCCGCCAGGCGATCGACGCGGGACTGGGCTACGTCACCGAGGACCGCAAGTCTCTGGGGCTGAACCTGCTGGACGACATCAAGGAAACCACGGTCTCTGCCAACCTGCGCAAGGTCAGCAAACGCAACGTCATTGACGCCAACAAGGTGTTCACCGTCGCCGAGCAGTACCGCAAGTCGTTGCGGACGAAGGCGCCCTCCGTGGAGGAGGGGGTGGCCAAACTTTCCGGCGGTAACCAACAGAAGGTGGTGCTCGCGAAATGGATGTTCACCGACCCCGAGCTGCTGATCCTCGACGAGCCCACCCGCGGGATCGACGTCGGCGCCAAGTACGAGATTTACGGCATCATCCAGCAGCTGGCCAACCAGGGCAAAGGCGTGATTGTGATCTCCTCGGAGCTGCCCGAGCTGCTGGGCCTCTCGGACCGGATCTACACCATTTTCGAAGGCGCCATCACCGGTGTGGTCAACAAGGACGAAGCCAGCCAGGAAAACCTCATGAAACTCATGACCTCCGCCCGCAAGACCGCCTGACCGCCGTGGCCAACCGCTCCGCACACTCCGAACACTCCGGAAACAAGGACTGAAACAATGAACGCGCTCAAGAAGCTCTTTGGCGGCAACACCCGCCAATTCGGCATGATCTTCGCCCTGGTGGCGCTGATCATCTTCTTCCAGATTGCCACCGATGGCCGCACGCTCACCCCGGGCAACGTCATCAACCTCTTCAACGGCAACTCCTACATCCTGATCCTCGCCATCGGTATGGTCCTGGTGATCATCGCCGGCCACATCGACCTCTCCGTCGGTTCGGTCGCGGCGTTCGTGGGCGTCTGCGTGGCCCTCTTCATCCGTGACTGGGGCATCCCCTGGTACCTCGGCATCCTGATGGGGCTCGGACTCGGCGTCCTGATCGGTGCCTGGCAAGGATTCTGGACGGCCTACGTCGGCATCCCGGCGTTCATCGTCACCCTCTCCGGCATGCTGATCTTCCGCGGCGCCAACCAGTACGTCGGCAAGTCCAACACCATCCCGGTCCCCGGAGACTTCCAGAAAATCGGCTCCGGCTACCTCCCCGAAATCGGACCGAGCACCGGCTACAACAACCTCACCCTGCTGCTGGGCCTGGCCGCCGTCGCGTTCGTGATCTTCAGCGAGATCCGCTCCCGCCGCAACGCCAAAGCCCTCGGCGCCGAGGTCCCCGAAGCCTGGGTCAGCATCACCAAAATGGTCCTGATCAACGGCGCGATCCTCTACGCCACCTACCTGTTCGCGACCGGCCGGCCGGGCACGTCCTTCCCGATCCCGGGCCTGATCCTGGCAGCCCTCGTCATCATCTACGGGTTCATCTCCTCCAAGACCGTCATCGGCCGCCACATCTACGCCGTCGGCGGCAACCGGCACGCCGCAGAACTCTCCGGCGTCCAGTCCAAGAAGGTCAACTTCCTGGTCATGATGAACATGTCGGTCCTCGCCGGCCTCGCCGGCATGATTTTCGTCGGCCGTTCCACCGCCTCCGGCCCGTTCGACGGCGTCGGCTGGGAACTGGACGCCATCGCAGCCGTATTCATCGGCGGCGCCGCAGTGACTGGCGGCGTCGGCACCGTGATCGGCTCGATCGTCGGCGGCCTGGTCATGGCCGTCCTGAACAACGGCCTGCAGCTCCTCGGCGTCGGCGCCGACCTGACCCAGATCATCAAGGGCCTCGTGCTCCTGATCGCCGTCGCGTTCGATGTTTACAACAAGTCCCAGGGCAAGAAATCCATCATCGGCATGCTGATGAAGAACTTCGGCCGCAGCAGCGAAATCAAGGCCGATGAGACCACCTCCACCAAAGAGGTCATCTCAAGGGGCATTTGATCCGCGCCCTGGACAGCTCGACAATTCTCCGCACACCATCTAAAGAAAGTGAACCAAACAATGCGACTGATTGGTAAAGCAGGAAAGGCAGCAGCAATCGCTGCTATTGCGGCACTGGCGCTGACAGCCTGCGGCCGCACGGACTCCGGGACCTCCGGCGGTTCCACGACGGGCGGGGAAGCGTTCCCCAAAGATTCCCTGATCGGCGTCGCGCTCCCCCAGAAGACCAGCGAAAACTGGGTACTGGCGGAGACGCTCTTCAACGACGGCCTGAAGAATGCCGGCTTCAAGCCGGATGTGCAGTTCGCCAACGGCGGCGTTTCGGAACAGCAGAACCAGATCAGTGCCATGATCACCAAGGGCGCCAAGGTGATCATCGTCGGCGCCATCGACGGTGCGCAGCTGGGTACCCAGCTCCAGCAGGCCAAGGAGTCCGGCGCTACGATCATCGCGTATGACCGTCTGCTGCTGAACACCCAGAACGTGGACTACTACGTGGCCTACGACAACTTCAAGGTCGGTGAACTCCAGGGCCAGGCGCTGCTGGAGGGCATGAAGGCCAAGAAGCCTGAGGGCCCGTACAACATCGAGCTCTTCGCCGGTTCCCCCGATGATGCCAACGCGAAGGTCTTCTTCGACGGCGCCATGAGCGTCCTGAAGCCGAAGATCGACGACGGTACCCTCAAGGTGCTGTCCGGCCAGACGAGCTTCGAGCAGGCCGTTACGCAGGGCTGGAAGGCAGAGAACGCCCAGCGGCGTATGGACACCCTGCTCGCCGGGACCTACGGCAGTGCACCGCTCGACGGCGTGCTGTCCCCGAACGACACGCTGGCCCGCGCGATCATCACCTCGGTCAAGGCTGCCGGCAAGCCCATTCCGGTGGTTACGGGCCAGGACTCCGAAGTTGAGTCCGTAAAGTCCATCATGGCCGGAGAGCAGTACTCCACCATCAACAAGGACACCAGCAAGCTCGTCGAGCATGCCATCACCATGGTCAAGGACCTCCAGGCCGGCAAGACGCCTGAGATCAACGATGACAAGTCATACAACAACACCGTCAAGGTGGTTCCGGCATACCTGCTGGAGCCCGTCATCGTGACCAAGGAAAACGTCAACACGGCCTACGTCAACGATCCGGTACTCGGACCGCTCACCAAGCAGTAGTTCGTTCACTGCATCACGAGAGCCCCGGCTCCGCCTCCTGGCGGGCCGGGGCTTTTTGCTGCCCCGGTTTTCCCCGGGCGCTCACAGCGGATCCATAGCTCCGGAAGGCGGTCCGCACAGCAGCCCGTACCAGTGTGGGATCAGCCGCCGGCCGATTCCGGCCGGCCTGAGATCCCTAGGAGTCACGTGAGCGTCCTTGCCCGGAGTGTAGGCAACGCCTTTCGAAACAAGGTCCGAACAGCGGCAGTGGTGGCGGTGCTGGCCGTGGCCATCTGCCTGGCGCTTGCCATGCTGGTAGCCAACCAGGCCGTAGCGGGGAAGGTCGCCGAGCTGAACGCCTCGGTGGGCACCGTGCTGACGGTGAATCCCTCCGGCGGCCAGGGCTTCGAAGGCGGCGGCGAGCCGCTGACCGCGGAACAGGCCACGACGGCGGCCGCCGTGCCGAACGTGAGCACAGTCGTCGGCACCAAGGCGCTGCGGCTGCGCAACGCCGACGCGGCTGCAGCCCAGGCGGGCGGGCAGGGAGGTCCAGGCAGCCAGGGAGGGCCGGGCGGCCAGTCCGCCACCACCGTGACCACCAGCCTCACCGCCGCCGTCGACGCCGGGACACTCGGCACGCGCAACCAGGCGGCCACCGGCAGCACGGGATCCGGCGCGGCGCCGTCGTTCTCCCTGCCGATCACGGCCACCGGCGTCGGCGCCGAGGTGGACACCACGGGCAAGGCCCTGGCGCTGACGAAGGGCACCGGACTGGGCGACTACACCGCCGGCTCCACCGGCGCCCTGCTGGGCACCACCCTCGCCGAAAAGAACGGCCTCGATGTCGGCTCCACGTTCACCATCCAGGACCAGAGCTTCACCGTGGCGGGCCTGTTCGACGCCGGAACGGCCTTCGGCAACAACGCCCTGTACCTCACGCTTCCCGCGGCCCAGGCACTCGCGGAACTCCCCGGGGAACTGTCCACGATGATCGTCACCGTCGATTCCATGGAAAACGTCGACGCCGCCAAGGCGGCGCTGCAGGCTGCGCTCGGTACCGACACGGCTGACGTCAGCCAGGGCCAGCGGAACCTGGAGACGGCGGTCAGTTCGCTCGGAAGCGTCAAGAACATCTCCTTCATTGGGTTCGTGGCGGCGCTGGCCACCGCGGGCCTGATCATCCTCCTGATCATGGTCATGCTGGTCCGCGAGCGCCGCCGGGAAATCGGTGTGCTGAAGGCGATCGGCGCCCGGAACCGCACCATCGGCCTGCAGTTCGTGCTGGAGGCGCTGGTGCTCGTGGCCCTGGGCAGTGCGGTGGGTGCCGCCGTCGCGTCCTTTGCCAGCGGCGGCATCGCCTCCGCGCTCATCAGCTCCAACACCGCCACCGCCGCCACCACCACCGTGGCAGGCCAGCGCGGGGTCCCCGGCGCCGGTTTGGCCGGCGGCTTCCCCGGCGCTCCTGGCGGGAACCCGCTCGGCGGGGCCAGCCAGCTGCTGACGTCCGTCACGGCGAGCGCCTCCCCCGGCGTGATTGCCGCCGGGATCGCCGCGGTGTTCGGCGTCGCCATCGTCGGGGCCCTGGTTCCGGCCCTCCTCACCGCCCGCATCCGTCCCATCGAAGTCCTCCGAGGAGAGTAGCCATGATCGAAGTCAAGAACCTGGTCCGCACGTTCAAGTCCGGCGACCGCACCATCAAGCCCGTCAACGATGTCAGCTTCGAGCTCGAGCAGGGCACCCTCGCCTCGATCGTCGGCAAGAGCGGCAGCGGCAAAAGCACCCTCTTGTCCCTCCTTGGCGCCCTCGACAAGCCGACCAGCGGCGACGTCCTCGTCAATGGCGTGAGCCTGGCCAGCATGCCGGACAGCAGACTCACCGAATACCGCCGGCGGGACATCGGCTTCGTGTTCCAGCAGTTCAACCTGATCCCCAACCTGTCGGCGGTGGACAACGTGATGCTGCCCATGGAGTTCGCCGGGATCCGGAAGGCGGCCCGCCAGGAGCGTGCACGGGGGCTGCTGCAGCAGGTACAGCTCGATCCGGACAAGCATGGGCGGCGCATCAACCGGCTCTCCGGCGGCGAGCAGCAACGGGTGGCCATCGCCCGCGCACTGGCAAACTCCCCGAAGCTGATCCTCGCGGACGAGCCGACGGGCAACCTGGATGAACAGACCGGAGAGCACATCATCGAGCTCCTCAGTTCGCTGAGCCGGGACCACAACACCACCATCCTTGTGGTCACCCACGACCGTTCGCTGGCCAACAAGACCGACCGGCGGTTCCGGCTCCAGCAGGGCCGGCTGACGGAGGAGCCCGCGCGCAGCCGGGTCACGGCAGGATCCCCCGCCTGACGCCCGGCCCACAGACGCCGCGGAAGCCGGGGGCTCCCCCTCAACCCGCCCCCAGCTTCCGCGGCAACCGCGCCGGCGCTCCCGCAGCTTCGGCGCGGTCACGGGGGGCCACTCTCCCCGGGTGAGAAGATGACTCCATGACCGCCCTCATCGCCAAGCCCTGGTTGTCCAGCCAAGCGGACCCCGATCCGCGCACTGCTACCGGCGCCAGGCTGCGCTGGGGGGTCATCGCCACGGGAGGCATTGCGGCGTCCGTGACCCGCGATCTGGAACTCCTGGCCGACGCCGAGCTCTATGCGGTCAGTTCACGCACGCAGGCGGCGGCGGATGCCTTCGCCGCCGATTTCGGCTTCGCCCGGGCCTTCGGGGACCAGAACGGGCAGACCGGGTATGACCGGCTGCTCGCCAACGACGCAGTCGACGTCGTATACGTGGCAACACCGCACGCCCATCACCACGAAATCGCGATGGCGGCCCTCACCGCGGGCAAGCATGTCCTCTGCGAAAAGGCACTCACCGTGAACGCCCGGGAAGCCTCCGAACTGGTGTCGCTGGCGCGTGCCAAGGGCCTCTTCCTGATGGAAGCCATGTGGAGCCGCTTCCTGCCGGGCATGCAAAGGGCCTTCGAGATCGCCGCCTCCGGCGAAATCGGGGAGGTCAAGTGGGTAGGGGCGGACCTGGGCTTCCCCGCACCGTACTCGCCCGCCTCGCGCCTCTGGGCACCGAAGGATGGCGGCGGCGCGCTGCTGGACCTGACCGTCTACCCGCTGCTTTGGGCCCTGGGCACCCTGGGCTTTCCGCAGACCGTCAGTGCCACCGGCTGGCTGAACGACGACGGCGTCGACGCCCAGAACGCGCTGACCCTCGGCTACCACCACGGCGCCCAGGCCCAGTTGACGTCCTCCCTGCTGGCGCACGGCCCCCGGACCGCCACCGTGGCCGGCAGCCACGGCTTCCTGCAGTCCATCGGCTCGATTAACAACCCCAAGGAGCTCCGCGTGCAGGTCGGCTTCGACGGGCCCCGCAGCGAGTCTTTCGACGTCGTCGGGCGCGGCTACACCTATGAACTGCGCGAAGTGACCCGCTGCATCCAGCATGGACTCACCGAAAGCCCCGTCATGCCGCTCGAGGACTCCCTCAACACCATGCGGCTGTTCGACGGGGTGCGCGCCCAACTGGGAGTGAGCTACCCGAACGACGCCCGCTGACGGTGTTTTTGGGACGCCTGAAACGTCAAGTTACCTTTGACTCTGGACTCGCCCCAGCGCGCGGACTTACCCTATAGGCAACCGTCGAGCAATCGGGGAAATGGGGTGTGCGCGTGGACCCAGCATCAGTCCCCTTGCGCGCGCGCCGCGCACTCCGGAGGGTGTTTCTGGGCGGCGTCGCCGGAATCGCCTGGCTGGCGATCTCAACGACCGCAGCCGTGGCTGACAACCCAGCTTCTCCCCCACCGACGTCAGGCGGCTCGACCGCGATCATGAGGCTCACCGCGCTGTTTCCTTCGGAAGAAGCGGTTCCGGTGCCGGCGGTTTCGGCGGCAGCGGCCGAAGCCATGCCCGTGCCCAGGGGAACGCCCTGGGCCGCCGTTCCTGTGCCCCCCGGGGACCCTGCGCCGCCCCCGTCCGCCCCGGAGCCTCCGGTGCCGTCCGAGCCCCCTGCCCCCGCGCCCGCGCCGGACCCCGCACCTGCCCCTGCACCGGCCCCCGCTCCGGACCCTGCACCGGCCCCCGCACCGCCCCCGGCCGCTGCACCGGCGCCGGCTCCGGCTCCGGACCCTGCACCGGCCCCCGCACCGCCCCCGGCGGCCCCTGCACCGGCACCGGCCCCGGTTCCGGACCCTGCACCTGCCCCCGACCCCGCACCGGCCCCCGCCCCGGCGCCCTCTCCCGAGCCCACTGCGGTGCCGACTACCCCGCCCGCGGAGGAGCCCGCGCCGGACCCGGCGCCGACACCGACTCCAACCCCGATCGGTTCCGGTCCGACCCCGTCGCCGGCCCCGGACCCGGAGGTGACGTACCCGGCTCCCGCACCGGATCCAGTCGCGACTCCCGATCCAACTCCTCCGGCGACCGCACCGGCCCCGGATCCCACACTGCCGGCCACGGATCCAACGCCCCCGGCTGATGCCCCGGTGCCGGATCCCACGATCCCGGCAGTGACGGACCCCGTGCCGGCAGAACCCGTTACGGTCCCGGCACCGTCGGGTGGTCCCACGGGTCTGGAGTCGGAGCCCCTGGACGTTGTGCTCCCTGCTCCTCCCGATCCCGCTCCCCCTGACACCGCCGTCGTGCCCCCGGGATCCGAAGCCCCTGCCGACTGCCTGGTCAGCTACGAAGCCGTGCCCGCCCTGCAGGAGGCAACATCGACGCCCAGCTACGGGGCCTATGGAAGTGCCCTGTACCTCCCGGCGCTGAAGGACGACACCCGCCTCAGCGGGGACGGCCAGCACTCCAGCGCGCCTCCGGAAGGCTCTGCCTCCGGAAGCACCGCGCCCCCGGCACCTGGCAACGACCGCCCGGGCCCGTGGCCCCAGGGGACAGGTCTGCCCGCTCCCAATGCGCTGCCCGCCGCCCCCGGCTCCGGTTCCGGAACGACGCTCTCGTCCGGTGGTCCCGGAAGTGCAGCTGCCTGGCTTCCCAGCCAGTACCTGGTGATTCCCACGGCCGGCGCGGAACCAATCCGCGGCCCGCTTCAGCACGTCCACTCAGCCGTCGCCGCTGACCCCGGTTCATCTCCTGACTAGTTAGCCGTCTCTGCCTCCACAGAGCACGGCCAACCGGGCTGCCTTTGAGCGCCCGCCAACAGTCATTCAGGAGACCCCCGATGGACGCCACCGTCCGCTGCCGGTATTCCGGCACCCCTTTTTCCTCATTCGTTGCTTCGGCCGCGGGACCGACGTCGTCGGCGCCCGTGGTGCTGCCCGCCGCGCCAGGCGCACCCGAAGGACCAAAGGCGCGCCGTAAACCCTCACCGCACTACAGGGAACGCCCGCCCTAAGACGCCCCGCCTCCGCGAGGTCTCGTGAGGCCGGAGCGAAGTCGTTGGGTCCGCTGGGGGACTCAACGACCTCTCAAGCTCCGGCAGAGCATTCCGTCGTTGGGTCCGCTGGGGGACTCAACGGCAACAGGCTCCGGCAGAGCATTCCGTCGTTGGGTCCGCTGGGGGACCCAACGGCAACAGGATGCGGAAGCATCTGTCCCGCACGGCGGCCGTCGGTCCGCGGCCGCAGTGCGGGAAGCCGATACCCGTCCCGGTATCATTCTTGAGGGGCGCCGCCGTGGCGCACGGGAAAAGGACGGGGATAAGCGTGGACAGTTCGCCCGAAATCGTCACGGCAGTGCTCCTGGGCGGCCGATACCGGCTGGGGGAAATAATCGGCAGGGGCGGTATGGCCTCCGTCTACACGGCCAAGGACATGAACCTGGGCCGCGAAGTCGCGCTCAAGCTCTTTGCACCGCAGTCCGCCGATCCCGACGAACTCCGGCGTCAGGAAGCAGAGATTGAACTGCTGGCAACTCTGAACCATCCCAGTCTGGTGACCCTCTTCGATGCTGGCACCGACACCCGGATCCCCGAGGAACCCCGGCCCTTCCTGACCATGGAACTGGTGGACGGGCAGGATCTCCGGGCCCGGATCCGGCACAGCCCTCTGCCCTTGGATGAGATCGCGGTCATCGGAGCCGGCGTGTCGGATGCCCTCGCCTACGTACATTCACTCGGCATCATCCACCGGGACATCAAACCGGCCAACATCCTGCTGGTTCTGGTCCGTCCCGGGGAACCGCTCCGGCCAAAGCTCACCGACTTCGGGATCGCCCGCATCATGGATGGAACCCGGCTGACCGCCACGGGCACCATGGTGGGCACCGCCGCGTACTTAAGCCCGGAACAGTCCCGGGGCGCGGACCTGGGCCCGGCAAGCGACATCTATTCGCTGGGACTCGTCCTGCTCGAATGCATCAAGGGCGAGATCGAATACCCCGGCAGCGCTGTGGAATCCGCCGTCGCCAGGCTGCACCGGGCCCCGGGCATCCCCGATTCCGTCCCTGCCGAATGGGCCAAGCTGATCCGCTCCATGACCGCGCTGGATCCGCTGGACCGGCCATCCGCCGCGGACCTCGAAGTTGCGCTCCGGCATGCCCTGGTCTCGCCCGAGTCCCTTCCCGGACCGCTCGCCGAAGAGCGCACGCGGGTGCTGCCTGCCCCGCCGGCCCGGCCCCCGCGGCTCCCCTCTGCCGGACCAGCGTCCAGCCCCGGCACTACTACCGCGCTGATTGCCGCCACCGGCAATAGCGGCGGCGCCGCCGCCACGGTCGCTCAGGCCGTGCACCTGCTGGACCCGGACGCGGCAACCAGTCCGAAGGCAGACCGCGATTCATTGGCGTCCCGGGCCTCCTCCCGCTTCCGGCTGGCCCGCCGCCGCACGCAGATCCTGCTGTCCGTTGCGCTATTGGCGATCGTTTCCGGCGGCGTCGCTGCCGCCTTCGCCCTTGCGGCGCCCGAGCCACCCGCCGTCGTCCCCTATCCGGCTGTCACCGGGGACCTGGGCCAGCACCTGCAGGAACTGCAGAAGAGCGTGGAACCGTGAAAATGAAAATCATGCCTCCCCGGGCCGTCTGGTCCCGCAGCTCCAGTCCGGTCCTGACCGGCTGGCTCCTCGCCGCGGTGCTGTCCACCGGTGCTCTGGCCGGCTGCGCGCCGGCACCCGAGCTGGACCGCGGCGCCGCCCGGGAGCTTCAGTCCAAGGTCCTTGCCGTCACCGAGGCTGCCGCGGCTAATGATCCGGCGGCGTCCCTGAAGCAACTCGACGAACTCGTCCTGAAACTGGACGAGGCGGCCGCCCGCGGCGAAGTTTCCTTCAAACGTCACCAGAGCATCCGGAAATCCGTCGACTCCGTCCGCGGGGACCTCACCGCCCGGCAGGCCGAAGCCGAAGCTGCCCGGGTTGCTGCGGCGGAGGCTGCCCGGGTTGCTGCTGAAAAGGAAGCGGCCGCACAGGCGGCAGCCGCCGCCGCGGCGGCTCCCCCCGCGCCCGTGCCGCCGGCTGAAAGCGGCAAGGGGAAAGGTAAGGGCAAGGGCTAGGGCCGTCCGCCTGTCCTGCCATCCTGTCCCCTGCATCAGCCGGCCCTTGGCCACGACAGCAAAACGCCCCGCTTCCCCTTCGGGAGGCGGGGCGTCTGCGTTGCCGTGGACGGCTGTTAGCCGAGCATCGACAGCACTTCGCTGAACTTGGCCGAGGGCCGCATGGCTGCGGTGACCTTGGCCGCGTCCGGGTGGAAGTAGCCGCCGAGGTCCACCGGGGAACCCTGGACCGCCAGAAGCTCGCCGACGATGGTCTCCTCGCCGGAATCCAGTGCAGCGGAGACGGCGGCGAACGCCGCAGCCAGCTCGGCGTCGTCGGTCTGGCGTGCCAGCTCCTGGGCCCAGAACTTGGCAAGGTAGAAGTGGCTGCCGCGGTTGTCGAGCTCGCCGGCCTTGCGCTTCGGGGACTTGTCCTCCAGCAGGAAGGTGCCGGTGGCCCGGTCCAGCGTGTCGGCCAGGACCTGCGCACGGGCGTTGCCCGTGGACGTGGCGAGGTGCTCGAAGCTGACGGCGAGGGCCAGGAACTCACCCAGGCTGTCCCAGCGCAGGTGGTTTTCCTTCAGCAGCTGCTGGACGTGCTTCGGAGCCGAGCCGCCGGCGCCGGTCTCGAAGAGGCCGCCACCGTTGATCAGCGGCACCACGGAGAGCATCTTGGCGCTGGTGCCCAGTTCCAGGATCGGGAAAAGGTCCGTCAGGTAGTCGCGCAGCACATTGCCGGTCACCGAGATGGTGTCCTCGCCCTTGCGGATCCGCTCCAGCGTGAACGCCGTAGCCTCCACCGGAGACATGATGGCGATCTGCAGGCCCTCAGTGTCGTGCTCCTTGAGGTACTCCTCAACCTTCGCGATCATGCGGGCGTCGTGCGCGCGGCCCTTGTCCAGCCAGAAGATGGCCGGGGTGGCGGAGGCGCGGGCGCGGGTGACGGCCAGCTTGACCCAGTCGCGGATCGGCACGTCCTTCGTCTGGCAGGCACGCCAGATGTCACCCGGGGCGACCTGGTGCTCGATCAGCACGGTGCCGGCGTCGTCGACCAGCTGCACAGTGCCTGCGGACTGGATCTCGAAGGTCTTGTCGTGGCTGCCGTATTCCTCGGCGGCCTGGGCCATGAGGCCGACGTTGGGGACGGTGCCCATGGTGGTCGGGTCGTAGGCGCCGTGGGCGCGGCAGTCGTCGACGACCACCTGGTAGATGCCGGCGTAGCTGCTGTCCGGGAGGACGGCGAGCGTGTCGGCTTCCTGGCCATCGCGGCCCCACATGTGGCCGGAGCTGCGGATCATGGCAGGCATGGAGGCGTCCACGATCACGTCGGAGGGGACGTGGAGGTTGGTGATGCCCTTGTCGGAATCGACCATTGCCAGCTCGGGGCCGTCGTTCAGGCCCTTCTGGATGGCCGCTTCGACGTCGGCGCGGATCTCCTCGGGGAGGTCCTCGAGGCCGTTGAGGATGGAGGCGAGGCCGTTGTTCGGGCTCAGGCCGGCGGCCGCGATCTGCGCGCCGTACGTGTCGAACAGTTCGGCGAAGTACGCCTTGACGACGTGGCCGAAGATGATCGGGTCCGACACCTTCATCATGGTGGCCTTGAGGTGGGCGGAGAACAGCACGCCCTCTTCCTTGGCGCGGGCAACCTGGGCGGCGAGGAACGAGTCCAGCGCCGCGGCGCGCATCACGGTGCCGTCGATGACCTCACCGGCGAGGACGGGGAAGGCACGCTTGAGGACCTTGACCGTGCCGTCTTCCTTGACCAGCTGGATCTTGAGGTTGGTGTCCGCCTCAATGACCACGGACTTCTCGTTGGAGCGGAAGTCATCGGCGTCCATCGTGGCAACGTTGGTCTTGGACTCCGGGGACCACGCGCCCATGCTGTGCGGGTTCTGGCGGGCATAGTTCTTGACGGACAGCGGCGCGCGCCGGTCCGAGTTGCCTTCGCGCAGCACCGGGTTGACGGCGGAACCCTTGATCTTGTCGTAGCGGGAGCGGATATCCGTCTCCTCGTCCGAGGACGGGTTGTCCGGGTAGTCCGGCAGTGCGTAGCCCTGGCCCTGGAGTTCCGCGATGGCTGCCTTCAACTGCGGCACGGAGGCGCTGATGTTGGGCAGCTTGATGATGTTGGCTTCCGGCGTCTTGGCGAGGGCGCCGAGTTCGGCCAGGGAGTCACTGACGCGCTGCTCTTCGGTGAGGTAGTCGCCGAAAGCGGCGATGATGCGGCCGGCCAGCGAAATGTCGCGGGTTTCCACTTCCACACCGGCCGTCGAAGCGAAGGCTTCGACAATCGGCAAGAACGAATAGGTGGCCAACATCGGCGCTTCGTCGGTGTGGGTATAGATAATCTTTGCCATTGCTCGGGCGTCTCCCTGAAGGTCTGGGTATTTCCGGAATCTTGTGTTATCTCAACACCCCTAACTTACCCGAGGGAGCCGGGTTGCCGCCTACCGGCGTCGTGCACCCGGGACTCCGTGACGGCCGCAACACACCTTGACAAGAATTGACAATTCGCTTTACAGGTTGGTCAAAGTGCCGTAGTTTCGTTCCATCACAGCGGCCACCACGGGCGGCCGCCCCGCTTTCCACCGGTTAGGACACCCATGAGAACACCGAAGACTCTGGCCACCAGCCTTCTCAGCCTCTCGGCCGCTGCGCTGCTGGCACTGAGCGCCGCGGGCGCCGCTACCGCGGCCCCGTCACCCGGAAACGCCCCGACAGAAACGTCGGGCGTCAGCAGCCACACCGTCGTCGAGACCGGTGGAGCGGAATACTGGACGAAAGAACGGATGCGCAACGCCATCCCCGGCGACGTGCTGGCCGACAGGGCCATGCAGAAGGGCGCCAATTCCAAGGCCGTGAACCGCCCGGCCGAAGCGGGAGCGCCCAGCACCGTCGAATCCCAGGCTCCGAGCCTGCAGGCCAAGGAAGTGGCGCCCAAGGCGAACGCCAGCGAGACCCCGGTCAAGCACATCGGCAAGGTCTTCTTCACCCTCGGCGGCGCCAACTACGTCTGCTCCGGCAACTCGGTATCCTCGACGAATAAGAGCACCGTCTCCACTGCCGGGCACTGCGTCAACGAGGGCCCCGGCGCCTTCGCCACCAAGTTCACGTTTGTCCCGGCCTACCTCGACGGCGCCGCACCCTACGGCATGTGGACGGCCAAGTCCCTTCACGCCCCGACCCAGTGGAGCTCCGGCGGTGACATGACGTACGACACCGGATTCGCGGTCATGAACACCCTCAACGGCCAGACGCTCTCCGACGTTGTGGGCGCTTCGGGCGTGCAGTTCAACGCCGCCCGCGGCCTCGCCTACAAGGCTTTCGGCTACCCCGCGGCACGGCCCTTTAACGGCGAGTCCCTCAAGAGCTGCACCGGCACCGCCACGAACGATCCTTACAACCCGCAGTTCAATTCCCAGGGCATCCCCTGCAACATGACCGGCGGCTCCTCCGGCGGCCCGTGGTTCATCGGCACCAGCTCCACCGGCTACCAAAACTCGATCAACAGCTACGGCTACGGCAGCAAGTCCACCACGATGTACGGCCCGTACTGGGGCTCCGTCATCCAGCAGGCCTACAGCACTGCGGCAGCTTCCTAACCATCCAACAACCCACATAACACCAGCGCGGGGTCACTCGAGGCCCATCTCCAGCAGCGGGGATGGGCCCAGGTGGCCCCGCGTTGGCGCTTAAGACTTGGCCAGGCCCTGTCCTGCACTGCACCGCGCTGAGCCACGGGACATGCCCTCCGCGCGAACCCGGGGCAGGACATAATCCCATTGTGCCCAGTCCTTGGCGCAAAGAATGAGCATGTCCCCCGTGCGTACTTGCCTCACGCGGCCCACTCAGCGTGGCCGCCCTGGCACCACGGGACATGCCCTCCGCACGAACCCGGGAGTGGACATAATCCCACTGTGCCCAGTCGCTGGCGCGAAGAATGAGCATGTCCCCCGCGCGTGCTTGCCGCACACGGCCCACTCAGCGTGGCCGCCCTTGCACCGCTGGACATGCCCTCCGCACGAACCCGGGAGTGGACATAATCCCACTGTGCCCAGTCGCTGGCGCGAAGAATGAGCATGTCCCCCGCGCGGACCTGGCCCACTCAGCGTGGCCGCCCTTGCACCACCCGGCACCTCTCCCCGCGCCACTGGACATGCGCTCCGGCCAGCCCCAAGGGTGGACATAGTCCCATTGTGCCCAGTCCTTGCCACGAAGAATGGGCATGTCCCGCGGGGTTCCATGGCCGGGGCTCTGGGTAGGGTGGGCGCATGACAATCCGGGACGAGACGAACACCTTCGAAGCCTCGGGCACCCCGGGCATTTCCGCCGGCGCCACGGCGGGCATCAGCCTGGGCGCTACGGCGGGCGTCAGCCACGTCGGAACTGCAGTCCTCAGCTACGCGGAGCTCTGCCGGCTGGTCAACGCCGTAATCTGGCCGGGATTCTCCGGCCGCACCGTGCCGCAGTGGCTCTCCTCCGCCCTGCGCCAGGGCCTTGCGGGCGTCGTCTATTTCAGCCAGAACATCGATCCCGCGGATCCGGCCCAGGTGGCCCGGCTCTCGGTCCTGGTCCGGCAAGCCAACCCGCTCGCGGTTATCGGCTGCGATGAGGAAGGCGGAAACGTCACCCGGCTGGAGTCCGGCCCCGGCTCGTCGATTCCCGGCGCCGGCGTGCTCGGCCGGATCGACGACACCAGTGTCACCGAGGCCGCCGGGCGCGCCATCGGGGAGATGTGCCGGAACGCGGGAATCAACCTGGTCCTGGCACCCGTGGCCGATGTGAACACCAATCCCCTGAACCCCGTGATCGGCGTGCGGTCCTTCGGCGAACGGCCCGGGCTCGCGGGCCGGCACACGGCAGCCATGGTCACCGGGATCCAGTCCGCGGGGGTCGGGGCCTGCGCCAAACACTTCCCCGGCCACGGCGACACCAGCACAGACTCCCACCTGGAACTGCCCGCCCTGCGACAGCCCCTGAACGAAATAATGGCGGAGCACCTGCCGCCGTTCCACGATGCCGTCACCGCCGGCGTCAAGTCCGTCATGACCGCCCACATCGTCATTCCCGAGCTGGGACCGGCCCCGGCAACCCTGAACCCTGCAGCCGGTTCGCTGCTGCGGGGGCTGGGATTCGAAGGCCTGCAGATTACCGACGCGTTGGACATGGCGGCCATCCGCGCCACCACCGGGTCCGGCCGCGGCGCCGTCCTGGCCATGCTGGCGGGCGCGGACCTGCTGTGCCTCGGCAACCCGGCGACGTCCGGGGAGCGCGACAGCAACGCCACCCGCAACGCCACCGACGGCGACGACGGCGACGGCACCGGCACCGCCACCGGGGCCATCCGTCCCGACGAAGCCGCCTACCTTGAAGTGCGGGACGCCCTGCTGGCAGCTGTGGCCGACGGCACCCTGCCCGTGGAACTGCTTCGGGACGCCGGGCGCCGGGTAGCGGAATTTGCCTGCTGGGCAATGGACGCCTCGGCTGCGGCCTCCGCAATTCCCGCACTGCCGGCTCCGGATTGGGTGGCGGCCGCGGCCGGAGCCTGCAGCTTCAGCCATCCCGCCAGAGGGACCGCCGAAACAGCCACCGGACCAGCCGCCGTCGCCGGGACAGACCCAGGGCAGCCCGTGGCACTCCCGCCGGGGACCACCGGAGTGCTGCTGGTCGACGCCAGGCGGGGCCACAATCAGGCCGCCGGACGTACCGCGGACCTCTTTGCAGCAGGCCTGGCGGACTACGTCGCTGTGGAGCGGCTGCCGGCGTCGGACCTCCCCGGTGCCGGACGCCGGCACCCGAACCACGGCACGCCAGCCCCTGGGAAGCCGGTGGTGGTCCTTGTCGGGAGCCTGGCGGCCGGGAGCCCTGGACTCGCCGCCGCGGAGGCTGCCCGGGACATCCCCGGCGCTGTCTGCATCAACACCGGCGTCGCGGTGGTGCCGGATCCGCCCCTCCCCACGCTCAACTGCTTTGGCTCATCCCGGGCAACGGCGCGGGCGGTGGCGCGGATCCTCTGCACGCACCTGCCCGGCTGAATCGCCGGACCGGCGAGACCCCGGCCGCCGGGAACAGCCAAACTCCGCGCGCGCCAAAGAGCCCGCGGAAGGAACCGGCTACTGGCGCGGTCCCGGCCGTCCCAGCACGGCCTCGCGGGTGGTCTCCAGCGCCTCGAGCGTGGCCGCGTAACTCAGCCGGGCCACACTGACAAACAGGCAGTCCACCACGGAAAGCTGGGCGATCCGGGACACCATCGCGCCGGAGCGGAAGGCCGTTTCCCGGACCACGGTGAACAGGCTGAGGTCCGATTCCTGGACGATCGGCGAGGCTGCCGCGTTGCTGACCGCCACCGTCGTGGCACCCGAGGCCTTCGCCCGGCGCAGGAACTCCAGCGTCTCCCGGGTCCGGCCGCTGTGCGAAAAGGCAATCGCCACATCCTCCGGGCCCATGAGGGATGCCCCCATCAGCGCATCGTGCTGGTCGCGGAAGGACGTCGCCTGCCGCCGGATCCGGAAGAGTTTGTAGCGGAGGTCATCCGCGACGATGGCCCCGGCGCCCACCCCGTAAATCAGTGTGTGCGGCGCGGCGTTGATCTTCTCCGCGACGGCGCCGAGGACGTCGAGGTCCAGGCCGTCCAAAGTCTCCTGGATGCCCATGGTCTCGGTGTACCGGACCTTGGCGACGGCGTCAGCGAGGGAGTCCTCCGGCCGGATGTCTTCGCCGAATTTCTTCCCCACCGCCCCCGTGCTGTGCTCCCGGCCGATTTCGGTGGCCAGGGCCAGCCGGAGCTGGACGTAGCCGCTGAACCCGATGGCGCGGCAGAACCGCACCACGGACGGTTCCGAGGTATTGCACATGGTGGCAAGCTCGGAAATGGTCATGCCCAGCACGACGCCCGGGTCGGCGACGATCACCTCGGCAACGCGCCGGGCAGCGGGCGCCAGCGAGGGCATCAGGGAATGAATGGTGGACTGGATACTCACGTACGGCTCCCCTGGACTCGGGCCCTGCCTTGCGGTCCCTGAGGCGCGGGCCGCCCAGGGTTCTCGGATTCTATGTCCTGAGGGGTGCCGCAGCGTCGCCTGGCGTGGACGTGACGGCCGAGAAAGTCAGGGTCTGCACCTTGGGAACCGCTTCGGGGGTCATCGACAACTGGCATTTGAGGCCGCCGCGGGTTCCAGGAATCACCCATTCGAGCCTCGCTGCTGTCTCGCTGAAGCCGGGCTCCGCGGCGTCGTGCCGCAGCGGCCCCACCGCTGCCAGCGCCTGCTGAAGCCCGCGGCGCCGGTCCGCGATCGGTTCATCCAGCTCCACGTTTCCGGCGAAGACAGAGCCTGCCAGGTCCTCATCCCACGCCTCCACCAGGCGTTCGACGACGGCGCGCGCCGCCAGCGTTTCGGGCCACGGAGCCACCGCGGTCCGAGCGGGCTCCACGGCGGCCGGCGTCGCGGGTTCGCCGGCAGCGGGGCCGGCGCCGGCGGGTTCAGGGCCGCCATCCAGCACCCCGGCCAGCACTTCGCGGACCAGTCCGCCGACCTTCGCGTATGTGGCATTCTCGAACCCGACGACGGCGGCCCCGCTCGCCGGGTACCACGTCATGTGCGAGCTGAACCCCGGATAGCCGCCGGAGTGGCCGATGACCAGCCCCCGTTCCGGGTCCGCCAAGACCCGGAGCCCGAAGCCATATCCCCCGACGCCGGCCCCGGCCACCCGGCCAGACCCGCCGGACCCGCCGGACCCGCCGGCGTCGCCGGCCGCACAGGCGACCAGGCTCTCCGGGCCGGCATACCGGTGCAGCTGCTGCATTTCCCGGCGGCTGGCCCGGCTCAGGGGTTCCCCCGCAGGTTCCGGCGCGTCGGTGAAGCCGTCGGCGAGCCAGTCCGCCCAGCGGCCGAGGTCGTGCAGGGTGCTGAACAGCCCGCCGATGGCCGAGAACGCGCCGGGTCCGCTGAACGGCTGCGGCTCCCAGGCCCCGCCGCGCCGGCAATAACCCAGCGCCACTCCCCCGGCCGCGCGGACGCTCGCGTCGAAGCCGGTGCTCACCAGCCCCAGGGGCTCCAGCAGCTCGTCCCGCACAAACTCGGTGTAGCCCTGTCCGGTGACCGCAGCGATGACCGCTCCGAGCATGGCGTAGCCGAGGTTCGAGTATTCGTAGTCCGTGCCCGGCTTCCGGACCAGGCGCACCCCGGCCGCGAGCAGGGCCTCGAAGTCCGCGTCTGGCATGGCTTCCTGCCGGTCGGCCCAGGGGTCGTCGGTGGGCAGGCCGCCGGACATCGTCAGGAGCATCCGCAGGGTCAGCGGACCGGTGGGCATGTCCTCCGCTGGACCGATCAGCCGGAGAAAGGGCAGGTGCGTCGCGACCTCGCTGTCGAGGTCCAGGAGGCCGCGGTCCCGCAGGATCAGGACGGCGGCAGCGGTGAACGACTTGGTGCAGGACGCGATCCGGAAGGCGGTATCGGCCCGCGGCGGACGGCCGGCCGCATCGATGCTGCCGCGCAGGGCCGTGGCCCGCAGCTTCCCTCCGGCGAAGACGCCGACGGCGAGCGCCGGCGCTGTGCCGGCGGCGGCCCGCTCCGCGGCCATGGCTTCGAGCCGCACGTCAAGGGAATCCCCGTTCAACAGCGAGTCCACGCCGGCGGCCAGCCGGGCACTCACACGTTCTCCAGGAAGTCCTGCAGGATGCGCTGACCGCTGCGGACGCTCGCCACCGGGACGCGTTCGTCCACACCGTGCACGCCGTCCACGGTCCGGCCCCCGGGGTCAGCGCCCAGGGGCGCGAAGCCGAAGCAGGAGATCCCCAGCGGCGCGAAGGCTTTGGCGTCCGTGCCGCCGCCCATGCAGTAGGGCACCACGACGGCGGCAGGGTCGTGCCGCAGCAGGGCACTGCGCATCGAGTCGAACCAGTGCGAGCCGGCGTCCGATTGGGTGGGGGGCTGGTTGGAAAGGAATTCGCGCGTGATCCCCGGGCCCAGGAGCGCATCGATCGTCTCCATGGTGGATTCCTGGGTCCCCGGCAGGCAGCGGATGTCAATGTCGGCTTCGGCGACGCCCGGGATGACGTTGACCTTGTACCCGGCGCGCAGCACCGTGGGAGTGGCGGAGCAGCGGATGGTCACCCCCGCCACGGTACCCGCCGTACCCATGGCGTCAATGGCCAGCCCGACGCCGGCCTCGGTCGCCAGATCCGCGTTATGCCCCAGCGCCGCAGAGGTCTGCTCGATGTAGGCGCGCACGGCCGGCGTGAGGGTCAGCGGCCAGCGGTGGCTTCCCACCCGCTCAAGCCCGGAAATCAGGGTCTTGACGGCGTTTGCGGGCACCGGGCGGGAGCCGTGGCCCGAGTTCCCCTCGGCCCGGACCCGGACGTGCAGGGTGCCGCGCTCCGCCACTGCCACCGGGTACAGCCGGACCTCCCGGCCGTCGACGGCGGTCAGGACCGTCGCGTGGCCGCCGGACTCGCCGATGGCGGCCCCGACGCCGTCGAACAGTTCGGGGTGTTCAGCCACGAGCCAGAGGGCGCCGTAGTCGCCTTTGTCCTCCTCGTCCGCCACGAAGGCCACCACCACGTCCCGTTTGGGCCGGGTTCCGGCCGCCGACCACTTGAGCAGGGTCGCGAGGGTCATCGCCACCATGTCCTTCATGTCGGAGGCGCCCCTGCCGTAGATATAGCCGCCGTCGATCTCGCCGGAGAACGGATCGCGGCTCCACTGCTCCGGCTCGGCCGGCACAACGTCGAGGTGGGCGTGGACCAGCAGGCCCGACAGGGACCGGTCCGTGCCCTCGATCCGCACCACCACCGAGGAGCGCTCCGGGGAGGGCCCCAGCAGGACGGGGCTGTAGCCGGCACCGGCCAGGAGCGAGGCTATGAATTCCGCGCACTCCCGCTCCCCGGCGCTCATGCCCTCCCCGTGGTTGGTGGTGTCGAAGCGGATCAGCCGCGCGCACAGCTCGGCCGCGTCGGTGGTCGGAGCAGCTGCTGCCGCTCCTGCTGCCGGACGGGCGGCCCCTGCAGTGCTCGGCGCATTAATGGTCACGGTTGGGTCTCCCTGAATGGTTTTCTGAACACCTCGGCTATAGGGTGAGCGTAAGTGAATTGCATCACGTTATTCAATCCGGTAATTCATTTACATGCTGGTTACATCCGCGACACAACTCCCGGATACCTTGAAGCCGTCCCCCGGCCCTGCCAGGGGATACGGCGCCAGCCGCCACCAGACACACTGATCACAACCCACGCTGATCACTGAACCACTAGGGGAACGCGATGACACCGACACGGACCGCGGCAGCACCAACACCGCCGCCGGGAAACAAGAAACCCCGCAGCAAATCACCAACCGGAGTGCGCCTCCCGGCGGTCCTGGCTGCCGCCGTCGTCGCCCTCGCCCCGGCCGTTATGGCGGTACCGGCCGCAACAGCGTCAAGCGCCCCCGCGGGCAGCACCCTCAAGCTCGCACTGACCGGGGACATTGACTCGCTCAACCCGTTCAAGGCGATCCTCTCCAGCAGCACCGGCATCCTCGCGCTGCAGTACCAGTCCCTCGTGGCGTACGGCCCGAAGAACAACGAGGACATCCCCAGCATGGCGGACAAGTGGGAGACCTCCACCGACGGCAAGGTCTGGACCTTCCACCTGCCCAAGGACCGCAAATGGTCCGACGGCCAGCCGATCACGGCCAAGGACGGCGCCTGGACGTTCAAGGCCATCCAGACGAACGACCAGCTCAAGCAGGCCAACGGCTCACTGCTGTCCTCCGTCGCCGCGGTGGAAGCCAAGGACGACGAAACCCTGGTCATCACACTCAAGGCACCGCAGGCCCCCAACCCGGGCACCCAGCTCCCGATCATGCCCGAACATGTCTGGTCCAAGGTCGAGAACCCGGCCACTTTCACCAACGACAAGGACGCTGTGGGCTCCGGCCCCTTCACTGTCACCAGCTACGACAAGGCAGCCGGCGTCACGATGAAGTCCAACCCCTACTACTGGCAGGGCAAGGCCAAGATCGACGGCATCACGTACGCGCCCTACAAGAACAGCGACGCCGCCGTGCAGGCCCTCAAAACCGGCGAAGTGGACCTGATCAGCGGCCTGACCCCGGCCCAGTACAAGGCCCTGCAGAACCAGCCCGGCATCACCACCAACGCCGGCACCGGCCGCCGCTACCAGGCGATCGGCATCAACCCCGGCACGCAGACCCCCGACAACACCCCCATCGGCGACGGCAGCCCCGCCCTGCACGACGTCGAACTGCGCCGCGCGATCGTGATGGCAGTCGACAACAAGACCCTCCTCGACAAAGTCCTCCAGGGCCTCGGCCAGGAGGCCACCGGCGAGGTTCCGCTCGCCTACCCCCAGTACAACTGGGACACCAAGGACCTGCCGCTGAAGTACAATCCGCAGGCCGCCAACGAGCTGCTGGACAAGGCCGGCTACACCAAGGGCGCCGACGGGATCCGCCTGGACAAGTCCGGCAACCCGCTCAAGCTGCGCCTGATGGGCCGCAACACCGATCCCACGCACCAGCAGATGGCCGACTACGTCAAGCCGTGGCTGAAGGAGATCGGCATCGACGTCACCACCGTGATGAAGTCCTCTGCCCAGGTGAACGACGACTCCACGGTGGGCAACTACGACCTCTACTTCACCGGCTGGGGCATGGGACCGGACCCGGACTTCCAGCTCTCCATCAACACCTGCGCCTCCCGCCCGAACGCTGACGGCACCGGCGCCACCTCGGAGAACAACTACTGCTCCCCCGAGTTCGACGCCCTCTTCAAGCGCCAGCACGAGGAACTGGACCAGGCCAAGCGCAGCGCCCTCGTCAAGCAGGGCCAGGAAATGATCTACAACGCCGCCGTCAACAACGTCATGTACTACGCCAACACGCTCGAGGCCTACCGGTCGGACAAGTTCCAGCCGTTCGTCACGCAGCCGGAAAAGGGCGGCGTCATCACCGGCCAGAACGGTCCGTGGGGCTACTACAGCGCCACCCCCGTGGGCATGAACACCGGCACCGACGAGGCCTCCGCCGGGTTCAACCCGGCCGCGGTGGTTGTGCCCGCCGTCGTGCTCCTGGCCCTGGCGGCCGGCGGATTTGTGCTCTACCGCCGCCGCAGCGCGACTGCAGGAGACCGCGAGTAGCAATGGAATCAACGCTCAGTGACCCCGTCCTCGGAGGGGCAGTGCCCGCATTGGCGGCCCCTCCCGGCGGGACCCCGGACAAGGATACCGACGAACCCCGGCGCGGCGGATCCTGGCTGCGCTACATCGGCGCCAAGGCCGGCGGCGCAGCGGTGTCCCTGGTCATGGTGGTCCTCCTTGGTTTCTTCGCCTTCCGCATCCTGCCGGGCGACCCCGTCCGGTCGCTGGCGGACGGCCGGCAGGTCACGCCGGAACAGATGGATATCCTGCGCCGGCAGTACGGCCTGGACCAGCCGCTCCCGGCGCAGTTCTGGCGCTACCTGACGGACCTGTTCCAGGGCAAACTGGGCGATTCCTACACCTACAACCGGCCGGTGATGGAGCTGATCCTGGACCGGATCGGCCCCACCCTGCTGCTCACCGGCACCGCCGCCGCGCTGTCCGTCGTCCTGGGCCTCTGGCTCGGGCAGCGGGCCGCGTGGCGGCGCGGCAGCCGCTTCGACAAGACCCAGACCGGCCTGGCCCTGGTCTTCTGGTCCGTCCCGACGTTCTGGCTGGGCCTGCTGATGCTGCTGGTCTTCGCCGGCGGCCTGCACTGGTTCCCGACCGGCGGCATGGTCACCGCGGGCGTCCAGGCCACCGGCCTCGAGTACGCCTGGGACGTGGCCCGGCACATGGTCCTGCCGGTCCTGACCATGGTCGCCGTCGTTTATGCCCAGTACCTCATGGTGATGCGGGCGTCCCTGCTGGAGGAAATGAGCGCCGACTACCTCGTCACCGCGCGGGCGAAGGGCCTGCGTGAGGACGAGGTGCGCCGCAAGCACGCCGTCCCCAACGCCCTGCTGCCTACCGTGACGCTGATCTTCCTGACCCTCGGCGGGCTGGTCGGCGGTGCGGTGACGGTGGAGACGGTGTTCTCCTGGCCGGGGCTGGGCTACCTGACGTTCCAGGCCCTGTCCGCCCCGGACTTCCCGCTGCTGCAGGGAACCTTCGTTGTCTTCTCCTCGATTGTGATCATCATGAATTTCTTCGCCGACATCGTCTACCGCCTCCTCGACCCCCGGCTGCGTGCCTCATGAGTACCCTCACGAGCAGCCGGCGCAGCGTGGCCACCGCCCGCCGGGTCCAGCGCCTCCGCGAGGTGTGGGCGGAGTTCGCCGCCAACCGCGCCGGGCTGATCGGGCTGGTCCTGCTCGGCGTCGTGATCCTGCTGGCGTTCCTGGCCCCGGTGCTGGCGCCCGAGGAAACACTCAACGTCACCCGGATCACCTCGGCCCAGAACGAGCCGCCCACCTGGGCGAACCCGCTGGGCACCGACCCCGCCGGCCGGTCCATCCTGGCGATGCTCGTCTGGGGCGCCCGGATCTCGCTGCTGGTCGGCTTCGCCGCCACCGCCGTGTCCATGCTGATCGGCACCGTGGTGGGCATGGCCGCCGGGCACTTCACTGGCGCCACCCAGGGCGTGCTGATGCGCGTCATCGACTTCTTCCTGGTGGTCCCCAGCCTGGTCCTGGCGATTGTGCTGTCCTCGGTGATCGGTCCCGGCGTCGCCACCATCGTGATCGCCATCGGCATCACCTCCTGGGCCGGCACGGCCCGCCTGGTGCGCTCCCAGACGCTCAGCGTGGAGTCCCGCGCCTACATCGAACGCAGCTGGGCTCTCGGCGCCTCGGACGCGCACATCATCGGCAAGCACGTGCTGCCCGCCGTGATGCCGCTGGTTCTGGCCAACACCACCCTCACTGTCGGTTCGGCCATCATCGCCGAATCCACGCTGTCCTTCCTCGGCATGGGCGACCCGGGGCAGATCTCCTGGGGCTCCATGCTGAAGGCCGCCCTGGACACCGGCGCCGCGACCGGCGGCTACTGGTGGTTCGTGCTGACCCCGGGCATCGCCATCGTCCTCGTGGTGCTGTGCTTCACGCTGGTGGGCCGCGCCTTCGAGTCAGTCATCAATCCGACCCTGAGAGGCCGCTAATGCCGCGTCTTGAATTCAAGGACCTCCGCGTCACGTACGCCACGCAGGGCGAGGACGGCCCCCGCACTCTGACAGCCGTCGACGGCGTCAACCTCGTCGTCGAGCCCGGCTCAACGCTGGGCCTGGCCGGCGAATCCGGCTGCGGCAAGTCCACCCTGGCCATGTCCGTGCTCCGGCTGCTGCCCGCCAACGCGAAGGTCGATGGCAGCATCCTGCTCGGCGAGGAGAACGTCCCGGACCTCAGCTGGGGCAGGCTGCGTGCGGTCCGCTGGACCGAGGCCTCCATCGTGTTCCAGGGTGCCATGCACTCACTGAATCCGGTCCGGAAGGTCCGGGAGCAGATCGCGGAAGCACTCCGCATCCACGCCAGGGCGCTTCCCTACAAGGACGACGCCGCACGGGACCTCCGGGTTGCCGAGCTGCTGGAACTCGTGGACCTGTCCCCGGCCAAGGGCGCCTCCTACCCGCATGAACTCTCGGGCGGGCAGAAACAGCGCGTCATGATCGCGATGGCCCTGGCCTGCGACCCCGAGCTGATCATCGCCGACGAGCCCACCACCGCCCTGGACGTCATTGTGCAGGCCCAGGTCCTGAACGTCCTCACCGCCTTGGTGGCCTCCCGCGGGCTGTCCCTCATCATGATCAGCCATGACCTCTCTGTCCTCGCCGCCACGTGCGAGCGGATCGTCGTGATGCAGCAGGGCCGGATCGTGGAGGACGGGCCCTCCGCAGACGTCATGCGCACCCCGCAGCACCCGCACACCCAGGCCCTCGCAGCCGCGTTCCCGCTGATCGGCGACCCCGCGTCCCGGCTCCGGCTGCCCGGCTACACGGCACCGGACGCTCCCGCCGCCACGCCGCTGGAACGGGCCGGGACGTTCACGGCACCGGATCCGGCGGACGTGGTGCTCGAGGCCCGGAACCTGTCGGTGACGTTCGCCGGCCGGGGCGGCAACGTCAAGGCCGTGGACTCGGTCAACCTCACATGCGGCCGCGGCGAAATCGTGGCGCTCGTGGGGCAGTCCGGCTCCGGCAAGACCACCCTGGCCCGCACCCTGCTGGCCCTGCAGCGGCCGAGTGCGGGCGAGGTGCTCTTCGAGGGCAAGGTCCTCTCCCACGACCGGAAGGCCCTCAAGGACTACCGGCGGAGCGTCCAGTTCGTGCTCCAGGACCCGTCCGCGGCGCTGAACCCCAAACACTCGGTCTATGAGGCCGTCGCCGAGGGCCCCCGGCTGCACAAGCTGCCCGGCAACGAACGGGACATCGTCGCAGCGGCACTGCGGAAAGCGGAGCTGAATCCGCCGGAGCGCTACCTCACCGCCATCCCGCAGGAGCTCTCCGGCGGGCAACGGCAGCGCGTCGTCATTGCCGGCGCCCTGGCCCTGGACCCGGAATTCCTCGTGGCGGACGAGCCCGTGGCCAGCCTGGACGCCTCCGTGCGCGCCGAAATCCTGGCCCTGCTCCTGCGGCTGCGCTGCGAGCTGGGCCTCGGCGCCCTGGTCATCACGCACGACCTCGGCCTGGCCTGGAACATCGCCGACCGGGTGGTGGTGATGTTCGAGGGCCGGATCGTCGAGGAGGGCCGGGTCGAAGACGTGCTGCTGAACCCGCAGCACGAGTACACCCGGAAGCTGCTCAGCGTGGTGCCCACCAACAACGTCGTGGAGGACGACGCCAGCGTCGCGATCGGCGCCGGATCATGACGGCACCGCTGGGCATGTCCCCCGCGCCGGCCGCCGGACCGGCCCTGGCACCGCTCAGGCCCGGCGACCGGGTCGGGCTCGTGGCGAGCTCGGGGCCGCCGCTGCCGGCCATGCTGGAACGGTCCATCGCCTTGCTCGA
The DNA here is from genome assembly GCF_019977335.1 of Arthrobacter sp. NicSoilB4. NCBI lineage: Bacteria > Bacillati > Actinomycetota > Actinomycetes > Micrococcales > Micrococcaceae > Arthrobacter > Arthrobacter sp. NicSoilB4. The sequence goes on along the minus strand of NZ_AP024653.1, from coordinate 972,147 downwards.
ATCGTGGGGCCTCGTGCCGGTGCCCGGGGAGAACCTCCGGGCCACGCACCCCCGCGCGGCGTACCTCGCCGGCGCGGATGCCCAGCGCGCCGCCGACCTGCAGGACGCGTGGTGTGATCCGACGTTGTCCGCCGTTTTCGTGATCCGCGGCGGTTACGGCGCAGTGCGCCTCCTGGACCTGCTCGACGTCGACAAGCTCCGCGCCGCCGCCCCGAAACCGCTGTTCGGGTCCTCCGACGTCACCGGGATCCACGAATTCTGGGCCGAACGGCTGGACATGCCCTCCTGGTTCACGCCCATGCTCGCCACCGGCGCGCTGCTCGATGACCCCGCCGCGACCGCCAGCCTGAAGCAGTCCGTGTTCGAACCCCATGCCGGCCGCCGCTACACAGCGGAGGCCGCCGAGACCCTCGTCCCGGGCACCGCCCACGGAACCCTGACCGGCGGGAACCTGAGCCTGCTCGGGATGACCCTCGGCGCCCGGGGCAGGCCGCCCCTGGACAACGCGGGCCGGATCGGCCTGCTGGAGGATGTCACGGAAGCGCCCTACAAGATTGACGGGATGCTCCACTCGCTGCTGCGGGCCGGCTGGTTCGACGGGCTTGCCGGACTCGCCCTGGGCTCCTGGCAGGACTGCGGCGACCTGACCGAGGTCAAAGACCTCTGCCTCGAGCTGCTCGCCCCGCTGGGCATCCCGCTGGTCTGGGAACTCGGTTTTGGCCACGGCCCGGCGGCCCACAGCATCCCGCTCGGCGTTGCCGCCACCCTGCACGCACCCGCCGCCGGCAGTCCCAGCCTGGTGCTCGGCTGATGGCGGCCCTTCCCGAACTGCACGCCGGGCTCCAGCGCCTCCTCGACTCCGCCGTGGCGGACGGCATCACACCGTCGGCGGTCTGCGCCGTCGCGGTCGACGGCGAACGGCTGCCGGTCATCACCGCCGGTGACGGGGTGCGCTTCGGCCCTGACGGCGTCGAACTCCCGGAGGGACAGCGCACCGCGGCCGACGCCGGGACGTACTACGACCTCGCCTCCGTCACCAAGGTGTTCACCGCGGTCACGGCCCTGGCCCTGGTGGACGGCGGTGTGCTGGCGCTCGACTCACCGGTGCCGGTCCCGGTGGGCCGATCCGGCGTGACGCTCCGCCATCTCCTCACCCACACCTCGGGGCTGCCCGGGATCTGGGAAGGCTGGCGCGCTCCGCTGGCCGCCGGGGCGGGTTTTGACCGGGGGGCGCTGCTGGCGGACCTGCTCGCCCTGGAGCCCGTGCACCCACTGGGGACACGCTTCGAGTACTCCTGCGCCGGGTTCAACACCATCATGGTCCTGGCCGAACAGGCCACTGGACGGCCGTGGCCGGAGCTGGTCGCTGAGCATGTCCTCTCCAGGCTGGCCCCGGATGCCGCGCTGACCTTCGTCCCGGACCCCGGGCGCAGCGCCGCGACCGAATACCAGCCCGGACACGGCCGGGGCATGGTCCGCGGCACCGTGCACGACGAGGCGGCCTGGTCCCTCGGCGGGGCCAGCGGCAACGCCGGCCTGTTCGGCACCGCCCCGGCGCTGCTGGACTTCGGCGAGGCGCTGCGGTCGGGCCTGCCGGGCATGCTCTCCCCCACGACGGCGGATGCCATGTGGACGGACCAGCTCCCGGCGGTGCTGGGCGCGTCCCTGCCGACCTCCGGCGCCGAATACGGCCACGGCCTTGGGCTGCGGATTGGGCAGGCCGCGTGGATGGGCTCCCCCACCGCCCGCGGCCACAACGGTTTCACCGGGACCTCGCTGCTGGTTGACCGCGACGCCGGAATCAGCATCGCCCTGCTGAGCAACCGGGTCCACCCGCGCCGCGAGCTCTCCGACGTCCAGCCCGTCCGCCTGGCCGTGTCCCGCGCGGTCTACTCCGCCCTCAGCTAGGAGCACCCCGTGCCTGTTACCTCCGACTACAGCGACGGTGTCCCCGCGATCGCCTACTGCCTCACGGCGATGGACGGCACCGTCCTGGCGCAAAGGGACGCGGACCTGCCCTTCTATTCAGCGAGCACCATCAAGCTCGGCGTGCTGGTGGCAGCCATCCAGGCGGTGGAACACGGCGGGCTGGACCTGGCGCAGCCGGTCGCCGCGGCACACACCTTCCCCTCCGGCGCCGGCGGAGGGGAAACCTTCAGCTTCGAGCCCGGGGAGCGCGACGCCGGCATGCCCTCCCCAGGAACCGCCATGCCCCTGGGTGCCGTGCTGCGGCGGATGATCACAGTCTCCTCGAACGAGGCCACCAACCTTGCCGTGCAGCTTGTCGGGCTGCCGGCGGTCAACGCTGCCCTCGCCGCCTGCGGCGCCGGCTCGTCGCGGATGGAGCGGCTGATCGGTGACATTCCGGCGCTGCGGGCCGGACTGAGCCACCAGGTCACGGCCCGGGACCTGACCGCCGTCGTCCGGGCGATCGTCACCGGGGCCGCCGCCGGCCCGGCGCTGACCCGGCTCATGACGGAGTGGCTCGCCGCGCAGGAGTACGGCGACCTCGGCGCGGAGCTGGACGCCGCGGGCGCCGACGCCGTCTGGGGCAGCAAATCGGGCTGGGTCACCGGAATCCAGCACGACGTCGCGTTTGTCGCCCCGCGCGGCGCCCCGCTCAGTGCGGGGTACGTGCTGGCCGCCTGCACCCGGGCGTACGCCGAACAGGACGCGCTGCCGGCCATCCGGTCGATCTCGCGGCTGGCCTGGGAACTGCACGGGTTGAAGGCGCCGGTCCCCGCTCCGTCGGACCTTAGCTCAGCGCGGTGATCCCCAGCCCGGGAGCCGGGGCAAGCCGGATGGTCCGGCCGCTGTAGCCGGCGCCGCCGAGCACGGGGGACGCGGCCAGCCACAGTCCGCCGTCAAGGTCCTGGGCTGCGGACCGGCCTGTGGTGGCCGGGAGCAGCGAGGCCAGCGAGGCTGCCGAGGCGATCCCCACCGAGCTTTCCAGCATGCAGCCGATCACCACACCCAGACCCTCCGCCCGGGCGCGTTCCAGCAGCCTGCGGCCATGACGCAGTCCGCCGGATTTCGCCAGTTTGATGTTGACCAGGGGCGCGGCCCGGTGCTTGAGCAGCCGGTCCAGGTCCGCGAGGGTCCAGAGGCTTTCGTCGGCCATCACGGGGGTGTCGACGGCGGCGCTGACCTGCGCCAGTGCCGCCCAGTCACCGGCCGGTACGGGCTGTTCCGCGAGTTCGATCTCCAGCCCGGCGTCTTCCAGTCCGCGGATGATCCGGATGGCCGTCCCGGCGTCGAACGCCTGGTTCGCGTCGATCCGGAGCACGACGTCCGGCCCCGCCGCGGCCCGCACGGCGCGCAGCGACGCGAGGACGTCCATCCGGGCATCCAGTTTCACCTTCAGGCAGCGGAAACCGGCGGCCACGTGCGCCGCCGCCTTCGCCGCGAGTTCCTCCGGCGGCGCGACGGAGAGCGTCATGTCCGTCTCGACAGTTACGGCGGGAGCTGTCCCGGGATCGCCGGCCCCGGGCCCGGTCCCGGGCCCGGACTCAGACGCCGCCCCTGCCCCGGCAAGGTATGCGCCGAGCGTCAGCCCGAGCTGCTGGGCGGCCAGGTCATGCAGGGCACAGTCCACCGCCATCCGGGCCGCCGCCGGTTCGCTGCTTTGTTCCAGCCCTGCCAGTACCCCGTCGATTTCCTCGGCGGCGGGGCCGGCTGCACCGGTTCCTGCTGTTCCAGCGGGCCGGCCCAGCACCAGGGCAGCCAGCGGGCCCTGGATGCTGGCCACCGCCTGCTCGGTGGAGAGCCGGGTGACCCGGCTGATCGGCGCCTCGCCCCAGCCGCTGCGGCCGTCGGAATCGACGGCTTCCACGAGCACGGTCTCCAGTTCCGTCGCGCTGCGCACGGCGGTGGTGAAGTGCCCCACCAGCGGCACGCGGACGCGGTGGACGCGCAGCCCTGTCAGCCTGGCCATCCGGCTCCTCTCCCCCAATTTGTCCGGTTGGTGCAGCCTAGTGGAAGAAGTGCCGGGCGCCGGTGAAGTACATCATGATGCCCGCGGCGTTGGCGGCGGCGATGACTTCCTCGTCCCGGACCGAACCGCCGGGCTGGACGACGGCGCGGACGCCGGCGTCGATCAGGATCTGCAGGCCGTCGGCGAACGGGAAGAACGCGTCGGACGCCGCCACGGCACCGCGGGCACGCTCGGGGGCGCCGGTGGCGCCGGTGGCATCAGCGTTGGAGGCACCGCCGGCGCCCTCGACGTCGGAGTCCACCGAAACGCCCAGCGAGTTGGCCCGCTCGACGGCGAGCTTGCAGGAATCGAGCCGGTTCACCTGGCCCATGCCGATGCCCACGGCGGCACCGTGGTTGGCCAGCAGGATGGCGTTGGACTTGGCCGCGCGGCAGGCGGTCCAGGCGAACGCGAGATCGGCCAGGGTGTCGGCGTCGGCGGCTGCACCGGCGGCGAGGGTCCAGTTGGCGGGGTTGTCGCCCTCGGCGTCGACCCGGTCCGACATCTGCACCAGCACGCCGCCGGACACCTGGCGGATTTCGGAGGGGTAGCGGCCGTAGCCCTCGGGCAGGGCCAGGAGCCGGATGTTCTTCTTCTTGGACAGGATCTCCACGGCCTCGTCCTCGAAGCCCGGGGCAATGACGACCTCGGTGAAGATGCCGGCGACGGTCCGGGCCATGCCGGCGGTGACCGTGCGGTTGGCAGCGATAACGCCGCCGAACGCGGAAACGGGATCGCAGGCGTGCGCCTTGGCGTGCGCGTCGGCGATGGGGTCCGCCGCGGCGGCCGAACCCACGGCCACGCCGCAGGGGTTGGCGTGCTTGATGATCGCGACGGCGGGCTCGGCGAAGTCGAACGCGGCGCGCAGGGCGGCGTCGGCGTCGACGAAGTTGTTGTAGCTCATGGCCTTGCCGTGCAGCTGGTCGGCCTGCGCGATGCCGGCCGGGGCGGCCTTGTCCACGTAGAGGGCGGCCTGCTGGTGCGGGTTTTCGCCGTAGCGGAGCACCTCGGAGCGCTCCAGGGCCAGGCCGGCGTAGGCGGGCCAGTCGATGACGCCGTCGCCGTCCTCGTCGAGGAACTGGCTCGCGGTCCAGCTGGCCACGGCGGTGTCGTAGGTCGCGGTGTGCGCGAAGGCCTTGGCGGCGAGCCGGCGCCGGGTCTTCAGGTCAAAGCCGCCGGACGCGGCGGCAGCCACGACGTCGTGGTACGAGGACGGGTCCACCACAATCGCGACGGCGGCGTGGTTCTTCGCGGCGGAGCGCACCATCGCGGGGCCCCCAATGTCGATCTGCTCGACGACATCGTCCTGCGCGGCGCCCGACTTCACCGTTTCCACGAACGGGTAGAGGTTCACGACGACCAGGTCGAACGGCTCGATGTCCATGTCCTCAAGTGTCTGCATGTGGGCCGGGACGCGGCGGTCGGCGAGGATGCCGCCGTGGACGCGCGGGTGGAGGGTCTTGACGCGGCCGTCCAGCATTTCCGGGGAGCCGGTGACTTCCTCGACTTCCTGCACCGGGATGCCGGCGGCGGCGATCTTCTTAGCGGTGGAACCGGTGGAGACGATCTTGACGCCGGCGTCGTGCAGGCCCCTCGCGAGCTCCTCCAGACCGGTCTTGTCGTAGACCGAAATCAGGGCCCGGCGGATGGGAACACGGTCGATGGATACACGGTCAAGCTGCGTGAAGCTCACAAAAGTCTCCGTCTTATATCGCGGCGGGGCCGCGGGTGGTGGGGATGCGGCCAGTTTATCGCGTCGGCGCGCCCTACCTCCCCGCGGCCTGCCAGCGCGCCGGAGTATGAAGCGCACCGCACCCCGCGCCCGGGCCACGTAGAGTTTTCCCAGGAGGCTGAGATGAATACGTACACCACTGTGCCCAGCGGCGAACAGGTGGTCCAGGAACTGCCCTGGCGCTGGAAAGTGCAGGGCCGGATCTTCCTGATCGGCGGCCTGGGCTTTATGTTCGACGCCTGGGACGTCACGCTCAACGGCATCCTGATTCCGCTGCTGTCCAAGCACTGGTCCCTCAGCCCGGGCGAAGCCGCGTGGATCGGCGCCTCGAACCTGATCGGCATGGCCCTGGGCGCCTTCATCTGGGGCACCATCGCGGACACCATCGGGCGCAAAAAGGCCTTCACGGCCACGCTGCTGATTTTCTCGGTCTTCACCGTGCTCGGCGCGTTCTCCCCCGACTTCCTCTGGTTCGTCGCGTTCCGTTTTATGGCCGGCTTCGGCCTGGGCGGCTGCATCCCGGTGGATTACGCGCTGGTGGGCGAGTTCACGCCCCGCAAGCAGCGCGGCAAGGTCCTCACCGCGATGGACGGCTGGTGGCCGATCGGCGCCGCGCTCTGCGGCTTCGTGTCAGCAGGGCTCGTGGCCCTGTACGCGGACTGGCGGCTGACCATGCTGGTGATGGTGCTGCCGGCGCTGCTGGTGTTCTGGGTCCGCCGCAGCGTCCCCGAATCCCCGCTGTTCCTGATCCGCAAGGGCCGCCGGGACGAGGCCGCCAAGGTGATCGACGACCTCGTCGAAGCCACCGGGGCCGAACCCCGCGTCTACAGCCTGCCCGAGGCGCAGGACGCCCCGCGGCTCTCCGCCGGCAGCGCCTGGACCCAACTGCGCCTGCTCTGGCAGTACGACTGGAAGATCACGACGGCGGCCTGGTCGCTGTTCTTCAGCATCCTGCTGGTCTACTACCTGTCCCTGACCTGGATGCCGCGGATCCTCATCGGCGCCGGCTTCGAGGAGTACAAGGCCTTCCTCACCACCGCCTCCATGGCCGCCGTCGGGCTCCTGGGTGTGGTGGTGGCGGCGCTGCTGGTGGAGCGCGTGGGCCGCAAGTGGATCCTGGCAATCACCGGCCCGCTGTCCGCGCTGACCCTGGTGATCGTGGCGATCGTGGTGGACATCCCGACGGCGGCCGTGTTCTGGCTGCTGGTGTTCGGCTTTGTGGTGCAGGTGGCCATCCCGGTGCTCTACGCCTACGTGTCCGAGCTGTATCCGACGGAGCTGCGCGGCTCTGGCTTCGGCTGGGCCTCGACGTTTTCCCGGCTCGGGGCAGGCTTCGGCCCGCTGGTGTTCGCGGCGTTCCTCTGGCCGGAGCTGGGCCTCGCGACGTCGTTCGCCATCGCCGGTGTGCTGGTGCTGCTGAGTGTCCTGTGGATGGCGTTCTTCGCCCCGGAGACGAAACAGCGCCACCTCGCCTGAGCCCGCCCCTCCCCCGCGGATGCGCTATCACTTTTAGTGCTTCTGAGCCTCTGTGAAGCACCAAAAGTGATAGCTCAACGGGCTGTTTCGGCGGCCTTCTCCGCGGCAAGGGCGGCCAGGGTGGAGACCAGGAGCCGGCGCTCCACAACCTTGATCCGTTCGTGCAGGGAGTCCTCGGTCTCGCCATCCCCCACCGCCACGGCCTCCTGGGCGATGATCGGGCCCGTGTCCACGCCGGCGTCGGCCCAGTGCACCGTGCAGCCGGTGACCTTCACGCCATAGGCCAGCGCGTCGCGGACCCCGTGCGCGCCGGGGAAGGACGGCAGCAGGGCCGGGTGGGTGTTCAGGTACTTGCCGCCGAACGCGTCGATGAAGTCCGCGCTCACGATCCGCATGAACCCGGAGGACACGACGACGTCGGGCGAGTACGCGGCGACGGCTTCGGTGAGCGCGGCGTTCCAGGCGGCCCGGTCCGGGTAGGCCTTGAAGTCCACCACGAAGGTCGGGATTCCGGCGGCGGCCGAGCGCTCCACCCCGTAGGTTCCCGGCCGGTCCGCGCCGACGGCGGCAATCTCGACGTCGAGCCTGCCCTCTTTCACGGCGTCGATGACGGCCTGGAGGTTGGAGCCGGTGCCGGAGACGAGGACTACGATGCGCATTGTCCTAGCTTATGGGGCCGCTCGCGTAGGCTGGAAAACATGAATCCCCCGAACTCCGCCGGCAGCCAGGGCGGCCAGCCGCAGGGCCCGCACCCGCTCAGTGAAGCGGCCAAGGCCTCGGAGGCGAAAACCCACCTTCTGTTCCGCAGCTTCATCGTGGCGGTGCTGGGATCGTTCTTCGTCTACCAGCTGGACATCAATTACCTCTGGCTGAGCGCGCTCCTCACCGCGGCCGCCATCGTGCTGGGCATCATGGTGCTGGTCCGGTACGCCAAGTTCAAGGAATCCAAGTTCGTGCTGTTCGGGACGATTTCCGGCCTTGTGGTCCTGGCCGTCCAGGTGCTGCTGCTCCTGTCCTCGGCGCTGTTCTTCAACCAGGTCCGGGACTACCAGCAGTGCAGCCGCCAGGCCCTCACCCAGCAGGCAGCCTCCATGTGCCAGACCCAGCTGGAAAAGTCGTTGCCGCAGTTCCGTTAAGCCCCCGCCGGACAGCACGCCGCGTCACACGGACGCCGTCTCCAGGTCCGCTTCACGCAGCTTCTGCTGGCGTTCCAGCCACGGCCCGGCAGCGTAACCGATCACGACGCCGATCCCCACCTCCGCGGCCACGAACAGTGCCGTCTGGAGCGGGTCGGGTCCGATCTCCGTGAGCCGTCCGATGCCCGCGGAACCCCGGGCCAGCCAGGCCAGGCCTGCCGCGAACAGCCCGGCAACGCAGCCGACCATCACGCCCAGGCACAGCGTGGAGACAGCGGCGGTGAACCAGCGCGCACGGATCTTGATCGACAGCCATTCGTCAAAATGGTTTTCGCCCTCCCGCAGGAACCACCAGCCGGCCAGGGTCCCGGCGAGGACCGGCACCACCAGCGCCGCAACCCCGTAGTCCAGCGACCCGGCCGGCAGCGCCGCGAAGACCGGGATCGACGGCAGCGGCCCGACGGCGGTCCCGAGCGCCCCGGCCTGGGACCCGACGCCGAGGGCCACGCCCGCACCGGAGGTCCAGGCGAGCGCGAACACGGCAAGGTTGGGCAGGAAGCCGAGTTGCGCGATGGTGAGCACGGCACCGCCCAGGGCGCCGGCGTCGAGCGCTTCATAAACCGCGATCACAAGGTTCCAGTGGATGATCACCGTGGCGGCGAGGAGCGCGCAGGACATTGCCAGGCTGGCCAGGACCGCCACGAAGCCGGCTTTGACCGCGGAGCCGAGGTAGGAGCCGGCCCAGCGAGAATGCTGGCTGGTGCGGGAGAGCCAGGCGACGGCGTCGACGCCGATCAGCCGGCTCCAGGAACCTGCTTCGCGGCGGGCGCCGATCACCATGCCGAGTCCGAACGGGATCAGCGGAATGAGGGCGGCGGACCAGAGGCCCACGCCGACGTCGTCCGTGCGGCAGACGAAACCAGTGGCCAGCCCGAACCCGGCGTACATCAGCCAGGACCCGAGCAGCGCCTGCCAGAGCTGGTCCGTGTAGGACGCCCGGGCGAGCCGCCGGCCCGCCCGCCAGGCGAGCAGGAACGGGATGAGGGTCAGCCCGAGCGGCGTGAGCGACAGGACGCCGGATTCCGGCTGGGCGGCGGAGCCGGCACCGACCGTTTCGAGCAGCAGCGGAACGCCGTGGATCAGCAGCCAGGCCTGGCCGGCGAGGCGGGCCAGGACGTCGGCCGCGCCATTCAGGAAACCCGCGGTGGCCCACACTGCGACAATCGGAGCGGCCACCACCAAGGCGGAGATGATGGCTGCCTGCGCGGACTCGAGGGCTCCCTGCAGCCACAACGGCATCGGAAGTCCACGGTCCCCGGTCTGATCAGCGCGCAGTTTCATCGTGATCCATGGTGCCACGTGCGGGGCGCGCCACCGGGATCCGACAGGCTCTTGAGGAAAATCACGACGGCGCCACCCCTCCCCCGGGGACACGCGCCGTTTTGGGGGCCGCTAACCTGTCCGAGACTCGGCATCCCCGGCTATGCTCGCACCACTATTGGTTTGGGCGGGGGCTGCAGTGGCTTTGACTGGCGGGCGTGTTCATTTACGGAGCCTCACGGGGTTTCGTTTTTACGCGGCGATGGCGGTGGTGCTGTTCCACCTTGCGCTCTATCTCCCTGGCCTCGGGCCCGCACTCGATGTATTCAGATACGGGTTCACCGGCGTGAGTTTCTTCTTTATCTTGTCCGGGTTTGTTTTGACCTGGTCGCATGGTGAGGGGGACCGGACGGGGAAGTTCTACTGGAACCGCTTTGCCCGGGTCTGGCCGCTCCACGCCGTGACCACCTTCCTGGCGGTCCTCGTTCCACCGTTGGCGTCCACAACGACCATCTGGCCTGCGCTCCCCTTCGTCCTAACCCTCACCCAGTCGTGGATCCCCGGGGGAGGCTTTGTCACGGCATTCAACGGAGTGTCCTGGTCGCTCTCCTGCGAGGCCTTCTTCTACCTGCTGTTCCCGCTGCTCATCAGGGGACTTCGAAACCACCGAAGGCCGGGGCTTGCCGCCGGAGCCCTGTTCACGGCCATGGTCGGCGTGGGAGTTGCCGTCTCGGTGTCAGTTTCCGGGCCGGTCGTGGGCTATTTGCTCGGCTGGCTGCCGCTGTATCGCCTGGGTGAATTCGCCCTGGGCATCTGCCTTGCACTGCTGATCCAGCAAGGATGGCGTCCGCGGTTTACGCTTGCCCACGCCGTCGGCTTTACCGGCGTCCTCTACGCAGCACTGCTCGCAGCATCCTTGATCACGTCCGGCAAGCCCGGTTCCGTGCCGGTAACCTATGCCGACCTCACGATGATGCCCGGGTTCCTGGCCATGATCGCGGCGGCCGCCGCGTCCGATCTGACGGGCAACGCCAGCAGCCTCAGCTCGAACACCATCGTCCGGTTGGGGCAATGGTCATTCGCCCTCTACCTGGTTCACGAACTGGTCATCCGCATGGTCAGGCCACTGGTGGCCGGGTCGCCGACTGGGGTCGTGCTCATCGCGTCGGCACTTGTCATTGCAGCCTCCGTGGTTCTCTCCGGCGCGTTGCACGAACTGGTGGAGAGGCCCGCTGAGCGCTGGCTCAGAGCGTGGGGAACCACCAGGAGGGGGCGGCATCGGACAGGATCAAGGTCCGGCCCTCCCCTAGCCGGCGATTGCCAATCAGGGCCCTCCGGCGGCGCTTTTTCCGCTACTCAGCCGTAAAATTGTACTGTCCGCAATCATTGGTTGGAGGCAGAAAATGACTACCGCATCTCCACATGCACATGGCGTTCACTTCGGACGGACAGATGTCCAGAACGTCGGCATGGGTGTAGGTATTGTCCTTATTGTCGTGGGCATCCTGGGGTTCATCCCCGGCATCACCACGCAGTACAACTCATTGGCGATCATTGGACCGAATTCCACGGCCCTGTTCCTGGGCCTGTTCCAGGTATCGATGCTGCTGAACGTTATTCAGGCCCTCATTGGCACCATCGGCGTGGTGATGTCCCGGAACAACCCCATGGGCGCCCGGAACTTCCTGATGGGGTTTGGCCTGCTGTACGTCGTCCTCAGCGTCTACTCGCTCATTGTCGGTGTGGGGGCAGCGGCCAATTTCCTGTCGCTGAACGTCATGGGTGCGTGGGGCTTTATGATCTTGGGCGTAGCAATGGTCCTCGCCGGCTGGCTGATGTCAAGGCATCTGGCCGACGACGCAAAAACCCGGTAAGCGAACACCGGGACAAAGGGAGCCGCGAATGAGTAACGTTTCATAGCAATCTGAAAATTCGTACTACCTGCTGGTGCAGTCGCCTCGCGGAAACGCAGCGACTGCACCAGCTTTCTTTGTGTGTGGGGCGCTGTGCTGTGGCGCGGGCGGGTTGGTCGTGGGCGGGGTGTGGGTGCCGTGGGACCCAAGCGGTCGAACCCTCATCCATTCACCACGAATGGCCGCTACGAACGTCCGCATAGCGGCCACATGCGTCAGATCGCCGTGTGCGCGTCGCAAGAACTCACCCGCGACGCCGAGACCATGGCCTAGCCCATCCATTCACCGCAAATGGCCGCTAAGAACCAGGCACCCTTGCCCATTCACCACAAGTGGCCGCTATGAACCTCCGAATAGCGGCCACATGCGTCAGATCGCCGTCTGTGAGTCGCAAGAACCGACTTCGTCGCGCCGGTCCACCGACCCCCGCCGCCAGGGCGTCGATGAGCGCGCACGCACCAAACCGCACTCCTGTAAATATTTTCACTTTACTTAAGACGGAATCATTGACCTGCTAAAAATCTTCACTATAGTTATGTGAGTCAGGTCACCAAGTGAAGGACATCGAATGACCACCGAGAGCGTCACGAGCAGTGCCCCGCTTGCTACGAGCGCCCTGTTGGCCACGGTCGGCAATAAGGTGCGCTCCATGCGCAAGGAAAAGGGCATGACGCTCGCCAAGCTCTCGGAGATCACGGGCCTCAGCCCGGCTATCGTCAGCCAGATCGAACGCGGCCTGGCGAATCCGTCCTTCACCACCCTGGCGCAACTGGCCCACGGCCTGGACATCCCGGTCGGGAAATTCTTCATCGGCCAGGAAGAAACCAGGTCCCCCGTGGTCCGCAAGGCCGATCGGCGCAACCTGAAAGGCGTCACCAAGAAGTCCGTCGGCGAGGCAGTCTATGAACTGCTGACCCCGGACCTCAACGGCGCCTTGGAAGCCCAATGGATTGTCAGCCCGCCCGGCCATGACACCAGCGACACTCCTTTCCGCCACAGCGGCGAGGAATTCGGCATCATCCTCTCCGGCCGGAAGGACATCTTCCTGGACGGCGAGTGCTACACACTCGAGGCAGGCGATTCCATCACCTTCTCCTCGGACACCCCGCACTGGTACAAGAACAGCTACGAAGAGGTATGCGTAGCGATCTGGGTCAACGCACCTCACGCGTGGTAGCGGCGCCGACCCCAAGCGGCCCCTACCGTTCCCCACTGTCGCGGTCCCCAATGACCCGCTGACAGTCCTTGCCACATTCGCAGCCACCGCCCCTTAACCCCGGACGGCGATGCGTCATACCCTCCCTCGCCTCCCATTGGCGTCAGCGTAAGGACACTTCCATGCTCGACACACCCATGCTTGACAACACCAGGCCCGACAGCGCAGTCACGGCCCCGGACACTACCAAAGAAACCACAAGAAACCACAAGAAATTCACCCCCGAAGTCCGCAAAGGCCTCCTGGGCCTCGGCCTCGGCAACGCCCTCGAGTGGTACGACTGGATGGTCTTCGGCCTTCTCTCGGCCTTCATCGGCCCCAACTTCTTCCCTAACACCGATCCCCTCTCCGCCACGCTGAACGCCCTCGCCGTGTTCGCCGTCGGCTTCGCGTTCCGGCCGCTGGGCGGCATCATGCTCGGCACCCTCGCGGACCGGATCGGACGACGGCGGGTCATGCTGCTCTCGATCATGCTGATGGCCGGCACCACCCTGGTCATCGCCGTCTGCCCCAGCTACGAGCAGATCGGCGTCTGGGCCGGCATCATCCTCGTGGCGTGCCGCATCCTGCAGGGCATCTCCACCGGCATCGAAGCTCCGCTCTCCACCTCCCACGCGGTGGAACTCGTACCGGAGGGCCGTGAAGGCTACGTCGCCGGCATTATGTCCTTCTACGTCAACATCGGCATCCTGCTCGCCTCGCTGGTCAGCTTCCTGTGCAGCCTCACCCTCGGCGGCGCCGTTATGGCCGAATGGGGCTGGCGCGTGCCGTTCATCATCGGCGCGGCCTTCGGCTTCGTTGTCGTCTATCTCCGCCGGGCCCTCCCGGAAACCCTCAAGCCGGAAGAAATGGCCAACAATTCCTCGGGCGCCGTCTGGACCGGGGTCCGCAAGCACTGGCTCTCCGTCCTGGCCATCATCTTCGTCGTCGGCGCGGCCCAGGCCTACAACTACGCCTGGAACGTCGGCCTCCCCAGCGCCGCCCGCAGCGGCTTCAAGGAAGATCCGACGGCGGTCTTCGCCCTCACCACCGCACTGGGCGTTGTCCTCGTGGCCGGCAGCTGGATCATCGGCAAGCTGGCCGACGGCAAGTCGATGTCCCGCTGGTTCCTGATCACCCGCATCCTGGCCATCCCCTCCGTGTTCCTGATGCTTATGTACGTCCAGCCCGGCATCGGCGGCTTCGCTGCGGTCCTGCTCGGCGGGTCCCTGGTCCTCGTCCTGAACATGACCCTCTACAACGTGGTCAGCACATCCCTGATGCCCAAGAACTGCCGCGGCACCGGTGTTGCCCTCGGCTACGGAATCGGCGTCGCCCTCTTCGGCGGCACCGCCTCCTTCCTGCTGGTCTGGCTCCAGTCCCTGGGCCTCACCTGGGTCTTCCCGGTCTACGTCGCCGTCCTCTCCATCCTCAGCATCGTCTTCTACCTCGCCGCCCGCCGCGCCAACGGCATCTTCGTCGGAAACTAAGGATCCCTTCCATGAACTCGCTTGACTCCCAAATCTCCCTGGACCTCCGCACGACGACGGCGGACCTCACCGCTCCCGTCATCTCCCGCTCCGACGTCCTCGTGGTGGGCGGTGGCCCCGCAGGCGTGGCCGCCGCCGTCACGGCAGCCCGTTCCGGCGCCTCCGTCACGCTGCTGGAACGCTACTCCTCGCTCGGCGGCCTCGCCTCCGGCGGAATGGTCCTGGTGCTCGATGACATGATCAACGGCCAGGAAATCACTGTCACCGGCATCGTCTCCGAGTACGTCGAACGCCTGCAGAAGCTGGGCCTGGCGATCGTGCCGCCGGCCGATGACCGCAAGACCTCGGAGGAACTCTGGAACAAGTGGGGCCGCTACGGCACCTTCGACTTCCACTCCCACACCACCCCGAAGCCGGTCTGCTATGCCGCCGCATTCGACCCGGACGGCTGGAAGCGCGTCTCCAACGACCTCGTCCGCGAAGCCGGCGTCAACCTCCGCCTGCACTCCTGGTTCTCCCGCCCCATCGTGGACAACGGCGTTATGAAGGGCGTCATCTGCGAGACCAAGTCCGGCCCGCAGGCCTTTATGGCCGACATCGTCATCGACACCACGGGCGACATCGACGTCGCGTCCCGGGCCGGCGCCAGCTACGTCAAGGACAGCTACCTCACCACGCTCGTCTTCCGCCTCGGCAACGTGGACACGAATGCCGCCGAAGCCTTCGAGCAGGCCAACCCGAAGGAAGCCCGCGCCATCAACCGCAAGATCAAGCGCCTTCTCGGCGGCGCCTGGGAACTGTGGTGGCTCAAGACCCCCATCGACGGCGTCGTCTGGTGCAACGCCCCGCACATGACCGGCTTCGACGGCGTCGACCCGGCGGACATGACCGCCGCCGAGTTCGCCGCCCGGGACCGGATCTCTGAGGCCGTGGACTACGTCCGCGCCAACCTGCCCGGTTTCGAGAACTGCTACATGCTCGACGTCGCCTCCCAGATGGGCGTCCGGCAGACCCGCCTGCTCGAAGGCGAATACGTCATGACCAAGGACGACGTGACCACGCGCCGGCACTTCGCCGACACCGTGGCCCGCGGCCGCGACTACTACTACCCCTACCGCTCGCTGCTGCCCAAGGAAGTGGACCAGCTCCTGGTCGCCGGCCGGCACTACTCCGCCACCCCCGAGGCGCAGAAGATGTCCCGCGAGATCCCGCCCTGCATGGCCATGGGCCAGGCCGTCGGCGTCGCCGCCGCCCTCGCCATCGAAAACGGCACCCTCGTCCGCGACGTCTCCGCCCTGGACATCCAGCAGGGCATGCGCCGGCACGGCGCGGACCCGGGCGACGTCCCGTCGTCGAACGCCACCCTGGACCTGGAAGCAGTGGTGGGGGCATGAGCACCGTGATCGACGAACTGCTGGCATCCGCTGACAGCACGACGGCGGCCCCCGCCGCCGCCGGACCCGACACCAACGCTGAACGCCCGGGCACCCCGCTGCCGCTGGGCGGCATCAAGATCGTGGACTTCACCCAGGTGTTCATGGGCCCGTCCTGCACCCAGCTGCTGGGCGACTACGGCGCGGACATCATCAAGGTGGAACGCCCGGGCACCGGGGACATCTCGCGCAACTCGTTCCCGGACAAGGACGGCCAGGACAACCCGATCTTCCTGTCCATCAACCGGAACAAGCGCAGCATCTCCGTGGACACCCGCACGGACGAGGGCAAGGACGTGCTCCGCCGCCTGCTGGCGGACGCCGACGTCGTTGTCAGCAACTTCCGCTCCGGCGTGATGGAACGGATGGGCTTCGGCTACGAGGACCTCCAGGAGCAGAACCCGGGCATCATCTGGGCCTCCGGCACGGGCTTCGGCCCGGAGGGTCCCTACTCGCACAAGGGCGGCCAGGACGCAATCGCACAGGCCTACTCCGGTGTGATGTGGCGCCGCGAGTCGGATGACCAGAAGCCGTCGATCTACCCCACCACGCTCTGCGACTACATCACGGGCATGCACCTTATGCAGGGCATCCTGCTGGCGCTCCGCACGCGGGAGACCTCCGGCGTCGGGCAGAAGGTGGAGGTGACGATGTACGACTCCATGCTGCACCTGCAGATGCAGGAGGCGTGCATGCAGCTCAACCGCGGCTACGAGGTCAACTGGGGCGCCATGCCGCTCAGCGGCGTCTTTGAAACCACCGACGGCGCCGTCTGCATGGTGGGCGGCTTCACCCCGGACCCGCTGGCCCGGATCTCCGAGGCCCTGGGCCTGGACGAGGACCTCACGCAACGGCCCGAGTTCGCCAACCTGGAGCAGCAGTTCGAGAACAAGCCGGCACTGCAGGCGATCTTCCGCGAGCGCATCGCCACCAACACCACCGAGTACTGGACCGGCAAGCTGGAGGACAGCGGACTGCTCAATGCCCCCGTGCACACCCTCGAGCAGACCCTCGCCGATGCGCAGACACACGCCAACGGCATGATCGTCGAGGCCGAACACCCCGGCGTCGGCACCGTGAAGATGCTCAACGCGCCCATCCGGCTCTCCGCCACCCCGCCCACCATCCGCCGCGTCGCGCCGCGGCTCGGCGAGCACAACGTGGAGGTCCTGCTGGAGAACGGCTTCGACGCCGAGGCCATCGAGCGCCTGCAGCAGCTGGGGGTCCTCCGGTGACCGCCGTATCCGAAGCCCGGACCACCGAGACACTCGTTGACCAGGTCACCCTGACCATTGAGAACCACGTCGCCACCGTGGTCATCGACCGCCAGCACGTGCTCAACGCCGTCGACGGGGGCGCCCAGGCCAGGCTCAACGACATCTGGGACCAGCTGGAAACCGATCCCGACGTCCGCGCCGTCGTTATCACCGGCGCCGGGACCCGGGCGTTCTGCGTCGGGGCGGACATGTCCTCCTCCGCGGTGGACAAGACCGGGCTCGAGTACTGGGCGGGCCTGGACCCCAACGGCTTCGGTGGGCTCAGCCTGCGCACCACATTGGACGTGCCGGTCATCGCCCGGGTCAACGGCTACGCCTTGGGCGGCGGCATGGAGATCGTGCTCGGCGCGGACATCGTGGTCGCCGCCGACACCGCCCGCTTCGGCCTGACGGAACCTCGTGTCGGGCGGTTGGCGCTCGACGGCGGCATCCACCAGCTGGTGCGCCGCATCCCCTACACCCAAGCGATGGGCATGCTCCTCACCGGGCGGAAGGCCGAGGCCGCGGAGATGCAGTCCATGGGTCTGGTCAACGAGGTGGTCCCCGCGGAGGAGCTCGACGCCGCGGTGCGGCGTTGGCTGGACCAGATCCTCGCCTGCGCCCCCACCTCCGTCCGGGCCGTCAAGCAGATGGTCACCCAGACCGGGCATCTGACCGCCGCCGAGGCCCGCGGGCTCCGGGTGCCCGCCCTCATGGCGGCGCTGGACAGCGAGGACTCCGCCGAGGGCGTCCGCGCCTTCCAGGAAAAGCGCCCGCCCGTGTGGCCGGGACGCTGACAATGCAGGAAAAACAAGCTAAGGAGAAACCGATGCGGGAGTCACTGGCACCCGGTGTATGGGGCGTTGTCGCCACGCCGTTCCAGGGCAGCACCCTGGACGTGGACACGGACAGCCTGGCCGGGCTCGTGGAGTACTACGAGTCCATCGGGGCCACCGGCCTCACGGTCCTGGGCGTGTTCGGCGAGGCCGCGGCACTGACGGCAGCCGAACGCAGCCTGGTCCTGGAGGTAGCCGTCGAGGAAACGGGTCTTCCCCTGGTCGTGGGCGTGACCTCGCTGTACACCGGCACCGCCGTCGAGGAAATCCGGGCGGCGCAGGCCATTGCCGGCGAGCGCCTGGCCGCCGTCATGGTGCAGGCCAACTCCGCCAACCCCGCTGTGGTCATCGCCCACCTGAACGCCATCCACCAGGCCACCGGCGCCAAGGTGGTGCTGCAGGACTATCCTCTGGCCAGCGGCGTCAGCATCAGCACCGAGGCCCTCATCAGCGTGGTGCAGGCCTGCCGCTTCATCATCGCGGTCAAGGCGGAGGCACCGCCCACGTCCGTGGCTATTGCCCGGATCGCCGCGGCCGTGGACGTGTCCGTCTTCGGCGGCCTCGGCGGCCAGGGGCTGCTGGACGAGCTCGTGTCAGGGGCGGCCGGGGCCATGACCGGGTTCTCCTACCCGGAAGCGCTCATCGCCTGCGTCCGGGCCTGGCAGACGGACGGGTACGAGGCGGCCCGGGACGCCCTGCTGCCCTACCTGCCGCTGATCAACTTCGAGCAGCAGGCCCGGATCGCCCTGCCCGTCCGCAAGGAATGCCTGCGCCAGCGCGGGCTCATCGCCGACGCCGGCGTCCGCGCCCCGGGCGCACCGTTCCCGGAGGCCCTGCGGCCGAGCATGCTCAATCATCTGGCCGAGGCGGCCGCGGCTTTGGCAGCTCGCCCTTCCGTAACCACAACGGCGTCCCTCACCACGGCAGGAGTTCTCTAATGGACCTCGGGATCAGCGGCAAGACCGCCCTCGTCGCAGCGTCCACCGGCGGCCTGGGGCTCGCGATCGCCCGAGCCCTCGCCGCGGAAGGCGTGCGCGTCGCCATCACCGGCCGGCGCCAGGTCCGCGCCAAGGAAATCGTTGCCGAACTGACCGACGCCTACGGGCCGGGCGCCGTCGCCATCGAGGCGGACCTCAGCACCCCGGACGGCGTGGCAACCGCCGTCGAACAGACCGTGGCGGAACTCGGGCCCATCGACATCCTGGTGCTCAACGGCCCGGGCCCCAAACCCGGAGCCGCCGCCACCCTCAGCGCAGACGATATCGCCGCGGCGTTCGAGCTGCTGGTCAAGCCGCACCACGCGCTCATTTCCGAGGTGCTGCCCGGCATGCGGGAACGGCGCTGGGGACGGATCCTCGCCGTCGGCTCCAGCGGCGTGGTGGCGCCCCTGCCCAACCTGGCCGTGTCCAACACCGGGCGCGCCGCCCTGGCCGGCTACCTCAAGACCCTCGCCGCCGAGGTGGCGCTGGACGCCGTCACGGTGAACATGCTCCTCCCCGGCCGGATCGCCACCGACCGGGTGGCCGAACTGGACCACGCCGCCGCCAAACGGCGCGGCACCACGGTCGAGGAAATCCAGCTCGAGTCCCGCAAGACCATCCCCGCCCGCCGCTACGGCGAACCCGAGGAGTTCGGCGCCGCCGCGGCGTTCCTCTGCAGCGCCCCGGCGTCGTACATCACCGGCGTCGCGCTCAGGTGCGACGGCGGCCTGATCCGCAGCCTCTAGACCTTCCCGCCCTGTCCCCACCAACCGAAGGAACACCATGACTTCCACGGCAACAGACCACTCCACGTCCACCGGGATCCCCACCGACCGTGCGCTCATCACGGCCCGGCACCTCATCAACGGCGAATGGCTCGGCGAAGCGGACACCGAGCGGATGAACCCGGCCCACCCGGGCCAGCTCGCCGCCCTCTCGCCCAGCGGCACCGCCGCCGACGTCGACGCCGCCATCACCGCGGCCGCCGCCGCGCAGCCCGCCTGGGCTTCCCTGCCCGCTCCCTCCCGCGGCGCCATCCTGATGGCCGCCGGCAACCTCCTCCTGGACCGCCAGACCGCGATCGCCGAGGACCTGGTCCGGGAGGAAGGCAAGACCCTCGCCGAGGCCAAGGGCGAGGTCAAGCGCGCCTCCGACGTGCTGCGTTTCTTCGGCTCGCTCGGCTGGGCCGCCACCGGCGAAGTCCTGCCCAGCGGCCTGCCGGACACCACCATCACCACCCGCCGCGAGGCGCTCGGCGTGGTCGGGCTCATCACGCCGTGGAACTTCCCCATCGCGATCCCGGCATGGAAGTCCGCCCCCGCGCTGATCAGCGGCAACGCCGTCGTGATCAAGCCGGCCGAACTCACCCCGCTCTCCGCCACCCACCTCGCCCGGGCCCTGCAGGACGCCGGGCTGCCGGCCGGCGTGTTCAACGTGGTGCACGGCAAGGGCCGCGTGGTGGGCGACGCCCTGGCCCGCGACCCGCGCATCGCCGGGCTATCCTTCACCGGCTCGACGGCGGTGGGCCTGGGCCTGCAGGAAATCCTGAACGCCCGCCGCGCCCGGGTGCAGCTGGAGATGGGCGGCAAGAACGGCGTGCTGGTCCTGGACGACGCCGATCCCCGCAAGGCCGCCAAGGTGGTCGCCGCCGGCGCGTTCGGGCTCACCGGCCAGGCCTGCACCGCAACCTCCCGCGTCTACGTCACTCCCGGGATCCGGGCCGCATTCCTCGAGGCCCTCACCGCGGAAGCCGCCGCCTACACCCCCGGCGACGGCATGGAATCGGCGATGGGGGCCGTGGTGAGCCGGCAGCAGTTCGAGCAGAACCAGGCGGCGGTGCGCGCCGCCGTCGAACGCGGTGCAACTCTGCTGTGCGGCGAGCACGACGGCGACCCCGCCGGGCCGCTGACCTTCCCGGCCGCGGTGCTCACCGACCTGCCGTTCGACGATGGCGCCGTGACCGAGGAGATCTTCGGACCGGTGGTGGCCGTGCTGGAGGTTCCCGACTACGAGACGGGCCTGGCCGCGATCAACGATTCCCGCTACGGCCTCACCGCCGGCATCTGCACCGACTCGCTGGCGTTGTCCACGGACTTCGCGGCGCGCGCCCAGGCCGGCGTCATCAAGGTCAACCGTCCGACGGCGGGGCTGGACCTCAACGTCCCGTTCGGCGGCGTGAAGGACTCCTCCACCAACACGTTCCGGGAGCAGGGGAAGTCCGCGCTGGACTTCTTCACCTGGGGCAAGACCGTCTACACGGGTGTGTAGCGCGCCGTGACGTACGTGATCGCACAGCCCTGCGTGGATGTGAAGGACAAGGCCTGCATCGACGAATGCCCGGTGGACTGCATCTACGAGGGGGAACGCGCGCTCTACATCCACCCGTCCGAGTGTGTGGACTGCGGCGCCTGCGATCCGGTCTGCCCGGTGGAGGCCATCTACTACTCGGACGATGTTCCGGAGGAGTGGGCCGACTACGTCCGGGCGAACGTGGAGTTCTTCGAGGAGCTGGGGTCGCCGCAGGGCGCCTCGGCGCTCGGGAACCTGGGGCGCGACCATCCCGTGGTCGCGGCCGAGCCGGTGGGGGCCCGCTGACTGATCATCCGTTCGCCACAAACGGCCGCTAAGCCTCCTCGCTTGGCGGCCGTTTGCGTCCAATCGCCCTCACTCAGGGGGCGAAGACCTGGACGCGGACCTGCGAGTACGGGATGCTCGGCAGGTTCCCCGCGGTCCAGGGGCGGTCCGATTTTTCGATTGGAATGTTGCCGCGGCCGTCGCGGATCACCAGCACCACCGTGCCAACGATGGCGAGCACGGAAACCGCCGCCAGGATGATCAGCAGCACCACAAAGGACCCGGTCATGTCCAACACCTCTGCTGTCAATTTTACTGCGGTCCGCGCCTGCGAGAATGGCCAGATGACCGCCATCATCCTGGGCTGGAACCCGGACCGCTGGAACCGCTGGAACTATCCGGCCGCCGTCGAACGCGTCGCCTCGACGGGACTTCACCTGGAGCGGTGGAGCGTGGGCCGGCACCGGAACATCGCCGCGGGCACGGACGCCTGGCTGCTCCTGCAGGGAGATCGCGGCCGCGGACTCATCGGCCACGGCGTCGTCCTCTCGGAGCACCCCGAACCCGGGCCGCACTATGCCGAGCCGGCGAAGACCGCGATGTACGTGCAGGTCGGGTTCGATTCCCTCCTTCCCTTGGGCGATCAGATAGCTTCTGCAATTCTCAAGGAGGCTGTGCCCGGGGTCCCTTGGGGCAGCGTGTTCGGTTCAGGGCTCACCGTCGAACCGTCAGAGGAAGCCAATATCCGCGCGCTGTGGGGCGATTTCCGGCTCCAGCCAACGCCAGATCCCACAGAAGCCCTGCCGGGGACCTACCCGGAGGGCGCAGTCACCAGAGTCGAGGTCAACCGCTACGAACGAAG
Source organism: Arthrobacter sp. NicSoilB4 (assembly GCF_019977335.1). Lineage (NCBI taxonomy): Bacteria > Bacillati > Actinomycetota > Actinomycetes > Micrococcales > Micrococcaceae > Arthrobacter > Arthrobacter sp. NicSoilB4. Next base: position 949,971 of record NZ_AP024653.1, on the reverse strand, counting down.
TCCGGAAGCCCGCCGGGCCTGCATCGCCCATTACGGCTCCAGTTGCGCTGCCTGCGGGTTCTCCTTCGAACAGAAATACGGCGAGATCGGCAAGGACTTCATCCACGTCCATCATGTCGTCCCAGTGTCCCAGCTCGGCAGCAGCTACGAGCTCGATCCCATCTCTGACCTCATCCCGCTCTGCGCCAACTGCCACGCCATGGCGCACCAAGGCGTGGGCACCCCGCGCACCGTGGCGGAGCTGCGGCGGATCATCGGCGACGCCGGCTTCCTCCGCGGAAGCACGGTCAGCCCCGAGGAGTTGGAGGCACAGCGTGCGGCCCGGGAGCTCCTGGGCCCGCAGCAGCCGTAGCCGTTCGCCACATATGGCCGCTATGCGCGCTTCCATAGCGGCCATATCTGGCGAATCGTGCGTCCACTGGTCGGCGTCTGTCGGCGTCCGCGCCCATCACGACGTCGGCCCGGTTCAGCGCCTCAAGCGGACCAGACCTGCCGGAACTTGCCGCTGCGGTCGGCCCGGGGCGGCTCATCGGAATGTTCGACGTCGATCGTTGCGGTCCCCTGGTCCGCGAAGAAGCTGCCCAGCCGCTCCTCGACTGCCGTCTGCACGTGCTCCCTGTCGGCGCCGTCCTCGGTCTCCAGCCGCAGGCGCAGAGTCCGCGGCCCGGTGCGGATCGCCTGGAACCGGCGAACTCCTGGGGTCTCCTCGATCACCGTGCCCAGTGCCAGCGGGAGGACTGTGACCGCTCGCCCGTCCGGCGCCGCAAAGGACACGAGATCCCCGGCCCGTCCCTCGATTTTCACCGCAGGGAAGGGACTGCCGCACAGGCATGGGGATGCTGCGAACGTGACCCGGTCGCCGAGGTCGTAGCGGATGATGGGCTGCACCCGGTTGACCAGGTGGGTGACGAGTACGGTGTGGGACGTGACGCCGGCGGGGACGGGTTGGTAGTTCGCGTCGACCGGTTCCAGGATGTACCAGTCGGCATTGACGTGGAACGAGCCAAGCCGGCACCGGCTGGTCAGCGCAGGGACTTCAGAGGACAGATAGCGGTCTGTCACCCGGCAGCCGAGCGACGCTTCGATGTCCGCACGTCCGGCGGCGGACAGGTTCTCGCCGGAACTGATGGCCAGGACGGGACGGATCCTGAGCCGGCCGGCCTGCTGCTCCGCGGCCAGTTGGGTCATGGCGCTCGGATACCCGTAGAGAATGGTGGGATTGAATGCATTCAGTTCCGCCACCAGCTCCGGAAGCGGCCTCAGCACGGAGAAGACCCTGACCCGCCGGGCGATGGCGGGGGCTCGCCGTCGGGCGGATTCCGTCAGGACCACGCCGGCGAAGTGTCCGCCTCCCGCGACGAGGGCCGCGGCCCGCAGACCGCGGCGCAGAAATGTTCGCACTTCCGCGCGCCTGACCAGGGTCCGTCGCTCGCGGATCCGGACCACCAGGTTCACCACCACCCACGAGGTCCGGTCGTGCACCAGGACGGCCGGCTCCCCTGTTGTGCCGGAGGTGGTCACCACTAGGTACTGCCCGCGGTAGGACCTCCCGAGCTGGGTGAGGTCGGAGAGCAGTTCTGACTTCAGCTTCGCCAAGGTGATGTGCGGGTCCGTCACCCAGTCGTCGAAGTTCTCCATCAGCTCCCTCTTGCCGACGGGCGGAAGCTGACGCACATCCGCGACGTCGTCCGGCACGTCCCGGTACAGGTGGCGGTAATAGGGCGAAGCGGACCGGGCAAAACCCACGAGTTCCGCAAGACGGGCTTGCTGCCGGCGGGCGATCCCTTCCGGGCCTCCCCGCTCCGCGCGCCAGATGTCCCAGGCGATCCCGACCAACGTTCCGGATACACCGCGCATAGCGAATTCCCTTTCCGGGCCGGCCCGTGTCAGGTCTTGGGCGACGGAACGAACGTAGTAGTCACAGCCGAAAGCGGCTCGCACGTCACGCTTTGAAGCTGATTCCGGGCGTTGATAACGACAATGAGACGTTCCCCTGAGTACGCACCGACGGCGCTCGGGAGCCCCGGAGCCTCAGAGATGTTCACGGGACGCCCGTCCTGTCCAGAGACGGTTTGCGTGTTTTGCACGGTGAACCGGATATGAACGGCTAGCCCTTGGTTCGAGTACAGGTAGTCGAGGCCAAGGGCTGGACAGTCTGTGGCGAACACTTCTGCATCCGTGAATCTGCTGGCCATTGACGTGTTCGGGATATTAAATCGCTCGAGTTCCACGCGCCACAGGCCGTTCACATTGACGCCAGGGATTCCGGGTTGCCTGCAGCCTTCAATGAGGTACTTCTGCTCGCCTGCGGGGACCAGCTTCCCTGTTGCGCCGGGGTTTCGGGCACTGCATTCTGCGACGACGTCAGGTTGGGGCTGCGCCAAGTAGGTCCCCAGCAAGGCCGTCAATAGGGCAATCAGGGCAGGAATGACGATTTCCGGGCGCCTCCAGAAGTTGCCCCAAGTCATCTGACCTCGGTCGCGGTGCGGTGCGTTGCTCGTCTCTGAGTTCCCCGCTTCCGTCATATCGGGGAGTATCCGCGCATGCCGTCGCGCGGTCAACCCATCCTGCGACGCTGCCGGCAAATCCATTATCGGGGCGTGCCGTCCAGTGAACATGCCCATTCCTCGTGCCCACGAAAGGGCATAAGGCACTATGTCCAGCCTGGGCCCAGCCGGGGGACATGCCCAACGGCCCGGGCAGCCAAGCAGCGGTCAACGGACCGCACACCCGTTGGACATGCCCATTCCTCGCAGCCACGAGAGGGCATAAGGCACTATGTCCAGCCTCAGACCCGGCCGGAGGGCATGTCCCGTGGTTCCGTGCCCGCACGCCCGTACCCCCATCCGCACCACACCCCGTTAACCCACTCTTCCTCCGCCCGCCACCCGCCCCACCCCGCGCCGAAAGCCAGCCCGCGCAGGGTGGAGGGGTGAGGATCGCAATTGTTGCTGAGTCATTCCTGCCGCTGATGAACGGGGTAACCCACTCAATCCTGCGGGTCCTGGAGCATCTGCAGGGGCGCGGGGACGAGGTGCTGGTTATCGCGCCGTCTACGCTGGACACGGAAGCCCCCACGGAGGTCTACGGGGCGCATGTCCACCGGCTGCCCTCGGTTCCGCTGGCCGGCTACGCGAACGTCCGGGTGGCGCTGGGCGGTGTCTATCGGGTCAAGCGAATCCTTGCCGACTATGCACCGGACGTGGTCCACTTGGCGTCCCCGTTCGTGCTCGGCTGGCGCGCGGCGCAGGCCGCCCACCAGCTGGGGATCCCCGCCGTCGCCGTTTACCAGACCGAGGTCCCGGGCTACGCCGGGCGGTACGGAGTCCCCTTCCTGGAGAACTGGGCCTGGAACCGGGTGGAGAACATCCACCTGCTGGCCTCCCGGACCCTCGTCCCGTCCAGCTTCGCGCTCAACCAGCTCCGCGGCCGCGGCATTCCGCGGGTCGAGATGTGGCGGCGCGGCGTGAACACACAGCGGTTCTCCCCGGACAAGCGCGACGCCGGATGGCGGGGCACCGTCGCCCCGGCCGGCGAGCGCATCATCGGCTACGTGGGCCGGCTCGCCGTCGAAAAACAGGTGCAGGACCTCGCCGTGCTGGCCGATGTCCCCGGCACGCGGCTGGTGATTGTGGGCGACGGACCCCAGCGGCCGGCCCTCGAGGCCGCCTTGCCGGACGCGGTTTTCACCGGGTTCCTCGGGGGCGGGGAGCTGGCCCGTGCGGTGGCGTCCTTCGACCTCTTCGTGCACCCCGGCGAGTTCGAGACCTTCTGCCAGACCATCCAGGAGGCCATGGCCTCGGGTGTGCCGGTGGTCGCCACGGGCCGCGGCGGCCCGCTGGACCTCGTCGAAAACTCCCGCACCGGCTGGCTGTACGAGCCGGGCGACCTTGCCGCGCTGCGGTCCCGAGTGGCGGACCTGATGGGCGACGACGCCAAGCGCCGCGCGTTCGCAGCGGCGGCCCACGCGTCGGTCCAGGGGCGCACGTGGTCCGCGCTCGGCGCCGAGCTGGTGGAGCACTACAACGCGGTCCTCGCAGCCCACAGCCCACGTCCAAGCAGTACAACCAGCGCTACCCCTCAAGGAGTCACCCTGTGAAAATTTCCGTTATCGGCTGCGGCTACCTCGGAGCCGTGCACGCCGCAACCCTCGCGTCGATGGGCCACACCGTGGTGGGGATCGAAGTCGACGCCGCCAAGGCGGGGCAGCTGGGCCGGGGCACGGCACCGTTCTTCGAGCCGGGGCTGGACGAACTCCTGCGCGACGGCATCGCCACACGCCGGCTCAGCTTCTCCACGGACTTCGCCGACGCCGCCGGAGCCCAGCTGCACTTCCTCTGCGTGGGCACGCCACAGTCCAAGACCTCCGACGGCGCCGACCTCCGCTACCTCGTCGCCGCGACGGAGGCGCTGCTCCCGCACCTGGCCGCAGGGTCCGCCGTCGTGGGCAAGTCCACTGTCCCGGTCGGAACGGTGGACATGCTCCGCGGTGTGTTGTCCCCTCGGCCGGACGTGCTTCTGGGCTGGAACCCGGAATTCCTGCGCCAGGGCACCGCGGTCAAGGACTCGCTGGTCCCGGACCGCCTGGTCTACGGCGTCCCGGAGGACAGCGCCCAGGAGGACGGCGCCACCGGAAGCGGCAACCGCGACGCCAGCCCTGCCCCCACCGGGACCCCGAAGACCGGCGCAGCCATCACCGCAGCTCTCGACGCCGTCTACGCTCCCCTGCTCGCGGCCGGAATCCCGCGGCTGGTCTGCAACTTCGCTACGGCGGAACTGATCAAGTCAGCGTCGAACGCGTACCTCGCCACGAAGCTCAGCTTTATCAACGCCATGGCCGAGCTCTGCGACGCCACGGGCGCCGACGTGAAAATGCTCGGCGCGGCCATGGGGCTGGATCCGCGCATCGGCGGCCGGTACCTCCACGCCGGCCTGGGGTTCGGCGGCGGCTGCCTGCCCAAGGACATCCGCTCGCTCCGGGTCCAGGCGGCGGGCCTGGGCGTGGACTCGGTGGACCAGTGGATGGACGTGGTGGATTCCATCAACCGGGACCAGCGTTCCCGCACGGTCGGGCTCGCCCGGGAACTGTGCGGCGGCCAGCTCAGCGGACGCCGCGTCACGGTGCTCGGCGCGGCCTTCAAACCGGACACGGACGACATCCGCGACTCCCCTGCCCTGGACGTCGCCCTCCAGCTGGCGGCGGCCGGCGCCCACGTCACCGTCACAGACCCGGCCGCGATCAACAACGCGTGGCTCCGCTACGCGCAGCTGCGCTTCGAGCCGTCCACGGCCCAGGCGCTGGACGGGGCGGAGCTTGTGCTGCTGCTGACCGAGTGGGACGAATACGCCACGCTCTCGCCCGCCGACGCCGGGGCGCGCGTACGACGCCGGACCCTCCTGGACGCCCGGAACGTCCTCGACGCTTCCGTCTGGGAGGCGGAGGGCTGGACGGTCCGCGGGCTGGGCCGGGGCCGGGCGGCGGGCACCACCGCGGCCAAGCCGGGCCGCACCGCCGCAACCACACCCACTCCCAGCGCTACCCAACTGAGCGCCGCCGGACACCGGACCGGGTGACATGCCGGCGTGACCTGCACCCCGCCGCTGAAGCCCACCCGCGCCAGCACGCCCGCCAAAACGCCGCCGCGCCACCCCCGCTTGGACGCCTCCGGAACACTCGACCCCTATGATTTCCTGAGGGGAGGGCTTTTCAATGAATTACCGGTGGTCTCACATTCGCACGGCGGTGGCCGCGTGACGGCTTCCTCGTACCCTGTACCCGGCGTCGAGGCGGTGCTGGAGTCCAGCCCCGACGCCCTCCTGGTGGTCACCGAGGACGGCACCATCATCCGCGTCAACGCCGCCACGGAACGTATGTTCGGCTACTCCCGCGACGAGCTCCTGGGCCGTGACCACCGGATGCTCCTCGCCGAAGGCTTTCGCAGCGGCCTCCAGCGGATCTTCTTCGCGCTCCGCAAGGACGCCGACGCCGGCCCGGTCACCCCCGCCGCAGCCCCCACGTTCCCCAGCTTCCCGCCGGTCGAGGCCTACGGTGTCCGCCGCGACGGCACCGAGTTCCAGGGCGAAGTGGCCTGCTCGCTGCTGGCCCAGGGCAGCGACGACGTCCCCGCCACCATGGCCGTCGCCGTCCGCGACACGTCCCACCGGCTGGCCGCGGACGCAGGACTCCGCGAAGCCATGTCCCTGCTGAGCGCCACGCTGGAATCCACGGCGGACGGCATCCTCGTCGTCGCAGGCGACGGCCGGATCGCCGGCGTCAACAACCAGTTCATCACCATGTGGGGCATCCCGCGGGAGCTCCTGGCCACCCAGGACGACGAGGCCGTGATGGGCTTCGTCCTGGACCAGCTCGTGGATCCGGCGCAGTTCGTCGAGAAGGTCACCGCGCTCTACGCCGCTCCTACCGCGGAAAGCCACGACGTCCTGGACTTCCGCGACGGCCGGACCTTCGAACGCTACTCCCGCCCCCAGAAGGTCGCGGAAAAAGTGGTGGGGCGCGTGTGGAGTTTCCGGGACGTCACCCCTGCCCGGATCGCCCAGGACCGGATCACCCAGGCCATGGCCGACCTCGCAGAGCAGGCCGCCCAGCTCAAGGCCCTCGCGTTCCAGGACCCGCTGACCGGACTGGCCAACCGCCAGCTCTTCAACGACCGGCTCGCGGCCGCGCTGCCCGGGGCGGACGGTGCCGCCGTCGACGTCCTGCTCCTGGACCTGGACGATTTCAAGGAAGTCAACGACATCCTGGGCCACCACGCCGGCGACCAGATGCTGATCGAGGTGGGCCGGCGGCTGCGCGAGTGCGTCCGCCCGAACGACGTTGTAGCACGCCTGGGCGGTGACGAATTCGTGGTTTTGCTGGTCGGCTCGCCGGACGCCGAGGCGGTGGCGGGGAGGATCGTCGACTCGCTGCGCGTCCCGCTCTGGATCGACGGCACCATGCTGCGCCCCAGCCTGAGCCTGGGCCTGACGTCCCTCAACGACGACGCTGTGGACGCCTCCGAACTGCTGCGCCGCGCCGACGTCGCGATGTACGCGGCGAAAACTGCCGGGAAGAACCGGTACCTGCCGTTCCGGCCGGAGATGATGAAGTCACTCGTGGAGCGCACCGAGCTTGAGGCGGGGCTGCGCGTGGCCGTGGACGCCGGCCAGATCGCTGTGCACTACCAGCCGATCGTCTCGTCGAGGCTCGGCGTCGTCGTTAAAGTGGAGGCACTGGCCCGCTGGGAGCGCGACGGCGAAACCGTCCCGCCGCAGCAGTTCATCCCGACGGCGGAGCGCAGCGGCCTGATAGTCGAGATCGGCACCGAGGTCCTGCTGAAGGGCTGCACCGAGCTGAAGCCCTGGCTCGTGGAAGACCCCTCCCGGTCCCTCGCTGTCAACGTCTCAGGGGTCCAGCTGCAGCACGGTGACTTCGCCGAGCTGGTCCTGGCCGTCACCGAGTCCTGTGGGGTGGATCCGCGGCAGCTGGTGGTGGAGGTCACCGAGAGTGTGTTCTTCGACGACGACTGCCACGTGATCCAGCAGCTCATGGCGCTCCGAAAGGCCGGCGTGAAGGTGGCCCTGGATGACTTCGGCACCGGCTACTCCTCGCTGGGCCGGCTCCAGGACCTGCCCGTGGACACGCTGAAAATCGATCGGTCCTTCATCTCCATGATCCACACCGGCGAGGAGAACCTGCCGATCCTCAGCTGCATGATCAGCATGGCCCACGGCCTGGGACTGACCGTCACGGCGGAGGGCGTGGAAACGGCAGCGCAGGCCCAATACCTGATGAACCTGGACTGCGACTCGCTGCAGGGATTTCTGTTTTCCGGCCCGGAAGCCGTGCCGGCCCTGGCGTCCGCGATCGCCCGGTCCGCCGGGGCATTCGCCGCCCTCCGGGGAGATCGGGTCGCCGGACTCCGCTGACCCGAAAGAGTGGCCCGCAAAAGTCCGGTGCCGTGGTGCTGGACATGAGCGCAACGGACCCTATGATTCAGGAAACGCTTAGTCCGCGGCGCCGCCGTCGGACTTTTAGTCACGTACGTCAACATCCGTCGCTTTGGGGGCCGGTATCGCCGTGGGAACTGGGATTGAAGAGAGCCTGCTCGAGCAGGGCCCCGATGCTTATCTGCTGCTAACCGCGGACGGAACCATCGCGTTCGTGAACGCGGCCGCGGAGCGCCTCTTCGGCTATCCGCGCGAACAGCTGCTCGGCGTCGGGCACAACATCCTGCTCTCCGAGGACGAGCGCGGCGGGTTCCTGCGGGTCTTCGGCCGGCTGGGCCGGGGCAGCGACGCCGGCCGGCGCCCGTTCGCGGCGGCAGGCCGGCGTCGTGATGGCAGCGAACTGCCGCTGGAGATCACCTGCTCGCTGGTAACCGTCGACGCCGGAACGGCCATGGCGGTTGCCGTCCGTGACGGCAGCCACCGGGAGGACACCGACTCGGGCCGCCGTCTGGCGGTCTCGCTGCTCGATGCGACGCTGGAAACCACCGCCGACGGGATCGTGGTGGTCTCCAATGAAGGGCTGATTACCGGGGTCAATGACCAGTACCTGAAGTTGTGGGGCATGCCGCCGGAGCTGATCGCGGCAGAGGACCCGACGGCGCTGGTCACCTTCATCGCCCAGCAGCTCCTCGATCCGGACGACTTCCTGCAGAAGGTCACGGAGCTGCACGCCGACAGGGGCAAACAAAGCCACGATGTGCTGGAGTTCATCGATGGCCGCACCGTGGAGCTGTACTCCCGGCCGCAGAAGGTCGCCGACGAGATCGTGGGGCGGATCTGGAACTTCCGCGACATCACCACGCGGCAGCGCGCCCAGGACCAGGCCCGCCGCGCCATGGATGAACTCGCCGAGCAGACCGACAAGCTGAAGGAACTTGCCTTCCAGGACCCCTTGACGGGGCTGGCCAACCGGATGCTCTTCAACGAACGCGCCGCCGCCGCGCTGCTGACCCCCGGGCCCGTGCACGTGCTGCTGCTGGACCTGGATGACTTCAAGGAGGTCAACGATGTCCTGGGCCACCATGCCGGGGACGAGATGCTGGTGGAGGTCTCGCGGCGGCTGCAGAAATGCGTGGGGCCGCACGGCACCGTGGCGCGGCTCGGCGGGGACGAATTCGTGGTGCTGCTGGTGGACTGCAATGACTCCGACACGGTGGCCCAGCGGATCGTTGCCACGCTGAACGCGCCGGTATCCATCGAGGGAACCCTTATGCGGCCGGGCCTGAGCCTGGGCGTGGCCTCGCGGGGTCCCGGGACCATGACGTCCTCCGAGCTGCTGCGGCAGGCGGACCTGGCGATGTATGCGGCCAAGGAAGCGGGCAAGAACTGCTACGTGCACTTCCGGCCGGAGATGCTCGCCGCGCTGCTGGAGCGCACCCAGCTGACCGCCGGGCTGCGGCGTGCCGTGGAACTGGGGCAGATCAATGTGCACTACCAGCCGGTGGTGTCCTCCGAGCAGCTGGAAGTAGTGCAGTTCGAGGCACTGGCCCGCTGGCAGTGGGAGGGGCGGCTGATGCCCCCGGACCAGTTCATACAGACCGCGGAACGCAGCGGCCTGATCCGGGACATCGGGGCGGAAGTGCTGCGGCGCAGCTGCACCGAGCTGCAGCCCTGGCTCGCGGAGGACCCGCGCCGGACCTTGGCCGTGAACGTCTCCGGCGTGCAGCTGCAGCATCCGGACTTCGCCGAACGGGTCCTGGACATCGCGGCGTGGAGCGGCGTGGACCCGCACCAGCTGGTCCTGGAGGTCACGGAGAGCGTCTTCTTCGACGCCCAGTGCCACGTCATCACCCAGTTGGTGACCCTGCGCGGGGCCGGAGTCCGGGTGGCCCTGGACGACTTCGGCACCGGCTACTCCTCGCTGGGCCGGCTGCAGGAGCTCCCTGTGGACATCGTGAAGATCGACAAGTCGTTCGTCTCCATGCTGCGCACCGGGACGGAAAAGCTGCCCATCCTGACGTCGATGATCCACATGGCTCTCAGCCTCGGGCTGAAGGTCACCGCCGAGGGCATCGAAACCCCGGAGCAGGCCCGCTACCTGATGGATCACGGCTGCGACGCCCTGCAGGGCTTCCTGTTTTCCCGACCCGAGCCCGAAGCCCGGCGCGAGCTCGGCATCCGCAACTCCCTCGCCGCCATCGCGGCACTGGAAAGCGTCCCGCTACCCGCGTAGCGGCGGCGCTGTCCGGCGGGGCGGCTGCAGCGGGGGCCGGAAGACGCGGGTGCGACACAATCCCGGCGTCCGCATGACGCGTATCACGTGCAGCGCCCGCACCACATATGATTCAGTGAGCGCAGCCCGCCTTGTTCTCCGCAAGGACGGCTGCCACTTCGCATCCGGCGCTTGGGGGGCAAGCAAAACACATGGAATCTGGACTCGCACAACTACTGCTGGAGCACAGCCCGGACCCGCTGCTGCTGCTGGATCCGGACGGGTCCATCTCGTTCCTGAACGCAGCCGCTGAGGAGCTCTTCGGTTACTCCCGGTCGCAGCTGCTGGGCGCCGATTCGTCCCTGCTCCTGGCCGAGGACTCCCGCGAACCATTCCATGGAGTCCTAGCCGGTCTGGGCGCCTCGGCACCGCGCTCCGGCCAGCCCTTCGCCGGCTCCGGACGCCGCGCCGACGGCACCGAACTCCCCGTCGAGATCACCTGCTCGCTGCTGCCGTCCAACGCCGGTTCGGGCGCGGCCGCCCGGTCCGTCGCGCTTGCCGTCCGCGGGGCGGGCCACCGTCGCGCTGCGTCGTCCGGCACCGGCCAATTCGGCACCGGCCAGTCCGACGCCGGAGCTTTCGCCGGCACTGCCGCGCGCACGGGTGCCGCGGCGGACGCCGCAACGCACCGCCGTCGTACTGCTGCTGCTGCGTCTACGGCCGTTCCCGCAGCCTTCGCCGGACACGACGACCAGGTGCGGGCCGGGGTGCTGCGGGACCCCCTGACTTCGCTGCCCAACGGCACGCTCTTCAACGAGCGGCTGGCCGCGGCGCTGCGGCGGCCGGACCCGGTGGACGTGCTGCTGCTGAACGTGGATGACTTCAAGAACCTCAACGACATGCTGGGCCGCTCCTCCGCGGACGAACTTCTAGTGGAGGTCGCCAGCCGGCTCCGCAACTGCGTCCGGCCGCACGACACTGTGGCCCGGCTGGGCGGCGACGAATTTGTTGTGCTCCTGACGGAATGCCTCAACGCGGACGCGGTGGCCAAGCGGATCGCCGAGTCGCTGTACGAGCCGCTGCGGGTGGGCGGCTCCCTGGTCCGGCCGGGCGTGAGCATGGGCCTGGCCTCCCGGACCTCCGGGACGCTCGACGGCGCGGAGCTAATGCGGCAGGCCGATGCAGCCATGACAGCGGCGAAAACCGGGGGCAAGAACGCCTGGCTACGGTTCCGGCCGGAGATGCTGAACACGGTCACCGCCAAGGCGGACGGCCAGGCCGGGCTGCGGCAGGCCGTGGAGCTGGGACAGATCTCGGTGCACTACCAGCCGGTGGTGTCCCCCGGGCTTGGCGCGGTGGTGCAGTTCGAGGCGTTTGCGCGCTGGGAGCGGCATGGCCGGCTGGTCCCGCCCAACCAGTTCCTGCCCGTGGCCGAGCAGAGCGGCCTGATCCGCGAGATCGGCGACGAGGTCATGCGCCGGGCATGCGCGGAGATCCGGCCCTGGCTGGCCGGCGACGACGCGTACAGCGTCGCGGTGAACGTCTCAGGCCTGCAGTTCCAGAACCGCGACTTCGCCACGGACGTGCTGTCGATTGTTGCCTCCACCGGGGTGGATCCGCGCCAGCTTATGCTCGAACTGACCGAGAGTGTGTTCTTCGAGTCGGACTCGGACGTGCTGCGCCAGCTGCGCCAGCTGCGGGAGGCCGGCGTGCGGATCGCGATGGACGACTTCGGCACCGGGTACGCCGCACTGGGCCGGCTCAAGGAATTGCCGCTGGATAAGGTCAAGATCGACCGCTCCTTCGTGGCGATGATCAAGACCGGCCAGGAACAGCTGCCGTTCTTCGGGACCATGATCAACGCCGCGCACGCCCTGGGCCTGAAGGTGACGGCCGAGGGCATCGAGACGCCAGCCCAGGCCCGGTACCTGATGGACCGCGGCTGCGACTCCCTGCAGGGCTACCTGTTCGCCAAGCCGGCCCCGGCCAGCGACCTGGCCGGGACGATGGAGAGCGCACTGACGGCGATCGACAAGGTCGACGCCGGGCGGTAAGTCTGGCAACGCTCCAACACGTCCGGCGGCAAGTCCGTCGGCGCTCCCGCAGGTCCGGCGGGAGTAGCGGCGACGCTCGAACGTAAGGTCCGGACGTCGTTAAGCCGGGGAGTCGAGCTTGTCGACGTCCCTCGTGACCATGGCCGCGCTGCGCTCCCACAGCTCCCGTGCCAGCTCGGCGTCGTATGCCTGCTTGTTGGCCTTCGCCAGCGCCCGCTTGGCGTAGTAGGCGCCGGAGATCCAGTCCTGCCCGGGCGTGGCCGTGGCGAGCCACACCAGCGTGTCCGCGCCCTGTTCGGGACTCAGCATGAACCGGCTGAGGAAGCTCCGGTACAGGAACCTGAACGGGCTGGTGGTGTCCGCGGCAAAGTTCGTGGCCACCACGCCGGGGTGGAAGGCCGCCGTGGTGATGCCGGCCGCCTGGTAGCGGTGGTTCAGCTCGGCAGTGAAGAGGATGTTCTCGAGTTTGGCATTGCCGTAGGCGAGGTTCGCGGAATACTTGTTGGCCGTCTCGAGGTCGTTGAGGTCCAGCTTGCCGTAGAGCGAGTTCGCTGCGCTGGAGGTGTTGATGACGGTGGCCCGGCTGGCCGTGAGCACGTCCATCAGCTCGGTGGTGAGCAGGAACGGGGCCAGGTGGTTGATCTGGAAGGTCTTTTCGTGGCCGTCCACGGTGAGCTCGCGCTGGCCCATGATGCCGCCGGCGTTGTTGGCCAGGACGTCGATCCGCGGGTACTTTTCCTTCAGCTGAGCGGCGAGTTGGCGCACCTGTGCCAGTTCCGCGAAGTCGCTGACGAAGTAGTCCGCACCGATCTCCTTGGCGATCCGCTCCGTCTTCTCCGCGGAGCGCCCGACGACGACCACCCGCTCCCCCTGTTTGCTCAGGGTCCGCGCGGCGGACGCACCGATGCCGTCGCTGGCGCCGGTGATGACAATGGTCCGTGCAGTCATGAAAAAGTCCTTTGAGCGGATGCGGTAATCGGGCTGTCGGAATCGAGCCTACCGAACTCCAACGACGCCGGGATGACCAATGTTCCCTATGTGGATTTTGGTTTTGTGGGTTAAATGCGGGAGAGCCCCAACCTGGTGGTTGGGGCTCTCGACCGTGTAATGATGTTCCGGCGGTGACCTACTCTCCCACACCCTCCCGGGTGCAGTACCATCGGCGCTGTGGGTCTTAGCTTCCGGGTTCGGAATGGGACCGGGCGTTTCCCCCACGCTATGACCGCCGTAACCCTTGCTCCCGTACCCCTGGGGGTGGGAAATCTGTGGTTACAACATGCTTCCTGCACTTTTGGGGTGCAGTTGTGGTGTTGTTATTTTGTTGTCGGTTCCTGCAACGCTGCCGTCTGGTGACGGGTTTGTTGGTTGGGAACCACATAGTGGACGCAAGCAGTCTTGTTTCTTTTTACCACCCTTGGCGGGTAAACCTCTTTTGAAGGTTTGGTTTACCCAGGTGGTGTGTGGTGTAAGTTATCGGCCTATTAGTACCGGTCAGCTTCACGAGTCTTTAGTCCTCGCTTCCACATCCGGCCTATCAACCCAGTGGTCTGGCTGGGGGCCTCTCACACACAAGGTGTATGGAAATCTCATCTCGAAGCGAGCTTCCCGCTTAGATGCTTTCAGCGGTTATCCCATCCGAACGTAGCTAATCAGCGGTGCACTTGGCAGTACAACTGACACACCAGAGGTTCGTCCGTCCCGGTCCTCTCGTACTAAGGACAGCCCTTCTCAAATTTCCTGCGCGCGCAGCGGATAGGGACCGAACTGTCTCACGACGTTCTAAACCCAGCTCGCGTACCGCTTTAATGGGCGAACAGCCCAACCCTTGGGACCTACTCCAGCCCCAGGATGCGACGAGCCGACATCGAGGTGCCAAACCATGCCGTCGATATGGACTCTTGGGCAAGATCAGCCTGTTATCCCCGAGGTACCTTTTATCCGTTGAGCGACGGCCATTCCACAATGTACCGCCGGATCACTAGTCCCGACTTTCGTCCCTGCTCGAGATGTCTCTCTCACAGTCAAGCTCCCTTGTGCACTTACACTCGACACCTGATTGCCAACCAGGCTGAGGGAACCTTTGGGCGCCTCCGTTACTTTTTAGGAGGCAACCGCCCCAGTTAAACTACCCATCAGGCACTGTCCCTGACCCGGATTACGGGCCGAAGTTAGATGTCCAAAGTGACCAGAGTGGTATTTCAACGATGACTCCACCCGAACTGGCGTCCGGGCTTCAACGTCTCCCACCTATCCTACACAAGCCACTCCGAACACCAATACCAAACTATAGTAAAGGTCTCGGGGTCTTTCCGTCCTGCTGCGCGTAACGAGCATCTTTACTCGTACTGCAATTTCGCCGAGTTTATGGTTGAGACAGCGGGGAAGTCGTTACTCCATTCGTGCAGGTCGGAACTTACCCGACAAGGAATTTCGCTACCTTAGGATGGTTATAGTTACCACCGCCGTTTACTGGGGCTTAAATTCTCAGCTTCGCCTTGCGGCTAACCGGTCCTCTTAACCTTCCAGCACCGGGCAGGAGTCAGTCCGTATACATCGTCTTGCGACTTCGCACGGACCTGTGTTTTTAGTAAACAGTCGCTTCCCCCTGGTCTCTGCGGCCCCTGCACGCTCCGGACAGCAAGTGTCCATCACGATGGGGGCCCCCCTTCTCCCGAAGTTACGGGGGCATTTTGCCGAGTTCCTTAACCATAATTCTCTCGATCGCCTTAGTATTCTCTACCTGATCACCTGTGTCGGTTTGGGGTACGGGCGGCTAAAACCTCGCGTCGATGCTTTTCTCGGCAGCATAGGATCACCGAATCCCCCCCTACGGGGGTCCCATCGGGTCTCAGGCATCATGAACGGCGGATTTGCCTACCGTTCGCCCTACATCCTTAGACCGGGACAACCATCGCCCGGCTCGGCTACCTTCCTGCGTCACACCTGTTAATACGCTTGCCTCCCAGGATCAGGTCCCGCGCTCCACCAAAACCCTTCACCCACAAGGGGTGTCGGGCAGGTTTCGGGCGGTTAGTATCCCCTGTTCAGCATGGGCGGTTTTTCGCCGGTACGGGAATATCAACCCGTTGTCCATCGACTACGCCTGTCGGCCTCGCCTTAGGTCCCGACTTACCCAGGGCAGATTAGCTTGACCCTGGAACCCTTGATCATTCGGCGGACGGGTTTCTCACCCGTCTTTCGCTACTCATGCCTGCATTCTCACTCGTGTAGGCTCCACCGCTGGTTTACACCGCGACTTCACTGCCCACACGACGCTCCCCTACCACTCCAGACGCCTGAACCAACCCCGCAAGGGGGCGGCTTAGCTAATATCTGAAATCCACAACTTCGGCGGTGTACTTGAGCCCCGCTACATTGTCGGCGCGGAATCACTTGACCAGTGAGCTATTACGCACTCTTTTAAGGATGGCTGCTTCTAAGCCAACCTCCTGGTTGTCTTCGCAACTCCACATCCTTTCCCACTTAGCACACGCTTAGGGGCCTTAGTTGGTGGTCTGGGCTGTTTCCCTCTCGACTATGAAGCTTATCCCCCACAGTCTCACTGCTGCGCTCTCACTTACCGGCATTCGGAGTTTGGCTGACGTCAGTAACCTTGTAGGGCCCATTAGCCATCCAGTAGCTCTACCTCCGGTAAGAAACACGCAACGCTGCACCTAAATGCATTTCGGGGAGAACCAGCTATCACGAAGTTTGATTGGCCTTTCACCCCTACCCACAGCTCATCCCCTCCATTTTCAACTGAAGTGGGTTCGGTCCTCCACGACGTCTTACCGTCGCTTCAACCTGGCCATGGGTAGATCACTTCGCTTCGGGTCTAGATCACGCCACTGCAACGCCCTATTCAGACTCGCTTTCGCTACGGCTTCCCCACACGGGTTAACCTCGCGACGTAACACTAACTCGCAGGCTCATTCTTCAAAAGGCACGCCGTCACAACTACAAGGTTGCTCCGACGGATTGTAAGCACACGGTTTCAGGTACTGTTTCACTCCCCTCCCGGGGTACTTTTCACCTTTCCCTCACGGTACTGGTCCGCTATCGGTCATTAGGGAGTATTTAGGCTTATCAGGTGGTCCTGACAGATTCGCACGGGATTTCTCGGGCCCCGTGCTACTTGGGATACTTCACCGGGCGGTACACAACATTTCGGTTACGGGGCTCACACCCTCTCTGGCCGGCCTTTCAAGACCGTTCACCTATGCCTGTACTACTCACCCCACTGCCCCGGCAGAGACAGAATGGGAAGTCCCACAACCCCGACCATGCAACGCCCACCGGCTATCACACATGGAACGGTTTAGCCTGATCCGCGTTCGCTCGCCACTACTGACGGAATCACTATTGTTTTCTCTTCCTGCGGGTACTGAGATGTTTCACTTCCCCGCGTTCCCTCCACGCACCCTATGTGTTCAGATGCGGGTCACCAGGTAACTCGCGCCCCTGGCGGGGTTTCCCCATTCGGACACCCTGGGATCACAGTCCGGTTATCGACTCCCCCAGGCTTATCGCAGATTCCTACGTCCTTCTTCGGCTCCTAATGCCAAGGCATCCACCGTGTGCTCTTAAAAACTTGACCACAAAAGATCAAAAACGCTAATTTTCGAGAGAACCACGAAAACCAACCCACACACCCCAAAGGGCGCCCGGGCCAGATCCAGGTTCATATTCTTGGAAATTGCTTCTTATAAAAGATGCTCGCGTCCACTATGTAGTTCTCAAACAACAACCCCGTACCACACACCCCACACACTCACGTGCGCGCTCGGTGCAGCCAGGAAACCAGAAACACAAGTCCCGGGGTTACCCCCGGTCCTGTTGTCTCAGGACCCAACAGTGTGCCAAACACTAAACCGCCGTTCCCCCCGCCGCACCGTTCCAGGACCACTCTCAAGAGAGCATCCGTACTGGGTGCCGCGAAAAACGCAGCGGCCGCTATTTGCTGATATTCCACCCGTGAGCACCCGCCGCAGAACTAGCGTCTGCGCAACGGGCGTACTCCTGACAACCCCTCCACACCCAAATGCATGAGGCAAGGTGGTTGTAGGTGCTCCTTAGAAAGGAGGTGATCCAGCCGCACCTTCCGGTACGGCTACCTTGTTACGACTTAGTCCCAATCGCCAGTCCCACCTTCGACAGCTCCCTCCCACAAGGGGTTAGGCCACCGGCTTCGGGTGTTACCAACTTTCGTGACTTGACGGGCGGTGTGTACAAGGCCCGGGAACGTATTCACCGCAGCGTTGCTGATCTGCGATTACTAGCGACTCCGACTTCATGGGGTCGAGTTGCAGACCCCAATCCGAACTGAGACCGGCTTTTTGGGATTAGCTCCACCTCACAGTATCGCAACCCTTTGTACCGGCCATTGTAGCATGCGTGAAGCCCAAGACATAAGGGGCATGATGATTTGACGTCGTCCCCACCTTCCTCCGAGTTGACCCCGGCAGTCTCCTATGAGTCCCCGCCATAACGCGCTGGCAACATAGAACGAGGGTTGCGCTCGTTGCGGGACTTAACCCAACATCTCACGACACGAGCTGACGACAACCATGCACCACCTGTAAACCGACCGCAAGCGGGGCACCTGTTTCCAGGTGTTTCCGGTTCATGTCAAGCCTTGGTAAGGTTCTTCGCGTTGCATCGAATTAATCCGCATGCTCCGCCGCTTGTGCGGGCCCCCGTCAATTCCTTTGAGTTTTAGCCTTGCGGCCGTACTCCCCAGGCGGGGCACTTAATGCGTTAGCTACGGCGCGGAAAACGTGGAATGTCCCCCACACCTAGTGCCCAACGTTTACGGCATGGACTACCAGGGTATCTAATCCTGTTCGCTCCCCATGCTTTCGCTCCTCAGCGTCAGTTAATGCCCAGAGACCTGCCTTCGCCATCGGTGTTCCTCCTGATATCTGCGCATTTCACCGCTACACCAGGAATTCCAGTCTCCCCTACATCACTCTAGTCTGCCCGTACCCACCGCAGATCCGGAGTTGAGCCCCGGACTTTCACGGCAGACGCGACAAACCGCCTACGAGCTCTTTACGCCCAATAATTCCGGATAACGCTTGCGCCCTACGTATTACCGCGGCTGCTGGCACGTAGTTAGCCGGCGCTTCTTCTGCAGGTACCGTCACTTTCGCTTCTTCCCTACTGAAAGAGGTTTACAACCCGAAGGCCGTCATCCCTCACGCGGCGTCGCTGCATCAGGCTTTCGCCCATTGTGCAATATTCCCCACTGCTGCCTCCCGTAGGAGTCTGGGCCGTGTCTCAGTCCCAGTGTGGCCGGTCACCCTCTCAGGCCGGCTACCCGTCGTCGCCTTGGTGAGCCATTACCTCACCAACAAGCTGATAGGCCGCGAGTCCATCCAAAACCACAATAAAGCTTTCCACCCCCCACCATGCGATGAGGAGTCATATCCGGTATTAGACCCAGTTTCCCAGGCTTATCCCAGAGTTAAGGGCAGGTTACTCACGTGTTACTCACCCGTTCGCCACTAATCCCCCAGCAAGCTGGGATCATCGTTCGACTTGCATGTGTTAAGCACGCCGCCAGCGTTCATCCTGAGCCAGGATCAAACTCTCCGTTGAAGTAAAACAGACACACCATGCGCCCCCGGGAAAACGGGATGCACACAATGCACAAAATTTGAAACCAGCTGTAAAAACCAGACCATCCACGGGGTGGACAACCCGGTCAATTCAACCAATTCAATACAATAAATTGGTATCAACAAACTTGGCACACTATTGAGTTCTCAAACAACAGACACACCCGGCACCACCACAACCTCAGCCGTGGATCGCTCCGGAGCAACTTATCTAACTTACCCGAACCCGGGAACCTAAGCAAATCAACGTTTCCGCGACTCACAACTCCACAAGCAGGATCCCCACCCAATAATCAGCGCGTAAAAACCGCACCATATTCCAGGCCGTTCAGAAGGGGGTCGGTCGCTATCTTTCC
Source organism: Arthrobacter sp. NicSoilB4 (assembly GCF_019977335.1). NCBI lineage: Bacteria > Bacillati > Actinomycetota > Actinomycetes > Micrococcales > Micrococcaceae > Arthrobacter > Arthrobacter sp. NicSoilB4. Next base: position 930,782 of record NZ_AP024653.1, on the reverse strand, counting down.
GCATCAGCGGCGGCGACTCGAACAACAATACACGCGACACCGACCCCACACAAATCCACCCCCACACCCCACCCCACACCCCCAAAAACCCCGCCACCACACCGAAACCAGCAACCAACCACGCCTCCCCCCGGCCAAAACAAGGACACCGGGCTTCTATGTACTGGCTCACACCTACCGGCCAGTCCCCCGCCGTCGTGGATGCTGGCCGCAACACCCTCTCCCCCGGAACCGGCGGGCCCGGAAAAGACGAGCTGCTGAGCGGGCTACGTCGCGCGGCGGGCTACCGATTTCTCTTTGCTGTTCGCCCAGGCGAGCATTGCCTCGTACGCCGGAATAGCCGGCGAAACTACACTTTGCGCCCCAATGGTTACCGTGCCGGTGGCAGTGCCCGCCCGGCTCTTGGTTTCAGCCGACGAAACAAAGCGGATGCCGTCGGAAACGAATTTGGTCTTTGCAAACGTCTTGGTCGCCCGATCCGTCGCCCGGAAGGACACGTCAGCGGTCATCGGCGAAACTACCGGGTTGGCGGGGTCGGCATAGTTCGTGAATTCCAGGGACATCGTCAGTTGCCCTTTGGCCAGCCCGTTCGGAACGATCAGGTTCAGGGCATCCGTCTCCCCATCCCCGTTGATCAGTGTTGTTTGTGTGCAGGTGTTAACCTGCGTGACCGCCACAAAGCCTATTTTTTCGGGCGTAGTTGTTCCGCGGACCGTTATGACGCCGCCGAACACGCTGACCCTCGTCTGGATGCACCCATCCGTGTGGTCGAATTCCGCGGTCAGTACCTCGCCTCGCACCACGGTTTTCGCAATGACGCGCCGCTCCGCCGCGGTGCTCGGTCCCGCGCTGGCGATTTGAAGGGCGAGTGTTCCGGCCAGCGCCAGTACTCCGAATGCTGTCTTTTTCATGGCGCCTCTCTTTCCCAGAACCGCGAGTCCTCACGGCCTTCGGATCCTACGGGCCTGAGGTTGGGAAAATCTTGGAATGGCGCCCCGGACTGGGCACCGGCTGTTCTCCTGACGGGCCCGCACTGCTACCTTGGCTGGATGGAACGATCACTGGTGAGGCCAAGGAACCGCAAGATCCTCGCTGGCGTGTGCGCTGCCCTCGCCGACCGCTTCGGCATCTCCGTGAAACTCGTCCGCCTCGGCTTCGTCCTGTTCGGCTTCTTCGGCGTCGGCGAGCTCGTCTACATCGCGCTGTGGATCCTCATCCCCAAAGCCAATTAGCGGCGGGGTCAATGACGGCGCCCGGCTGAGTGCCTGCGCACACCGCGGGGCGGCGGGCCACCGGCCCGCCGCCCCGGACTTTTCACCGCACTGGCGATCTGGCTGTGCGAGGCCAGCGGCTGCGCCCTACTGCACCCGCGACCCCGGCAGGTACCAGGCCAGGGATGACGTGAAGGGTTCGCTGGGCAGGTTCCCGGCGCTCCACGACTCGGTGGACCGCACTACTGGGTGGTGGCCGTGACCGTCCTTGAGCACGGCACGGACCGTGGCTGTGCCGGCAACAACCACCAGTGCGAACAGCAGGACTACGAACAATTCCATTTTTGGTTCCTCAGAGGGAGAGCGGATTGGATGGCTCCAGTGTCGGCAGCCGCCGTGTGAGCAACCGTGTGACTCCCAGCAGCTGAATTCCCCGGGACGCTAAAGAGCCCCGCGGCGTAAAATGACTCCTATGGCCGAGACGTGGATTCGCCTCCTCGGTCCGCCAAAGATCGAGTCCCCGGGCACCACTCCCCCACAGCCCAAAGGCCGCAAAGCCTGGGCCGTGCTGGCCTACCTTGCCCTGCAGCCGAACGGCATCAGCCGGTCCCGGACCGCGATGCTGCTGTTCCCGGACGCCGCGGATCCGCTGGGTGCGCTGCGCTGGAACCTGTCCGAGCTGCGCCGGACCCTGGCCGGCGTCTCCATCGCCGGCGACCCGCTGCGGCTAACACTCCTGCCGGCCTGGCACTGTGATGCCCTCGAGCTCATCGGCTCGGCCAACGGCCACGGCCTGGACCCGCGGACGGTCAACGGCCAGCTCCTGGAGGGGCTTTCATTTGCGGACAACGCCGTCTTCGATTCCTGGCTGGCGGACCAGCGGTACCGGCTCGACAACTGCGTCCAGTCGCTGCTGTACGAGGGGGCTCTGGCCGCCCTCGCCTCGGGCGCTCCCGCCGACGCCGTCGAACTCGCCTCGCTGGCACTGCGCCGGGATGCCTTCCACATCGACTGCACCGCCGTCCTGGTGAAAGCTCTCGTCGCCCTCGGCGATCACCGCCGGGCGCGGGAGGAGGTGGCCAAGTGCGCGGACCTTTACCACCGGGAGCTGGGCCTGCCCCTGCCGGCGGAAGTCCGGCGCGCCCTGTCCGACTCTGAGCCGGTCGCCGACCCCGAACTGCACGCCACCGTGGCCACCGTCCGGTCCTATCTCGACGCCGGGAGCGCCTCCCTGTCCGCGGGCGCCGTCGACCGGGGGCTCGACCAGCTGCGCCTCGCCGTCGTCCTGGCCCAGCGGACCACTGACCGGCACCTCGTGGCCGAGTCGCTGGTGACGCTGTCCGGGGCGCTGATCCACCAGGCCGGCGGCCGCGGCGCCGAGGTGGCCGATTTCCTGCACCGCGCGCTGTCCGCGGAAGCGCCCGACGGCGTCTCCCGGACTGCCGCCGCGGCGTACCGCGAGCTGGGCTACTTGTCCGTCCAGCGCGGGGTGCCGGACCGCGCGGCCGGCTGGCTGGACCGGGCGATGCAGGCCGCCGAAGGGATCCCGGAGGAGCAGGCCCGGATCCTCGCGATCCAGGGCATGCTGGCCTCGGACACCGCACACTACGGCGATGCCGTGGCTGCCTTCGCGGAGTCAAGGAGGCTCGCTAAGACGGTCCGGAACCGCCGGCAGCTGGCGTTCAGCGAGGCGCTGCTGGGCCGTGTGCATCTTTTGCGGGGAGATTTGGAGCTGGCGGCCGCCGCCCTGGACCGTGCACTGGACGGGGTGGCGGCGGAACACTGGACCGCGTTCGAACCGTTCGTAGCCGGGGTCCGGGGTGAGACCTACCTGGCCGCTGGGCGGCTGGAGGAGGCGGCGGACCTGATCGACCGGTCCTGGGTCATGGCCGAACTCGCCGGCGACCACTGCTATCTTGCCCTGGCCGCGGGTGCCGAGGCGCGGCTGTTCCTGGCCCACGGGGACCTGGCCGCCGCCGAGCACTGGATCGACCGGGGCCTGGAGCCCAAGCCGTGGTATCTCTGGTACACGGCCCGGCTGCTCGATGTCGCGGCCGAAGTCACCATCGCCACTGGCTCGCCGCGGGCATCCCAGTTCACAGAGCGGCTGGCCAGGCTTGCCAGCCGGAGCGGCATGCGGGAGTTCGTGGTCCGGGCGCAGTCGCACCGGGCGGCGCTCGGCGACGAGGCGGCAGCCCAGTCCGTGCCCTGGCTGGCCAAGGAAATCGACAACCCCGCGCTGACCGCGTTCCTGGCCCGCCGGCACAGCGTCACCCTGTGAGCCGACCGGCAGTGAGTTAGGCGGCCCACCCCAACTGACTGGCAGCAGGGGCCGTTTTGAGGGCTCAAAACGGCCTTAACTGCTAGCTACTTGGGAACCAGCACATCCGGGTTAAACAAAAGCAGGGCCCGTCAATGACGGACCCTGCTCGAAACCTGTAAGGTTCCGGACTCAGAAGAGTTAGCTGGAAGCTAAGTCTTAGAGAGCCTGGATGTTTACGGCCTGGGGACCCTTGGGGCCCTGCTCGGTTTCGAAGGAGACCTTCTGGTTCTCTTCGAGGGAGCGGAAGCCGGAAGAGGCGATCGCGGAGTAGTGTGCGAAGACGTCCTGTGAGGAGTCATCGGGGGAAATGAAGCCGAAGCCCTTTTCAGCGTTAAACCATTTGACGGTACCAGTAGCCATTATTTTTTGTCCTTCGTGAAGGTGGAGGAAAAGTCCCGACTTTCGGGTCCTCCGGTGTGGGGTGCTCAAAACCGCTGCTTCAGAAGAACAAGGTCTTTCAACCTTGCGTACTGCCTGAACTACGAACTGCATAAACACAACAACAGGATCAACACTACAGGAGATTTGCGGGACGGCTTACCACGGCCCCGCCTTCGGGCCGTCCGGGGCAGCCCGCCCGGCCCCTGCCCGCCCGCACTGACGGCCCGGCGGGCCGCCTGTGCCGTGCCGGGCCGCGGGCATATCCTGCAGGAACATCAGCCCGACACCCGTGACTCGAGGAAGACTTATGGAAATGCCGAAAGCGTCCGACGCCGACAAGGAACACTTCCGCTCGGTGCTGCCTGACCATCCCGAGGTGGTCGTCAAGCCGATGTTCGGAAACCTGGGGGCCTTCGTGAACGGGAACATGTTCGCCGGCCTGTTCGGCCCCACCATTGGCGTGAAGCTGGCCGAGGCGGACAAGGAGACGCTTGAGAGCACCGAGCGGACCGTTCCGTTCGGGCCGGCCGAGCGCCCCATGGGCGGCTACACCGGGCTGCCGGAAGTCTGGAACGCCGAGGGCGACGGCGATCAGGCGCGCGCCAAGGCCTGGGTCGAGAAAGCATTTGAGCACGTGTCCGGCCTGCCGCCCAAGGAGCCGAAGGCTTCCAAGGCGCGGCCCAAGAGGTAGCCGCCGACGTCGGGCGCCTGAATGCCGCGCCTGGCCTCCTCTCCCATACGGAGACGAGCCGGCTGAAGGACGATGCGCTGTTCAGCGGCTACGGCTGGACAACATTCACGAGTTCCGACCGGCTCCCTGTCTCCAGGTCCTCGGTCAGGACCAGCGCACCGACCTCGGGGCAGTGGTATTTGTACTCCCGCGCATTCTTTTCCAGCGGCGTCCAGTCGTAGACCTTGACGCAGTCGGTGTAGGTGCCGGATTTCGTCGTGACGGTCTCGCCGGTGGCGATGGTGTCCCGGATGTCTTCGGCATGGCCAACGTAATATTCCTGCCGGTAGGAATCGCCGATGCGCTGCTCAGCCTTCATCCAGATGCCGGCTTTTGCCCCGTCTTTTCCGTGCAGGAAGCTGCCGGAGTGGTTCAACAACATCCCGTTCCAGTAGTTGTCCACTTCCTCGCCGAAGTACCAGACGTCGCCGTTCTTGTGTTGCGCCAGGTAATCCCGGGTTTCCTCGACGAGCTGCCCGTTCTTGTATTCCTTGTCCAGATACACCACGGTCTCCACGCCCCCTATGGTCATGGTCTCCGGCAGGATTTCGATCTCAACCCTCTCGGTGACCTTTCCCTGCTCGGCGGTCTCGTACGTCATTTTTTTGCCGACCGGGAGGGCGAAGTATTGGTTGGTGATGTTGGTGGTGAAATCGGCGGGGTTGATCTGCGGGTTGTACTCCGCGGCCCTGCTCCTGTTGGTGTTGTTGAACCCAAAGAGCGTCACCCCGCCAACAACCAGCATCAGGACGATGACACCAAGGAAGATTCTGGTGCGTGAATTCATGACCTTCCCACTCCTTGAGTAGAAATTCCTACACGGGGTCAGAGCGCCGTTGTTTACCCATGGCCATAGAAAAAATGTAGTGCAGCCGCACTGAACCAAAACACCCTTGACGAACACGGCACTGTGAGAGGCATGCCTTCCTATGGCGGCTACCGGTGGCCCGACGTCGCGTCCGCCATCACCCGGACGGGCTGGCGCTCAACCGGGGCCGGCGCCGCCGCCGGGGTGGCCGGAATGTACGGAGTTTCCACGCGCTCGCCGCGGCGGGTCCGGCGCTCCACCGCACGCCCTGCCGCCGTCGAGAGCCGGTGGGCGGGTTGTTCCACGTAGCGGAAGAACAGCTCGGCGATCACGAACGAGGCAACCACCGAGACGGCGAGCGCCAGCGGGAGCGATACGGATCGCAGCAGGGTGACGCCGGCCAGGATGATCGGAAGGTGCACCAGGTAGAGGCTGAAGGACACGCGTCCCAGCCATTGCGCCACGGCCGTGTCACCGAGTTTCTTGGCCGAGCCGCAGGACACGAACAGCAGGACGATCAGCAGGGCGCCCACGGTGACGACGGCCTCGACGCCGGGGATCGGCTGCTCGGGGCTGATCCATTCCGCGTTGGCCAGGAATATGCCAGCGGCGGCCACGACGAACCAGCCGCCGCGGGGCCAGGACCGGGTCAGCGCGCTGATCCGCTCGCGCTCGGCGCCGAGGACGGCTCCGATGGCGAAGATCGGGAGGTAGGACAGCCAGTCCACGTCCTGCAGGGCTCCCACCACGGCGAGCAGGAGTGCGATGCCGATCTTCACGTGCCAGAAGCGCCGCCAGCGGAGGGCGATGAAGACGTAGGCCGGGAGCAGGAGCGAGAACGCGACCTCCCACTTGAGCGACCACAGTGGCGTGTTGATGGTGCTTGCGCTCAGCATGAGCAGGGAATCCTTGAAGACCTGGCCCACGCTGGGGTCGATCACATACATGTCCGCCCACGGGCTCTGCAGCGGCGACGCCGTCCGGGGAATCATCAGGATCAACGCAACGGCCACGGCCAGGGACGCCCAGGCCGGCAGGTAGAGGCGGAAGAAGCGCTTGGCGTAGTACTGCGCCCAGCTCTTGGCCGCCCCCGGCCGGGTGAACGGCAGGACCAGCACGAAGCCGGAGAGCACAAAAAAGACGTGGACAGCCGGAGTGCCGTTCCAGAGGACGTGCAGTGGAGAAAAGACAGCCCATGACTCCGCGGCGGTGAGTTCCGCGGAGCGGTCGCCGCTGACAGCGCTCCCGATTCCGGGGAGCGTCGACATGACGTGGCAGGCGACGACCACCAGGGCGGCAATCCCCCTGAGGCCGTCCAGTTGAGTGACTCTTGATTGACCAGACTTAGAGCGCATTCACCTTATGTTACCAGTTCGTTACATTGCGGGCGGCTCTACCGGCGGATACCGGACGGCCTTGTCGGCGTTTACCCGCCCATGTTCCCAGAAAGTGCCCGTGCCGGAAATATCGTCGGCGGTTGATTCGATGATTGCGCGGACGGTGGCGTTCGTGGCGCTCTTGTGAGAGCTCCAGGCAAGCGCGGCGGTGGCAGCGACGATGGGCGAGGACATGGAGGTGCCGTTGCCGACGTCGTACCCGAAGGAGCGCTTGTTCTGCGTCCCAAGGACAAACGTGTGGTTCGGGAACGTGGAGTAGACATTGACTCCGGGTGCCGCGACGTCCACCCAGCTGGCCCCGTAGGTGGAGAACGATGCTTTGGCGTCGGTGTTGTCCGTGGCGGCGACGGCGATGACGTTGGGGTAGGCGCCCGGGTAGATCTTGGTCTGGTTGCTGCCGTTGCCTGCTGCGGCTACGAGCACCACCCCCTTGCTCCAGGCGTTGTTGACGGCGGCTTCGAGGGTACGGGACGCCCGCACGCCGAGGCTCATATTGATGACTTTCGCGCCGTTGGTCACGGCCCAGTTGATGCCGTTCGCAAGGCTCGAGCTGGAGCCGACCCCGCTGTCGTTGAGGACTTTGCCGTCCAGGATGGTGCAGCCCGGGCACACGCCGGCGACGCCAACCGTGTTGTTGGCGGTGGCGGCAACTATGCCGGCAACGTGCGTGCCGTGCCCATAGTTGTCTTCACCGGCTTTCCCGTTGGTGAAGTTGGCGCGCGCAGCGACCTTCGGGGTGATGTCGGGGTTGTCGCTGGCGACCCCGGAATCGAGGACGGCGACTTTGATGCCGCTGCCCGTCGTTAAGCCCCAGGCCTCGACGGCGTCGACATCAGCGTCCGCCGTGCCCTGGGCCACGGACAGCGTGCCGGCAGTGTTGGTGAATGCCTGGCCGTTGTTTTGCAGGGCGTACTGGCGGGGGAAATACTCGTCCGAGGAAGCAGCGGTAACGGTCTCGTCCGGCTCGGCGTACTCAACTGCCGGGTTCCGGCTGAGGGCTTCGATGAGCTGGAGCTCCCGGCCGGCCGGTACGTTGACGAGTCGAGCGCCAGTGCTCCCGATGCCGGGTCCCTCCCCAAGGCCGTGCTGGCTCAGTACGCCTGCTGCCGCGCCGTTGTCGCGGAACTTGACCATGATGTGCCCCGCGACGGATGACGACCGGGTCGCCGCGCTGCTCGCGGTCGCCGCGTTGCCCGGGGCCGCCAGCGTGATGGTGGAGCAGCCCAGGAGGATGACGGCGAGGCCAGCTGTAACGGTTGTTTTCATGCGGAGTATCTTGCTTCAATCTGCGCCAGCTAGATAGGGTCTGGCGGCACATTACGTGCAGGCTTCCCAAAGGGTGCGGGAGGTCCATAGCCCCTCGATGTGTACCTCCCCGAGAAATAGTCCCGCATCACCGGACTGGATGCTCCCCGCGGGTCTAGGGTGAGACGGTCGGCACCCGCCGCGAAAACCCTCAAGGAGGGTGCATGACTTCCAGCCAGTCCAGCTCCGAACAATTCGGACAGCATCTGAAAAGCGTCGGCGGCTCAGAGGCAGACGCCAACGGTTCCGCGTACGTCGTCACGGAGGAAGACACCGTGGAAAGCGTCGTCTCGGGCCTGCGGATGAAACAGCAGGAGCACGGAAATCAGGCCAGCGAGCCCTCCATCCTCCATGCGTCGGCCCAAGTCCTCATCAGCAGGCGCGATGAGAAGGATCCGGCCCATCACGCCGGGACCTCCCAACCGGGGACGTATCAGCTGGACATTCACTTCGGCGGCGGCCACAGCACCCGGGAATCCATCCCCGAAAAGGACCTGGAAACCGCCCAGATTTGGGCACAGGGACGGATCGACGCCCAAGGTGCGGACTTCGGTGCCATCTACTTTCCCTCCGGCGGCGGCATTGCCCCCGGAACGGGTGCTCTGGAGTGCAGCTACGACCGCGCGGTGGGCTGGTACCGGTAGGCTGCGCGCCCTCGGCGTGACTGAGCCTGGCGAAACCGGGCTTGCCGAAACCCAGTCAACAGTTCTTGTCACGTAGTTAACCGCCCATTCACATCGTCCTCAGACCTTGTCCAACCGGCCGCCGTACGGTCGACGGCATGGACAACATTTCACGCAGATCCGTTCTTTCCGCCGGCCTAGGGGCTGGGCTCGTCGCGGCCTGGCCGGGTGCCGCCGTCGCCGTTTCCACCGCGGACGACGCCGGTCTCCGCACCGATCCGTTCCTGCTGGGCATCGCCTCCGGCGAGCCGTGGCCGGACGGCTTCGTGATCTGGACCCGGCTGGCGGTGGACCCGGTGGCCGGGGACGGCCTGGGCGGGATGCCGTCGCGCAACGTCGCGGTGGCGTGGGAAGTGGCGGAGGACGCGGGCATGCGCGCGGTGGTGGCCCGCGGCGTCGAGCAGGCCCGGATCGAAACGGCGCACTCCGTGCACGTGGAGCTGCGCGGCCTGCGGCCGGGGCGCGAATATTTCTACCGGTTCCGCACCGGCCGGCACGTCAGCGTGGTGGGCCGGTCGCTCACCAGCCCGGCGCCGCACGAGACGCCGGCGGCTCTGGCCATGGCGTTCGCCAGCTGCGCGCAGTACGAGCACGGCTACTTCACCGCCTACGCGCGGCTGGCGCAGGACCACCCGGACCTGGTGCTGCACCTGGGCGACTACCTGTACGAGTACAAGAAGGACAGCTATGTGATCGGCGGCGGCAACCCGCGCGACCACGAGGGTCCGGAGACCACCAGCCTGTCCGGCTACCGGCAGCGGCACGCCCAGTACAAGGCCGACGCCGACTTGCAGGCCGCGCACGCGGTGGCGCCGTGGCTGGTGGTGTGGGATGACCACGAGGTGGACAACAACTGGGCGGACGAGGTCCCGGAGAACCGTGACGCCGGGCAGCTGAACGACACCACCGAGCGGTTCCGGCAGCGCCGTGCCGCCGCGTTCCAGGCGTACTACGAGAACATGCCGCTGCGGGCGTCGTCCGTGCCGGCCGGGTTCGACATGAAGATCTACCGCACCATCCAGTGGGGCCAGCTGGCCAACTTCCACATGATGGATACCCGGCAGTACCGGGACGACCAGCTGGCCGGCGACGGCTGGAGGAAGAACGTGGCCGGGCGCCTCGCCGAGGACCGCACCATCACCGGCGCGGAGCAGGAAAAATGGCTGCTGGACGGCTTCCGGAACTCCACCCAGCGCTGGGACATCCTGGGCCAGCAGGTGTTCTTCGCCGAGCGGGACCGGGACAAGGCGCCGGAGATCGACGACGTCTCCATGGACGGGTGGGACGGCTACGCCGCGTCCCGCCGCCGCATCACGCGGGGCTGGGTGGACGCCAACGTGCGCAACGCCGTCGTGCTGACCGGCGACGTGCACCGCAACTGGGCCAACGACGTCAAGGTGGACTACAAGGACCCGGCGTCGCCCGCGGTCGGGACGGAGCTGGTCTGCACGTCAATCTCGTCCACCGGCAATGGCTCAGGATCCACGACTGACCCGGTGATGGCCTGGAACCCGCACTTGAAGTTCTACAACGACAACCGCGGCTACGTGAATACCCGCATCACGAAGGACGCGATGACCGCGGACTTCAGGGTGCTGGACTACGTCACGACGCCGGGGGCGCCCGTTTCCACGAAGGCATCGTTTGCGGTCCAGGACGGGATTCCGGGGCTTCAGTAGCAGGAGGCGCGCGCCAAGGCCTGGGTGGACAAGGCGTTCGAGCATGTTGTCACGCTGCCGCGAGAACCCAAGGCCCGCAGCCGGAAGGCCTGACTCTGCCTCCGGCCTCCTGACTCCGCTCCGCCGGGCCAGCCCGGGCATCGCCGTCGTCGATCAGGGAGCACCCGCCGTCGTCGACAAGGAATCTGTATAGAGCAGCCCGCGGCGAGCAATCCCAAGCCCAGTGCCCTCCGAAGTACTGACATAAGCACCAGATCGGCCGCACCATCGGCCGCTCCATCACTTGAAGCCCGCACCCAAGGAGCCAACATGACAACCACGAACCGCACCCAAACCTCAACCCGCACCACCGTCCAGAAGGCCAGTCTCGCCGTCGGCGCCGTCTTCCTGCTGGTCGGCATCCTGGGCTTCGTCCCGGGACTCACCACCAACTACGAGTCGCTGCAGTTCGCCGGCCACCACTCCGAGGCGATGCTGCTGGGCCTGTTCCAGGTCTCGGTCCTGCACAACATCGTCCACCTGCTCTTCGGTGCCGCCGGCCTGTTGCTGGTCCGCACCGCCACCGGCGCCCGCGCCTTCCTGCTCTACGGCGGCGTCATCTACCTGGTCCTGTTCGTGTACGGCCTAGTGGTCCCCGGAGATTCAGCCGGCAACTTCGTGCCGCTGAACACCCCGGACAACATCCTGCACCTGGTGCTCGGCGCTGGCATGATCGCACTGGCAATGATCCTCACCAAGGGCCACGCCAAGGCTCGCGCCTAGGCCAGAGCCCGCACGGAGAACCGCACCTCCCAACAACCGCGCCCACCGAACCCCGGTGGGCGCGGTTGTTCTCTGTTGGGGTGGGTGCGGCCGGTGAGTCCATCCACTCTTCACCCCAAGCACGCTCCGGCCAAGAAACGGACAGCAACACCGCAAGCGCACCAATTCAGGAGCCTCCAAGGGGCGGGCTCTCCAAGTGGGACGGGTTGCTGCCTGTAGTCATACCCCGCTCAACGGGAAGGACTCGAGGTGACGGACGGCCGTGGCCACACCGTTCTCGGCGCGGATCCGGGTGCCGAGGTCGGCGGCGCGGCGGGCCATGGCGTCGTCGGTGGTCGCGGTGCGCAGCGCGGCGCCGAGGTTCTCCGAGGTCAGCCGCTTGCGGGGGATGGGTCTGGGCCCGACGTCAAGAGCGACGACGCGCGACGCCCAGAACGGCTGGTCGACGGCGAAGGGAACGACGACCGACGGCACCCCGGCGGTGAGTGCGGCGCCGGTGGTACCCGCACCGCCGTGATGTACGACGGCGGCCATCTGCGGAAACAGCCAGTCGTGTGGGACTTCGCTGGTGACGAAGACGTCGTCGCCGCCCTGGTCGGCGAGCCCGCCCCAGCCTGACAGGAGCACCGCGCGGACGCGGGCGCGGCGGACTGACTGGAGGATCAGGTCGCTGAGCCTCTCAGGATCGCGGCTGGACATGCTGCCAAAGCCGATGCAGACCGGTGGCGGTCCGGCGGCGAGGAAATCAACCAGGGCGTCGGGTGGCGTCCATCCCGGGGCGGCGGGCAGTGACCAGTAGCCCGTGATCTTGCGCTGCGGTCCCCATTCGGGAGGCTGTGGGACCACCTGTGGGCTGAAGCCGTAGACCGCGGGCAGGGTGCCGCTGAGCGGGGCTGGCCGGACGGGAAGGCCCAGCTCGGCCCGGATCTGCCGTGAGCCGGCGCTGAGCATGCTCCGCAGCGCGAGGGCGGTGATCCGGTGGCTTGCCTTGCGCCCTGCGCCGCCGAGCCAGGCCGGCACTTGCGGGAGCAGCGGGCCGGGGAAGGCTGCGGTGGGTGGGCCCAGCGGCTGCAGGTGTGCTTCCAGGAAGGGGATGCCCAGCTTCTCGGCGACCGGGCGTCCGGTCAGGGAGCCGCCGATGCCGGCCATGACCACGTCGGAGCCCCGGGCTCCGGCGAGCACTTCGGCCGCGGTCCGCCCGGCGGTGGCCTGCATCTGCTCGCGCATGAAGCGGCCGCGTTCCCGCGCGCTAAGCTCGGCCGCACCTCCCATCGCCCGGACAGTGGCCTCGGTGTCGCCGGTGGTCGCGGCGAAGGTGACTCCGTGCCCGGTGACGAGGTCGCCGAAATCGGCGGTGGTGATCATCGTGACCTCGTGGCCAGCCTGCTGCAGGCCGAGTGACAGGGCGACATAAGGTTGCACTCCCCCGCGGGTGTCGAAGGCGAGGACGGCGATTCTCATGGTGGGCTCCTCAGGAGGTGGGGCGGGCTCGGGGGGCTTGGAACCCGCACCTGAAGTCTTACACCGGCACCCGCGGCCACTCCCCCGGCCCGCCGCCACTCTCTACTAGATGCAGTTGGGCTGGTAGGCCGGATCAGCGGGACCGGACACCCTGCCCAGCGAGTGGGCGACGAACTGGTGCACCACAGGGTCGTTTGGCGCCTGGTCATGTTCGATCTGATCGGCCGGGCACTTGTCCTGGATGGTGATGTTGGTGACCTGCCGCGCCGGCCCGTTGAGGAACTGGCTGTTGTAGGGAATCACCACTTCGTCGTTCACGGTGGAGATGACGGTGTAGGAGGGGCCCGCCACCGTATCGCCGATGGAGTTGAGCTTCTGCATAAAAGCCGACCCCGCCTGCTGGTCTGCACAGGCGGCACAGCCCACGCCGGTGTAGTTGGGGTCGGGGACGGCGCCCGGCTGCGGGACGATCACACCTTCGGTGCCGTGGTTGGAGGGTGCGAGCCCGATGAGGTGATGGACATTCTTGGCGCCGCCGAGGAAGCCCATGTAGTAGCGGGGCATCATGCCGCCCTGGCTGTGGCCGACGAGATCCACCTTCTTGGCGCCGGTGGCGGCGCGCACCTTGTCCACGAACGGGGCGAGCTGCTGCGCCGAATCGGCGACCGGTGCGGTGGCGTACACGCCGTTGGTCTCGCCGTAGTTGAGGGCGAAGACGCAGTACCCGGCGCTCTTGAGGTAGGGCGAGAGGGTGGACCAGTTCTTGTCCATGCTCTCGAAGGTTCCCGGCACCAGGATGACCGGATAAGGATGCTCGGCGCTTGGCTTGCAGGACCAGTCGTTGGCGCCCGGCGGGGAAATCTCAACAGGGCCCGCATGGGCGGGGGCCACGGCCAGCGAGCCGGCCAGGACGGCAGCGGCGGCGGTGGACAGGACTTTGGCGAGCAGCGACATTTGAAACCTCTTTGTTCGTGTGTCAGCGGGCTGCGGGGCCGGCAGTAACCGTTGTACTGCGGGTCGGCCAAGATTGCCCGGTTACTCAACAGTAGGCAGCCCGCAGCCCGGTCCAGCCATGATTTTGCACGAATGTGCACAAAAACCGGCTCCGCGGGCGAATCCTGCCAGTCCTGGGATGACGTCCCCTCGAGAAGCAAAGCTACTGGTCAGTACCTTCTTTTCGCCCGAAACGCTCTGAGAAAACGGCCAACCACGCCTGCACAAACGTTCAATCAACGGGACGCCGGCGGCGCCAGGCGCGTCGTTCGCCAGCTGCGCCCCGTACGAGCACACCACCTGTACCGTGCCGGGCCGCGGGCATATCCTGCAGGAATACCCACAGTTGTCAGAGGAAGACCCCCGGAGATGTCTAAAGCGTCCGACGCCGACAAGGAAGACTTCCGCTCGGCGCTCCCGGATCACACGGAGGAGCACGTGGCCGGGCCGCCAGCGAAGACTCCGAAATCCCAGAAGGCTCCGACGGCGAACGACTGAAGGGAGTAGCCATGCAATCCCGCGTCGAACAACCGGGCACGAGCGTTAACACACTCATCGTCGGGGCCGGGCAGGCCGGCCTGGCCACGAGCTACTGGCTGAGCCGGCACGGCGTCGACCATCAATTACTGGAGCAGCGGCCGGAACTGGGCGGCGCCTGGCAGGACCGCTGGGATTCGTTCTACCTGAACACCCCGAACTTTTCGTTCCTGTTGCCGGAGCTGAGCTACGACGGTCCCGAGCCGGAGGCTTTCCTCCCCCGGGACGAGGTGATCGACCTCTTCCGTGACTACGCTGCGCGGATCAATGCCCCGGTCCGGCTCGGCACGGAGGTGACCCGGGCCGGCGTCGTCGACGGCCGCTTTATGGTGGAGACCAATCAGGGCCGCTGGCACGCACGCAATATGGTTCTCGCGAACGGCGCCTTCCAGCGTCCGCGGATTCCGGCGTCGGCCGCCAACCTCCCCGGGCACATCCGCCAGCTGCACAGCCACGACTACCGCAACGCACAGCAGCTTCCCGCAGGCGCCGTGCTGGTGGTGGGCACCGGGCAGTCCGGCGGTCAAATCACCGAGGACCTGCTCGACGCCGGCCGGGAGGTCCACCTGTCCGTCTCCACGTGCCCCGAGGCCCCGCGGCGGTACCGCGGGCAGGACGTTTTCTACTGGATCCTGGAGGTCAACCTCCGTGGCCCCGAGTTCGGCATTAACGGCCTCCAGGCGGACCGGCTGCCCTCACCGGCCGCGCGTTTTATGTGCAACCCGCTAATCTCCGGCAACGGCGGCGGCCACAGCATCCACCTCCGCGACCTCGGCCGCCGCGGTGTCCGGCTTCACGGCCGGTATGAGGGGACAGACGACGGCGCCCTCGTCTTCAGCGACGACCTCCCCGCACGCCTCGCCCTGGTGGAGGCGGGGTTCCGCGAGCGGCTGGGGCGGATGGCCGACGCCTACATAGCCGCGGCTGGCATTGACGCCCCGCCCGCGGACCACGTACCAGCGGACAACTGGCTGCCCGCAGAATCGGGGGCGCGCCTGGACCTGGCTGCCGAGGGGATCACATCAGTCATCTGGTGCACCGGCTATGGCCTCGACTTCGGTTTCCTCGACATCCCGGTGCTGGACCAGTGGAACTACCCGCGACACCGCCGAGGTGTCACCGAAGTCCCGGGCCTCTACGCTGTGGGGCTGCCGTGGCTGACCAAACATTTGTCCGCGACTCTGTCAGTGGTGGGCGACGATGCGGAGTTCGTGGCCGGGCACATCGCAGGGCGGTGACCGGGCCCGCCGTCGCCGCGCTTACAAGTAGTCTCCGGCCCGTTCGCGGGCGATTTCGAGCAGCGTGGAATGGAAGGCAACCTCTGCCGGGGCGTATACCTTGTCCTGGCGCTGGGCCAGGAGCACCCGCCGCAGGGGCGCGGCGGAGCCCAGGCTGATCACCCGGACGTCCGGGTGCTGCAGGGCCACGGCCGTCTTCGGCACCATGGCCACACCCATCCCCACGCTCACCATCGCCTGCGCCTCCTGATAGTCGTTGGCCAGGAAGCCGATGGTCGGTTCGAACCCGGCCTCGTGGGCGGAGCGCTGCAGCACCTCGACGACGGGGTGGGCCTCCGCCCGCACAATCCACGATTCCTTGCGGAGCTCCTCCACCCGGATCTCGTCGCGGCCAGCCAGCGGGTGCGCGCGGGACACCAGCAGGACGGTGCTCTCCTGGAACACCTCCGTGATCCGGATGGAATCGTCATGAAAGCGGTTCCAGGGGTAGTCCCAGAGCAGGCACAGCCCGGTCACTCCGGACTGCAGGTCGCTCACCAGGTCATCGAAGCGCGCACTGCGGACGGACAGGCCGATGGCCGGGTACCGCTTCTTGAAGGCCCGGATGACCACCGGCAGGAAGGACCCGGCCAGCGTGGGGAACGTCCCGACGGTCAGCGAGCCGCGCTTGAGGCCGGCGATCTGATCCAGGTCGGACTGGGCGGCGCGCATCTGTCCGATGACTTTGCGCGCGTGGCCAGCGAGGATCTGCCCTGCTTCGGTGGGCACTACCCCGCGGGAGCGCCGGTTGAGGAGCGGCTGCCCGACTTCCTGCTCAAGCTTCCGCAGCTGCTGCGAGACGGCGGAGGGCGTGTACATCATCAGCTCGGCCGCGGCGGTGATGGATCCCTGCTCCACGACCTCCACCAGCAGGGCAAGGCGCCGGATATCGAACAATTCATGCTCCGGATCGTTAAGCAACGCTATGCCCTTCTGTTGAATCGGTTAATTCTATACATTCTTGCTTCCATTCGCGGGGTGGCGGGAGCATTTTTCGACGGCGGCACCTCCCTAGGCGAGATCAAGTGTGCTTCAGTGGCAATGAATGAAGCATCACTACAGTCCCGTGCAGAAATCCAACCTTGTCTTCATTTGTGATCTGGATCAATCTCGAATCAAGCCCTTGAACACCTGGGCAGAACCGAAGCAAGGAACAGACCATGAAGATCGAAGCGGAGTGGATGCGCGGAGGCACCAGCAAATGCTGGGTCTTCGAAACCGGCCAGCTGGACGAGACCGGCACCAGCCCGGACATCCTGCTGCCCCGGCTGTTCGGCAGCCCCGACCACCGGCAGATCGACGGCGTGGGCGGCGCCACCTCCACCACCAGCAAGGCGATGATCCTGCACCGCCCCGCCGAGGCCGGCGTCGACGTCGAATTCACCTTCGCCCAGGTGGGCATCGAGGAAGCCGCCGTGGACTGGGGCAGCAACTGCGGCAACTGCTCCGCCGTCGTCGGCCTGTACGCCATCGAAAAGGGTTGGGTGATCCCCGACGGCGACGTCACCCGGATCGTCACCCGGAACACCAACACCGGCCAGATCATCATCCAGCGGGTCTCGACGCCGGCCGGCGCCCTGCCGATCGTCCCGCAGGCCCAGATGCCCGGCGTCCCGTTCCCGGGCTACCGGGTGGGGCTCGGCTTCCTGGATCCGGCCGGCAAGACCACGGGCCGGCTGCTTCCCACCGGATCGGCGACGGACACCATCACCGCCGGCGGCACCCGCTGGACCGTGTCCATGGTCGACGCCGGAGCACCCGTCGTGATGCTGCGTGCCGAGGACCTGGGCCTGGACCCGGAGCGTCACGCCAGCTGGACCGCCGGGCTGGAGCTGCAGTTGGACACCCTGGAGCACATTCGCCGCCAGGCAGCCGTCCGGATGGGGCTGGCAGCGACGCCGGGCGAAGCCGCCCGCGCCGTCCCCAAGGTCGCCGTCGTCGCCGCCCCGGCGCCGTCCGACGCCGAGTCCGACGTCGCCGTCGTCATGCTTTCGATGGGCAAGCCGCACCCGGCCCTGGCCATCACCGGCAGCATCGCCCTCACCCTCGCGGCCCGCACCCCGGGCACGCTGCTGGGCGACATCACCGGCGGCGCCGCCGACCCCACCCTGCGGCTGCGTACCCCGGCCGGGGTGATCGAGACCTGGAGCGAGGAGCGGGACGGGTCGCTGCTGGTCGGCGTCGACCGCACCGCCCGCACTATCGCCACCACCACCATCCACCTTCCCGAGGCCCTCGGCACCGCCGTCGACGCCTCCCTTGCCAGCGCTACTCGATGAGGAGACAGCATCATGACTAACATCGCAGAAAAGACGCCAGAAAAGTCCGCTGAACGGGCCCCAGGACAGACCGACCTACAGGCTGCCCCCGGCGGCACCCGCGTCGCCGAGCCGTCACGGCGCCCCGATCGCCGCCGCCGTGTCCTGCTGGTGGCGGTAGCCACCCTTACTATGCTGGGTCTGGCGGCCCTCCTGTTTGGAGGTGTCCTCTTTAACCCCGCGGCCGCCTCTGAATCGGAGCCGACCATGACCGCCACCCAGATCATTCCGCTCGTCATCCTTGTGGTGATGTTCGTCGTCGCCACCAAGTGGCCGCTGAACATCGGCGTCATGGGGCTGGTGGCGTCCTTCGGCGTCGGCTACTTCATGCTGGGCATGAGCGACAAGGAGATCCTGGCAGACTTCCCGGCCAGCATCGTCCTGACGATCATCGGCGTGACCTACTTCTTCAGCATGGCCCAGCGGAACGGGTCCATCGACATCATTGTCCAGACCTGCGTGCGCATGGTGCGGGGCAAGACCATGCTGCTCCCCTGGGTATTCTTCCTGCTGGCCGCGGCGCTGACGGCGCTGGGCACCTTCTCCCCCGCAGCAGTGGCGCTGCTGGCGCCTGCGGCCCTGGGACTGGCCTACGAGTCGCGCATCCACCCGGTGGTGATGGGCGCCTTCGTGATCAACGGCGCCCACGCCGGCGGCTTCTCCCCGCTGTCCGTGGCCGGCGTGCTGGTGCACGACATCGCGCTGAAGAACGGCTTCCCCATCTCGCAGGGCGGGCTCTTCCTGGCCAGCTTCGCGCTGAACTTCATCCTCTCCGTGCTGACCATCGTGGTGTTCGCCCTGCTGGGCAAGCTGCGTGACAAGCACGGCAACGAGTACACCGGCCTGGACACGGCCCGCGCCGGCCGTCCCACCGGCCAGCAGATTTTCACCCTGTTCCTGATCGCCGCGATCCTGGTGTGCACCCTGGGCTTCCACATGCCGATCGGCTTCGTGGCCCTCTCCGCCGGCCTGCTGCTGGCGTTCGTCAACATCAAGGAACACAAAACGTTCATCGGGGGCGTGTCCTGGTCCACCGTGTTGCTGGTGGCCGGCATGATCACCTACGTCTCCCTGCTGCAGCACGTGGGCGTCATCGACACCCTTGCCGAGATGGCCCTGGCCCTGGGGGCGCCACTGCTGATCGCCCTGGTGCTCTGCTACGTCATCGGCGTCGGCTCCGCCTTCGCATCCTCGACGGCGCTACTCACCGCGTTCATCCCGATGGCCGGCCCGCTGCTGGCCACCAGCTCGCTGAGCGCCTCCGGCACGGTCGCGGCCCTCGCCATCGCGGCCACCGTGGTGGACGTCTCCCCCTTCTCCACCGACGGTGCCCTGGTGGTGGCCAACGCCCGGGACAACGACCGCCAGCGCGTCTACCGCCAGCTCATGATGTATGCCGGGGCGGTCGTCCTCGTGGCGCCCGCGCTGGCCTGGGTTCTGCTGGTGCCGACCGGGATTATGTAGGAGGGACGCCCGGATCCCGGGGCCCGCGCAGGCACGTAGGACTGCCGGACCGACTCCGGCAAGCGCACGGGACATCCCTGCACTCCAACGCAACAGGAAACCCGATAGACGGGCGCAGGTAATCCCCGTACGTACCAAAGGCAGGACGGCTCTGACAGCCGCCCTGCCTTTGGCTTGCCGGGAAGCGTTGGTCCATATCAACAGTGACTCAGCATCGGCGCTCCGGTCCGGACGGGTGCGGATGTCACGCGCATCGCGCCCGCGGAGGGCGGCGGCTTCGACGTAGCCACCATGCAGGGAAGCTGGCGGGCCCGGAACGTGGTGCTCGCCACCGGCGGCTACCAGACGCCGAAAGTCCCCGCGCTGTCGGCGCAACTGCCCGGCCACATCGTGCAACTTCACACCGACGGCTACCGCAACCCGGGCCAACTGCCTGACGGTGCCGTGCTCATCGTCGGCACCGGCCAGTCCGGCGGCCAGATCGCCGAGGAACTGCTCGCCGTCGGCCGCGACATCCACCTGGCGGTGTCCACGTGCCCGGAAGCACCGCGCCGTTACCGCGGCCAGGACCTCCTCTATTGGATGATGCATCTTGCCCAATTCGGCCCCGACTACGGACTGAACGGCCTCACCGTGGGGCCGCTGCCCTCCCCCGCGGCGAGGTTCGCCTGCAACCCGCTGGTGTCCGGTGCCGACGGCGGCCACGACATCCACCTGCGGGACCTCGGCCGGCGCGGCGTCCGGCTGCACGGCCATTTGGAAGCAGCCGACGACGGCGACCTCGTCTTCAGTGATGACCTTCCGGAACGGCTGGCCCTGGTGGAGGGCGCGTTCTACCAGCGGATGAAGCCGATGTTCGACAGCTATATTGCCGCCGCTGGCATGCCGGCACCGGAGCCGGAGCCGCCGCGCAAGGACGACTGGCTTCCTTCGGAGCCGGCGCGGCTGAACCTCGACGCCGCCAACGTCACGTCGGTCCTCTGGGCCACGGGCTACCGGCTGGACTTCAGCATCCTGGATATCCCGGTGCTGGACGAATGGAACTACCCCCGGCACCACCGCGGCGTCACCGAACACCCGGGCCTGTACGCAATCGGGCTGCCGTGGCTGACCGGGCACGGCTCGTCCATCGTGGCGGGCGTGGGCCGCGACGCCGACTACATCGCGCAGCACATCGCGGAGAACAATCCACAGAACATCGCCGCCCGGTGAAGCCGGCGTTCCAGGGGTTGGCTACCCCCCGCAAAGCCCGTCGAAGTCCACGGGTGCGGCGAGGCCGGCCGAGCTGAACCATTCCCTGGCCCAGGCCTGGACCGAGGGGATCGCGAGTTGCTCGGCAACAAGCTCCGGCGGGCCGCCGAACACGGACTTCCCCTCCGCCAGGAGGTCCCCGCTGCCGCTGCCGGCGAGCAGCCCGAAGAGGGCAGGCTGGTCGAGGAAGGGTAGCTTCCCGCCGTCCCCGTCGGTCAGTACGCCCCAGACCGAGGTGAACAGCGAAAACTCCTCCGGTCGTTCCCCGTGGTCGGCCACGACCGGGCAGGCTTCGGCGTCGAGCTGGATCCGCCGGTAGTTGGGCTCTGTTTCGTCGAGGGCCATCAGTTGGACGTCGTCCAGCCACGACAGCCAGACCGCTGTGCACTCCCCTACCAGCGGATACGGGGCGGCGGCGATGTAGCCGGCCTTGCTCACGTGGGCGGAGTGGCCAACGGCGATGTTGTGGAGCTGGCCTCGGACCAGCGGCAGGACCGCGCTGACAGGCCGGCGGTAGTTGGCGAATTTCCGCCGCATCACGTCGGGGCTTGAATTCGAGCCGATGGAGACCACCAGGGAGCGGGCTTCCAGCGGTGCCGCGCCGGCTTGCGCGAGGGCTTCCTCCAGTCCGTCTGAAGGCTCAAGGGGCCGGAATTCATTGCCGTTTATGACCCCCGAGGCCCCGGGCGGGTCCCACGGATACAGCAGCGGATCGAGATGGCCGGCGCCACCGGCCCCACTCAGTTCCATGGAGTCAGCAGGATGAAGCCGTCGGCGTCGTGCTGGGGACTAATCAAGGTGGCCCGCTTTCGTGGTTCGGGACTTCCAGTGTCCCGCACTTTTGCTAAACCGGCAGTGTTCTCCTGCATTCAGGAGCGACGGTCCAGCAATCCCGCCCCGTGGTTCAACCTCTCCACGTTGAGGCCATCAGCCGTCCTGCTCAATGGGTCCAAAGCAACTATTCACCGCGAGGTTTCGACAAGCCGACTAATCGGAACGGTCTAGCCAGACGTGTTGTCCTTAAAGGTGACCTGGTACCCAAGCGAACCGAACAGGCTGGTTAGCGTTTCCTTGGTATTCTCGGCAGCCCGCTCCCGCAGCTCGGACTTCTCCGCAGCGGCAGCCATTCTAGTTTCGGCGAGCTTATAGAGCTCCGCCTGCTGCGGTGCATCGAACACATCTGCGATCCGGTCGACCAAGCCACGATCGTCTTTGTACACCTTGAACCGGTCGTGGTCGATATTTGGCTTGTCGAGCGCTGGCTCGGGGAGCCGCAGTTCCACCGACTTGCCGTCCGGAGACAGTGTCAGGTCCTTTTCTGCCAAGCCTGCGAGATCGACGTGAGCATTGACGGTGCCCGCCGCGACAAACAGAGTCCGCCTTCCGGCGATAAAGTCGGGCATCCCCTCATCCTCGTCTCCGGTGTCGACTACCAGTTCAAAGGTGCCGATCGCGCTGTGAAGCTGGCTCACATCCCTGACCGACTTGAGAAGAACCGTCTGAGTCCGATCGCCCTGGCCCGATGGGAACGGACTGTACCCAAACACGTTCGCTACACCGAGCACGGCCAGCGCCGCGACAACCACAGCCGCGACGCGCTTGAACAGTTTTGGTGCCGGCATCGGACCCCTTTTTGCCTTGAAACGGCTTGGGTTCCGTTCCTTTCGGTTTGCCCGTCCGGCGAGTGCGGGGGGCTGATTCAGCATCAGTGTAGCGCTCGTGCTCGACTCGGCTTGCTTGGGCACGCCGAGCTCGCCGCGCCGCCAGCGTCGGCATTTATCTAACTCGTCAAGACACCCCAATTAGCCTCGAGCAGGCGGATGAATTCTCGGGCAGGAGGTGTGGGGTTTGCGCCGAATGGCCGTCCAGCAAGTCTCGTCAAGCACGGGACCCGGGTGTCCCCACGTCCACGCGGGACGACAACGAATAGCCTTGACCATCCGGGCAAGGGCTCCGGTCTGCGGTCAGCGGTTACTATGGGTGTCGCTGCCACCGTCTATGGTGGGAGTCGGTTTGGGGAGGGGACAAGACGTGACCACTGATAACAAGGCACTCGTGCCGGTATGGACACTCGCTACGGAGGCCGTGACCATGGCGGACGTACTAGGCGATGAGGGCATGACACGGGCCCGGCTCGCTGAGCTGAGGACAGTCCTAGCTATGCTCGCGGATTCCCCCATTGTCACGCTGGAGGCGCATCCGCTTTCGAAGAAGAGCAATCGGAACGGCGGGATTGTGCTGCATGCTGCAAGTCCGCTTGCAAAGCAGTTATCGAACCTTGTGACAGAGACAGCGAAATCGGCGCCTCCGACGCTGAACGTCGCGGCTACCGGTGAAGTGCTCTACCGAATGGTGGTGCCGGCAAAGGTCGCCGCGCAGGTCGGTAAAGGTCTGGTGAATCCCATGGCCTCGAAGGCAGTTGCAGGGGGTGTTTACAGCGCGCTCCGCGACTCCACCGGCGTCGTGGCTAACGCCACGTTTGTGCCCGTTGCTGGCAAGGCCGCAGTTGCAGGTGCTGCGACCGGCTCGGCCGCAACCGCCGGCGTGGCGGTCGCGAGCGCCGGGGCATTGACAGTGGCCGCGCCACTTGTGCTGATGGCCATCGCGGTCAGCGCCAGCGCCTACGCCGATCACCAGCGCCAGAAAGCGATCGAGCGAATTACCGACCTCTTGGAGCAGTTGCACGACGACAACCTCGATAGCGAACGCAACGAGCTAGAGGCTTGTCCTGATGCGATCGACAAAGCGACGTCGATCCTCCTCGACCAGGGCCGCATTGGCCTATCGCTAGGACTGGATTCTTCATCGCACGCGATCAGCACGGCGATTGCAGCAACCCGGAGGCGGCTCAAAAAGTGGCAAGCCGGACTCGATTCACTGCCCGACGGACCGGTCGAAGTCGGTGCATTGACGAAATCATTCCCCGGTATCGATGAAGAGGGCGGTGCGTTCCGCGCACACCTAGAGATTGCACGACTGGCCATTGCACTCAAACGCCGAGTGCTCGTGCTTCAAGCAGTTGAACACGCTCAACAGGACACGAACAATCCATTCAAGAGCTTCATCGGATCATTGCGCGACGACGAACGTGGGATAGATGAGTTGGAATCAGGCATCAGCTCAGTTCTTCTCCGACTGTCAACTCTCGAGTTGAAGCGCGACGGCGGTTTCCGGATCCCCGCGTTCACTTCGGGCGAGGTCGACCACCTACTCAAGGCCGCATATCTTCTTCGCGCCTTGGGCGATGGCATCAATGGTGGATTCCAACAAGCTGACGTTGCCATTGAGATCGAACGAAGCGGCGACGGATCGCTCGTAGTATTCCCTGCACTCGCTGCCTAACCGGAGACCGCATGCACTTCCGCCGGCGCATCGGCGACACCTGACGAACCACCGACGATACGGAGCAAACCATGGCTGTAAAAGCAGATAAAGCCGCAACCCTATTAAAGAACGGCGGGGACAAACTAAAAGCCGGCAGCGCCAAGCTCTACGCCCTCGCCAAGGACCCCGAGGTTCAGGCCAAAGCGGCGAAACTGCTCCAGGAGGGCAAGAGGATGTATCGGGCAGCAACAACCCCC
This sequence comes from Arthrobacter sp. NicSoilB4, assembly GCF_019977335.1. Taxonomy (NCBI): domain Bacteria; kingdom Bacillati; phylum Actinomycetota; class Actinomycetes; order Micrococcales; family Micrococcaceae; genus Arthrobacter; species Arthrobacter sp. NicSoilB4. Next base: position 906,621 of record NZ_AP024653.1, on the reverse strand, counting down.
GAGGCCAAGCAGGCCTACCGCCAGGCAGCGGAATTCATTAACAAGTCGCGGAAGAAATAGCCCGGGCTGAAGACCCACCAAGCTCTTTGCTTGGCATTCGCGGAGAGAACGGACTTCGATTCCAGGGCCTCAACGCATGGGATGTTTGCGTAATATGGCGGGAGCTGCTCGCACTGCTACTTGCCTTCGGGCGGGTCATCAACCGTGTGCTCCGTAAGCCAACATAGGTTGGCATTTTTGTCGTGGAACGGGTAGGTCTGTGAATGGTCCAGACTTGCCAACGCGTAATCGATGCTCATGTGATCAGCGCTTGCCATGATTAGCAGCGCTTCCTGCCAGGTCAGGTTAGCCCCGAGAAGTTCATCCGCCCCGGCCACGAACGGCTCGCCCTGCCTTGTGATTTCGTACCGCTTCATCGTGCTCTTTATCTGCGTGGAAGAACTTGTAGAGCGAACTACCCCCACGTATCAGCCCGTCAGGTGCACCACATCACTGCGCAGCTCAAGTCGCTCGGTGTCCACGCCATACTGGAGGCCTTCATTGAGCCGCGCGGTGATTCCGGCAGTCCTGCGCTTTCCGCCAAAGAGTCGGATCGTCTCTCGGTGCAGCTCGCTGACTGAGATTCCGCCGGACAGCCGGACAATTTCCACCATCGCATTGCGAAGCTCCACCACGCTGATGTGTTCGGGCTTCCGATCGGCGTCTTGCCCGTTGGTCCGGAACTCAGACCATTCCTCCCGGTCAATGGACGCGTGCCAGATAAAGCCGTCATCATCGCAGCGGTGCATTGACGTATCCAGGACATCCAGCACAGAATTCGCGCGTTGGGCGTTCACCTTATTCAGGCTGAAGGCGGCACAAGTTAGTTTGGCCAGCCGCTCCTGATGGATCGGCCCCTCGGCCTCCACGATGGCGCGGATCGCCTCCCGGACGGAAGCAGCCGACCGACGCGACGGCAGGCTGTCCAATACATCAATACTGCCGAACCGCCGGACTGTCCAAGGCTCATACGCAGGACGTTCCGGTTGGACGACGTCCGTCGCGATCCTGGAGCCGCCCACCTGCGCCGCCAGCAACGGCGCAGGATCTGCCCCAAGAACATGGCTGTGGACACCGCTCGTGGTGGCCGTCGGCAAGGCGACAGCTGGCACACCGCCCGGAAGTTCAACAACGGCGATGGCCGGCGTCGAACTGGGCAGAACTGAACCCGCCTCAGCGAACGCCTTCTCCAACTTGTCCAACACTGCTTCGCGATCGCTGATCCAAGCTGGCAGCCACACTCGCTGAACCGAAGGCCAGCGCATCATGCGGGTAAGCACATCCCCCGGAAGCCCGTCCCGGTCCCCCGCAGTCCGCCGTGCGGCCCAGGCCGGGCTATCCAGCAGGATGGCCATGAACGGCCGGTCCGGCCTATCCAAGGAAGCCATACTGATGTCGACCTTGAAGTCGGACAGCCCGACGTCGGTGGCGACGGCGTACCCGCGGTCCCGGAGCGCGTCGGCGATCTCCTCACGGTGAAGGTCCACCGCGATGGTGCGGCGCCCGTCGTAGGGTAGTGCGCCGGTTCCGTGTTCGGCAAGATCGAGGTACGAGCGCAAGTGCTTGATCCCCACGGAGCTCGTCTCCTCGGCCCGCAGCTCGGACGGACTGAAGCTGGAGAAGACAATGACCTGCCGCCGCGCACGAGTTACAGCCACGTTGAGCCGCCGTTCGCCACCGGCCCGGTTCAACGGGCCAAAGTTCAGCGGCAGGTAGCCCTTGTCATTCTTGCTGAAGCCCGTTGAGAAGAGGATGACGTCCCGCTCGTCACCCTGGACGTTTTCGAGGTTCTTCACAAAGAGACCTTCAGGGTCTTCGTCCAAGGCCTTGATAATGCGAGGGTCTTCTGTGTCTCGCAGAAGGCTTTCGATCAGGGCCCGCTGTTGTAGGTTGAACGTCACCACTCCCACGGAGGGCGACTCTGTGCCGACGTCGAACCGCCGCAGCACTTCCGCCACGACTGCCTTCGCCTCGATGGGGTTGGTCCGCAGCACCTTCGACGTTCCGGACCGATGGAACTGGCCTTCCACGCGCACGAAGTTCACGCCGTGACCCCGCAGTCCGGGGTCCGGGGCTCCGTGGGAGGGACTGGGGAAGGACGACAGCTTGCTCTCGTAGTACTGCTGGTTGCTGAACGCGATGAGCGATTCATCCTGGCTGCGGTAGTGCCACGACAGCCACTGCCGCGGCACGCGCGCCTCGACACATTCGGACAGGATGGACTCCATGTCCTCGACGGCGGCGACTTCGTTCTCTGCATCGTCGAGGGAATCGCTGGACGATTCCGCAAACGACGTCGGTGGCATCTGCTTGCTGTCGCCCACGACCACCACCGAGGCGCCGCGGCCCATTGCACCGACAGCGTCTGCCACCCGGATCTGCGACGCCTCATCGAACACCACAATGTCGAAGAGGTCGGCTCGTGCCGGGAAGAAACGTGCGACGGAGTCCGGGCTCACCAGCGTGCAGGGCATGATCTGGGTGATGAGGTCGGCGTAGCTTTCCATCAGCTTGCGGACGGTAAGGCCGCCGCGTTGCCTGGTCAGCTGTCGTTGCAGCTCCCCCATCCGTCCGGACGTCGACGTCGTCGAAACCCGCCGTGAACTCACGACGCCGGCGGCAAGGTTGCGCTTTAGGAGTTCGCGAACCAGCGCGGCTCGGGTGCTGAACCGGTCGATTGTTCGCTCGTGTGCTTGGGCGTCAAAATCCTGCAGCCCGGTCGCCAGGCTGCGTTCTGCCAGGGAGCTTTCGGCCAGTCCGCGTTCGAAAGCCGTTGCGGCGTCATCCGCGTCAAGTTCGCCGTCCAAAATTGCCGCCCGCACTCCGTGCAAGCCCACGGCTCGCAACGGTTCCGCATGGCGCAGCAGTTCCAGCCACCGCTCCAGGGTGCGGGACCCTGTGGCGTCGAGGCCGCGGGCGGCTCGTGTGCTGGCCCAGACATCCAGGAATCCGTTGCCTCCCGTCCAGCGGTTGAGCTCGGATTCGTCAACAGCCGGAAGTTCCGTCAAGGCTTCCCACGCTGCAGCGAGCTCGTAGAGCCACGCGATCACGTTCTCGTGGACGGGCTGGCCGCTGTCGAGGAAGGTGCGCAGCGCAGCTTGGAAGGGGACTGAGTTGTCGCCGGCGTTGGGTTGGACGGCTTGCGCGGCCCAGCGCAGCCACCCGAGCCGGTGCTCCAGCGCTTGCTGGCCGGCCTCGGTCAATGGATTCCAGCCCTGAGGAACTGCCATACCGGGAACGGCCTGGGCTTCGGTCTGAAGTCCGCGGATTTGCTGCTGCGCGGCAACCAGGTTCTGCAACAGCGGCACCAGCTCCTTTGGCCGGACATTTGATCCGGGGTGCACCACGGTGTTAAGTTCCGCGACCACTGCCAGCATCCGCTTCTTTCGTCCGAAGAATCCGCTAGCCGCCGCTTGCTCCGCGCGGCCGAGGATGTCTTGGAGTGAAAGATCCATGGCCTCCGGTCCAACTTTTTCCAGACCGGGGTGGTTCACGGCTGCGAAGGCAGAGACCAGCTGCTCCAAGTGCTGAGCTCCAGCGGACCACTGTCCAGACCTAACGACGTCGAGGGTTTCCACGGGTACGCTGCGGTCCTCGAGGAGCGCAGCAAAGATGCGGAGTTCGGAAGGAGACGTGGCCGACGAAACGACGCCGGTTAGCCCCTCGACGGAACGAACGACGTCGAGCGCCGCGTCGATGCGCTGTCCGGCGCCGGTCAGTTGATCTTTTGCGTCAGCGCTGGCGGCGGACTCGACGAACCGCCAGGGGTGATTCGTGGAAGGACGTGCCCGGTCGGTGTACTCGGGCAGCTCCCGCAGCACTGCACGGACGGGCTCAAGGACGGTCTCATTCGCGGAAGCCGTGAACTCCACAGTCAGTGGGAGCGCCGAATTATCTGTATCGAACGTCAAAGCTTTGGTCCGGGCGCTGTACAGGGAGAGCTGAGCGCCGTTTTCCTCGTGGAGACGGCTGGCATAGCGGATGAGACCGCGGCGCGCGGAGGCGAGGTCGGTCGAGGCGGTGTCGAGCTGCTGGGCGTCGGAATCCAGACGCAGCTCCAACGCGTGCTTGATTTGGGCACGGACGGCAGCAGGTTTACTCCCCTTGTCGTGCAGATCAAGTGAGAACGGGCCCATGCCCACCTCTTCGAGGCGCTTCTGCACGACGTCCAGGGCGGCGCGCTTTTCGGCTACGAACAAGACACGCTTACCCTCAACGATCGCGCGGGTGAGCAGGTTAGTGATGGTCTGGGACTTGCCGGTGCCGGGCGGTCCTTCGAGCACGAAGGTCTGGCCAGCTACCGCCGATGCGACAGCCTGCAGCTGCGACGAGTCGGCCGGGATGGGGCACTGTGCAGACAGAGCATCGAGGTCCGCCTCCTCTGCCGCCTTTATCGGGTCGTTGAAAACCTCCGTCGGGCTGCTGATGAGGTGGTCCACGAGGCGGTTTTTGGCGAACTGCTCCCAGCTTTCGTCCAGGTCTTTCCATAGCCGGAACTTTGCGAACTGCAGCATGGACAGGTCCACCGTGTTCTCCACCCGGAAAGCCAGCCCCTTGGCAGAGACAGCTTCCCTGACTGCCTTGAAAGCAGCGTCCAAGTCGATGCCGGAACCGTCTTCCGCCGGCTCCGCCAGACCGGGAATTCGAAGCCCATGGCTCTGGGCAAGCTTTTCCAGCAGGCAGTAGTTGGGCGTTGACTGCCCAGCCTCGTCCAGCGTGACCCGGTACAGCCCATTCTTTCCGGCCGAGGCGAGGTTGACGGGGACGAGCACCAGCGGCGAGCGGAGGGTACGGCCATCGAGTTCCCACAGGAGGCTGCCGAGGGCCAGATACAGGTTATTGGCGCCGGTTTCCTCTGTCTGGGTCTTGGCCTTGTAGGCCAGCCCGCGCATTTTGGAGTTGTAAGCCTCCTCGGAGACCTCCGCGTAGACGGCCTTCTTTGCGCTGAGCATGCCAATCAGTTCGTCCTGCGGGAGATCGCGGCCGAAGCGGATGCCTCGTTCCTGGTTGACGGCGCTGATCTGGTTGGACGGAATCAGGCTGATGGATGTGCCATTGTTGACGAGATCTTCGAACGGGCCAATCCATGTGCTTGGAACTGCCAGGGGAAATCGTGCCGTGTCCGTGAAGTTGATCAGCCTGTTTCTGAGGCTGAGATCCAGCAATGCGTTCTTCCACTGCGTGACTCGCGCAGGAACATCTGACGCGGTCCCATCATGCCGGGCGCCCTTGCCTTGTTTCTCAGGAACAACGGGGGCAACTTTGGGCTGCGGGACGTAGTTGGTGACTACGTTCTCGCCGGACTCACTAGTGGTCCGAGCTGGCAAGGGGTGGATGCCATCAAAGCGGGCCCGCCGGATGTCGGTAACCGCTTGAATCTTCTCTTGTCCCGCTTCGATGTAATCGGACTCAGGGCTGCTGCGTAGCGACGCTGGCGTGATGAGCTGACGGCCGGTCAGCATAGTGGTTTCAATGAGGCCGATGAAACCACGCTGAACAAGGCTGATGAGTTCGGGCACATCGTCGGAAGCTGCCGTTGAAAGCGATGTGTCCTCCCGCCAGTACCCAAGGAAGGCGTGCCCGTTCACGAGCCACAGGAGCGGGGCGATGCCGCAGAACTCCAGCGCGGCCGCCATGACAATCGTCGTATCGAGGCAGGTTCCGAGGCGGTCTTCCAGAACTTGCGCAGGGGTGCGGATCTGTTGGCCCTGAACGCCCCAACTGGCGGGTGGCATGCTGTAGCGGATGTCGCGCTTGCTTGCCGCCTGGGCAAGCGCGAAGACAATTTCGTCCACCCGCTCGGCGCTGTCCATGTAGCCGTCGAGGCTGCTGCGGCCAGTAGCTTTCTCCAGAAGGTCGGCGGCCTCGGAGACCAGCTTGGAAATGGCCGGGTGATGCGGCTGCACGAAGGCAGCCAAGAACTCGTACGAAACCAGACCTCTGCCGGCTATCCATAGCTGGGCCGGGAGGAGCTGAAGGCGCGCTTCGGCCTTGCCCAGTTCCTTTGCCGCCGGCCCGGCCGCAAAGGACTCGATCGTGACAACCACTCTGCCAGGCTGCTTGTCGGAAAGCTCATACATCGTGGCCGCGGAGACGTGCACGTCAACATCGTCCAAGACGATTGCCTGCCCAGCCGCAAGGTCAACGTACTGCTGAAAGTCCTCTGAGATCCTGCCCGTGCTGGCAAACACCTCCACGCGGACCACAGCACCGCGGATCTCCGTGCCCGGGTTCGTGATCTTGATCTGACGCACGAACTTGAAGCCGTTGTGCACCATGGAATAACTGAGCGACTCGGCTGCGGTAATCTCCACGGTGACGGGGTGTTGCTTCACCGGGTGGTGGGGCGCGCGGTTCGGGTCTGTAAGCTCTTCTGCTGCGTTCCCACTGCCAGTATCCGGCACATCGATGGCGTCATCTGCAGCGTCGCGCGTCTTGTATTCATCGAGCAGGGCGGTCAGCGCTTGTGCGGCGCCTTTCAGCTCCAGGTGCTTGGCGAGACGGCCAACCGTATCCAGAGCGCGAAACGTGTCGGCGTCATCGAAAGTCTCGTTGTGGGCCCAAAGGTTACGGGTCTGGCGAAGCTCGGAGGTGTAGCTCCGGGCGTCGTGGCTAAGGTTGAAGGGGTAACCTAGCGTTCCCAGGGACTCGGTCATGACGCGCAGCTGCACGCTGAGATCCGTGGGCGAATATGTCATCGGCGGTCTGCCAGCGCTAGCGTCCTTGTGCTCCAGAAGCTTCGGCCAGGAAATGCCAGGCGCAGCAACTTCCAGAACTGAAGCAATGTAGGAACGAAGGCCGGCTGCCAAGGTATCCAGAGCACGGCCAACGTACTCGCGGTTAGAAAGCCCCATTGTGTTTCCCCCATCTGCGGCATTTGAGCCACCATCAATTCAACTCAGAGTAATGCGTGAACGGGGGTCTCCCAACCGTAACTTCGTCATTCAATTAAGTCTCGCATCACAACCGCCACTCATTTTCCTGCAGCGCCTTGCCGACGCTCTTCAACTTGGGTCAAGGTCTGCCGGCTGCCGCAGTTCCGGAGACTGAATCAGGTGCCATGTTCACCCTGGTCTAAGAGCCGCACAAATAAACAGAAACACCTTAGAGAATCTTTGGGGTCAGGTGTCCAACGGGCATGGGAGCCTGCTTGGATCTGCCCCACGGTGTGTTGCTCACCGTACGCGCTGCCGGCTGATAGATTCACGGAGCTGGCGGTCTAAGCGTCTTTGCCCGGACAACGCGGAAACACAGTCGCCCCTGAACGGACCCCGAGTCTCGGCCCACTCTCCGGAGGTAATACGCAGTGAAGAAGATCGACGGTATCGCCAAGTCTGTGAACGACATTCTTAAAGGCAACCGCTACTCAATCGACTACTACCAGCGCGAGTACAAGTGGGAACCGAAACAGCTAAAGGAACTTGTAAACGACCTGACTGGAAAGTTTTCCGAGGCCTGGGATCCAACGCACGAACGGAGTCAGGTCGAGAAGTATCCGTACTACTTCCTTGGATCCATCATCATCTCGGAGAAAGATTCAGTCCCGTTTATCGTTGACGGCCAGCAGCGACTTACGAGTTTGACCCTCCTCCTGACTTTTTTGCGGCGACTGCAGGGAGAACGGCACGACCAGGTATTGATCGACGATTTACTCATGGTCGAGAAGTACGGAAAGAAGTCGTTCAACCTCGACGTTGCAGACCGGGTTTCTTGCATGACCGCCCTCTTTGAAAGCGGAACATGCACCCCCGCCGAACATGCCTCCGAGTCTGTCCGAAATCTCGCTGCGCGCTACGACGAGCTCGACGATGTCTTCCCGGAGGAGCTCCGGGAAGACGCTCTACCGTTCTTCATAGATTGGCTGATCTACCGCGTTCAGATCGTTCAGATAACCGCCTACACGGACGACGACGCTTACACCATCTTTGAGACCATGAATGATCGTGGACTCAAATTGACTCCCGCAGACATGCTGAAGGGCTACCTTCTGGCCAACATCAGTGACGGCCCGCTGAGAGCAGGGGCCAATGACCAGTGGCGCCACCGGATGCTCGAGCTGGGCGACTTGGATCGAGACGGGGACTCCGACTTCCTCAAGACTTGGCTTAGGAGCCAGTACGCACTTAAGATCCGCGAACGCAAGAAGGCGGCAAAGCCCGAGGACTGGGACCGGATTGGAACAGAGTTTCACAGGTGGCTTCGGGGCGAAGCCAAACGAGTAGGTCTGACCAAGTCAGCCGGGTTCTACGATTTCATTTCGACCGACCTTGACTTCTACAGCCGGCAATATATTCGCGTGGTCAACGCGGCGACTTGGAAACAGACTGCGCCTGGCTTGGAGTTCATCGGCTACAACGCCGATCGCGGATTCACCCTGCAGCATCAGCTTCTCCTCGCGCCACTCACGCCGGACGATTCAGACCACGTCGTAGACACCAAGCTTGAACTCGTCGGAAGATATCTCGACATTCTGCTGGCATGGAGGACCTGGAACTCTCGGAGCATCGCTTACTCCACAATGTCCTATGCAATGTTCGTAATCATGAGAGATATCCGCCAATTGAGCGTCAGCGAGTTGGCAAAACGTCTACATGCCTCGCTGCTCGCGGAATCAGAGACATTCGAGAGTAATGACCACCTTCGCCTGCATCAGCAGAACCGTTTCCAGGTACACAGGTTGCTGGCGCGTATTACAGACTACGTTTCATTGCAGTCCGGCGAAGCTCCCAAATACCGCGAGCTGACTAATGCAACAAAGGTGCGATACGAGGTCGAACACATCTGGGCCGACCATGCAGAGCGGCACACGGAAGAGTTCGCCCACGCACATGACTTCGGGGAGCATCGAAACCTTATCGGTGATCTGCTGCTGCTCCCCAAGTCCTTCAACGCCAGCTACAACGACGACGAGTATGAGAAAAAGCTTCCCCACTACCTCTCGCAAAACATCCTGGCGCGATCGCTTCATAGCCAGGGATATGAGAAGAGCCCAGGCTTTATGCAGTTCGTGAAGAAGACAAATCTCCCCTTCAAGCCCTACACGTCTTTCAAGAAGAAGGACGTAATAGAGCGGGGCCATTTGTACCGCGAAATAGCCCAGAAAATTTGGGATCCGGCAGATCTGCTCTCCGTCGCGAACCTCGTCTAAACGGGGTGGTATCAACGAGAGGCCTCGGCTCCAGTCTCGAACACACTGCGGACTCCCTTATGGTTCTCTTTTCCAATCTGTCGCGCCACCTCCCGTCCCTCGTAATTCACAATCCGGTCGGCCCGAGCACTGAGTTAGGGCCGGCTCGGACACCGCGGGCTGCGCAGTATGCCTAAGAGGTGCGCTGGTAGATCACATTAAACGATTTAACCCTGCGGAACTCTTGAACACTTTGACCAAGGTAGAGCTGCTTCTCCGACTTCTCGAACATGTCCAGCCCACGTCCAAGCGAAATGTCCCATCCGGTATCAGTCCTCACCCAACGGTCGTGTAGCTCCGCCGGTTCCAAGAGCTGCACGTCCATCTTTATCCCGGCAGCCTCGACCGATCCCTTGATCTGCACGAGGTCTCCAAGCTGTCTCTGTGCATACCCCGGGTCGTCATCTTGCACTGTCTTCACTAAGAGATTCACTTCATCACCCGGTTGGATCAGTCGCGCCCAAGTGGCGATGAAGTCGACCAGGTTGCGCATTTGGTGCGGGGTGCGAAGATACGGATCTTCCAAGACGACACTCGTCGCCCCGGCCAGATAGGGGCCGAATATCCTCTCGTAGCTCGCCCCAGTTTGGCCGTTTTGGAAAGTTAGAGTCTGCCCCAACGGTTGCGACGACGGCCGCGGGGCAACCGTCGCAGCTTCGTCTTCAGATGGGGCATGGGACGTCGACGGACCACCGCCGTTATCTGTCCCACCTCCGCCTTGCTGCGTGTTGCCACCGTCGGATTCCGGCTGGCCGCCTAGCCGGTTGTAAATACTGGGGTACCGAAGTTCCTCGGCCGTAGCGACGCCTTGCCACTCGCCCTCGAGCGTCTCGTAGCCGAACTTCACCGCCGACATGGTTTTATCGATTCGGAGGATCTGGTCCTTGACTCGTTTCCTTCCCTCAATTGCCAGGCGCAGTATCTCTTCGATCTCCTCTACGCTGGCATCACCGTGCGGGTACAAGATTTTCATGAGTCCCGAGAATGTCTTATGTATACCGTCGCGGTCTCGAGTAGAAATGTCCGCCGAGAGCGTGAAGAACTCCGTGTAGCGGTCGGAGTAGTCGTGGGCCCGCTGGGATTTCAGGATCTCAGCGATGTAATCGACTACGAACCCGTATCCGGCGGAGAACATCTCACCACGGATGATGTCCACTTCCCAGCCGGGGATGTAGTGGTGCAATCGATCGAGGAAAGCAGCATCGTGGTACGACGGCGGCAGCTCGTCGAAGAGGTCCGAGTGCTTCAGCATATGGGGAACCGTGTGCTGAGTGTTGCCCACAAAGACCATTGAAGCCTCTGCACCGAGTGTCTCCACGCCCCGCGAGAACGTCTTGTTCGCCATGTAGTTCTTCATAATGTCGACCAGAGCTTTGTCCGACTTCTTTGTCTTGCCTGCAAACTCGTCGAATGCCACGGCGTCCCAGTAGCCGACGAGTCCCAGCCGCCCGTTGGCGTTGTTCACGAAAAGCTTCGGGACCGTGATTTCTCCACCGGAGATCAGCATCCCGTGCGGCGAGAACTCCGAATAGATGTGGGATTTGCCGGTGCCTTTGGGACCCAGCTCGACCAGGTTGAAGTTGCGTTCGCAGTAAGGAATGAGCCGAATCAGCTGGATGAGTTTGGCGCGGCGGTCGAACATCTCCGGATTGAACCCGATCGACTGGATCAGCAAGTCAATCCACTCGTTGGTGGTGAACTCAGCCCGGTTCGACAAATAGGCGTCCAGGTCAAAACTGGAGAGCTGGATCGGCTTGAGGGAGGCAAGGATCCACGGGCTCTGGCCTTTGTCGGGCGAGTGCTCGTACTCGACGTCTGCCAAGCACCATACTCCGCTGACCAGCAGCTTGGGGTGCTGCTTTACCGTCCCCGCGTCGACAAGCACCTTGCTCAGTTTCAGGTTCGAGAAGCTGGCTTCATAGACATCGTCCTTGTCGTTAAGCGTCACGCTGATCTTGTCGATGACTTTGTGGCGTCCACGTTCGCGGATGGTCGAGCGCACGAGCTCGGATTCGTTGCGGTGCACGTAGTGGTCGGCGAGGATCCTTCGCACGGATACGATACCGCCCTGGATCTGTGCCTCGTCATCTGTGGCACAGTACTGTCCAAGCAGATATTCCAAGACGTATGAGGGCACAATCGCGTTGCCTTTGACCGTTTTGACGAGGTCTTTACGCACCACAGAGCCCGCAAAGACGCTGTTAATCTTTTGATCGAGCGACACAGTGGTATGCCCCTTTCCCTGGTTCGTATCGAGGACGGTCTCAGCATCCATCAGAACCCCGTGAACTTGTTGTGTAGCGCCGTCCCGAATTTGGAGTAGTTGGCCTTGACCCCGTCGTCCAGGTCTATGTCGATCTGTTCCGTCGCCAGCGGGTACAGCACGCTCTGCTCCCACGCCTCCAGCTCCAGCAGCATCTTCCCGATCTGCTCCGATTCCTTCCGCGCAGCCGTCTGCTCCTTCGCCGTCGACAACGTCGACACCCCCGTCTGGTCCAGGTTGGACCGGCGTGCCCGCAGCTTCGCCTGGAACTCGTGCAGGTAATCGTTCAGCACCACGCTCACCGTGTCGGGCCGGTATCTGTGCATGTAGATCAGCGCGTTGAAGGAGCCCTTCGGCGAGGAGAACATCCAGTAGATCGGACGCTTCTTGTACCGCTGCACGTGGTCCTTGTAGAAGTCCTGCACAAAGTACTTCCGGATGTCCTTGCCCAGTGCATCTTCGACGGACCGAAGGTTCTCCTCGAAATGCTCCTCACCGAAGGAGGCCTTCAGGAACTCGCGGAACCGCTCGACGATGTCGTCATCAAACCAACCGTCCGACAGCACCGGAAGCACGTTGTCCTCATCCGGCATAAACGAGGGCGACGGCACCCTCGCTAGATACTCTGCCAACGAGTCACCATGATCTGCCAACACCAGACCGGGCGCGTCCAGACTGAATCGTCCGAACATACAACCGACCGCGTATGAGACGAAACTGTTGATCGCATCCCGTCCCAGAAGTCGATAGCCGTCGGATTGATCGACACCTCCGCCGAAACGGTATGCAGGGTTGCACGTAAGCGTTACGTCCGCTGGTTCGATCTCGGCGTTGATGGTCGATGAGAGTCCGTAGGCTTCCAAGACGGCGGCGTTGTTGCGGGTCTCAAGATCGGATACTTCCTCAACTCTCCTTTGCCATGATTCAGTCACGGCTGAAACCGACTCACTGATGCTCTTGAAATGGCCCGCCGCCAAGAGAACGCTCCCTTCGAACCCAGGCGAGTTTTCGCTCTCATCCCAGTCTTGGCGTGCTAATTCCACCAAACGCTCTAGGTCTGGGTCTCGCCTCGGGGTGCCAGCATTCTTGAGTGGAAAAGCGGCGATCTGTCCCACCCCGTAATGAAGTGACGTGCATAGTATGTCTGTGAACCGCTCAGCCACAGCGGAATTCAAGATCCCGGCAATACGGAGGGACTGCAGGTCATCGTAAATCATTGGCCCTGAGTCTGTAGGAATGGCACCGCTAGGAACAACTCGAACGGCGAGTTTGTTACTCGAAACATCATTCCACGAAAGACCGGCACGAAAGTATTCTCCTTCGTTCCTTATTGCAGCAAGCGGCTTTCCCGATACGTCTCGACGGCTGCGCAACTCATTACCATTGTTTTCCCAATTGATCACAAACTCATTATTTCCATACCACTTACGATACGCCCCGCCTTTAGTGATGGAAAACCATTTGCTCCCCGAATGCGAAGCGAGCTTGGCCTTCGAGACTTCCCAGAAGTATCGGTAGTAGGCGTCAGTTCCGCTGCAGCTCAATCCCTTCTTCGCTCGGGCGCCAATCATTTCGCTTCCATTGAATGCCTCTGCCACCTGCGGCGAAACCCAATATGCCACTGGCGACCCGGGGATCTTAGCGAGGGCCGAAAAGCTCGTCCGATATAGAAATTCTTTGTCAATTCCACGACAAACATTCAGTAGCATTTCGGATTTATGAGTCTCGTTTGAGCCGCCCGTCAACCGAATGAAAGACCCAACCCGGTCCGCTGTTGCTCCCCTGACTAAGGTGAACGCTGCGGTTGCAACGACTTCACCACCGATGCTGTCGAATGCCCTTGTGCCGAAATGCGCCAGGGAGTGCACGCCACTATTTGCAGAAACCCGTGATCTGAGATTGGTGTAGGTTGTGAGAAATAGCCAGCCTTGCATCGTTATCATGGAAACGGCACCGAAGCGCAAGCAGGTATTCAAACAACGTTCGATGAACATTGCGAAGAGGTCTGCCTTCGAGTCCGGGTACTCCCGCTTGGCGAACTCCGCGAGCTTTGACCCCATATTGCCGGATCCCATGTAGGGCGGGTTGGCGACGACCACGTGGTACCGGGTCGAGAGATACTCCGACTGGCGGAGCACGGTCCGGGCCCGGTCCAGAACCTCCCCGGCGAACAGTGTTTCGGCTTCCCCGAGCGACTCGACATGGGCAGCAAGGGGTGCGATGAGCTCCTGGTTCGGGCGGATCAACGACCCGAACGTGTCCGCGTCCTCAAACGCCTGCCAAAACGCGACCTCCGCGTGCTTGTCTCCGCCCCGGGTCACGAGCATCTCCAGCTCATCAGCGGTGAACCGGACCGGCTCCAGCACGCAGATATTCGGTGCCGTGCCCTTCCCCGGATTCAGGAACGACTTCTGCTGCGCCCTGGCCTTCATCACCAGCGCGAACGCCGCCAACGCACCGGCCCTTGGATCAATCTCCGCCCCAAACAAATTGTGCTTCAGAATCAGGCCCGGGATGTCCGAGGGCGCGTAGCCGGCCTCCTCATACATCAGGAACAACAGATCAAACGCATACGTGAGCATGTGCCCGGACCCGCACGCCGGATCCAGGACCTTCAACTCCTCCGGACCAGTAATCTTCAGGAAGTCCGTCTCCGGCTCCACCGGAGCAATGTAATACTCCATCCGCGACGCCAGATCCGAGGCCGGGTTGTTCAGCAGCCACAGCCGCCCCAGCGAGTTCTCCACCAGATACTTCACAATCCAGTGCGGGGTAAACAACTGCGTCGCCGCCGGGATCTCCACCGCCGTCGCCTTCTTGTTCTTCTTAAACCCCGCGAAGACCTCGTCCTTCCGCGCGGCAATATAGAACTGGTACAGCCAACCGATCACCTCAACATCCGAGCAGACCTCAGGCGTCAGCGTCCGCAGTATCCGGGCCACAATCGACCGGTCCGAGAGCAGGTCATCCGGAACCAGCAGCTCCGTGAAATCCCCCGTCCGCTCAAACATGAACGGCATCGGCCCCGCCCAGTGATTGCAATACGCCGCCAGCAGAAGCTTAAACGCCTCCCCCTGAGCATCCCCGGACACCACAGAACCCGACAATAAACCAATTACCCGGTCCCGGACCTTCTCCCCCACCACCTCAACATCAATATGGCCGGCCTTCGCGTCCGCCAACACCTCCGGCTGCCCCGCCACAGCACCCCCCGCAGGGGACACCACGCCCACACCCGTATAACCATTCACGTCCATAAACCGCAACGCGACCAAACGGTTAAACCACGTATACGCCACCTGATCGACCACAACATCACGGCCCGAGCGCGCAACCACACTCTCAAGACGCCGGACCGCCTCAGGAAACTCCACCCGCTCCACCGACCCAGGCAACAACACCCCAGCCAACCGGGCCCCAACAACACCCACCAACTCAACCCGAACACCCGCAGCAAACCCACGCAACAACGACAAATCCATGTCTATCCCCTATGAGTCAAAATCGCTGGTGAAGGAGCGGCTGAGCTTGAGTGTTTTCGATGCATAGACGCCCCAGTGTGTGGTCTTGAAGGCCTTTGCCATGAGGCGGAGCTCGACATTCTCCTTCATGAGGTCATCGGCGTCTTTGCTCAGAAGTAGCTGCAGTGACACCATCCGCTCGCGCTTGTCGAGGCCAGCCAGATCAAAGTCGTGGATCACTTCATTTGAGATGAGCCGGTCACCGAAATAGAGACCAACCTTCAGTTGCCGCGCTTGGACTTTGTCGCTGACAGGCTCCTTCTGGAACAGACCGACGACAACCTGATTGGTTGTAATCGAATCCTTCTCCTGCATGATTTCGACGTCGACGAGCGAGACGTCCCCCGCCTTTTTCTTGTTCACCCGCAGTACAGGCACTACTACCTCCTGCAGCGAGGCGCCGCCGTGCACAAAACGGGCACCTGCTCCCTGACGCTTCAGTCTCTTGATGGATTTCGGGATCTGAATTTCAATATCACCCTCGAGGCCCAGTTGAGCTGACGTGAATGCCCGGAGCCCGTGCAATGGTTTCAGGTTGCGTCCGAGCACGAAGCGTCGGTTCTCGAAGAAGAACTCGTCGCCGTGCGGGGTCTCAGACAGAAAATCGCTGGCGTCGATGGGCTTGTCCTGGTAAATGAACCCGTGATCAGCCGTGATGAGCATATTGCTGACGTTGGCGCCCGCTGTCTTCTTGACCAGCGAAACCAGATCAACCAACGCTTGCTCGGCTGCATGGAATGCAGACGTCTCTGTAGCAAGCTTGTCGCCGGTGTGGTCGATGGTGTCGTGGTAGATGTAGACGACCTGGTTGTCCTTGAAAAGAGCCCTCTGCTCGTCACGAGTCAGATCACGAAAGGAGGTCGCCTTGATTGCTGTGCCGCCGACGGACAGCAGGATCTTGGACCGATTTTCGGTGCCCCCGGACGGCGCCCCGTCCAGCAGGACCAAAGCATTCTTTCCGGCCTGCTGCTCCAGCTTTGAATGCGGCAGCAGCGAAGCCATGCCCAGCTGGGTGTAGCTCGGGAGGACGCCCAGCTGCGCGTCAAGAGCAGCCTCATAACCGCTTTCCTGGCGCACGCGGGAGCCGAGCTCCTCGGCGATCTCATAGCGCATGGCGTCGGAAATGATGACGCAGACCTTGTTCTTCTTGGCCAGCTGCGGTTGGACATACTTGGCGAAGAAGTCGCGTTGTGATGGGACGACAGCGGATTTCCACTCCTCCAGAGCGTCCACTCGCACCTGCCACGCGTCGTTCAGCGGAATCAGGAACTTGTTGGAGTAGTGGCTCTCGACGACGTCGCGGAGCTGCTCAAGCGGCTGGCCGAATTCGGTCTTTCGCACCCGGTAGGTAAACCGTCTGTACAGGCTGTCGATCCGCCACCATGTCTGCGAGTACTTTGTCAGCCCGTCGTCAAAGGAGTTGATTTGCAGCTGGAAGGCATTGACTTCCTCAAGGAGGGCGACGCCAGCCTCGATAGCGAGATAGAGGTCCTGGTAGTCGGGCCACCACAGCGAACGGCGCCGGTGCCGCAAAACGTTACCGGCGTCCTTGCTGGCCAGATTCTTCTGGGCCGCCAGACGGGCCATCTCTGAAATGATCTTCTGGTCCACGACTTCGAAGGCCAGATTTTCGAGCAACTCAGTGTAGGGAGTGCCCTCTATGGCCTTGTCGATTTGGAGGACCTTGGAGGCGTCGCCCGACAGCGTGGTGAAGGCTTGGGAATGCCTTATGTCGTGGCTCCAGGAGCCGAAGAACAGCCGCGCGTTGCGGGCATGATGGCCCGCCTTGGGCTCATGTCCCGGCAAGGTGGATTTGAAGAGCCAGAGCGCGAAATCCTCAAGGCTGGGTTCGACCGAGTCGTAACCGTAGATCGACTGCAGCCCCTGGAATAGGAAGCCCGTCAGCTCGGAGTCCGCGATTTTCTTCATCCGAGCGGTCTTGTTCTTTGCGGAGTCATCCAGCAGAATCCCTACGATCTCGTCCAGCCGGTGGTCCGAAGCATCGCAACTGACTGCCAGCATCTTCGCTTTGACGTCCACCGCGGAGTCCGAATCTACGAGCATCGCTTTCAAGGCTTGCCGGTTCTTGTCGTCGCCAAAGAAACCTGGATGCTGTGGCACCAAGTACTTGAGGTCCTGCGGCAGGCCGCTGACGTCGGCGGCAAGGTCAACTTTGTTGGCGCTGAACTTTGCGTAGAAGAGTTCGACGTCGTAGAGCCAGTTGTCTATCCCTTCCTTGACTGGTCCTGTCCGGTAGAGAACGTAGCGCGGCACGGGATTGCTACGGAGGGCTTCAAACTTCCGCGCGAACTCGTCGTTCTTGACCTCTCGCTTCTCAACGCCATCTTCTTCGAACGAGTCGAAGTCAGCCCGGAACTCGCCGGCCGGATCGTTCCACACGACAATGCGCGACTTTCTCAACGCCTCGTTGAGATGCTGATGGATCTCACTCATTAGCTTCCAACCCCACAATCTTCTTCAGCGCGGCTCCGAATTTGGGGTAGTTGGCCTTGACTCCGTCGTCCAGGTCGATACCAATCTGCTCGGTCGCCAACGGGTACAGCACGTTCTGCTCCCATTCCTCCAGCTCCAGCAGCATCTTCCCGATCTGCTCCGCTTCCTTACGGGCAGCCGTCTGTTCCTTCGCCGTCGACACTGTCGACACCGCCACCTGGTCCAGACTCCCCCGGCGGGCCCGCAACTTCGCCTGGAACTCATGCAGGTAATCGTTCAGCACCACGCTCACCGTGTCCGGACGGTACCGGTGCATATAAATCAGCGCGTTGAACGAGCCCTTCGGCGAAGAGAACATCCAATAGATCGGACGCTTCTTGTACCGTTGGACGTGGTCCTTGTAGAAGTCCTGCACGAAGTACTTCCGAATGTCCTTGCCCAGAGCATCTTCAACGAACCGCAGGTTCTCCTCGAAATGCTCCTCACCGAAGGAGACCTTGAGGAACGCCCGGAATCGTTCGACAACGTCATCCTCAAACCAGCCATCGGAAAGAACCGGCAGAACGTTATCTTCATCCGGCATGAACGACGGCGACGGCACCTTCGCCAAATACTCCACCAACGAGTCACCCTGATCAGCCAACACCAGCCCCGGGACATCGAGGCTGTAGCGACCGAACATGCATCCCACCGAGTAGGACAGTAAATCTGGAACCCTCAGTCGCGCCGCAAGCGAGTTCGCTGTGCCGGTAGTCGCTCGGTCAGACTCATCCAGTGTGTGCGCGCTCGTTATTGAAGCTTTTCGGGTATCTACGTCGGTCGACACCTCTGAGCCCAAACCAAATGCCTCAGCGAAGTACTCGTTGTTGGCGAGCTCCAAGTCTCTGGATGTCCTTAGCAGCGATCGATCGTTCTCCACGAGGCGGCAGAGGCTCATCTGCAACGTGTCGCGAGAATGGGCGGAGCGAATCAAAGCATTCTCAGTGAACTGCCACGATGTTTCATAGGCATCCCAGTCTGCTTTTGAGATTTCAATCAGCTGTTTCACTACGTTCACATGAGACGCCTGTCGCATGGAGACAACAGGAATCCTCGCAATATCCCCCGCTTGAAAATTCAGTGTGGGGGCCAGAACTCGCAGGGCTGCAGCCGCGACCGTCGAATTCAGGAGCCCCAACAGGGAAAAGTGGGTCAGCTCATCTTCCGCAAAGACAGACATGCCTGCCACATCGAATATGAATCCCTCGGGATAATGCCTAAAGGAAGGAACGCTTGTGCCAATTAGAGACCATGAAATTGACCGCCGGAAGTAGAACGCGGTGTTCTTCGCGACGAAACCGGCATTGCCATTTAGATATGGATATTTCCTTATTATATTTGCTTTTATCTCAGTTCCGTCATTTTCCCAGTCAACGATGAACTCCTGGTTTCCGTACCATCGCCGGAAGTCGCCTCCTTTATTATAGGGGAACCATTTCTTAGCTGTTGACGCGGCATCCTCCGTAGACGCCAGATCAAAGCCTATTCGCCTGTAGGAAACCTCGTGCCACCGCCGCACAAACTGTCCGTTGTCAGTGGTTGCGAGACCCTGTCTAGGCGAAGCAATCTCAGCCAAAGAATTATTGACCTCGAAGATCTTGAGAAAGTCACTCGAAAGCCAATAGGCCACGGGCTCACCGTCGATCACCTTAAAGTCTCCCATTCGGGCTAAGTGGCGATTGGAAGACGTAGGATCTGCAACCGCTGCTGCAGCCGCCTTCTGAATGGCCGCCGGACCGCCCGATTCCTGAACCAGGCCAATGAACACTGTCGGATTCTGCGCGTACGGCCTTTTACGCAGCAGGAATGCACAGATCTGAACGGTTGCCTCCGCAAAGCCGGAAAGCGGTAGTTCCACCAGGGCGACGAGCGAAGCCGCAATCCCAAGTCGCTGTCGCAGCTTAAGGTGCGAAGAAATGTACATCCAAACATTAGGCGACATTATCCCCATATACGAGTCATTCAAGCCTAATTCACATGCTCGCACAATGAACGCAGAGAATAGATCCTTCTTGCTCTCCATGTACTCGGAGGAAAGGAAAGTCAGCAGAGACGAGCCCATGTTCCGGGAGCCCATGTAGGGCGGGTTGGCGACGACCACGTGGTACCGGGTCGAGAGATACTCCGACTGGCGGAGCACGGTCCGGGCCCGGTCCAGAACCTCCCCGGCGAACAGTGTTTCGGCTTCCCCGAGCGACTCGACATGGGCAGCAAGGGGTGCGATGAGCTCCTGGTTCGGGCGGATCAACGACCCGAACGTGTCCGCGTCCTCAAACGCCTGCCAAAACGCGACCTCCGCGTGCTTGTCTCCGCCCCGGGTCACGAGCATCTCCAGCTCATCAGCGGTGAACCGGACCGGCTCCAGCACGCAGATATTCGGTGCCGTGCACTTCCCCGGATTCAGGAACGACTTCTGCTGCGCCCTGGCCTTCATCACCAGCGCGAACGCCGCCAACGCACCGGCCCTTGGATCAATCTCCGCCCCAAACAAATTGTGCTTCAGAATCAGGCCCGGGATGTCCGAGGGCGCGTAGCCGGCCTCCTCATACATCAGGAACAACAGATCAAACGCATACGTGAGCATGTGCCCGGACCCGCACGCCGGATCCAGGACCTTCAACTCCTCCGGACCAGTAATCTTCAGGAAGTCCGTCTCCGGCTCCACCGGAGCAATGTAATACTCCATCCGCGACGCCAGATCCGAGGCCGGGTTGTTCAGCAGCCACAGCCGCCCCAGCGAGTTCTCCACCAGATACTTCACAATCCAGTGCGGGGTAAACAACTGCGTCGCCGCCGGGATCTCCACCGCCGTCGCCTTCTTGTTCTTCTTAAACCCCGCGAAGACCTCGTCCTTCCGCGCGGCAATATAGAACTGGTACAGCCAACCGATCACCTCAACATCCGAGCAGACCTCAGGCGTCAGCGTCCGCAGTATCCGGGCCACAATCGACCGGTCCGAGAGCAGGTCATCCGGAACCAGCAGCTCCGTGAAATCCCCCGTCCGCTCAAACATGAACGGCATCGGCCCCGCCCAGTGATTGCAATACGCCGCCAGCAGAAGCTTAAACGCCTCCCCCTGAGCATCCCCGGACACCACAGAACCCGACAATAAACCAATTACCCGGTCCCGGACCTTCTCCCCCACCACCTCAACATCAATATGGCCGGCCTTCGCGTCCGCCAACACCTCCGGCTGCCCCGCCACAGCACCCCCCGCAGGGGACACCACGCCCACACCCGTATAACCATTCACGTCCATAAACCGCAACGCGACCAAACGGTTAAACCACGTATACGCCACCTGATCGACCACAACATCACGGCCCGAGCGCGCAACCACACTCTCAAGACGCCGGACCGCCTCAGGAAACTCCACCCGCTCCACCGACCCAGGCAACAACACCCCAGCCAACCGGGCCCCAACAACACCCACCAACTCAACCCGAACACCCGCAGCAAACCCACGCAACAACGACAAATCCATTAGGGGGTCACCTTGGTTCCACTAGAGATTTCGGCCTTCAGGGCTCGGCGAACAGCATCCACAAAATCCTCGATGTCAGCGGTTGTCTCAATAAGCTGGATGTCCGAGTCCAACTCAAGGGAGCCGAATGGCACAATCTTGACGGGCTTATTGGGCTCGGGATCGCCGTTCGGATAGGTTGGCGATCCAGTGGGACGCTCCTTTGGGTTTTGAGCCAGGATTTGGAACAACGCGGGCTTCACGTCATCCTGGAAAGCACTCGCTTTGCCTTTCAGAGTGACGATCTGTTTCTCCGCCGCGATACCGGCTTCAAAGCTTTCAACGCGTTTGAGCACATGTGCCTGCGCGTCGTCCGTTGCCTTCAGGAAATGATCACCGCCGGTAATCGCCGTGGCTGCCTTTCCGACAGCTCCCTGGGCATCTGAGCGGGCCGCATTTACGGCACCTTCCAGCACCTCACGGAGCTGCTGAAGCTGAATGTTTAAGGCGGGTATCTTTCCACCGCGGAAGAGCGTCGGATCGTCCAGGAGCTTCTCGATGATTCCGGGCAGCTCCGAGTCAATTTGCGCGAGGTTTGACTGCTCGCCCCTCAGCAAGGCGGCCGCGTCATCGTAGATTTTCTTCTGCTGTCCATTGAGGAAGCCTTCGATGGGGTCAATGAGATCGGCCTTGAAGTCTTGCAGCTCGTCCATGTGAGTGCGGAAGGACGTGAGGTACCAATCGTCTGACTGACCGCACACCTTGGCCAGCGCCTCCGTGGCGTCGGAGAGGGAGCTCATGAACGGATAGTTGAACTTGGCCCGGTCCGACGTCAGCTTGTCGCGCAGGGACTGCAAACGAGCTTTGGTGGCAGCTGCCAGTTCCACGGGGTCAGCGGTCGGCTGCGGCTCGAGAAAGAAGTCCTTATAGAAATCCGCCAACGCGCGGACGTCCGCTGACCGGTAGGCGACAGGAACGGTCAGAACCAGGACTGGGAAGCGGGCGGTGTTCTTCAGATCTGATCCCGCCTCTGTGCGGGCCAGCTTCACGCCGTCACGGCTCACCGCAACCTTGCCAAGGCCAATCAACTTTGCAAGCTGCACCTGAATTGCAACGGTCGACCACCCGTACGGCTTCTGCACGAAGTGTTCGTCGACCGACTTGACTGTGACTTTGGCAGCTTGGGCGTTCTGCAGAGTAACCCAGTTCAGGATTTCTTGTTCGCCTGCCGAGACCATTTGGGCAGCGTCGCTTTCGAGCGCGCCGTCGAGGACTTTGAGGTTCTTCTGGATCTGGTCCTCAGTGAATTTCGCGCTGCCAAGCATCGAGAGCATCGGGTATGTCCGGGCAATAAGATCCTGGAATGCCAAGTCAATCCGCGCGGCCGGGTCTTCTGAAGTCACGGCGATCTCCGAGGCGTTGGCCACCATTGTCGCTTTCGCAACCAGGTTACGAAGTCGGCCGACCACTTCTTTCCGCCTCTCGGCGAGCTGCCGCCCCTTGACTTCCAGAATGTGCCGCACAGCGTCGGATTGCTGGCTGGAGCTTTTCAATTTGAGGTACTTCTCAGTCCTGAGATACAGCCGCAAATCTGCCATGAGCCTGCCGTCGTCGGCGATGACTACGCGAAGCTCATCCTTGCCGGAGCTGTGGGCCTTAAGGGTCTCGAGCGAGTCTGCGTACTCGTATTCCGGGCTGATGAAGTGGAGAGTCAGCTCCTTCTGCTGACCATAGGGGCTATCGTCAAGTCGTACCCCGAACGGGAAATCCTGGCCATTGGAGACGTAACGCACCTTCGATGACTTCAGGATGTCGCCGGTGAGGAACGCCGCGAAATCCGATCCGAACTTGTTTGAGTCCAGTGGAACCGACTTGATCTCCTGCTCAATGTCCTTTTCATCACTTGTCAGGTATTCATAGGTAGAGCCGTTGAGCTGGATGAACGTTTGCTGCTCCAGGAGATTCAGCGCGTCCTTCACTTTGGTGGAAAAGTCGACCATGTTCAGGCCGAACCGGCTGTACAAGAGGATGGTGATATTCCGCGGTGTGGCCTTGAAGTCCGGCACGTACTTCACTAGGAAGAGCGCTTTGAGCACCTGCACCGCGAACAGATTCTGCGGGCTGACGTGGTCCTCAGCGGTCATGATGGCCCCTTGGACCTGCGATTTTAAGGAATGTCGAATTCCCTCGAACATGCGGTCAAAGGTCGCGAGTTCGCCGACCGGGGTATCTTGCAGCTGTTGGATGACGTCCTGGAAGACTCCGAGCATGGACCGAGCTCCGACCGCAAGGTTGTTGCCCTCAAACGCATTGTGGGCGGACAGCCCCTTGAGGGCGTCCTGGAACAGCGTGTATTGGTAGGTGATGAAGGGGTAGCTCGATGTGAAATTCTCTTCATCCTGGAAGATGCGGTACTTACGTGATCCATCCGCGAAATCGAAAAGCGTTTTGAAGTTGTTCGCTTCGGCCGCGTAAATTCCGCCCAACTGGATTGATCCGCTGGCGGTTTTTTCCAGCAGGCGTTTCTGAATGACTTCTTCCACATCCGCACTTGTGAGCTTTACCCGGTTCTTGAAGCGCGCCTGGATCTTGGAAAAGTCGTTACCCTGTTTGCTCGTCCGGTCGCCGATGACGGCGTCGACGTCCTCCTGGGAAGTGACTAGTACCCATGCCCGGCCATTGCATCTAGTGGCGAGCGTCTCCGCGACAGTCTGGAGATTCAGCATGAGCTTCGTATTGTCCGCAATGAACTGCCCGACCTCGTCGACGAAGAAATTGAGCCGGTAGTTTCCGTCCTGGCTATCCAGCCACTCCCTAACGTCGTTCGCAAAGTCTTCGATAGAGACGCTGTACTCGGAACGGTACTTTGAAAGGATCTGCGTGGGCGCTGTTTCATCCTGGCCCGTTACACGCGCGTAAGCCTTAGCGATATTGCCTTCTTGGAGGATGCCGAGGGTGCGCCCCTCTTCCCACGCTTTGGACGAAATCTCTTGGTAGACGCCCTTGAAACTGTCGAAAATGCCCTCTTTGACGAGGTCCCTCTCGAACTTTGCCACGTGACCCAGCTGCCCGTAGAAGCCGCAGGACTCGTTGAAGACTTT
The DNA here is from genome assembly GCF_019977335.1 of Arthrobacter sp. NicSoilB4. Classification (NCBI taxonomy): domain Bacteria; kingdom Bacillati; phylum Actinomycetota; class Actinomycetes; order Micrococcales; family Micrococcaceae; genus Arthrobacter; species Arthrobacter sp. NicSoilB4. The sequence continues at coordinate 882,554 of NZ_AP024653.1, read as the reverse complement.
CACGAAGACGCTGAGCAGCGCATCCGGCTGGTCCTTGCTCTGCAAGGTCGCCTTCTGGTCGATGTTGAAGAGAATGCTCTTCGCCGGGATCTGCCGGGACTTTTCTATCGCCGCACGGAGGATGCCATTGCCGGCGGTCTTCTGGATGAAACTCTCGACTACTTGGTCCCTCGAGACCTTTTGCCCTTCGACGTCGCCGAGTAGGTGAGCCAGCATCTTGAGCATGTGGGACTTACCGGATCCGAAGAATCCAGAAACCCAGGCGCCGTTCGCGCCGGCGTAGTTGTTGTAGGCGTCCAGGAGGGATTCCATCCGCTGGCTGGCCTCGTTAGTGAGCACGTACTCACTAACTTCCGTGCCGATCTGGGACTCGTCGTCGGCTTTGACGACGCCCTCAATCGTTCGCGAAATATCTTTCGCAAAGATGTCATGAAGCTTCATGGTTCCCCCTAGTTAACGTGATAGTCGAAGATGTTGAACGCGCGGTAGTACTGGTCATCGGTGAGCTGCCCGAAGAGGACTAGCGAGGACCCCTGCGAAGCTGACTGGCGATATTCCCCCGGGAAGAACATCAGCATCGGTTTGTCTTTCGAGATGCTTAGGAGATTGTTGAGCACCGTGTGCGACCGGATGTAGGGAAAGACTTCGCCAATCCCGGTGAGGAAGAAGATGTCGTGCGGCGCTTTGAGTTTCTCCCTTACGCGCGGAGCGAGCTCGTGCGCTGGATCGAAGATCTGCTGGAACAACTCTCGAAACTCGTCCTTGGAGTGCTGGGATTCCGCCTCCAGAACACTGTCCCATAGCTCCCGTTCTTGGAGGATCTCGACTGTAAGGTCGTAGAGATTGATCTCCAGGACTTCGATGCCGTCGACTCTAAGACGGCTCTGAAGTCGCTTCTGAACCTTCTCCATCGCGAGAGCCTCAGCTGGCGCGAAGGGACAGATAAAGAAGGGAACTTCGTTCCCGGGCACCTTGTTGTCAAGGAAACGCCGGCTCGTGAGCGCCTTGAGGAGGTGCTCTTCGCGTTTAGCGAGGGGCATATCTGAGACCTTCTTATGCATGCATCAAACTTTCAATTTCGAAATCCGCGATGGGGAAAACCAGGAACGACCCCGGACCGCGTCGGCGTAAGGCTTCGGCCACCCGTTCTCCTATCACTTGAGGAAGGATATGGCCTGCCTCTGACACTATTTGCGCTTCCCGGAGCATCCTGAACAAATTCTGCCGAAGCTTGTTCTTCGTGCTGGGCTTGAGGTCCTCCAACTCACCGTGCCAGAACGACTTCTTGACGAAGAACGTATCCAGAGCACCGGGGCCCAGCTCGTTGCTCATGGATAGGTATCTCTCTCTAACTTCCTCTTCGGCGAAGTCAGCGACGAAGGGGTACTGGAGGCAGATAGCCAGCCATACGAGCTGTTGGCGCTCGGGGGCGTTGCCGCCGACCACGATCTCCAGCTCGGCGTCAGTCAGCATGCTGGCACGGTCCATCGCCTCGCGGCTGATGCGCGCGACGGCGGACGCGGTGCGCTTCTGGATGAGGTTGTTCGCTCTCACCGAGGCTCTGGCCTCCCGCCAGTCACCGAGCCGCAGATACTCCGCAGCTAGGACACGGCACTCGTTCGCCAGAAGTCCGCCCGTGGTGAAGGACAGCTTGTAACGTGTCTCGTCGCTCAATCCGACGGTCCACCTTCGGCCGCCCCGCCGGCAACAACCCACGAATCTACGTCGCTGAGCTTGAACTTCCACAGCCTTCCGACGCGATGAGCCGGCATATTCCGCTTTGCGAGCCAGGCGTACACGGTGTCCTTGCTGACGCCTAGGTGCTCCGCCACGTCATCCACCGATGACCAGGGCTCAGTCATGGAGACATGACTTGGGTGTTTGCGGCATAGGCCCGATCTTATCTGACGAGGTCGGGTTCGTTCGTAGTTGGGCCGTGCCGCGGGCGAGGTGTCCCCTCGCATCCGAGGAGTCAACGACGCTTTCCGGTCCCTTGTGAGGTCCCAAGTCTTACGCGCCGCCAGGCCCGATCGGTCTCCAAATCTTCGCGAGGAGAATCGCTGAGCAGTGACCAATGGTCTTCGCCCCGAGTCGCGGCGCTTGAAAATTTCGCGCTACTGCGTGCGTTCGTGATCTGCAGAACGGCAGGACGCTCTTTCAGACGCTTGTTGACGGACCTTACAAGAGACTCGACACGACGTGACGCGATCGGGACGCTGGCCTTCGTGCTCGTTGGGCCGGACCCGATCGCACGCTTCGACCCCGCATTGCTGACGACGGGTTGCCCGACACCGCCGCAGAAATTGCCCTTTCGATCAGCGTGCTTGGTCGCCAGTCCACCGGGGGACACTTGCGCCAACAACTTGAGGCAGACCCGACATTGCCCCTTGCCGCCCTTCGGCCGAGCGACTTTGACCATGCCAACCCCTTTGTGCCCTCACTTGATCTTTTGGTTCAACCTACAACACGTTCTGGTAGCACGGACGTGTTCACCCAGGAATGTCGGACGTTTCTGCTTTAATTTGTTCGATAAGTCACAGGGGGAAGCATGACCGCGCAATTGCAGGACACCGATAGAGACGCGTTTGAGGCCGAGAAGGCCCTCGAGCAGAATTACTTCGACTCAACCAAGATGGTGTACGACAAACATCTCGAGGACGCCTCCAAGGCTGTGGTCAGCGGCAACACTCATGATCGAGCCGCGCAACGCGCTGCGCTTCAGAACCGCAAACGGCTGGAGCCATCCGAAGCAGTTGCGACTGCGCGCATGGACCTGGACGACGGCGACACCATCTATCTTGGAAGCGTTGCCATCCGCGACCACAATTATGACCTCTTGGTTAGCCCTTGGCAGTCAGAAATCGGCAACTCCTTCTACGAGGCCACGTCTGAAGACCCTCACGGAGTGTCACGCAAGCGGGTGTTCACCTCAACGCGCAACCGGATTGATTCCTTTACCGACCAGATTTTCCAAGAGCTCTCTGATGATCTCGCGGCGGAGACGTTTGTAGGTCTGGACCCCCTCCTTGAGGATCTTGGACGCGACCGTGGCGAGTTCATGGCCGATATCGTTCGCACGATCACGGCAGACCAGAACAGGATCATCCGCGCGAACAAGGACCAGTTGCTGCTGATTCAAGGCGGTCCAGGGACGGGCAAGACTGCGGTGGCACTACACCGGGTCTCATGGATCCTGTTCACCTTCCGCGAGGAGCTGCAACCGAAGGACGTTTTGGTCGTGGGCCCAAACCCCACCTTCACCAAGTACATCAAGCGCGTCCTGCCTACCCTCGGCGACGTTGACGTGGTGCAGCAGTCTCTCGCGCAACTCTTGGCCGGCGACCTTGCACCTCGTGGCCACGACCGCACCGACGTCGCCCGCAAAAAGGGTTCGGCTAAAATGGAATCCATCGTTTACAAAGGCTTGGCTAATCGGGAGCGAATCCCGGCTAGCGGCCTGGCTGTAAAAAGGACGGACTCCAAGACCCGCACTTTGCAGGTGACCAATCTCGAAGTTGGTGACACCCTGGCCGGGCTGAAATCAAAAGTCACATATGCGCGGCGTCGAGCGCAGTTCAAGGCTGCCGTTCAAACAATGCTGTTGTCAAAAAACTTCGGCGGACGGCTGGATCCCCTTTCTCTCATCGATCAGGATTCCCTAGAGGAGCAAGTAGACAGGGTCTTGCCCCGATTGTCGCCTCAGCAGTTCGTTAGGGATCTGTACGGATCTATGGACCGGCTTGTCCGTGCCGGCGCAACCGCGGCGGAGGCGGAACTGCTTTTTCGTCCGCCGTCCGCGCGGATGGGCGACGAAGTCTGGACCATGGCGGATCTAGGCGTAATCGATTCCGCGTCCGCCGCGATAAATGGTACATCCTTCCGATACGGCCACATCGTCGTCGACGAAGCGCAGGACTTGTCCTACATGCAGCTTCGCGCGGTTCGCCGCCGAAGCTTGAACGGATCTATGACTGTTGTTGGTGATATAGCACAGGCAACGTCGGCCTTCGCCCGCAAGGACTGGAACCAGGTCCTGACCACTCTCGGCGAAGATGAAAACTTCACTGAAGCTGAGCTAAAAGTCGGATATCGAGTTCCCGCACCGGCTCTTGCGGTAGCTGCCAAGGTCCTTGAATCGGCCGCTCCTGGATTGTCCGCACCGCAGGCCTTTCCTCGCCCCGTCGAAGAGGAACCTCGGTGGCATGTGGCTGAAGAAAGCGAAATTATGGACGCCGTCATATCGGCCGTACAGACCCATAGTTCGCGCGGCCTGTTCGTAGGTGTAGTCGTCCCACCTGCCCATATGGACCCAGTTCAGAATGCATTCAGAGCGGCCGGAATGAAATTCAGTGAATCCGCTGACGGCGGCTTGTCGCAGGGTATCAACCTAGTGTCTCCTGAAGAATCCAAAGGCCTCGAATTCGACGCTGTCGTGGTAGTAGAACCGAAGACCATCCTCGACATGGCCCAAGGTGCAAAGCTCTTGTACGTGGCCCTAACACGGACCGTGCACCACCTCGACATCGTTCTTCGTACGGACCGAATACCAGCGATGCTCCGAGAGTTCATCCCGAATCGGGTTACTCCGGGCTCTGACGTCAGTGTCGACGAAGCGGAAATCGAACAGCAGGACGGAGACGACGACGGTGTTGCCCCCGAACAGCCGGAGACCTCCAACGACGACACCATGGCTCTTCCTCCTGGGAACGATGACTCTGATCCGGCGGACGCCGCACCTCGTGGCAACATCCCCGACGACACGACAGACATCGCGTGCCCTATCGCCGGCGGCGAGCTGAAACCCATGCTCGAACGCATCGCACAGGGCATAGCTACAGACTTCTTCGACGTCCTTCGCGAGATGAGCCCGGGTGTGCAGCAGCGAGTGGTCGACCTTCTCTGGGACAAGTTGGAAGGAACCGGCCCGGCAGACTAGTTGGTCTGAGTGTTTGGCAAGTGGGGCCCGATATAGCCGACGACGATCTTTCCACACGTGCCGGTGGCGTCGATATAGTGCAATCGTGGTGACACCATGCCGTGTTTTGCGATCCGGAAGTGGGCACCCATGAACGCTTTTCCACTCGGATCAACCTCTACTGGCACGGGGAGCGTTCGCGGCCCCGAATAGCTTGGATTCTGCTTCACGGTTTCGCTTTCATCACGTGCGTGACGACCGGGTGGATACGTTCGTCCCCCGCTGGGCGGGCACTCCAAATATGTGTGCACTCCGCCAACGTCCATGCCTTCCGCTTTTAGTCGCGCATAGTCGTTCAAAGCCGCCAAAATGCTCCACGTCATCACGCACCACTGTCCCACCGCGTCGTGATTATCGAGGGAAGCCGTCGTGTCTTTGTTTCCCGTGTAGACCACGAAGGGAAGTTCCGTAAAGGATTCGACCAGGCTGTTGAAGTTCTCGGGAATGGCCAGCTCAGCCGCTGCAGTGTCTTCCAGTTCGGTCCAGTCGACGTCGGCGCCGGAGCCAGCTAGCAGTGCCCGCAGCTTCAACTCGGCGTCCTGAGCTCCGCGGGCAGTAGCCGTCTGCGCCTCAAGCAGTTCCCAGGTTTCCCACGCGTCGAGCTCAAGGTCGTCTATGAGGTGGCGCAGTCTGTCTTGTTCAACCATCGCTGCATCCAATGCGGCCGATGACTGGTCAATTTTGGCGAGGAGCCGTGTATTCATCTTTTCGGCATCACGTCCGGCTTCCAAAAGTCCACGGACTACCTCGACGGAAACCGCCGATGGCGCGCTTCCCGTAAATTCCTCCACAAGTGCCCTGAGGGCAAGGTATATTTCGGCTTGTGCCCCAACCGTGGCTTCAGGTACCAGAGGCTCTGCAGGTCGCTCCAGTTCAGACGGAACTGCGGTCTGCTGGTCCTGCGCCGACTGCGATTCAGAGTGGCTGGTGACTGTGCCATCGTTGGGCGACGGCGAGGATTTTGGCGCCACGATTTCTGGAGCCGTCGCAGCGGCCTTCACCGTAGACGAGGGCGAGAGTTCCATGAGGAGCTCTGCTTCTTCCAAACGGCGGTCTAGGAGACGAACCCCGTCGTCCAACAGTGCTGCTTGGGTAACTTCGCGGGCCCTGTAGCTCAACGTCTTGCGAAGTCGGCCGACATTCTGCGTCGCAATGGACTCGGAGGTCAGAAATCTATGGCGGGCCGCGTCCTGCGGATCAAGGATGTTAAGCTCTGGAAGATAGGTTCTGAGCATGCCGGGCCGGACACCGAAACTCTCTCCCACACGTTGGTTGAAGATCGTTGTAGCGACAGGGTCCAGCACGTAGCCGGATGCCTGGCCGATGGTCTGCTTCAGGAGATCTCCGACGAACTCTTTCCAGGCCTTCATCGGTAATCCCGCGCTGCTGCCAGCGATGAAGGAGAGGGTTCGACGTCCGGGGCGCCCTAGTAGCCGGATCAGCTCATCCACCTGCTGTGGACGAATTATCACCGGACGCTTCGTGAGCCTAACGCCACGATCAGAGCACGAGTAATGTTCGATGAGCGAGCTGACGAGCCTCGGCGCGCCCGCCCAATTCGGCCCTTCGACATCCATCCAGAACCACGGTCGTCCGTCCGAAGGCTGCCTCACAGTGAGCGTGGAGACCCAGTTGCCAGCCGGACTCTCTTCCGTGAGGATCAGCCGCTGAGTCCCCACAAATTCTGCCGACTCCGGAGCAATCCATTTAACTCGCGCGTTTGCTGAGACCGTCACTTCGCTGTTGGGTACGAGTGCTTCAACATCGAGATTCTTGTCGCGCAACCACTCCACAGTCTTGTCGATAACGCCTTGGACCACATTATCTTCAGGTTGCGGATTGATAGTTAGCAGAGTCCGATAGCTCAGCACGCAGGTTCCCCTTTCGGGCATAGATGAAGTGAAATCATACTTGTCGCCATCGACGGCAGTAGTCCTCCCACGCCCTATTGCTGACCGCGGAATGGATCGGTTGCTCCGCGTAGCCTGAACACGTGCAACAATCTAGTATTCAATTTCCAATGATGGACTATTTTGGGGGCCGGACGTGCCAGAAGATGCATACGGACACTGGGATTCTGGGACTTATTCAGGCTCGTCCCCGGTAAATGCACCGGCCACCAACATCCAGCTCGGAGCTCTGACGGATGTTTTGCGCAAGATGGGGATCTTCAGCGATGAGGACAAACTAAGGACAGTCTCCCAGCTCGTCGGACGCGAAGTAACGGTCTTGCGCGGACTGCGTCGTGATGAAGCGAACGACCTTCTGAAGCTCCTAAGAGTGGCTCCCGACGGCAGAGAGACAGCCTTGGCCGCGCAGTCTTGAGCTCGACATTCGACCGCTGTACCCGATTCTCCACTGTCGAAGGCAGAATCCATGCTGATTAAGCCCTTGTTGCTCCCCCGAGACCTCCATGTCTTGGACTGCCCTGTAACTCACGTCCGCAGGTCGGAGGTCCACCTCCTCACCGCCAAACGTAACGCTTGGAACAGCACGACGATCAATCAGTACAAAACCAGCTCCGCCATCTTCACCAATGCGATCTCCGCACGCAAAGCGGCTGAGCGACAAAGGAAGCCCGGCACCTATTTCGAGATTGATGAAATTCCGTCGCTCATATTCGACATAGCACAGCGCAGCCTTGTCGTCTGCCAGCTCAATGCCTCTCCTCTGTTCAGGTCCTGGAACATACCCAGGGTGATGATCGCCCGTGACCACCCAATTACGGGAATTGAGGTCTTCAACATGTTTGCTGGCGGCAACTACAGGGAGTCAATTTCAGGCTGGCGAGCTATGGAGGGGGAGCCCCACGTTATCCTCGGAATCGTGGAAGGAGATGCGCTGGCCAGTTCAGCAGGCAGCGGGCAGCTTCAGCTAGAACGCTCCTCCGTGGAATCAGGCGGTTGGATGTCGTTTCGTGTCGTGCGAAAGACGCGTGCCAATCCATCGCATATAGAACGCGTCATCGGCGAACTCGGCCACCTGACTCAACAACAACTTCGTGTCCACGAAATCGCAGACAGATTTCATGTTACGAGCGCGAATGTCCTCGACATGTTGCAGATAATTGGAGCTCCGGCGAAGGGTCCACGCAGCTGGGTTGACGTTGCCGCCATCGAGCAGATACGGCCGCTCGCTCGGAAACTACTGCGCGACCGGGTCGCACAGCCATAATTGACTTCCTGATTTGAGCCAAGCCCGCCAGGCACCCTATGCCTCCCTGAAACGCGCATAAGCAGCTTCTAGGAGCGATCTGCTGGGACGCTCAGCACGCTTCGATGGGACACTCATGAGCGGTTGCCTGTGCCGCTCTTGGAGACCATACTTCAGCATCGGACCGTCAACCTCGGCCAGAATGTCGGTCCGTATTTCGACTACGAGGTCGGGCCGGACTCCTAAGATTTGCGAATCAAACGCCGCATGGTGAATTTTGCACATTGCCATGCCATTGACCACCGTCGGAACACCGTCGTCGTGCGCGTCCGGGATGATGTGGGCGGCATCCAGCAGTACCTTATGCCTGAGGTTACAGATAGCGCAGCGCGTTCCATATGCGTTGATGACCGTTGACCGAAATAGGCGCTGGTGAAGCCGGGTGCGGGCAATCCGAGTCCCATAGCGTTTTATGGCGTCGACCTCCATCGGAGAGTCCAGATTCGCGTCGCCCTCCAGAAATGCCCGCTGTGGGTCAATGTCCACGACAAACTGCTGCTGGTCCACCTCCTCGTCCACCAAGAACACCGGGAAAACCGGCTGAAATAAACCAGGCGCGACTCCGAAAAACCAGATCAGCGGGAGTCCCGCGTCCATGGCCGTGCGCAACGCCCGGTTGTCGGAAGCGTCGGCATCATCCCCCTGCCACTTGTAGCGCAGCATTCCGTCCGACCCGACTTCGTCCTCGTAGGGCCTCTCCTGCCCGGGGCGTCGAAAAGTTGTAGAAATCGACAGTGCTGCATCCAGCTGGCGAGGCTTCCAGATCCCCCGCTGCCTACTTTTCAACGGCAGCCTGGCACCTTCGAATTCAAAATCTTCCAGATCGAGATAGCCGATGGAATCCTGACCATCATTGGTGCGGACTGCTAACCAAGCCTGCGCTGCCCGTCGGAGGCGGGAATCCAGCGAGTGGGAAGAAGTATCCAAATAACGGAGAACGTCAGACTTGGGCACCTTGAATGCGCCGCGAGCACCGCTGCCCGTGTCTACGTAGACGTTTGGAAATACTCCCCGCTGCACATAGTCGGCCGCAGTGCTCTGATGACGGCCAATCATGACAGCAACTTCCGTTGTGCTCAGGTGGGGCCCTGCGCTCACGGGAGCTTCAGGAAAGTCACGTTTCATGTCGCCAGGATAGCCGGGATGCGCAGACGAGGGCGTAGCAGCGACTTATGTCGGGTCTCAGTTTCCCAACATATGTGACGAGTGTTTGCCAGCAAACCAACGCCCCGTTTCGCGGGATTTGCGAAATTCACCGATGTATCCAAGCGGGGCTGACGTCACATCCACGCGCCACGAGCGCCCATCAGAACGGTCGGGGAGACCATCCCCACGTAGATGCAACGACTCGTACCATCCGTACGCGTCTGGCAGGAGAAGGTGGGCACGCGGCACGGAGTTAGCATCGTGGCCCCCTGCGAGCCGAATCGGCTGCGGACCAGGTCCCAGCAGTAGCCTCCGCAAATGCTCGTTAAGGTGCAGTGAATCTGAACCACCGGACGACATTGCTGACCACCTACGACGACTACCAACAGCTTGAGTAATCGCTGAACTGCGGAGCAAAATTTGCGACGGGTCGTAAGCCTCATCACCCGTGCATCGGCGATCGAGGACTCTCGTTACCACCATATTCGCAGCCTCGGGCACATTCCTGTTGAGTATCAGTGCCGCCACATCAGCTCCGTAAAGTCGTTTCAGCCCGGAGAGTACGCCACCATCTCCAGGCATTCCGGAGTTTACCCAGCGGGCTATGCCCAGGGTCGGATTCGACCAAGCCAAGTGGCCCAGCACGATCGCGCACAGTGAAAACCAGTATGTTATGAAATCGGCCATACGGCCCGAACCCGCCGGATCTTTCGGCGGCAGCCAATCTTTTTCTGGAGATCTCAGAGCGTTCAAAACCAACGAGAGATCGTATTCAGAGTTGCCGAGGCCACTATGCCAACCCGAATTAAAGTCGTTCGATTGCCATCCGAAGTCACTCAGTTCCCGCACTTCGTGCACCGAATCGACAAGCTCGCACAACCGTCCCAAGAGAAGCTTCACTAGGTTAAGGTCGGCCGGCCTCATGTTGGCAGGTTCGGCTAATAACGAACTAGTTGTGATGCCCAGCAGGCACTGACTAGCCGATGCAACGTTGGCGGCATGCTTGTCCGGCTCGCGATTGGGCATGATTCCGGGCCCTGGCGGAAAATCACTGGAGGACTTCAGACCCAACACGTCATACAAGAAATGCGACAACCTACCGCGGAGAACTTTTGTAAAGACACTAGGACGTCCGTCGACCGACTTTACTGACGCAACGGAAGCGAGCTCTGCGATCCCCCGGAGCCGGGCAATGTCCTTTGGCTCCAAGAGCGCAATCTTCACGGCAATCTCAGTCTCAATTTCTCGACTCGACATCATTCCCTATTGTTCGTGTGTGCTACCGATTTAATGAGCTTACGTAGCATCTGCGCACCTCACGGGAGGCGCGCTAATCTGCACCCCGCACCCACAACCGCGACGGCCTCCCCCGCGTCCCGTCGGACATCTGCCCGGTCCCCTTCAGCTGCGGCTCCATGAACCGCCGGAACGTGTCCCGCATCAGAGCCGAGCCCGCTATCGTCTCATGCAGCTCCCGCAACTCCTTCAGAGTGAACGGCTCGGTCAGCAGCTCCCCCGGGTCCGGTGCATCCGCGTAGGCAACCCGCAGCCACTCCACCGCCTTCGCCACGATTTCCGCGTGGCCGTAGGGCAGCCCGGCGATCAGCTGCGGCTCCCCCGTCACGGAAGCGAGCCGGACGCCGTCGGACTTTAACGCCTCCTCCAGGGCCGCGAGCGGCACCACGTCCACGTGCGCCACAGACAACACCCAGCCGCGGTCGTCGCGCGCCGGGTCGTCGAAGACCTGGAGCTGACGCGGCACGCGTCCTGAGATTCCGGCCTTCTCCCGCAGGGAGCGCAGCACCGCCGCCGCCAGGGTCTCGCGCTCCCGCAAGAAACTGCCGGGCAGCGCCCACCGTCCGTGCTGATGATCCTCCGCGCGCCGCACCAACAGCACGCAGACGGAATCGTCCGCCACCGTCAGCACCGCCGTATCCACCGCCACCGAGGGGCGCGGGTAGTCGAGCAGGGAGGCGCCGGGGCCGTTCTGGGAATCCTTCACAGGACTATTTATTTCAGTATTGCGCTAAAGATGCAAGCCGTGCATACTGAAGTCAATTAGCGCAGAAATGATCTAAAGCAACCGGAGGTTCCCCATGAAAGTCCCCCAGCTCCACGTCGGCGCCGGCAGCAGGCTCGGCCCGCTCAGCATCTTCCCCGTCTGGACCTCCGGCTCCGGCAGCCTCGGCATCAGCACCGGCACCCACGCCGACGTCGCCGTGACCGAACTCGCCAGCGGCCCCCAGGTCGCCCGGCTCACCGTCACCAACAACGGCCCGCACCCGGCCCTGCTACTGGAAGGCGAGTTGCTCGAGGGCGGTCAGCAGCACCGGACCTGCGCCCGCGACGTCGTCCTCGGTCCCGGCGAAACCCGCGACATCGACACCTTCTGCGTCGAGGCCGGCCGCTGGGAAGCCGGCCAGTCCAGCCACCGCCGGCAGGCACGGCGCGCCCCGCTCAATGTCTGGTCCGAACTGGCCAACAGCCTCGACGGCCGGCGCGGCGGCGACCGGCAGGGACGGATCTGGGAGCGGGTCAGCCGCTTCGACGCGGCCCGCGGCCCATCGGTGACCAGCTCGCTGCTGGACCACATGGACCTGTTCAAGGACAACGCGCACAACCGCTTCGAAGCCGCCGACGCCCCGGCACCGCTGGAGGGCCAGCGCGGCGTCGTCATCGGGCTGGGCACGCAGCCGCTGCTCCTGGAGGTCTTCGGCACCGGCACGCTGTTCCGCCGGCACTACCGCCAGCTGATCGACTCCGCGCTGCTGGACCTCGAGCTCCTCTCACCCCAGGCGCTGGCGTCCGGTCCCATGCCGGGCCAGCGGGCCCGCGACTTCGCCGCCCACGTCCAGGCGATGGACTTCGGCACGTTCGACGGCGGCGCCGCGGCTGTCGAGGTCCGAAGTCACGGCTCCCTGCGGAGCCGCAATGTCACCCGCGCCGCCGGCACGGTTTCCGCGGCCGGCATCGCCGTCGAGCTCCCCAAGCGCCGCCCCCAGCTGGCCCACCTGACCGGCTGGAACACCAAGCACCCCCTGATGGAGCTGGCATGAAACTGACCCCCTTGCAGAATGACCGCGCGGCCGGAGTCCTCGTCGCACTGGCCGCCGGCGACGCCCTCGGAGCCGGCTACGAGTTCGGCGCGCCGCTGCCGGACGGCGCCGAAGTCACGATGAAGGGCGGTGGGCCGTTCGGGTTCGCGCCGGCCGAATGGACGGACGATACCTCCATGGCCATCCCGATCGCTCAGGCGTTTCTCGAGGCAGCGTCCGACGCCGGATCCTCCTTCCCCGCGGCGCTCACCACGATTGTCCGGGTCTGGACCGCTTGGGCCGCCGGGGCCAAGGACGTGGGCGACCAGACCAGCTCCGTGATCGCCGCCGCCGGTCGGCTGGCGTCCGCGGCGGGGCGGAGCAAGGTGAGCGCCGGTGATTTCGGTGCCGCGGCCGCGGACTTCCACGCCCGCACGGGCCGCAGCGCCGGCAACGGCTCGCTGATGCGCACTGCACCGCTGGCGCTGGCCTACCTGGACCGGGACCCGGCTGAGCTGATGGCCGCGGCGGGGGTGCTCAGCGCGCTGACCCACGCTGACCCGGATGCGCAGGAAGCCTGCGGGCTCTGGTGTGTGGCCATCCGGGAGGCGGTCCTGACCGGACGGCTGGACGTGCGGGCCGGGCTGCCGCTGCTGTCCGCCGAGCGGGCGGCCCTGTGGCTGGGACGGATCGAGGTGGCCGAGCGGTCCCGGCCGCGGGACTTCGCCCGCAACGGCTGGGTGGTCGAGGCTTTCCAGGGCGCCTGGAGCGCCATCCACTTCGCGGGCCTGTACGCCTCCGGCCCGGCGCACCTGCGGGCGGCGCTGGAGGAAGCCGTCCGCGGCGGCCGGGACACCGACACCGTCGCCGCCATCGCCGGCGACCTGCTCGGCGCCGCGTACGGCTACACGGCGGTGCCGTTCGAATGGCGCCGGCGCCTGCACGGCTGGCCCGGGCTCCGGGTCCGCGACCTCATGATGCTCGGCGTGGAACTGGGCCGCGGCGAGGGCCGCCGGCCCGCGTCCTGGCCGCGCGCCGAGTCACAGGATTACAGCATGTGGGGCCGCACCGACGCGCTGGTCCAGCACCCGCACGACGCCGGCGTCTGGCTGGGCGGAGTCGGATCCTTGGGGCGGGTGGCGGACCTGGGGATCGATGCCGTGGTGTCGCTGTGCCGGTTGGGAACCGGGATTGCTCCCTCCGTTACGCCGGAAGACCATGCCACTTTCTGGATCGTCGACTCCCCTGTGCAGGATGACAACGCGCATGCCTCGTTTGTGCTCCAGGACGCGGCGGCCGCCGTCGAACGCTTCCGCGCGGAGGGCAAGACGGTACTGCTGCACTGGGTCCGGGCGGAGTCCCGGACACCGACAGTGGCCGCCCTGTACGGGGCGCGGGTCGCGGGGGTCTCTCCGATTGAGGCACTGACTGATCTGCGGCGGGTGCTGCCGGGGGCGAACCCGAACCCTCTGTTTCTTAGGCTGCTGACGGAGGCCGAACAGATGTCGACGCTGAAGGCGTGCGAGGCCACGGCCTCAAGTGGCCAATAATGTCCGACGCTACTGGTAGGAATGTGATCATGACTACAACTCCTGAACTCAGTCGGGAACAGCGCGACGCTGCCATGGTGGAGCGCTACGCAGACGGCGAGACCCTCGATGCCCTACCGCGCGGTCACGGATCGTGGATGAACTCCTTCCGTTCCGTGCAGGATTAGGAGTCAAACATGGGGGAAAGTACTTTGCGGGCAGTCGAAACGACCCGTTGCTTCCGTTCGCCGGAAACAATGCGCAGCGAAATGGCAAGCGCCGCTTACGCCGCCGGAGAACCTCTCCGCGCCATCGCTGCCGGTCTGGCTTGCACCGTCGACGAACTCTGCAATTCCTTGGCCAAGCAGCTAACCACGAACATCGAGCTTGAGCGCGCCCGTTCTGTTCGGCAGCGGAGCCTGGCTACGGACGAAGTCGTCTACGAGAACCGCGGCCTGCTGTACCGGTTGAACGACGCAGGAATTGCCTGGTCTGATACGCCGAAGGTCCTGATGGCGCTTGAGACGGACATTGACGTGGAAGTCGCCGTCGAGCTCGTGAACATTCCCGGAGTCTATTCCGATCGGATGGACAGGGCACTACCTCCAAGAGCCTTGAGCGACAAGCTCAGTCTCTTGTACATCGCGGGCAAACACCACGGAATCGAACCGGACTATCAACTGGCGCTCGGCACCATGCCGATCGAGGAGCTGGCCGCCCTTCGGTCACTTACGCAGCCCAACCTCTCCCCGCGGCGCCTGGCGGAGTTCGCCGCCGTGGCGGAAACAACCAAGCTCGCCATACGGGCCCGAGAGGTGCAGACCGTCTCCTACTCGGACTACGCGAAGACGGCGGAGACGATTTCTTTGCGCCTGGGAAACTTTAGAGTTGCCGCCGCTGACAAGTGGCCGGCACCGGCTACCGTGCTACTACGCCGTTACGGTCATGGTTTCTGGGAGGACGCGCTGCATGCTGCAGGCCTGCGCCTGCCAAGTTCAGAGTCCAGATTTACCGAAGACGACTTCCTCGAAGCGCTCGACGGATTCACGGAGGAATGCATCGATTTTGAGCATCCCATGAGCATTGCCATCTACGACCGGTGGGTCTTCTCCGAAGCGTCCATGCGAAACGACCGTCCGTCGGCGGTGGAAATCGTCCGTCGCTACGGCAGCTGGGCTTCGGCCATGGAGGTCATCCTCCCGGAGGAGGAGGACGAAGACGAGGACCCGGCCGAAGTGCTCGAAGAAGATATCGAGCAAGGCGCGCTGGTGGGCCCGCCATCCGCTGTCCGGCGCGCGATCCACGCGCCGCAACAATCACTGGGGTTTTGAGCGTGAGGACACTTTCATCAGAGGCTGACGTTCCTCCGCGCGACGTGATTGGGCAGGTGACCAGATCCTTCCTGGCCGGGGATCCACTGCGGTGCATCGCGGACGCCGCGAAAATGAGTAGCTGGGAGCTTCTGGGAATCCTCGGTAACCGGGTCGCGGACCGGGGTGAGGAGCAGCGGTCCAGGGCCCTCCGGAATCGATGCAATGCCACCTTGGCAGCCCTTTACCAGGAGCGCGAACGTTTCGAGCAGCTCCACGGCGCCGGTATCGACTTCGTGGATATACCCAAGGTTCTCGCCGCGCTCGGAGCACCCGTCGACGTCGACATTGCCGAGGAAATGCTCCGGACTACGCACACGTTCAAGGAACTTGCGCACCGCGCCTACCAACTGCATAGGGGTGAGGTGGAGTTTGTTCCACCCATCGAAATGCTCAGCTTGCTCTACGTGACGGGCCGCCACCGCGGAGTCCAACCCGATTATGAAATGGCTCTGGGGATGATGCCGCTCTCATCGGTCGCCGAGATCCGGGACTTCCTGGGTCCGGGCAGCCCCTACGGCCAGTCAGCCGAAATCCTGGCGGTCATTGAAACAACAGCGCAGGCCATCCACGCCGGCGATGACGCCGGAATCTCGTTCTCAGACTACGAGGAGATAGCGGAGACAATCTCGGCCGACTTTGGAGACGAACTGCCCGGTCGCGGAGACCTTTGGCCGATACCGGCACGAACGGTGCGGCGCCACTTGGGCCAAGGGTTCTGGGACACCGCGTTGGCTGCCGCCGGGCTGCAGCCGACGTTGGACCCAGTTAGCTTCAGCGCGTCTGATTTTGTTGAGGCGGCCCGTAGATTTAGAGACGAGTACCGCTACTTCGGCTCCCCGAAAGACGTGGCTAGCTACGACAGTTGGACGACTGTCGAAATGGCCGCCGGCCGCCATCGCCCGTCCGTAGTCGCCATCCGAAGGCACTTCGGCGCTTGGGAGTCGGTGATCGGCGCCGTAATGCCGTCGGAAGTCGAGGATGAGTACGACGGTATGGTCAACCACATCAGAGCCGAGAACGACGTCCAGGAAGGCTGGGCGAAAGCGGGCGAACTGATCAGTGAGGTTCTCGCAAACATGCCGTGGAACTCATTCCTCAGCATTCAATACGCCGAGGACACCGGAGGACTGACACCGTACGCCCAAGCAGTTCCCAGCGCCGATGGGGTCTGGTTCGAAATTGTGTCCGAGCAGTATTTGCCAGCCGACACGTGGCCCATAGATGCCGGCTACCTGACCGGGAATGGCTGGTCTGTTCCGAATAGCGATTTTCCAAACTGGTTCAAGGACGGTATCCCGCACATTGAAGCGGGGCACCAGATACTCGAAGGCTTCAGATATGGCCGGGGTTGCCACGACGCAAGGAAGCTTGAATGGCATACCGGCGAATTTCCGACCGGCACCGGTCCGGACGGCGGCGTCACCCTTGCCGATGCTCTTGCCGGCGCAGTCCAGACACTTCAGAACGCGGCCTGAGCAATTCCGCAAGCCTTTGCTCGGCGACCCGCCGCATGCATCGAAAATTTTGACAACCATTGGGGATCACGGCATGACGACACAGCAATTTGCATCGGCTCAGGCCGCCCTCGCCGAATTGGAACGGCTGGTGCAGGAGGCGAAAGCGGGAGACCCGTTCGCGCCGGTGACCGTGCTCGTCCCGTCCCGGGCCAGCGCCCTCGATATTCCGCGCTATTTGGCGAGGGAGTCGGGCAGTGGTGTCGTCGGAGTCCGCGCATTCACGCTCATTGACTTGGCTATTGACCTCTTTGCACTGAGTCCGGAGGCCAGTGGCCGAGGTTTGTTGGACCCCATGATCAGGCAGGGCGCTCTGACGGCAAGTCTCGCCCGCAACCCTGGAGTCTTTATGGAGGTTGCAGACCAGCCCGGCACCGCCGCAGCCCTGACCAAGACCTCCTCGGGGCTGGACGGCGTCAACGTCGATACTGCGGCGTCACTGCCTGAGCTCGTCCAGGACGTGCTTCGCCTGAACGACGGGGCCATGGCCGCCCTCAAATCGGCATGCTTCACCGAGGCCGAGGCACTCTCGGGAGCGGCGAAACTCCTCAGCCAGCCGGGGGCTCTGGACCAACTCGGTACAATCATCGGTTTCATGCTTCCTGCGGACCAGGGGCCCAGCACCGCGCACCTGCTCGGCACGCTGTCCGCTGCGGGTATGCAGTCGCTGGCGGCGGAAGGTTCGGTCCGCGGGGTGGACAGCATCTACAGCGCTTCCGATTCCGACGATGAGTGCCGCGCCATCGTGCGCTCCGTTGCGGAGTTGCTCGGCTCCGGCGTCGCTGGGCATCGCATCGGGGTTTTCTACTCTGCGTCAGACCCGTATCGCTCCTTGCTGGCCCGCCGGCTGGATGAGGCCGGCATCGAGTTCAGCGGCCCCGCGGCCCAGGATCTTCGCGATTCGCCCCAGGCCCGCGGCTTGCTGAGACTGCTGCAACTGGACCCTAGCGCTTTGGACGTGAGGGCTGTTCTCAACACCATGGCCGAAGGCAGTGTCCACTGGAGCACCAATGACCTTCCGTCCGCCGCCGCCTGCGAGCGCCTGTACCTGAACCCGCCGCGAGACGAGGAAGCACCGGAGAGCGACGTGGTGCTGGACGAGAAGTCCCACGAGCGAAAAGCCCGAAGACTGGCCGAGCTGGCCCAGTTCGTCAGTTTCCGCAACGCTCTGTCCGGAGGGTTGGCTCGCGTCGCGAAGGCCTCCTCATGGCCTGAGGCAGCAGCGGAACTCCGAGACTTCATCCAGGAGTTCCTGGGCCCGCGGTCGGCTTCAGAGCACCCGCGGGTCAGCGCCGCCCGGGGTGAAGTCTTCGAAATAGCGGACAGCCTATCCCTGCTCGACGGAGTGGCGCCCGCGCCCAGCGGTGGCGCGTTGCGCACAGCGCTGGAACAAGGAATCAACCGCCGCTCCGGGCGGAGAGGAAAGATCGGCGTCGGGATCTCGGTTGGGACAATCGCCGACGGCGTTGGGCGGGACCTCG
Organism: Arthrobacter sp. NicSoilB4; assembly: GCF_019977335.1. Taxonomy (NCBI): domain Bacteria; kingdom Bacillati; phylum Actinomycetota; class Actinomycetes; order Micrococcales; family Micrococcaceae; genus Arthrobacter; species Arthrobacter sp. NicSoilB4. Next base: position 864,288 of record NZ_AP024653.1, on the reverse strand, counting down.
ACGTCGTGATCCTGGCAGGAATGGCTGAGGGCCTCGCGCCCTCCAAAGTCCGAGAGGATCCGCTGCTCCCTGACCACTTCAAAGTCGAACTGGGCACCGGACTCCCAACGGCGGAACAGAGAATTGCCCTGACACACCAGCAGTTTCTCGCGACGCTGGCCAGCGGATCCCGGACGCTAGTGTTCTTCCCGCGCGGAAATCTTCGAGGCGGGGGATCCTACGAGATGTCCCGCTGGATCTCCGCCGGCCTCGAAGATCCAAAGTCTGTGGTGGAACTCAGGTCGTACGAGCACGGAATCCGGACGGGCGCCGGAACAACAAACGGCTTGGCCCCCACTGCACAGGAGTGGCGGCTCAGGTCCTGCCTGAGCGGCAAACGCAATGAGCTTGCATCCGACGACAGCGTGCTCCACCGCGCCCTGGAAATCCGCCACGACCGCCACCACGGCGCGTTCTCGCGCTTCAACGGGGATCTGTCGCGTTTTGCTGGAAACTTCTTCAATCCGGCCAAGGCCATCTCACCCACAAGCCTCGAGGACTGGGCGACCAACCCCTTCAGCTACTTCATGAAGCGGGTCCTGAAGGTCAGCGTGTTTGAGGACATTCAATTAGAGCTGCAGATCAGTCCGATACAGCGCGGAGAGCTCATTCACAAAGCCCTCGAAACGTTTGTGCTCGGAGCAACCGAAGGTGCGCAAGCATCCACTGAGCAGGACCTCACTTCGATAGGCGAAGTCCTCTTCCAGAAACCCGAAAACTCAGCGTGGCTTGGCCACCTCTGGGATCGGGATAGGAGCCGAATGCTCGCGGACCTGCGGCGGGTGTTCGCGGCGGACCAACGTGACGCTGCCAAGGGGTGGACCTATCAGCAACCGGAGGCAGGGTTCGGGCCGGCCGAATACGGCAAGCAGTATCAGCATGAGCCGGTAAACCTGACGCTGCTCGACGGACAGGAGATTCAGTTCCTTGGCTTCGTTGACCGGATCGATCGGCACGAATCCGGGGCCGTTCGGGTCATCGACTACAAGACTGGTGGCACCAGCAGATTCAAGGGAATGTCTCAAACAGATCCTACGGCTGGCGGGAAGAAGTTTCAGCTGCCCGTCTATGGGCTCTTTGCGCGCAGACTCCAGGCCGACACTGCAGTTCCGGTCCAGGCCCAGTACTGGTTTGTGTCGCAGGATGCAGACCCGATTGGGTATGCAGTCGACGACGCGGTGCTCCATCAGTTGAGGACGGACGCCTCCGTGATCGTCTCCGCTCTGCACCGCGGCGTCTTTCCGCACAAGCCGGAGGAGTCGAGTTTCTCCAACTTCACTAACCTGGCCGGTACCGCCGGCGCCAAACATACTTGGCAGCGGCTTTCAAAAGCCTCCGAATTGGTCTCACTCGCTATCCTGAAGGACGACAAATGAGCAGCGCAACAGTTCTTCCCCCAGCTCTGGAGCTGCGCGATGAAAGCCACCGCGTTATCGTGCGCACGATGCTGGACAAAACAGTTTTCGTTGAGGCGGGCGCCGGCAGCGGCAAAACCCGGGAGCTTGTGGAACGCATCTGCGCTCTGGTGGATTCCGGCGTCGAGCTCCGTGGCATCGCGGCCATTACATTCACCGAGAAAGCAGCCGGCGAGCTGCGGGAGCGCGTCCGCAAGCGGCTCGCCGCAGCTGCTGAGTCCTACGAGGCCAGGGAAAACACTAGGGCGCTGCGGGCGGCGGCCCTCAACCAGCTGGACACGGCACCCATCGGGACCATCCACTCCTTTGCGGCCCGGCTGATTGGCGAGAACCCAGTGGCGGCAGGTGTCCCGCCGATGATCGACGTCGTCGACGAGCTGCGGTCCCAAATCGCGTTCAACAAACGCTGGGAGGCTGTGGTCGCCGCCCTGTTCAACGAGCCCCGCGCGGACAAGGCGCTGAGGGTGCTGCTGGCCGTCGGTGTCACGCTGGACAACCTCCGCGACCTCGGACGGGCCCTCGACTCAAACTGGGATCGTCTGAAGCACAGCCCGTCGGAGACCAGATACATCCCCGAGCTGAACGCCGGGCCGGTTATCCGGCAATGCTCTGACGTCCTGGCCATGCGGGAACATTGCACCAATCCGAACAACGTCCTGCTGGCCAAAGGCCTGAGCGGGCTTGAGGCCTGGCTAGTGCAACTCCAGGAAGCACAGTCCGCTGACGACCCGAACATGTTGATGAGTGTCCTGCGCAAAGTTCCGACCGCCCATCTCAAGGGCGGAGCCAAGGGCGACTGGCAGATCCCCGTCGACCAGGTGCGAAGTGCCGCACAGGATGTTGTGGCAAATGTCGCGGAGCTGATTGCGAGCATTGTGGGACCCTCGCTGGAGAACGTCACGTCCATCATGTCCGGGATCTTCCTGGACGAGGCGGGGAAACGTCAGCGGCGGGGTGAGTTGGAATACCACGACCTGCTGGTCCACGCCCGCAATCTGCTTGTTGGCGATGAGCGACGCGAGATCCAGGCCGCCGTTCGCCGCCGCTACCACCACGTCATGCTCGACGAGTTCCAAGATACTGACCCTATCCAGGCTGAGATTGCCCTCCGGATCTGCTCCGACGAGGTGTGCGGGCCCAGCGGCTGGGAGAAGCTCCCGATACCCCCCGGGCGGCTCTTCACCGTCGGCGATCCAAAGCAGTCCATTTATCGGTTCCGCCGGGCTGACATCGCCACATATATGACGGCCCGAGGGCGTGCCGAAGCGGATACGGCGGCGGAGGTCGCACGGCTCAACACAAACTTCCGGTCCACTCCCGCCGTTCTTCGCTGGGTCAATCACACGTTTGCACAGTTGATCGAGGCCAACGGAAGCATCCAGGCGGACTATCAGCCTCTCCATGCAGACCCCTCCAGGCCCGAGGTGGATGGCTCCGCTGGTCCCCCCGTAGCTGTCATCGGACGCAGCGGCATGCTGCCGGGCGCGGACGGAGAGAAGCCCAGCGCCCAGGCCCGGCATGCGCAAGAAGCCGCAGACGTGGCTTCAGCCATTGGTTTGGCGTTGGGTCACGGCGGCACGCCGTGGCAGAAGCAGTCCGGGGCCCCCTCCTACGCTCTCTCCAACCTGGAGTCCCGGGACATCTGCATCCTCCTGCCCACCCGGACGTCCCTCTCTCACATTGAACATGCCCTGGACTCGGCGGGCATCGAGTACCGGGCTGAAGCTTCCTCATTGGTCTACGGAACACAGGAGGTCCACGATCTGCTCCTCCTGCTCCGGTCCCTCGCCAACTCGGCGGACCAGGCGTCCCTGGCGCTGGCACTGCGGACGCCCTACCTCGGATGCGGTGACGACGATTTGTACGAATGGCACGCCGGAGGCGGGTATTGGAGCATCCATGGAACGGCTCCCGAGGCCTTAGCGGGATCGTCTGTAGCCCGCGCGCTGGCCTATTTGAAAACGCTCTCCTGGGATCTTTCCTACAGTCCCCCGTCGGAGATCATGGAACGCATTCTGGCTGACCGCCGGGTGCTCGAGTCCGCGACGGACTCGCCACGCTACCGGGACGTCTGGCGCCGCTTGAGGTTTGTGGTCGATCAAGCGCGCGCGTGGTCCGAAGCGACCCACGGCGGCCTGCGCGACTACCTGCTCTGGGCCGCCGTTCAGCAGGAGGAGAATGCCAAGGTCAAAGAAGCCGTGGTACCCGAAACAGACGCCCAAGCGGTCCGGATCATGACCATCCACGCCTCCAAGGGGCTTGAGTTCCCCATGGTGGTACTGGCCGGGGCGGGCAGCACCAGAGGCGGCTCGTCGGACATGGCACTCTGGGACGAGTTCGGTCAGTTGCAGGTGCACATCTCGGGCAACATCGAGTCGGCTGGCTATCCCGAGGCCAAGGAGGCGGAGGCCGAACTGCTCGCTGCGGAGAAACGCCGGCTGCTGTACGTGGCCTGCACACGGGCCACCAGCCACCTCGTCGTATCCCTCTACAGCGGAGGCCCTTCGAGCCTCAGCGGGATGCTGGGCTCAGTCGACGATCCGGAAACGGTGCAGGAACTGGAGTTCCCCGATGCGTTCCCCGCCCGCGAGAAATCCCAGCACGGAGTGTCTCCTGTACCGGCGTTCGACGATTGGCAGGACATGAGAGCTCGGTGGGTTGCGCAATCCGCAATTCCTGCCAGCACGTCTGTGACTGCACTGACCAAGGGCGGCTCTGTACCGGCCGTCGAAGCGGCGGGTGCGCAGGACGAGCCGCTGCAGGAACTGAGCTTCGCCGACGACGCCGGTGCCGGTTCGCCATTCGCAAGCGGCGCGGTCGGTATGCACGGAGCTGACTTCGGCACGGCATTGCACCGCCTCATGGAAGTGTCAGGTCTGCAGGCCGATGACGGCTTCGGAGGACTGGCCCGGACCGTGGCCCTGCAATTCGGGCTGGAGTCCGCGGCTGACCTTGAAGCCTGCGCCCGATCGGCGATGTCAGCTGTTCCCGTCCGACGAGCAGCCGAGCGCCGGCATTGGAATGAGCTGCCCGTTGCAGTCGAACGCGACGGGGTAGTGATCGAGGGCATCATCGATCTGTTGTACCGGGAGGACGACGGCAGCCTGGTCATCATTGACTTCAAAACGGATGTGCAAATGTCGGAGGCGACTCAGTCCGCATATTGGAAACAGCTCAGCCTGTATGCCGAAATGCTCGCCGAAACCACCGGCGAGCGAGTGAGCGAACTCCTATTGGTGCTGTGCAGACCCAATTTCGCTGACGTCCGCCGGCAGAAACTCGAGAATCTGCCAGTGCCGGTTTCCTGATGCGGCAGAGAGAGGTACAACGATGAGATGCATTCCAGCCGAGCCTGAGTTCAGCGATGGCCAGTTGGCCGAGAAAGCCGTGTGGGAAGCACTGAAGGCCAGCCTGCCGGAGGAGGCAGTGCTGGCGCATTCTGTCCAGGTTCGGGACGGCAGATCAGAGCACGAAATTGATCTGCTCGTCCTTTGGCCCGGCGTCGGTATGGCCGCCATTGAAGTCAAGGGCGGCCAGATCTCCGTTGACGATGCCCAGTGGTACCAGTCGGATAGGAGCGACAAGCGCAAAATTCAGAGCCCGGTTGCCCAGTCGCAGGGTTCCCAGCACGCCTTCAAGAACTGGATCAGCGGCCAAATAGGGTCTCGCCTGACTAGTCGCTTCGCTTACCTCGTGGCCTTTCCATACACAAAGGTTCCTCAGACGTGGAACATGGCTGGTTGCCCGCGAGCCTTGGTCCTGGACCAGACGGATATACCCTCCGCCGCTGAACTTGTCCGTCGAGCAATCGAACAGGAAGGAGGTGGCGCTACTCCACTGGCAGCGGCTTTCACTGAGCGAATCGTTCGCCACCTAAGCGGAACTCTTGAGCCCGCCGGCGCCCACCAGGACCCTGCGCAAGACGAGTACTTGCAGGACCATCTGACCGAAGGACAGGCAGTGCTACTCCGCGCAACGCGGTCACTGCGCCGTGTGCAGTTCACCGGAGGCGCCGGCAGCGGTAAGACATGGCTGGCTGTCGAAAAGGCAAAAGTGCTCGCCAAGTCCGGGAAACGGGTTGGCCTGTTCTGTTACAACAAGGGCCTCGGACAGTACCTTCAGGACCAGGTAGAGCCCTGGCGACAAGCCAAGCCGGTGTTCACCGGGGAGTTCCACGACTACGCCCGCGGGCTCGGCGTGCCGGACGGCGTCGGCCAGGCCTACTTCGACGAGGAAATGCCCCGGCAACTCAAATCGCTTGCTGCCACCATGGACGCGTCGCTGAAGCTGGACGCCGTCGTCGTGGATGAAGCTCAGGATTTCGCGCCACTGTGGTGGGAAGCGCTGTTGGCTTGCACGAAAGACCCGGACACCAGCGAAGTCTTCGCGTTCCAGGACGATCATCAGGACGTCTACAGCCGTTGGACCGGTGCCTTGGGAGAGTTCGGTCATCCGGCGGTTGGTCTGGTGCCCATCCACATAGACGAAAATCTCAGGAACACCCGAAAGATCGCGGATACATTCAAGTCGTTCGCCGGTGAGCATTTCACTCCGAGAGGCAGCACCGGACTGCCTGTCCGTCGAGTTGAATGTGCGACCCAGGACGCCCTGGACGCCGCTGAGGACTGTGTCGATGGCCTTATCGAGGAAGGGTGGGCGAACAACCAAATCGCCCTGCTGACGACGAAAGCACGGCACCCCATCCATCGAGAGTTCTTCGAGACCGGCACGACCGAGGACTATTGGCGCGAGTTCCATGCGAACGAACGAGAATTCTACGGCCACGTCCTGGGCTTCAAGGGTCTGGAGCGCTCCGTAATAGTGTTGTGCGTGAACGGTTTCAAGGAGCCTAAGCGTGCGGCGGAGCAGCTTTATGTGGGCCTATCGCGGGCACGGAGCCTCCTGGTCGTAGTCGGCGACTCCGGGCTGCTGGCGGAGGCGGGCGGTTCTGAACTGGGCAGGATTCTGTCGAGAGCGCAGATCTGGAGGCCCGCTGACGTATCGAGATGAGCGCCAGCAGATGCCGGTCCTGACCAGATAATGTCCGACCCTCACCACCAGCGGTGGCGACACTCCGGGTTCTGGCACGCCCATTTTGGTGTGCCCCACTCGACTTTGCCCGTGGCGGGGTAGATGCGTTGTTCTTCGACGATCACGCAGCCAGCAAACTCAGTCTCGGACATCTCTTGGCGCGCCGACGGCATGATCATCCCGTAGGCAATCCGCCATCCCTCGTGGCCGCACACCGGGCACCGCCGCGTGGCGGCGCGTTTTGTCGTCGGGTCGGGGGCGGGGGTTGATTCATCGGGAGTCATGGAAGCACTGTAGGCGGACGCTCTGACAGAAAAGGCATCTAGTGGGTTACAAAAACTTCTGGGGCGTTTCACTTTTGGCAACCCAGCCAACGAACGACAACCTAGGAGCCGGGGGCTACCTGGCCCGCCCCCTCGTTCGCTATGGAGTTCAGCGGATTGTGGCGGCGTTCTGTGATCGTTTGGCGTCAACCAGGCTTTGAGTTGTATTGCATGCCATCTTTTTTCCGACACACTATTGGTTACCGCACACACGCACGCCTATCACTCGGTCGTGCCGTAAGTTCGTCCTATGGAGCAGAACAAGGTCGCACGAGAGCAACAGATTGCCGTATTCGGCGAGAGCGGAAGCGGCAAGACGGTGCTTTTGTCCTCCTTCTACGGGTTAGCGGTGGAGCAGCTGCTCTCCGGAACGGAGCAATTCGACGTTCTCGCAGGCGATAACGCTCAAGGTCGACGTTTGCATCAGAACTACCTCGGCATGAAGAATTCAGCCGCGCTACCGATGCAGACTCGGTTTTCCGCGACGGCTTACGCGTTTTCGATCAAACGCAAGCCGGGGACGGCTTCCAAGGCGAGGAAAAAGGCTCCCGAAGAACTGCGCCTGGTGTGGCACGACTACCCCGGCGAGTGGCTCGAAACGGAGCCGCAGCCGGAAGAAGAAGATCGCCGGATACACACGTTCCGAGCTCTGCTGGGTTCCGATGTCGCGCTCGTGTTGGTGGATGGCCAGCGGCTTCTCGACAACGCGGGCGAGGAGGAGCGATATCTCAAAGCGCTTCTGACCAACCTCAGCAATCAGCTGCTCAAGCTGCGTGACAACCTTCTGCAAGATGGCAAACCGCTGGTGACGTTCCCGCGGATCTGGCTGATGGCACTGTCGAAAGCCGATCTGCTGCCGGACATGGATGTGATCGATTTCCGGGACCTGCTCGTAGAGAAAGCCGGATCAGAGCTGAACAAACTGCAAGAGGTGATCGCAACGTTCGTGGAAGTTCCTGAGGCGTTGTCAGTGGGCGACGATTTTGTGCTGCTGTCCTCTGCACAGTTCGAGCCCGGGAAAATTGAGGTGGCCAAGCGTGTGGGATTGGATTTGATCCTGCCGATTGCGGCAATGCTTCCCTTCTCTCGTTACGTCCGCTGGGCGCTCGCAATGCGAAAAGGCGCAAACGTGGCCGAGCATTTGCTGCGCGTCGCCAGGCCGGTGGCCGATTTCATTAGAAACGATAAATTGCCCGCTCTCCTAGTACGACTTCCTGGCCCGTTCGGCAACGCTGTGGCCTTGATAGGGCCATTTCTTATACAGACCGTGCTCGATCTCACCGATACCAAGGTGCTGGACTTGCATACTGAGGCGAAAGCAAAGCACGACTTCCTCAGCGAAACGTTGACCGGCTTCCAGCTGCAGCTAGACCATGGTGATGGTGAGAAGGTCCTGCTGAGGAGCCGCTCGTGACCTCCGACAGTAGTTCCGCAGACCATGAGATTGCCTTCGTTTGGGCAACTCGCGGGAAAAACTGGGGCTTCCGTTTCCTGCGCACTGCAGGTCGGTCGAACCCACTTGAGATTTACGAAGCCGCGTTTTCCGGAATCGAGGACACCACGGAAACCTTCCGAGCAAACGCAGACACGGTTGCGTTTCGGTTTCTAGATCCGGAGAAACGTCGCGATGCAGCAGGCAGAGTCATCCCGCACGAGTTCGTGCTGCTTCCACCACTGCCTGGCACGGTCAGCTCAGTAGACGACGGGTTCCATCTGGTCTGGCCTCTCGTCAAAGATGACTTCGCCCGTGACTGGGAGCAACCTGGTCCGCGCACCAACGGTTCTTGATCGTCAACGGACCTGAGGACCCCACTGAACAAGCGCATTCTCGCAACCCTAGGGATATTAGACGTCTCACCGTCCGAACCACGACCGGGACGACGCCAGAACACTAAGTTTCGCCGAAGGGTATCAGTTCGTCCGCGGTTGGCGATTCCCGTGACTACGTCTCGAAATATTATGACTGAACCGGTGTATTCACCGTTAGTTGCGAGACCCGTCGAAGCCAGCACTGATCGGCTACGCACGCGTTTTCGACGCGCCAGCAGTCCACCGATCGGCAACTGGCGGACTTTTCTGGACGGTTGCAGGCGCTCACGGACTAGGCGCGTTGCATCCTCCTCGAGCGACGCCAGAACGCCACAAAAGAGCGATCAATCCACCCCCGTTTACGAAACGCAACGCGATCCCCCACCCACCCCTTACTGTTGATCCTGCACGCAACGAAACCGTTTACGTAAACCGTTTTCCGAAACCGATTACGTGACAGGGGCACAAGACAACAGACACCCTCAGGGAGGAGGAACAGTGGTCACCATCCGCGATGTCGCCAAGCACGCCGGCGTCTCCCCTGCCACCGTTTCCCGGGTTGTTAACGGGCTCGTCGGCTACTCCGACGAAACAAGGGAACGCGTCGAAACCGCGGTCAAGGGCCTCAGCTACGAGACGGACTACCTCGCCCGCGGCCTCAAAACCCGGCAGACCTCCGTGATCGGGCTCCTCGCGCCCATGGTCTCCGACGCCCTCGCCTCCCAGGTCATGCAGGGCGTCGAGGAAGAAGCCCAGGAACGCGGCTACGCCGTGATGCTCGGCCGCACCGGCGCCAAGTCCGCCTACATCGCCGGCTACCTCCGGACCCTGCGCACCTACCGGGCCGCCGGCGTCATCCTCATCTCCGCGGTGATCACCCCGGAGACCAGGCAGCTGCTGGGGCCCAACGTCCCCATCATCTCCGTCGCCATCAGCGACAAATCGGGCTCCCCCAGCGTGGCCATCCACGACGAACAGGCAGCCTACGACGCGACCCGTCACCTGCTGCGGCTCGGCCACCGACGCATCGGCCTCCTCACCGGCGACCCGGCGTCGGTCTATGTCGCCCAGCCCCGGAAACGCGGCTACCTCCGCGCCATGACCGAAGCCGGCTGCACCCCCGTCACGGCCACCGGCAGCTTCTTCTACGAAAGCGGCGCTCCCGGCGTCGACGAGCTGCTGCAGCAGGAACCCGGCCTCACCGCGATCTTCGCGATGAGCGACGAGATGGGCGCCGCCGTCGTCAACGAACTGCAGCGGCGCGGGCTCCGGGTGCCGGAAGACGTCTCCGTCCTGGGCTTCGACAACACCTCCACCGCCCTGCACGTGAACCCGCCGCTGAGCACCATGGCGCAGCCGCTCGAGGAGATGGGACGGATGGCCGTGAAAAAGCTGCTCCGCTCCCGCGATCTGGGGCCGAAGATCATGCCGCACCGGCTGATCGAGCGCGGCTCCACCGCCCCGCCCAACTCAACACAGCCCAGTCCAACGCCGCCGGGACAGCCAGAACCCACCACCTAGCCCTCACAAAACCACCGGCGACAGCCGGCACTCCCCCGTGCCACAAACCAGCCACCGCCGCAGTTCCGCATGCACCAAACCACCCGCACCACCCGCAACGCACCACCCCCAATGAACAAGGAGCAACACATGAGGCAGCGCCGCCGCACCTGGCAGACTCTTCTCGCCACCACCGCAACCCTGACCGTCGCCGCCGTCGCCCTCACCGGCTGCGGCGGTGCCTCCTCGGACGCGAAGAGCACCCCGAAGGCCGCCGCCGCGTCCTTCGAGGGCAAGGGCCCCATCAACTACGTCTCCAACCGCGACGCCTCCGGTGCCGCGAACAAGACCATCGAGGAGTGGAACGCCGCCCACCCGGAGGAGAAGGTCACGTTCATCGAACTGCCGGACTCCGCGGACCAGCAGCGCCAGCAGCTCATCCAGAACGCGCAGATCAAGTCGGACACCTTCAGCGTGCTGAACCTGGACGTCGTCTGGACCTCCGAGTTCGCCGCCAACAAGTGGATCCTGCCGCTGCCCGCGGACGCCGTCCCCACCGACAAGATGATCCCCGCCACGGTCAACGCCGCGACGTACCGGGACTCCCTGGTCGGCGCCCCGTACTACACCGACGGCGCCCTGTTCTACTTCCGCTCCGACCTGCTCCAGGCCGCCGGCATCGCCGCCCCGCCCAAGACCTGGGACGAGATGAAGACCGCCTGCAAGGCGATCCTGGCGCTCCCCGAAGCCGCCGGCATGTCCTGCTACACCGGCCAGTTCGACAAGAACGAGGCCCTCACGGTCAACTTCTCCGAGGCCGTCGCCTCCGCCGGCGGATCGATCGTCGACGCCGACGGCAAGCCCACCGTCAACACCCCCGAAGCCAAGGAAGGCCTGAACCTGCTGGTGGACGGCTTCAAGGACGGGCTCTTCCCGTCCGACGCCATCACCTACCTCGAGGAGCAGGGCCGCCGCGCCTTCCAGGACGGCAAGCTCGTCTTCATGCGCAACTGGCCGTTCCTGCACGCCTCCCTGAGCGCCACCGACGGCTCCAGCAAGGTCAACGGCAAGTTCAGCATCACGTCCATCCCCGGCACCGACGGCCCCGGCGTCTCCACCCTCGGCGGCCGCAGCCTCGCCATCTCCCCGTTCACCCCGAACAAGGCCACCGCGCTGGAGTTCGTCAAGTTCTTCACCAGTGAGGAACAGGCCCAAAAGCGCCTCGCGCTGTCCTCCCGCGCACCGGTGTACGCCTCCCTGTTCGAGGACCCCGCCGTCGTCGCCAAGCGCCCGTTCTTCCCCACCCTGCTGACCTCGCTGAACAACGCCCAGCCGCGCCCCAAGGTGGTCCAGTACGGCGCCACCACCAAGGCGATCCAGGAAGAGGCCTACGCTGCGATCACCGGCGCCAAGGACACGGACACGGCCCTGAACGACATGCAGGCCAAGCTCACCGAGCTGGCCAAGTAAACCAGCAGTAAACCAGCAGTTCAGACCCCACGCCTGGCCGGCCGGTCCACCCCGGCCGGCCAGGCAGCTGCAACTCCAGTTAGGTACCCAGCATGACGACGACGACCGCCCCGCCCGCCGGCGCGCAGACCGGCACGCCCCAAGCAGGCAGCCCGCGCAGACGCGGGAAACGCTCCCCCGGCGAAGGCCGCATGGCCGCGATGCTGCTCTCCCCCACCATCCTGGTGCTGGCCCTGGTGATTGTGTACCCGCTGCTCTCCGCGGTGCACCAGTCCCTGTTCCGCGCCGAATCCGGCCTGGACGCGGACGGCTTCGTCTCCGACGTCGAATCCTTCGTGGGCCTGGCCAACTACGCCGACCTGTTCGTGGGCGAGTCCGGCCGGCGCTTCCTCAACGCCTTCGCCAACACCACCTTCTTCACCGCCACCACGGTGTTCCTGGAGACCGTCCTGGGCCTCTGCCTGGCCCTGGCCATGAACCGCGCCTTCCGCGGCCGGTCCTTCCTCCGCGCCAGCATCCTGGTCCCGTGGGCCGTCCCCACCGCCGTCTCCGGCCTGCTGTGGCGCTGGATCTTCCAGTCCGACGGCATCGCCAACAACCTGCTCGGCAGCGAAATCCTCTGGACCGCCGAGGGCAACGCCTCCAAGGTGGCCGTCATCATCGCCGAAGTCTGGAAGACCGCCCCGTTCATCGGCCTCCTGGTCCTCGCCGGCATGCAGGTCATCCCCGGCGAAGTCTACGAAGCCGCCCGCATCGACGGCGCCGGCTGGTGGCGCCAGCTCGGCTCCATCACCCTCCCGCTGGTCAAGCCCACCCTCCTGGTGGCCGTGCTGTTCCGCATGCTCGACGCCCTGCGCATGTTCGACCTGCCCTTCGTCCTGATCGGCCCCGGCAAGGAATCCGTGGAAACCCTCTCCATGCTCGCCTGGGACGAATCCAACCAGCTCCGCTACGGCTCCGCCTCCGCGTTCGCCGTCATGCTCTTCCTGTACGTCGCCGTCGTCGCGATCGTGTTCGTGAAGGTCCTCGGCGCCGACGTCACCGGTGCCAAGGAACTGAAGCTGCTGTCGAAGAAGACCGCCCGGAAGACCCGCCTCGCGGCAAACCAGACGCCGGCGACCGCTGACCAGCCGACCTCAGACCACGCTGACCACAAGAAGGCCGAGGCCACCCGATGACCATCTCCGACCTCCGCAACGCCGCGGCCGATTCCGGCACGGGTTCCGGCGCACCCAAGGCTAGTGCCGCCGTCGGGCCCCAAAAGCCCAACCCCAAGCGCACCTGGCGCTCCTACAGCGTCTACGCGGGCCTGGCGCTGATCTTCGCGTACTGCCTGGCGCCGTTCTACTGGATGCTGGTCTCCAGCCTCCGCCGCACGGCGGACATCTTCGACAACACGCTGCTGCCGGCCCCGTTCTCGCTGGAGAACTACGCCAAGGTGTTCGACGGCTCCACGATGTTCGGCCAGGCGCTGCTCAATTCCCTGATCGTCGCAGGCACCACCACCACGTTCGCGCTGGTCCTGGGTGTGTTCGCGGCCTACGCCATCTCCCGGCTGAACTTCCGCTTCAAGTCGGTGATCCTGGGCGTCATCATCGCGACGTCGATGTTCCCCGGCATCTCGGTCGTGGTCCCGCTGCTGCGCCTCTTCACGGACATCGGCTGGATCAACACCTACCAGGCGATGATCGTGCCGAACCTGTCCTTCGCGATCCCGCTGGCGGTCTGGAACCTCACCACCTTCATGAAGGCCCTGCCGTTCGACCTCGAAGAGGCGGCCATGATCGACGGCTGCACCAAGTGGCAGGCGTTCCGCCGCGTGCTGCTGCCGCTCGCCGCGCCGGGCGTCTTCACCACCGCGATCCTGACCTTCATCCACAGCTGGAACGAGTTCATCATCGCACTGTCCATGATCAACGACCCCAAGATCCAGACCGCCACCGTCGCGATCTCCAAGTTCACCGGCGCCACCGAATTCCAGGCGCCCTTCGGCGAGCAGATGGCGGCCGGCGTGATCGTCACCGTCCCGCTCGTGATCATGGTGCTGGTCTTCCAGCGCCGGATCGTCGAGGGCCTCACCGCGGGCGCCAGCAAATGAGCCCTGATTTGGTCGAGGAAACCGCCCTCGCGCCCGCCGCTTGGTGGGAATCCGCCGTGATCTACCAGGTCTACCCGCGCTCCTTCGCGGACGGCGACGGCGACGGCGTGGGCGACCTCGCCGGGCTGATTGCCCGGCTGCCGTACATCGCCGCGCTCGGGGTGGACGGCATCTGGATGACCCCGTTCCAGCCCTCCCCGCAGGTGGACCAGGGCTACGACGTGTCCGACTACTGCGGCGTGGACCCGCTATTCGGCACCATGGAGCAGTTCGATGAGCTGCTGGAGCTCGCCCATTCGCTGGGCCTGCGCGTCCTGCTCGACGTCGTGCCCAACCACTGCTCGTCGGCGCACCCGCTGTTCCAGGCGGCTTTGGCGGCCGGGCCGGGCTCGCCGGAGCGGGACATGTTCCACTTTGTTGAAGGCGCCGGCGGCGACGTTCCGCCGAACAACTGGCAGAGCGTCTTCGGCGGCCGCGCCTGGAGCCGCGCCGACCTGGAGTCCGAGACGGACACCGACTGGTACCTGCACCTCTTCTCCCCCGAGCAGCCGGACTGGAACTGGCGCAATCCCGCCGTCGGCGAGTACTTCGACGGTGTGCTGCGCTTCTGGTTCGACAAGGGCGTGGACGGCCTCCGGATCGACGTCGCGCATGCCCTGTTCAAGGCCGACGGCCTGCCGGATTCGCCCTCCGCGGGCGGCGTGGTGGACGGGCTGCGGTCCAACCCGCAGGTCTCAGACCAGGAGGAAGTCCACGAGGTGTACCGCCGCTGGCGCACCCTGGCCGACAAGTACGAGCCGCACCGCCTGCTGGTGGGCGAGGTCAACCTGGAGCCGGCGCGCGCCGCCCGCTACACCCGCGCGGACGAGATGCAGCAGGCCTTCGCCTTCGCGTTCGTGAAACTCGGCTGGGATCCCGAGGCCTGGGCCGCCGTCGGGAACGAGCTCGAGGCCGCCCGGCAGCTGCACGGCGCCACGCCCACATGGGCGCTGGAGAACCACGACATCGTCCGTTCCGTGACCCGCTTCGGCGGCGGGGAGGTTGGTGCGCTGCGAGCCCGCGCGGCGCTCGTGGCGCTGCTGGGCCTGCCCGGCCCGGCGTACCTGTACCAGGGCCAGGAGCTCGGGCTGCCCGAGGTCGACGTGCCGCTGGAGTCCCGGGTGGATCCGATGTGGGCCCGCGGCGGCGTCTGCCGCGACGGCGCCCGGGTGCCCCTGCCATGGACCGAGGGCGAGGCGCTGAGCCACGGCTTCTCGCTGGCGGAAGCTGCCGCGCAGCCATGGCTGCCGGTCCCTGCCGGTTGGGGCACGCACGCGATCGAGCTCCAGCAGCAGGACCCCGAGTCCTCGCTGGCGCTGGTGACCAAGGCGCTGGAGCTGCGCCGGCTGCTGTGGAAGACGGAGGTCTTCGGGCCGAACGACGGCGGCACCTGGCGCATCGAGGCGGGGAACCTGCTGATCTGCGAACGCAGCGCCGACTTCTTCGTCGCCGTCGCAATGGGAACCGAGCCGGTGCGGCTGCCTGCCGGATCGGTCCTGCTCAGCGCCGCGCCGCTTGCGGAGGACGGCTGGCTGCAGCCGAACAACGCGGCCTGGGTACTGCGGGACTGAGACCTGCGGCTCCCGGGAGGTTACATTTGAATTCCCTGGGTGATGCCGACGAGGACAACTGCGGCACGGGTAGATCGGTGCGGCGGCTATATAACCCTAAGCGGTGCGGATGCGGTGCGGAGAGTGAGTCATCGTATATATTGCAAGGCATGGCTCATCCTCTACCCCCCGACACAAATCCGCGCGATGCCGTCATTTTGTTGTTCCAAGAACTGGTGAAGCGGGCGGAAGCAGCCAAACTCGAGGCAACTTACGTGCCATATGAAGACATATTAGAATTAGACGATGATCCGGGCTATGTCGAGCTTTATCTTCCTGCCGGGCACTCTACTCGTCGAATCCTCGTAAACAGCGGCCGCGTCAAGCAACTCTTAAAATTCGATCTCTCATCCATCCGCGCGCTTGGTGAATATACGGGCGTAATCGACTCGACTACGGGAGTCATAGAGGTTTCGCTCAGCAGTGGAGATCCGCGGACAGGACCGATTTCGAGAATTCCTTTGTGGGATCTGCCTGGAGCGGAAATCCTAGACGAAGAGTCTGAAGTCAATGTAGAACCGGACGATGAGGGCGAGATTGTCGTTCCGAGGCGCCCGACGGAGTGGCGTCTGCGCGTTGAAGACGGCCCCAGAAGCGTCGAGATATCCCCGACGTCAGAACTCGCTGCGGGTCTTTACGGGAGTAGGAACTTCACACTAAAAATAGCTGGCTACGAGGTAGATCGCCACGATCGCGCGTTATCAGTTCTGACCCGCGTGGGCAATGCGTTCCTTTTTGACCTAGATGTAAGATACGGCATTGCTCTTCAGCTTCTCAAGCGAAGAAATCGGCTTCGGCCTCAAAGGCAAAAACCAGTCGAGCATGCCCCGGATTTCCCGCGAAATGAGTATTCACAAGAAGCCCTAGCGTTGTATCAGTATGGGCGAAGTGCAAGCGGGCTGCCGCTCCTACAGTTTTTGGCCTACTACCAGTCACTTGAATATTTCTTTCCCGTTTTCGCCCGAGAAGAAACCGTGAGCTCGCTGCGGGCTGCCCTACTGAACCCCCGATTCAATCCAACCCATGATGTCGATGTGAACCGTCTCATTAATTTAGCCGCCCCTGCCGTCAAAGCTGGCGTTGGGGAACGCGAGCAGCTTCGGGCAACCGTCCGTGCTTCAGTCGCGGCGAGCGATTTACGCAGCTTTATTGAAGCTTCGAATATTTACGAGGAGCATTTCTGTGCAAGCAAGCAAACAATCACCGGGGCAGGCGCCATTAAGCTGAAAGGTGACCAGATGGACCTACGTGACCAGATCGCGGAACGGATTTACAAGATCAGGTGCCGAGTTGTCCACACCAAGCAGGACGGATCTGGGCAAGGGGAAGAGCTACTGCTCCCGTCAAGTCCTGAAGTCGACGCGCTCGGGCCAGACATTGACATGCTGAGGCTAATCGCACAACAAGCGTTGGTTGCGCGCGCAAAGCGTGCGTAGTAGCGATTATCTCGGGCCCTTCGAAGAAGGGGCCCGAGCGGTCCGACGCGGGCGGGCGGACTACGCTACAGCTGGGCGGTCGCTTTCGGACTGCTACTGGCGAAACTGCTGAGCCTGTGGCTGGTGCTCCGGATCCTGTTGCCTCGGGGACACGCCCCTGCCGGAAAGCGGCCGGTTCTCCTGGCTTGGGCCGCCGCGACGCTTGCCCTCGACGGGTTCGCGCTGTGGTTATGCCTCGTCTACGCCCCCGCCCGGTTCTTCACCAGCCTGTCCGTCATCGTCCGCCAGGTTCCCGACGTCGGCATCTTTCTTGGTGCCGGTTCTGGCGCTGGCTATCCTGTGGCCGGTCCCGCGAACAGTGTGGCTGATGCGGGCCTCGCGGGAAGCACCCTGAGAAGAGATGCTGACCCGCCTGCCGCGGCTTCCTCGCCCAAAGCGGAGCCGCCGGCCCCTCTCGGGCCCCGTATATAGACTGCTCGGGTATGTGTCCCTCGACTTATAGGAGAAGTTCATGAGCTACAGCGGAAGCCCGTCCGAGAAGCCGGTCGCAGCCGGTGACCTGGACCGCAGCCATATCGGTCAGACTGTGAGCTTTGAATCCAACGACTTCACAGTTGTCTTCGGAACACTCTCCGGCGTTGCCCGCACGGACGCCATGGTCTACCTGTCCCTTCGGGGTGTGGGCGGCGGCACCCATCTGAAGGACGAGTACGACTTGCCCGTCGGCCAGAACGTCTACGTTCAGTTGGATCCCCTGAGCAGTGCCAGCAAGACCCTCTCGGAGGCGGAACGGGTCATCAAGGAGAAGTTCGACGAGATCAAGAAGAACCTCCGGGACCGGGAACAGAAACCCGGTTCCGAGTAACCGGCATCCAGCCACAGAGGAACCCCGCCGTGCCCGGCACTGCGGGGTTCTTTTGTTTGTCACCGTGCCCAGGGCGCCGCCCATAGGATGAGGCATGGACTTCGAGGGCACGTTCTGGACGGTTTTGGGGGCCGGGCTGGTTCTGCTGATGCTCGTTGATGTCTTTCGTACGCTCCTATACCCGCATGGGTCCGGCCCCTTGGGCCGGGCGATCATGCGCGGATCCTGGCTGGTGTCCAGAAAACTGCGGGGCCGGGGCTCCTTCATCGCAGCACCTTTGGCCATGGCCGCGGTCATTGGCGCCTGGGCAAGCCTGGCAGCCATCGGCTGGGCCCTGCTCTATCTGCCCCACCTCCCGGCCGGCTTTGTCCACGGACCCGGGGTTCCACAGCGGGGCGACTTTGCAGAAGCGCTCTACATTTCCCTCGTCACTCTTTCCACTTTGGGGTTCGGCGACATCGTGCCGGCGGATTCGCTGCTCAGGCTGGTTGTGGCCCTCCAGGCCGTGACCGGTTTCGGGTTGTTGACGGCAACGGTCACTTGGATCCTGCAGACGTACCCGGCTCTGAACCGCCGCCGGACCCTTGCCCACCAGCTGAACCTGTTCAGGGAAGCTGCAGGTCCGTCGGGTGTATTGTCGCTGGATCCCGGGCATGCGGCCGGACTACTGGAATCAATGGCCGGAAACGTGGCGTCGGTGAGCATAGATCTGGTTGCGTTCCATGAAACCTATTACTTCCGTGAAATTGAACAGCGCGGCTCCCTTCCGGCCACGGTGGCCTACGCCCAGGAGTTAGCATCGCAGGCCCAGCGCAGCGACAGCCCTGAACTCCAGTTCGCCGGCCGGATGCTCCACGCGTCGCTGGATGCTCTGGCAGAGGTCCTTCGCGGCAAATTCGGCCATTCAGGAGCCACGTCCTCCGATGTGTTCGACAGTTACGAGCTGCACCACCGGCACCTGCGGCGCGGCGAACCGGATACGGACCAACCCTAGACATGTGACCAATCAGTCACCTATTCTGGAGCTGTGGACGCCGTATTCAGGGCCTTGGCCGACTCCACCCGCCGCGATCTCCTGGATGAGCTCTTCAGGAACGACGGGCAGACCCTCCACGCCCTTGAGGCCCGCTTCGAGATGACCCGCTACGGCGTGATGAAGCACCTCAGGGTCCTGGAGGAAGCCGGCCTGGTGGTGACCCGCCGTCGGGGGCGCGAGAAACTCCATTTCCTGAATCCGGTGCCCATCCGGCTGGTCCACGACCGCTGGGTGAGCAAGTATGCCGAACCATGGGCCGCTGGCCTCAGCGACCTCAAAACCAGATTGGAAAGTCCCATGGAAAAGATCTTCGAAATCTACATCAAGACCACCCCGGAGCGGCTCTGGGAGGCCATCACGGACGGCGGGATCCGCAGCAAGTACCAGTTCGGGTCCGTCGTCACCTCGGACTGGACGCCCGGATCCCGGTTCCAGATGGCAACCAAGGGCGGGGAACCCCTGGGCGAGGGCGAGAACCTGGAAGTGGACCCGCCCCGCCGGCTCGTCCAGAGCAAGCGCGCGCTCTGGGGCGAGGACGTCAAGGCCGAAGGCACGTCCCGGATCACCTGGGAGATCGAGCCCGTGGGCGATTCCTGCCGCCTGACCGTCACCCACGACCAGCTCCGCGAAGGCGCCAACGACCAGCTCTTCGGCGGCTGGCCGATGATCCTGTCCGGCCTGAAGACCTGGCTGGAAACCGGCGAGCTCCTGACCACGCCCGGCTCCCTCATGTACACCTGAGCCGGCCGGCGGGCGCAAGCCGGCCGCCGCCGTCGTGGTGGGGCCGGCGCTTTACCAGGTGGCCGCGCCGGTGGTCCCGCGCCACGTGGTCAGTGGCGGGGCGGCGGCGGCACCTGGCGGTCCTTGCCGATGTTCTGGGTCCCGACCGGCGCGCCCTCCCGGGTGTTGGTTCTCCTGTTGATCAACCAGGTGACGAGCCACAGCACCATTCCGATCGCCATCAGTCCCCCGGCGATCTGGTACTGGATGACGTTGCGGCCCACCCATGGTCCGGCGAGGAAGGCGCACAGCAACGCCGCGACCAGGGGTAGCTGCCCCGGCGAGGTGAAGAACACCTCACGGTTGGGGTCCCGCTTGCGGCGCAGGACAAGGCAGGCCACGTTCACCAGGGTGAACACGCACAGCAACAGGAACGCCGTCGTGCCCGAGAGGTTCGCCACGACGTTGCTGTTCGGGTCGGACGTGACGTACCAGATCAGCCCCAGCGCCAGGACGGTGGAAAACAGGATCCCGGCCCACGGCGTCCGGCGTCCGGGGAGCACCCGTCCCAGCGGCCGCGGCAGGACATCCTGGCGGGCCATGCCGTAGATCAGTCGGCTGGCCATCAGCATGTTGATCAGGGCGGTGTTGGCCACGGCGAAGACGGCGAGGAACGGGAAGACCTTGTCGATGGGGAAGTCCGGCGCCCCCTTGGACACCACCTCAAGGAGCGCGGCGCCTTCGGCCTCCCGGATCCCCGCGAGCTCGGTGGGCGTGAGCACGCTGACCACGGATACGGCCACCAGCATGTAGAGGATGACGGCGATGCCGAGGCCGGTCAGCATGGTCCGGGGGAAGATCCGCTCGGGGTTCTTCGTTTCCTCGACCATGTTTACGGAGTCCTCAAAGCCGACCATCGCAAAGAACGCGATGGACGTGGCCGCCGTGACCGCCAGGAACAGGCCCTTGTCCTGGTTGTCGGCGAAGACCGTGATCTCGGCGGGATTCCCCGTCCCCTGTGCCATCACGTAGAAGCCGACGCCGATCACGATGCACAGGGCGATCATCTCGACGAGGGTGAGCACTACGTTGAACTTCACGCTCTCCCCCACGCCGCGCAGGTTGATCGCGGCCAGCAGCAGCATAAAGCCCAACGCAACGGCGGTGACCGCACCCCGTCCGGGCATCTCCATCCAGCCGTTGATCGCCAGGCCGCCAAAGAAGTTCTGGGCTAGGACATTCGCGGAGGTGGAGGCGCTGGTGATGCCGGAGCAGACGACGGCGAACGCGACCAGAAAGGTGACGAAGTGGATCCCGAACGCCTTGTGCGTGTAAAGCGCCGCGCCGGCTGCCTGCGGGTATTGGGTGACCAGCTCCAGGTAGGAGAAGGCGGTCAGGGTCGCGACGACGAACGCGAGCAGGAACGGCAGCCAGACGATGCCCCCCACCGTGCCGGCCATGGTTCCGGTCACGGCGTAGACGCCGGCGCCGAGGATGTCACCGACGATGAACAGGAGCAGGAGCTTGGGCCCGAGGACCCGCTTGAGCGTGGGTTCGTCACCTTCGGGCGTTACATCGAAGACCTTGTCGGACGTGGTGCTCATGGTTGACCTCCGCAGCGAGTACCCGGCTCCTGAGAGCGGCGGCCGGACTCCCGGCCTCGATGTGACCTACTTCACTGTGATCTTCCCGGCTGGGTTTGGCAACTCCGCTGACGGAAGCGGCCGAACTGGTGAAGTGGTGGGGTCCGCAGGACTTCACCATCCCGGCAGTCGAACTAAGCCTCACAGCAGGCGGCATCACCAACGTGTGTCATACCTCCCTTCCGCGCGTTCCTTAACGCCGCGCAGGACGCCGACTTCCATGTAGTGGTGCAATGGGTCCGCGATGAGAAAGTCGATGCCGCGGGCCAGCAGCATCGCCCCGGGCACATGCTGAAGGGCGAAAACGACGGCCTTGGTCAGCGCCGGAGCGTCCGCCGCGGCGCCCTGGGCCGCAGCACTGAGGTAGCCCATCCCCCGCCATCGAATGATGAGGCGGGTGCGGTTCCCCGGGAGAGGGCGCAGCACGAACGCCTCTCCTGCGACAAGGTGCCGGTTGGGCTCGATCTCTGACACGGGGGCATAGACGCCACCGCCGTAAGGGACCAGGTCGCCGACCTTGAGGTCCTGCAGCTCCGGGTGGATGCGCGTCGCCGAGTGCTTTCCTTCGACGTACCGGGCGTGAAACATGGCCCGCTCCACCCGGTCGTGGGTGTAGAACCCGGCGCGGTAGATCCCCATTTGCACTATCCAGGGCCATACGCGCTCCGGCGGCACGTTGATGGTGATGGCCCGCGTGCTTTGAAACGTCGGACGAGGCACCCGGTCATCACCCGGCAACGGCTCAACGGCCTCCTCACCCTGAGTTCCCCACCGCAGCATCGACGGACGCCACACCAGATAGGCCGCTATCTCAACGACCAGTGCTACTCCGAAAACCAGCAATCTCCTGCGGTTGACCATCCCACGCACCAGCCCTGTAGCTGCGAGTCCTAACGGATGCCCGTCCATAGCTCCCGCTCCCAGGTGCGCGGATCGTGGACCACGCGGGTATCGGTGTTGAAGACAATGGTGGTCCTGCGTTCGGGATCGTAGCCGGGCCAGCCTGGATCGCCGGTGGTGGCGAAGGAAACCCAGGCGGCGTGCAGCGCGTCAGCCAGTTCCTGTGGCGGGTCTGCCCCGAGCAGCGGCCCGAACAATCTGGAGTCCCTGTCCAGGGTGTCGAAGACGAACGGGATCTCCATGCTGTGGACGGCACCGAGGCCGGGGGCGGGCCAAGCGAACTCGTACATGTACGTCCGCGCTGAAGTCGCCGAGGCGGCCGTTGCGTGGGCATCGGCTAAACGGATCGCCGGAATCCGCACCCACCAGTCGGTTTCCACGGCGGCGAGCAGATCTCCTGGCGAACTGTCCGGATAGTGGGCGCGGTATTCGCGGAGTGCGGTCTCAACGGGAAGCCCGTAGGCGCCGAGGGGCGGGAAGCCGTCCACGCTTCTGGATTCCGCCAGGTCCTGCTCGGTGACCTTCCCGATCACGCCGGTAATGGCAAGAAACAACTTCCAGTCCTCGGTGTTGGTCCCGACCATGATGTCCACCATCGAGCCCGCTCCGGCGGCGATCCCTTCGATGGGTCGCAGCGGCACCGTGACGCCGTCGATTGTCGGCTGCCAGAGCATACTGCTGGCCAACACCTCAGGTCCCCAGCGCTCCGGGTCCGGACGGCCAAACAGGTCCGCCTTCAACTCCGCCTGCGCCGCGAGGAACCGCTGGGCCGGTACCGCCGCCATCGCCTCCCGGGTTGGCGGGACGCCCAGCTTCTCTGCGAGGAACCCGCCGATGCGTTGGGCGGTCTCGGAGGATAACGCGTGGTGGGCTGCCCCGCTCTGCAGGATAGCCCTCCGGAACAAACCCTCGGCCCGGGGCATCGAGAGCAGGACGCCAATGCTCATCGCACCCGCCGACTCGCCAAAAACGGTGACGTTACCGGGGTCACCGCCGAAAGCTGCAATGTTCCCCCGCACCCACTCCAGGGCCGCGATCTGGTCGAGGAGACCCACGTTGGCCTGTCCGTCGCCGAGGTCCAGGAACCCGTCGGCGCCCACCCGCCAGTTGATCACCACACAAACGACACCATCCCGGGCGAAATTCCGGCCGTCGTACGCCGCCGTCGAACCGAATTCGAACGCGCCGCCCTGAATCCAGACCATGACCGGCAGGCCGGCGCTGCCGGGGTCCGGTGTCCAGACATTGAGATTCAGGCAGTCCTCGCCGGCCTGCGCGGTATCCCACTCCGTGCCCGCACTCTCCGGGGGAGCCAGCTGGAAAGGGGCTGAGCCGTACTGCGTGGCATCGCGGGTTTCCGACCAGGGCTGGACGGGCTGCGGCGGGCGGAGCCGGTTCGCCCCGGACGGGGGCGCACCGTACGGGATGCCCAGGAAATGGTGCACGCCTTCGTCTGCGCTGCCGCGCAGCGGGCCAAGTGTGGTGCTGACGACGCTGTCCATGCCTGCCACCTTCATGTCCGGGGACGTCCGGGGTCGGCTTCCAGCCTTGCAGGCCGCAGTGGCGTGGTTGAAGGGCCGAAGGTCATGTACTGGATCGGCCTTCGCCCCCGCGCCTTGCCGCCCTTTAAACCCCGGCGGTAGCCTGAAGATCAGATGACGGGCCGCGCGGCGCCCACGGGCTCCGACCCGCCACCGGAAACGGGGAGGCGCGATGTCTGCACTCGCACAGGGCCGGGAAGCCTACGCCGAACGGCGCTGGCCGGACGCCGTCGGGCAGTTCACCGCGGCCGACCACGACGCCGAACTTCCGGCCGGCGATCTGGAACAGCTGGCCACCTCCGTCATCCTCACCGGCCGGGGCTCCGAGGGAGTGGACATCCTGGCCCGGGCGCACCTGAAGTACCTCGCCGACGGCGACTACCCCGCCGCCGCCCGCTGCGCCGTCTGGACCGGGATGAACCTCATCCTGCTGGGCGAACCGGCCCGCAGCGCCGGCTGGCTCGCCCGCGCCCGCCGGATCGTCGAGGACCTGCCCGAGCCCTGCCGCTTCGAGGGCCTGTTGTCCGTCCCCGCCGGGCTGGGCGCCCTCTACCAGGGCGACGGCGACGGCGCCGCGGCAGCTTTCACGCGGGCCGCCGACCTCGGACGGGCACGCGGCGATCCCGACTCGGCCGCCCTCGGCACGCTGGGGCTCGGGCAGGCCAAGGTCCTGCTGGGTGAGATCGACGACGGCCTGGCCCTGCTCGACGAAGCCATGGTGGCCGTCACCGTCGGGGAAATCTCCCCGGTCCCCGCCGGAATCATCTACTGCGCAGTGATCGAAACCTGCCATCAGGCCTTCGACCTGCACCGCGCCCACGAGTGGACCCGGGCCCTGGACCGGTGGTGCGACGCGCAACAGAAGCTGGTCGCCTTCAGCGGCCAATGCCAGATGCACCGGGCCGAGCTGTACCGGCTGCACGGCGCCTGGGCCGAGGCGCTCGACGCGGCCACAGCGGCGCAGGACCTCGCCTTCACCGGCGACCGGATGGCCACCTACGGCGGCTTCTACGAACAGGGCGAAATCCACCGGCTCCGGGGCGACTTCGACGCCGCCGAAGCCTGCTACCTGCACGCCCAGGACACCGGTTTCCCGGCACAGCCCGGGCTGGCGCTCCTGCGCCTGGCCCAGGGCAGGCCGGAGCAGGCCCAGTCCCTGCTCCGGCCAGCCATGGACGGCGTCGGCCCTGCCTACCGGCGTCCGATGCTCGCCGCCCGGGTGGACATCGAACTGGCAGCAGGCGACGCACTGGCAGCACGGGCCGCCGCGGAGGAACTGGCCGCGCTTTGCGCCTCGATCGACATGCCCATGCTGCACGCCTTCGCCGATCAGTCCCAGGCCGCGGTCCTGTTCCACGAAGGCGACCCGGCTGCTGCCTTGGTCCCGCTGCGCCGCGCGTGGTCCCGCTGGCTCGATCTCGACGCACCGTTCGAAGCGGCCCGCTGCCGCGCCCTCCTGGCCAGGGTGTGCGACGCGCTCGGCGATGAGGAATCCGCCCGGCTGGAGCGCGAGGCGGCGCGGGCAGTCTTTTCCGAGCTGGGCGCCGCGCCGGCGCTGGCGGGGCTGGAGCAGTCGCTGCCCGAAGCGCCGGGCACCCGGACCGCCCCGGCGCCCACCACCGTGAACGGCGCCCATCACGCCGCCGACGCCGGGCCGCTCACCGCCCGCGAAACCGAGGTGGTCCGGTTTGTGTCCGCCGGACTGAGCAACCGGAACATCGCTGCCGAGCTGTTCATCAGCGAAAAAACAGTGGCCCGGCACCTGAGCAATATCTTCACCAAGCTGGACCTGACCTCCCGGGCGGCGCTGACGGCCTACGCCTACGAGCACGGCCTCGCCCGAACCTCCCGGCCTGCATAAGATTGCCCACTCCGGATCTAGCCCCAGGCCCAGGGAAATGGGTGATTCGCCCGATTCGCCGCGACGCGACGAAAATTAGCGTTAATGGCATGAACGTTTCAGTGCTCGCAGGAATGGTTTCCACCGGCCTCTTCGCGGTGAGCTACCTGCCCATGCTGCTCAAGGCCCTCCACACGAGGGATCTTGACTCTTACAGCCTCGGCTACCTCGCGCTGAGCAACGTCGCCAACGCGGTGCACTCCGTGTACGTCTTCAGCCTCCCGCCGGGGCCGATCTGGCTGCTGCACCTCTTCTACGTCGTTGCCTCCGCGCTGCTGCTCATCTGGTACCTGCGGTTCCGGTCCGGACCCGCCGGCACCCCCTGTACGCAGCAGGCGCAGCAGGCACAGCGTTCATGACCACCCCGCTGCACAAACAACTCCAAGGAGGCACCACGATGAACACCACCCCAGCAACTGACACCGGCGGCGCCGTCGGTCCGGGCAAAGTCGGCACTGGCAAAGTCCGCACATCCGCCGTCGACACGGTCATCATCGGCGCCGGACAGTCCGGCCTGGCGCTGGGCTACTACCTGGCGCAGAAGCACCGGGACTTTGTCATTCTCGACGCCGGCACGCGGGTTGGCCAGGCGTGGCGGGACCGTTGGGACTCACTGCGGCTGTTCACGCCCGCCAAGTACAACGGCCTGCCCGGCCGGCCCTTCCCGGGCGACCCCCTCGCCTTCCCCACCAAGGACGAGCAGGCGGACTATCTGGAGGACTACGCCTCCCGGTTTCATCTGCCGGTCCGCCTCAACACGGCCGTCACCCGGCTGAGTCACGACGGGCACCAGTTCCAGATCACGGCCGGGACGCAGCGCTGGACGGCGTCGAAGGTTGTCCTCGCCACCGGCGCCTGCCAGCTGCCCAGGACACCGGGTTTCGCGGCGGAACTGCCGTCCGACGTCGTGCAGTTCCACTCCCGCGACTACCAGAACCCGGCCCAGCTCAAGCCCGGACCCGTCCTGGTGGTGGGGGTGGGCAACTCCGGGGCGGAGATCGCGCTGGAGACCAGCCGCACGCATGAAACCTGGCTGGCCGGCCAGCCGAGTGGCGAGCTCCCGTTCCGGCACGGCCGGACCGCGGCCCGCTTCTTCCTCCCGGTGATCCGCTTCGCCGGGATGCATGTACTGAACACCAACACGCCGGTGGGGCGCAAGGTGCTGCCGAAGATGGCTGCCACGGCTACGCCGTTGATCCGCACCAAGCTAGCGGACCTGGCCGCAGCCGGCGTCCACGTGGTGCCGCGGGTCACCGGAGTCCAGGACGGCGACTTAATCCTCGACGGCGGCCGGGGACTTCGGGTGGCAAACGTCATCTGGTGCACCGGCTTCACCGAGGCCTACCCATGGCTGGACATCCCGGCGCTGCCCGCGAACTGGCGGGAGCAGCAGCACCGCGGGATGGTGGATGCCCTGCCGGGCCTGTACCTGCTGGGAAAAGAATTCATCTTCGCAGCAGCATCGGATACCCTCCCCGGCGGGTGCCGGGACGCCAAATACCTTGCGAAGCGGCTCGCCGCCACCCGGGCTCCGCAGCACGCAGCGGAGATCCAGAGCGGGCTGGCGGCATAACGCATGCGGCCACTTCCGGGCCGGGCCGTATGCACCCGCCAACCGGATCCACTTCCGTCAGCGTCCGCAGGATGCCAGAGTTGAACGATGAACAAGGAAACCGGAAATGCGGAAGCCGGCGGGCTGGTCCTGGACCTGGAATGCACGCTGGATGCTCCCCCGGAAGAAGTTTTCAAGATGCTGACGGAGTCGACCGAACTGGTGAAATGGTGGGGCCCGCACGGCTTCACCATCCCCGCCGCCGATGTGAGCCTGACGGAAGGCGGCAGCTACCGATTGCGTATGACGCCGCCCGACGGCGATGCGTTCCACCTCTCGGGCGAGTTCCTGGAAATCGATCCGCCATGGCGTCTGGTGTACACGTTCCGCTGGGAGGAACCGACGCCGGACGACCGTGACACAGTCGTCGACCTCGCACTGGGGAGTACCGGGGAAGCCACGCGCCTGGTGCTCTCGCAGGGACCATTCCTGACAGAGGAACGGCTTGCCCTGCACCGAAGCGGATGGACCGAGTCGTTCGAGAAATTGCAGACGGTACTGGAAAGTCGCACTTGAGGAGGACTGGTCCGACACCAGTTGCGCTATCACTCGTGGTTGCTCAGAGCGCTCAGAGCAACGGTAGGTGATAGCGCAACTGCGGCGTTGATAGGTGCCAGGCTCAGGGCTAGGCGCGTTGGGAGACGTTGATGATGTTTCCCTCGCTGTCCAGGAACCAGGCTGCCTTCCCCCAGTCGGCGGTGGCGATGCCGTTTTCCGTCTTCAGGCCGGGAAAGTCGTACTCTTCAAAGACGACGCCGCGGCCGCGCAACTCCTCCATCTCCTGTTCGAGATTGTCTGTTTCCCATCCCATCTGGGTGTTCTTGGCTGTCCCTGCATTGTCCGTCTGGTAAATGAGGAAACCCGTTCCTTGGGCGCAGCTGTACATCAGGCTCCCCTCCTCCATGGAATCGGAGGGCTCTATTCCCAGCTTGTCCCGGTAGAACTCCTTCGCCCGGTTGATGTCCTTCGCGGGGAGGACAGCGATGATGTTTGAATCCTTGAGCATGATGATTCCCTTCTATGCGTTGATGATCGCAGCGATGGCGTGCTCCCCCCGGTTTGGGTCCCGGACTGCTGGTCCGGAGCCGTGTCCGCCCCGTGAGCCGGGGCAGTCACCTGGGACTCTTCAACGCCACCACTCATCACCGGCGCGAGGGTCCCCGAAGCTTATGTGGCCATTATGGACCGATCTGGTCTCGCGGAAAATGGGCTGCAGGCAGTCCGGCCGAACGGTCCGGGGACGGCCGGCGGCGCCGAACGACGCCGTCTGGGTGGTGCGGAACTGGCCCGGATCGTGGCAAAGTTTCCGCCATGACAGCTTTCAACCAGTCCGACGACCTCCGTGGAGCAGAATTCGTCGATGCGAACCTGCGGGGAGCCCGGTTCGTCCGGTCCGACCTGTCTGGCACAGTGATGCGCGGGGTGGACATTTCCGGGTCAGACATCGATGCGCCGTGGCTGTTCGACGGCGGGAACGCCCTGCGCGTCAACGGCGTCAATGTGGTCCCCTTCGTCGAAGCCGAACTCAACCGCCGCTTTCCCGGCCGCGCCGAAAGACGGGCCGGCGATCCTGATGGTCTTCGAGCCGCCTGGGCAGCACTGGAGCGGACCTGGTCTGCTACGCTCGACCGCGTCGCCGCGATGCCCGCCGGCACGGTCGCTCTCTCGGTCGACGGCGAGTGGTCGTTCGCCCAGACACTGCGCCACCTGGTCATGGCCACCGACACGTGGCTGCGCCGGGCCATCCTGGAGATCGAGCAGCCGTACCACCCCATTGGCCAGCCGAACTTTGAGTACGAACCGGACGGCAACGACATGTCGGTCTTCTCGACGGCCGCACCGACGTACGCCGAAGTGCTCGAGGTCCGGGCAGGCCGGGTGGCCATGGTGCGTGACTTCCTCGCCACCGTCACCCCAGCTGAACTGTCCGCGGTGCGCAAGAATCCGTGGGCACCACGGCAACCGGAGACAACCCTCTCCTGCCTGCACACCATTCTTGACGAGGAGTGGGAACACCACCGCTACGCCGTCCGTGACCTGGAGGCCATCGAGGCGGGACTCGACGCGTAAACCCTGACGTCCGACGGCGGTCTTGCCGGCCGCCGTCGTGCGTTGATTTTATTCAGGCAACCGCCATGGCACCGATCTGCTGCATGAGGGTCATGTTGTCCGTGGTGCCCCAATGCTCTGCCACTCGGCCGTTCTCGACGCGGATAATGTCCGTGCAGTCGAACTCCACATTCTTGCCTGATGCCGGGATGCCCGCCAACTCACCTTTGTGGGTGCCGGCCAGGACCACGTGGCAGGCCTCCAGGTTCCCGGCGGCCAGCGAGGGCTTGATTTCCTTGACCTTGATGTCAGGGAAAGCCGACCTGATGGTACTCACGAAGAATTTCACGCCGTCCTTGCCGGGTGGTTGCCCCGGAAGGCCCTTCTCGTGGTCAACGAAGCTGTCCGCCGTCAGTTCATCAACGAGGGCGAGGTTGCCGCTCTCCATCACATCCCGATAAAACCGCTCAATCAGTCCAACATCTTCAGCCATTTCCGACTCCTAGCAGGCACGAGACCGATTTGGATCCCCCAGACGTTTGGCGCCCGCCACGGCCTGCCACCGCCGGACGTGCCACATTTCGTGGGCTGGCGCCGGGCGCTGGGAAGTAGTGTCAAAGGTTCGTGGGTCGGGCGATACGCCCCCCGTTAAGGCCGAACTTAATCCGGGGTTCTGGGCGTGTCAAGATGCCGTGACTGCCGCCGCCGAAGGCCCATCTGGTCCGCGAAACTACCCGCGGGGAGACGGCATCCGGGCCCGCGGCCCTCAGCCCCGCCGCTCCCGCCACAGCAGCGACACCACCAGCACCACTCCGCCGAGTCCCAGCATCGCCAGCACCATAATTTCCCAGTTGGCCTGGCTGACGCCGGTGCCATAGAAGATCCCGATCAGCACCGTGGCCGTGATCGCCCCGACGTACCGGCAGGTCTGGAAGATCCCGGCGGCCACCCCACGCTCCTCCGGCCGGGTGGAAAGGTACATGCCCTGGTTGTACGCGATGCTCGCCACCCCGTACGGCACACCCAGCAGTGCGGTCAGCGCAACCACCAGCGGGATGGCGAACGAGGCGGTCAGCAGCCACATCGCCGCCGAGGCCACCATGAGCAGCACGACGCCGGCGACCAGCACACGCTTGACCCCGAACCGGTCCATCGCGCGGACGGCCACCGGCGTCGAGACCACCGAGACCGCGGCCAGCGGCAGCACCAGGAGCCCGACGACCCGGGGATCGTAGCCGCCGGCCTCCTGCAGCAGCTGCGGCAGCCCGAAGAAGGCGAAATAGTAGACGCAGCTGAACAGTGCGAAGCCCAGATAGACCAGCAGCAGCGGCCGGTTCCTGCCCAGCAGCCGCAGGTCCAGGAACGGCGGGGCGAAGCGCAGCTCGCGCCAGACGAAGAGCACGGCCAGCAGGGTGCCTCCGCCGAGCAGCCACCAGCGATAGCCCGGCAGCACGTTGAGCAGCGCCATCATCACCAGGACCATGGAGCCGATGAAGGCCAGGATGCCGGGAATGTCCGAGTCCCGCAGCAGCTCCGAGGCCCGGCCGCGTTCCCGGGCCCCGTCCGCCGGGGCGAACCGCCGGACCAGGAGGATCGCGGCCAGGGCCAGCGGGACGTTCAGCAGGAACAGGGCCTCCCAGCCCACGAAGCCCACCAGCAGCCCGCCCACCACGGGCCCGACGGCCGCCGCCGAGGTGTTGGCCATCTGGATCCGGCCCAGCGGCCGGGTGGACTTCACGTTCGCCTGCTTCGCCAGCGCCCCGACCATCACGACGGCGCTCGGGTACGCGGCCGCGGTGCCGAGGGCCATAACGGCGCGGGCCACGCAGAGCACCGCAAAGTTCGGCGCCAACGGGGCCAGCGCGCAGGTCACCGCCACCAGTGCCATGCCGAGGAGGAACAGGCGCCGCGGCCCGAACCGGTCCGCGAGCCGGCCCATGAGCGGCTGCCCCGCCGCGGACGTGAGGTAGAAGGAGGTGATCACCCAGGTGACGGTGGCGACGTCGAGCCCAAAGTCAGTGCGCAGCACCACCAAGGCGACGGCGATCATCGAGGAGTTCAGCGGGTTCAGGGCCGTGCCCAGGCTGAGTCCGGCGACGGCGAGGCCCGTCCGGGGAGAGTTGCTCACGGCAACAGTCTGTCTCACGGCGGGCGCCAAAATCGAACCGGGGTTCACTTTCCGCGGCGAGGGGCCGGATGGCGCGTCACGCAGCGCAGGCTTTTGGCCCGGCCGGGGCGGGGGTCCCGCGGAATGCCGCGGAAGTCCTCGCTGCGGGGAGGCAAATGGCTGCCTCGCGTGACGCCTGCCCGGGGGCCATCACCGTTTACGGGCGACGACGTCGTAGATGTGCCAGTGTTTGGGGCCGCGGAACGACTGGCCGTCGGCGTCGTACACCTCGAACTTCACGATCTCCAGCCCGGCGAAGAGCTGCCGCGCCTCCGGTTCGGAGTGGAAGTTCCATTCCGGGATGTCCGCCCAGGAGTCCCGGTCCCCAAAAAGGTTCACGGCCAGGACGCCATTGTGCTGGAGGGCATCCAGCACTATGGCCCAGAACCCGCCGAAGGTGTCCGGGTGGATGAAGGGCAGCGAATAGCCGGCGAAGATGAGATCGGCCGGCGGGAGGATCCCGAGTTCCTGGAATGCCCGCACCTCGATGCTGAGCCTGCCGTCGGCGTCCGGAGCGATCGCCCGAAGCCGGTCCGGGGTGTCGGGCAGGGAGTCGACGGCGTGCACATGCCAGCCGTTGTTCAGGAGGGCCAGCGTTTCCTTGCCCGCCCCGCAGCCGAGGTCAATGGCTCGACGCCCGGTTCCCGGACCGGCGAGCGCCATGGCGTCGAGGCAAAGGGACCGCACGGGTCGGTCTGCCTGGGCCGCGTTGTAGTCGGCCCAGACCTTGCTGTCTGCGACGCTTCCCACGGGTTAATTTTTCCACTCGGGCGGCGGCGAAACCACAGGTCCCGGCGAAGCCACAGCCCTACGCCGCGACGTGCGACGCGGCCGG
This sequence comes from Arthrobacter sp. NicSoilB4, assembly GCF_019977335.1. Lineage (NCBI taxonomy): Bacteria > Bacillati > Actinomycetota > Actinomycetes > Micrococcales > Micrococcaceae > Arthrobacter > Arthrobacter sp. NicSoilB4. Next base: position 832,250 of record NZ_AP024653.1, on the reverse strand, counting down.
ATGCCCCCAGGCCAGCTCGCGGAGACGGATCAGGTCCAGCGCCGGCTGGGCGGGCGGGACGCCCGGGCGTTTCCGCGGAACCAGGACCCGCAGGGCTGCAGGTTCCACCGTGCACCGCACCGGGGTGGGAATCAGCAGCGCCTCGCCGTCCACGCCGACCGGGATCTCGGGCACGTCGGCGTCGACCACCACCTCCACTGCGGTCCGCTGGACCAGGCCGCGTTTCGTCGCCCGGCGCAGCAGGCCGACAGCCTCGCGGGTGCTGGACGCGGAGAGTGCCACCGCGCCGAGCACGCCGCGGTCGAGCCGGGTGCGGCGGCCCAGGCCCGCGAGGTCGTGGCTGCCGTACGGGCCGTTGCTCACGAGCACGGCCTGCGGCCCGTCCACGGTGGTGCCGTCGAACTTGGCGTGCAGCCGGGCCCCCTTGTCGCCCTTGATCAGGTCCGGGAGCATCTGCAGCACGGTGCCGGTCTTGTCGTCGCGGTACTCCGGGCTCTGCACCACCTCGGCGTAGACCCCGAAGGAGGAATTGTTGACGAAAGTGCGGCCGTTGATCTTGCCCAGGTCGACGTGCAACTCCACACCGTCGCGGAGGGCGTCCAGGCAGCCCGTGGGGTCCTCGCGGTCCAGGCCCAGATCGAGGGCGAAGTGGTTGCGGGTGCCGGCGCTAATCACCAGGAAGGGCAGGTTGTGTTCGGCCGCGATGCCGGCCACCAGTGCCTGCGTCCCGTCACCACCGGCGACGCCGAGCAAGTCGGCTCCGCGTTCCACTGCCTGCCGGGCCAGCGCATCCACATCCACCTGTCCGGGTCCCTCGAGCAGCGCCACCTCAGCCCCGAGTTCCTCAGCCTTCCGCTGCAGGTCAAACTTCACCACTTTGCCCCCGCCGGAGCGCGGATTCATCACCAGGAAGGGATGCCGCCAGGCCGGAGCGGGGTACTCGGTCATCTTCGATCCTGCCCGGGGTTCCCGCAGGGCCGCGCGGGCAAAGACCACGGCCACAAACACCAGCCCCACGGCGATCATGACCTCCAACAGCAGGCCCGCCTGGACGTACAGGAACACGACCACCAGCGGGGCGAGCACCGCGAGCGCCAGCGCACACCAGCGCAGGAATCCGCGGCTGATGAGGAACCAGTAGATTCCGGCCACGGTCACGACGACGGCGCCGGCACCGGTCAGGAGCAGCGCCACAATGCCCGCCACGCCGGCGGCCGTCAACGGGACCAACACCGCGCACACCACCGCGAGGTAGGCGGCCCGCGCCCACCACCGCCGGGTCGACGGGACCTCTTCGAACGGAACGACAGTCATAGCTGGCTCCTTGCCGTGTCCGGCCCCGGCCGATCGCACCCGACCGCGGCCCAGCCGTCAGGTCTTGATCTTCGCGACGGTCATCAGGATCGCCGAGTCCTCTTCAGCTTCCAGGCTGTGCAGCCCGTCCGGCACGATCAGTAGATCCCCGGTCTTCCCCTGCCAGGATTCCTTGCCGGCCCTGAGCCGGACGCAGCCGCGGAGTACAAACACGGTCGCTTCGCCCGGGTTCTGGTGCTCGCTCAGCTGCGTCCCCGCCCGGAACGCCATCACCGTCTGGCGGAGGGTCTTCTCATGCCCGCCGAACGCCGTATCCGCAGCACGTCCGCTCGGTGCCGCCACCGCAGCCGCTATCTGCTGCCGGGCAAGGGCATCGAGCGATATCTTCTGCATGGGGCCACCCTACTCAGAATCGTGCCCGCTGCCGAGGGTCCTTTGCCCCGGTCGCGGCCGGGGTGTTCGGTTTGCGGCACGTCGCACGCTTTGGCACCCTGCCCGTGGGACATGCCCATTCTTCCCGCCCAGGAGTAGGCATGGCGGGAATATGTCCACTGGCCGAGGCGGAGGGGGGGCATGTCCCGTGCCCCGGGGAGCACCAGGTAGCCCAGGCCACCCCGCCCGCGGGACATGCCCATTCTTCACGCCCAGGAGTGGGCATAACGGGAATATGCCCACTCGCCGGGGCGGAGGCGGGGCATGTCCCGTGCGAAGGGGAGGCGTTCCCGCTGAACTCCCGCGTGGAGCAACCTGGGCCACGGCCTACCCTCAGTACACCACCCGGAAATTGCTGAACGCCCCCGTGGCCCGGGAGATTGATTCATCCACGTTCTCCACCCGCCCCGGAGCCTCCGGCGAGCGCAGCCAGCGCCGGAACTCCAGCACCACGGACTGGGGTCCCTCCGCCGCAATGCCCACGGTGCCGTCGCTGTTGTTCCGCACCGTGCCGGTCAGGCCCAGCTCCTCGGCCTTGCGCACGGTCCAGTAGCGGAAGCCGACGGCCTGCACCACTCCGTCCACCCGTGCAGTCAGCCGGACCCACTCGCCGGAATCACCCTTCGGAATCTCAGCCATGCTCCCAATTTAGCGCCCATCCCGGAGCCCGCCGCCAGAGGAACTGCGCACTTTCCACATAGGGACCTTCGCCCCTTACGATCCGCAGAGTGCAGCCGGAAGGATGGGCAAGTGCACTGTGGGGACTTGTCGAGAAAATGGCATGGCACATAGAAGTGCTTCACCCGCCCGCCGTGCCGCATTGCCCGAAAGGACAAAAACGATGGCAGGACAATTCGAAATCTTCACGGACGCTGAGGCGAACGTCCGTTTCCGGCTCCTCGGCGCCGACGGAACGGTATTGGCGATATCCAAGGCCTTCGCGGACAAGCGGGCAGCCGCGGACGGCATCATGGCAGTTCGCGAATGCGCCGGCACGGGCCTGATCAGGGAGTCCCGCTCCAACGCCTGGGGCGGCACCGGCACCACCAGGGCGGGACTGCCGACGCCGTCGCGGCGCCGGCACCGGCATATCCCCGCCGTCTAAAGCGGCGGATCGGCAACACACGGGCGGGCAGTCCGGAATAGGCAGCCCGGCATAATCGAGGGCGCTGTGGACGAGGCACGGGCCACATCAGCGGCTGCCGAAGGGACTTCGGCGACACCACCGTTGTCCGTGACCTGTCCTTTGACGTGCACGCCGGGCGGCCTTCGGGTTCCTCGGCAGCAACGGTTCCGGCAAGACAACCACCATCGGGGCCGTACTCGGTATCAACGAGCCCACCGCCCAGGAGTCCGGCATCTTCCTGGGCGTGCTGATGCCGCTGAACGCCGCGCCGCTGACGCCGATGCCCTGATCATCACCGCTCCCCAGCACGTGATCGCCCCGCCGGCGAGTCCCCGCCGACGTCGTGCCGCTAACGGGATTTCCGGCTACTTTCCGGTCGAGGTCCCGGTCGGGGTCCCGGGCGAAGCCGTTGAGCTCCTTCCCGGCCGCAGGGACGTGATCATCTTTCGGATGTCCTGGTACTCGGGGGTGGCCGCGTACAGCCTGGCCTTCTCCAGATACGGCAGCGCGGGGTCCCCGGGCGTCGCGTTGTTCTCCGGGTTGTACGTCCCGCCAAAGAACGCGCCGCTCGGCGGCCACAGGAAAAGGTGGAACATCGGGCACGCCAGGTCGCCGGACTCTTCGGGGACCATCGTGATGCCGTAGGCCGCGATGGTGGACCGCGTGGCCACCGCGTCAGGGTCGTCCCCGCGGGACTCGAACACGTAGCGGGGCACCCCGCCGTCGCCTCCCCCGCCCTCGGCGAGCGCAACCATCGGCGCGGAATCGTAGACCTGATACGGACTCTTGCCGACGCACTCCGCACCGGTCACAATGTTGGTCCGCAAACCGGCAATCGATTTCCCCTCGGCGTTGAACACGTCCACGAAATCTCCGCCGAGCGCCCCGCCGGGATCCTTGACCGTCCAGCCCGCGGGGTAGTCGAACGCGAGAGCACCGTCCGTCGTTGTGAACGTCTTCCAGCCCGACGACGGCGTGGCCTCGGACGGCGACCCGGACGGCGTCGGGCTGGCCGGCGAGGTGGCGCCGCCTTGGGTCTGGCCCGGGGCCGAGGTCCCGCCCGGCGGGGCCGGCAGCAAACCGCATGACGCGAGCAGCAGGACCAGCCCCAAGGCGCCGGCCGTGGCGCGCACCTTGGCGTCCAGGGCAGTGCCGGGTGCTCGCGCCGGTTTCCTCACGTGGCTACTTTCCGGCCGGCCGCAGTGAAGTGATGGCCTGCTTGACGTTTTTGTACTCGGTGGTGTCCATGTACACCTCGGGGGTGTCGACGTTCGGAGGACCGCCCGGGGTGGTGTCGAAGGGGTCGTAGACACCGCCGAACATGGCGCCGCTGGGCGGCCAGGTGAAGACCTGGGAAATCGGGCAGGCGGTGTCGCCGGTGGGCTCCGGTCCGGAGGTGATGCCGTAGGCCAGGCTGAGGGACCCCGCCGGGTCACCAGTCTCGGGGCCGGTCCGGCCCTCGTAGACGAACCGCGGCGTGACTCCGCTCTGGGCCAGCGCCGGGACGGGCTCGGTGTCGTACACCATGAAGGGGAACTTCGCCGTGCATTCGGAACCGGTGGCCACGTTGGTCCGCAGGGTAGCCATTGTCTTGCCGTAGTCACTCACCAGACCTACAGCAATACCGCCCTCAGCCGGTTCATCGGCCGGGTCCTTGATAGTCCACGACTCCGGGTAGTCGAACGCGAGCGTGCCGTCCGACGTCGTAAACGTCTTCCAGCCCGCCGGGACCGTTGCCGCGGGCGAGGTGGCGGTGCCCGGCGACGCTGTGGCCGTGCCAGATGAGGATGTGGCGGGCGGGGAGCCCGTGGCGGGGGCCGGCGCCGGTGACCCGCACCCTGCGAGCAGCGCCGCCGCGCAGAACGCGGAAATGACAGTGGCCAACGATGCGGCTGGGCGCATGACACCCTCCCCCTGGGAATATTCAGTGATTGGTCCATTCTCGGTGCTTCCCGCGGGGAAACTAGGGCCTTTGGACCCTTGGTCATTGCGACTGCGCGCGTCCGGCGGCCCTAGTATCGCCGGCCGTGATGCTTCCCACGTTGACATCCCGCCAATTTCAATTGGCCGCGGAAGCTTGCTAGAGCTTAAGTAATGCAAGATGTCCTCGATCCCGCCATGCCCTTTCTGGCCCCCATCCTCGCCGTGGCCCTCGCCGTCGCCGCCGGGCTCCTCGCCTCCTGGCTGCTGCGCCGGATTGTGCTCCGGTTCAACCGCAATCAGCCCGCCCTGCGCGAGACCTCCCGGGTGGCCCGCCTGCCGTTGCGTTTCGCGCTCTGCCTGATCGGCGTCCGGATCGCCCTGGGCCTGACGACGGAGGATGCCGAATGGCGCCGCAACGTGGACCACGCGCTGCAGATCGCGCTCATCGGGTCCATTGCCTGGCTGGCCATCGCCGTGCTCCTCATCATCGAGACCATGGTGCTCACCCGCTACCGGGTGGACGTGGCGGACAACCGCCGTGCCCGCAGGCTGCGCACGCAGGTGATCCTGGCCCGGCGGATCGGGGTGGCCCTGATCGTCATTGTGGCCCTCGGCATCGCGATGCTCACGTTCCCCGCGATCCAGGCCCTCGGCGCGGGGCTGCTGGCCTCCGCCGGTGTGATCTCGATCGTGGCCGGCCTCGCAGCACAGACCTCACTGGTGAACGTCTTCGCCGGCATCCAGCTTGCCTTCACGGACGCCATCCGGGTGGACGACGTGGTGGTGGTGCAGAAGGAATGGGGCCGGATCGAGGAGATCACCCTGACCTACGTCGTGGTCCACATCTGGGACGACCGCCGGCTGATCCTGCCCTCCACCTACTTCACCACCACCCCGTTCGAGAACTGGACCCGGCGGCAGTCCGAGGTCATGGGCACGGTGGAGTTCGACCTCGACTGGCGCGCCCCGGTCGAGGACATGCGCGCCGAGCTCAAGAAGGTCCTGGCCACAACCGACCTCTGGGACGAGCGGGTGGGCATCCTGCAGATCACCGACGCGACCGCCGGCTTCGTCCGGGTCCGCATCCTGGTCAGCGCCGCGGACAGCGCCCAGCTCTTTGACCTGCGCTGCCTGATCCGCGAGGAACTCGTGCTGTTCCTGCAGCAGGAACACCCGACGGCGCTCCCCCACGTCCGGCTCGAATCGCTCGGTGCTGTTTCACTCGGTGCCGGGACGTCCGGCACCTCGTCCGACACACCCGGTTCAAACCCCGCCAAGCGGCCCGGCAAGGTCTCCGCCGCGGACCAGCCCAGCCGGCACCCGTCCGATCCGCACGACTCCCAGCTGTTCACCGGATCGATCGAGGCGATCCAGCGCTCCAAGGCGTTCACCGGCCCCAGCGAGGAAGTGTACGAGGACCGGGACAAGAGCATCGCCGCGCAGAACTGACCCGCCAGCGGGGTCTTCCCTGCCTGCGGTAACTGTTCAATAATCAGACGTTGGTGAGTCAGCGTCGGCGCTGGCCACCGAGCCTGCTGGACCAGCTGAGGAGTTCGGATGACGGTAGAACAGCCCACTGAAGAATCCGTTAGGGCTCCTGGCCGCGACTGGTTCCAGAGCGCCGTCGTCTATCAGATCTATCCGCGTAGCTTCGCGGATTCCAACGGGGACGGCATCGGGGACCTGCGCGGCATCATCAGCAAGCTGGACTACCTGCACGGGCTCGGCGTCGACGTCGTCTGGCTGTCCCCGATCTACACCTCCCCGCAGGACGACAACGGCTACGACATCAGCGACTACCGCAATGTCGACCCGCTTTTCGGGACCCTCGAGGAGCTGAGGGAACTGACGGACGGGCTGCACGCCAGGGGCATGAAGCTGGTCATGGACCTGGTGGTCAACCACACCTCGGACGAGCACCCCTGGTTCATCGAGTCAAGGTCCTCCAAGGACAACCCCAAGCGGGACTGGTACTGGTGGCGGCCGCCGCGCGAGGCCGCGGACGGATCCGCCGACGGCCCGGGCGTTGCGCCGAAGAACACGGCGCCGAACAACTGGGGTTCGGCGTTCTCCGGCCCGGCGTGGGAGTTCGACCAGGCCACCGGCGAGTACTACCTCCACATCTTCTCCCGGAAGCAGCCGGACCTGAACTGGGAAAACCCGCAGGTCAGGGCCGCGGTCTACGAGATGATGAACTGGTGGCTGGACCGCGGCGTGGACGGCTTCCGGATGGACGTCATCAATTTCATCTCCAAGGACACCGCCCTGCCGGACGGCCCGATCGCCGCCGGGATGCTTTACGGCGACGGGACCCCGTTCTACATCGGCGGCCCGCGGATCCATGAGTTCCTGCAGGAAATGCACCGGGAGGTCTTCGCCGGGCGGACGGGTCCGCTGCTCACCGTCGGCGAAATGCCCGGCGTCACCGTGGACGAGGCCATCCTGTTCACCGACCCGGCACGGGCGGAGGTGGACATGGTGTTCCAGTTCGAGCACGTGGCCCTGGACCAGGAGGACGGCAACAAATGGCGGCCCAAGAAGCTGAAGCTCACGGACCTCAAGGCGACCCTGGGACACTGGCAGACCGGCCTGGCGGAGCGCGGCTGGAACAGCCTCTACTGGGGCAACCACGACCAGGCCCGGGCGGTGTCGCGCTTCGGCGACGACGGGCCGTACCGTGAGCTCTCCGCGAAGATGCTCGCCGGTATCCTGCACCTGCACCGCGGCACGCCCTACGTCTACCAGGGCGAAGAACTGGGCATGACCAACATGACCTTCGGTGCGATCAGCGACTACCGCGACATCGAGGTCCTCAACCACCACCGCGAAGCCACCACCCACCTGGGCCACACCGACGCCGAGGTCCTCGCCGCGCTGGCGCCGCTGAACCGCGACAACGCGCGCACGCCGGTCCAATGGGACGCCTCGCGGCACGCGGGTTTCACCACGGGTTCGCCCTGGATTGCGGTCAACCCGAACGCCAACCACATCAACGCCGCCGCGCAGGTGGACGACCCGGACTCGGTCTACAGCTTCTACCGGTCAGTGATCGCTTTGAGGCACAGTGAACCGGTGGTGTCGCACGGGGACTTCACGATGCTGCTGCCGCGCGACGAGCACGTCTACGCCTTCGTCCGCTCGCTCCCGGACACCCGGCTGCTGGTGCTGGGCAACTTCTCCGGCCAGGACCAGGACGTAACGCTCGACGACGCCGATGTGCCGCTCGCCTGGGGCAGCGCGGAACTGGTTTTGGGCAACTACCCTGCCGACGCCGCGGTGCCCCGGCTGCACCTGCGGCCCTGGGAGCTGAAGGTCTTCCGCGCCGGAGCGGCGCGGCCGGACCGGTAAAGGCCGGCAGGGCCAGTCCGGCGCAACACGAACCATCCATCAAGAGTGAGGGAGCCTGGCATGACCATTCCACCGCCACACGAACCGGAGCCGTTTCCGCCGGAACCCGGGCCCACCACGCCCGAGCCGCAGCCGGGGGACCCGTTCCCGCCGGAGCCTGGTCCGGTCACTCCCCCGCCGCCGATCCCGGAACCTGGCCCCGCACCAACCCCCGGCCCGTTTCCCACGCCTGGCCCGCTGCCGATTCCCGACCCCGGCCCGGTCCCGCCGAGGCCGGACCCGACACGGTTCTAGCGACACGCCATCCCGCCCGCGACGCTCCATCCTGCCCGCGCTACGCAGAAGACCCCTCGCCACCCGTATTCGGGTGTCGAGGGGTCTTTTGACCGTCGGCGGGAAGAACGCGCGTCGGCGGCTACGCGAAGACGATGTCGCGGGTCCGGTGGTCGTAGTGGATAACCAGCTGGCCGCCGGAGTGGTGCACCTCGTGGTTGGCGCCGTCGAACGCGCCAAAGGCACCGAAGTTCTCGTCCCAGGAGCGGTTCAGCGCGATCTTGAAGCTGTAGTTTCCGGCCGGGAGGTCTGCCGCGATCTTCCAGAGCTGATCGACCTGGTCCAGTTCCATCTGGGATTCGTCGTACTGCGGGGCCCAGTTGGCCGGTGCGCCCAACAGGACGTTGAAGTCGCCTGCCACGGCCACTGCTTCCGGCTGGTCGATGGCCTCGACGCTGACGGCCGGCGCCGCAGCAGCTGTAGCCTCGGCGGATGCCGCAGCAGCCGGGGCGCTAGCTGGCTTGCGCTTACGGACCGCCTTGGCGACCGGAGCCACAGCCTCTTCGACCAGCTTGGCAGCCTTGCCGGCGACCTTCTCGGCAACCTTGGCGGCCTTCGGCGCCGCCTTAGTTGCCGGCTTCCCGGCGGGCGCCGACGGCAACGGGGTGTCGGCGGGAACGGGCGTTCCGGCGTCGAGCGCTGCGGCGAAAGCGGCAGGGTCTGCGAACGCCACCGTGGCGCGCTGGCCGTCCTCCGTGATGGTCCAGCCCGCACGGCCCTTCACCAGCCAGCCTGCCTTGACCAGCTTCGCCGTGGCGGTGGTCAGCGTCTTGTGGCCGCGGGGAATTCCGCCGCTCAGCAGCTCACGCTCGAACTCGTTGAGCGGAACGCGGGTGATGGCCTCGCCCAGCACCGCTCCGGCGTTCAGCTTCTCATCCGTCCACACCCCCTCGGTCAGAACGTCCAGCACGGCCTTCAGTCGTCGGTTGGTGTTTTCGGCAGTGTTCGCGCCCATGGGTCTCCTCTAGAAGCAATTGATCCACCTGCATTTTGCCAAGAATGGATGCGTTTCCGCGAGTAGAAACAGTTAACTCTGTGTGTCGTGACCCACTATTACACCCCATCGCGGTGGGGGCGAGGGGCCGAAGGCAGGGGTACTCGCGAGTAGCTTTTCGCCAGGGCGTCCCCGCCCTGCCGCAGGCCCTCCTTGCAGGCGGCTCTGGGATGCCGCCGGTGCGGCGCCCCTGGCGCACCCCGACGTCGGGTGCGGCTAGTCCTCGGCGCTCCAGTCGGCGCCGGTCTCGGCCATGTAGGCGGCCACCGCCGCGTCGATCGTGCGGTAGAAGTGGCGGGGATCGATCTGGCGGGTCAGTTCGTAGCGCTCGATCTTTGTCCGGACGCCGTGCTTGAGCTCCGCGAACACCAGCGACGTGCCCTGCGCGTTCAGCTCCTCGTCCAGCTCAAGCAACACGTCCGAGGCGGTGGTGTCCACGTCCGTGATGGGCTCGGCCGCGATGACGATCCACCGCGGCTTGGGTTCGGTCCGTGCCAGCCGCCGGATATTTTCGCGGAACGGCCGGACGTTGGCGAAGAACAGCGGCGCGTCGAACCGGTAGATCACCAGGCCGGGCAGGTGCTTAGCGTCCGGGTGGAAGTGCACGTCATGGAACCCCTCGACGCCGGGCACCCGGCCGATCACCGTCTCGTAGGGCCACCACGCCCTGCGAAAGATGTTGAGGATGGACAGCCCCACCGCAATGCCGATGCCGGGCAGGACCCCCAGCAGCGTCACCCCAAGGAACGCCGCGATCGAAAGATTGAACTCGGTCTTGCGCTGGTGCCAGAGGCGCATCGTGCCGGGGATATCGGCGAGGGATATTGATGCGGTGATCACAATGGCCGCCAGGGCCGGCTGCGGCAGGTTCCGAAACAGCCCCGGCAGCAGCACCAGCATCAGGATGATCAGCACGGCGCCCGTCACGCCCGTGAGCTGGGTCTTCGAGCCGGAGCGTTCCGCCACGGCGGTCCGGGAGCCGCTGGTGCTCACCGGGAAACCCTGGAACAGGCCCGCGGCGAGGTTCGCCGCACCGATGCCGATCATTTCCTGGTTGCCACGGATCTCGTCGCCGGATCGCGCGGCGAACGCCGACGCCGTCGAGATCGTGTCCGTCAGGGACACCAGCGCGATGCCGAGGGCGCCGGCGAACATCAGGGCAATGTCCGAGAACTCCAGGTAGGGGATGGTGAACGGCGGGAAGCCCTGCGGGAGCTCCCCGACCAGTGATACGCCCCGCTCGGCGAGGCCGAAGAGCGTCGCCGCCCCGATCGCGAGCACCACCATGACCAGCACCGACGGGACCTTGGGCAGCCACCGCTGCAGCGCAAGGATCAGCACAATTCCGGAGATGCCGACGGCGGCCGCGGCCAGTACCGCCTCGCCGCTGGCCAGCCCCTGGATGAACCCCACGAGATCCCCGATGAAGTTATCCGCGCTCACCGAAAAACCGAAGAGCTTCGGGAGCTGGCCGACCAGGATGGTGACCGCGAGACCGTTCATGTACCCGATCATCGTGGGTTTGGAGATGAGGTCCGCGATGAAGCCGAGCTTCGCGACGGAGGCGAGGACCATGATCACGCCGACCATAAGCGCGAGCATCGACGCGAGGACCACGGCCTTCTGCGGATCGCCGTCGGACGCGACGAGCGGCAGGACGGTCGCCGCGATCATCGGGCCCAGCGAGGAGTCCGGCCCCAGCACCAGGATGCGGGACGGGCCGAAGATCGCGTAGGCGAACAGGCACAGGACGGTGGTGTACAACCCGGTGATCGGAGGCAGCCCCGCCAGCTCCGCGTAGGCCATGCCCTGGGGAACCAGCAGCGTCGCCAGGACAATTCCGGCGACGATGTCCTTGCCGAACCAGCTCCCCTGGTACGACGCGGCGACGTCGACGCCTGGCATCAGTTGGCGCAGCCAGCCCGTCCGCGACTGTCGGGTCTCGGTCATACCTGCACTTTGCCGGGCGGGGGCGCCCGGTACATCCTCCGCCGAGGGTGACCCGGAAACAGCAACGCGCAGGCGGGGCTGAGCAGACACGGGTCGGTTGTGCGCCCGGACCGAGAGGCCTAGAGTGGCCATCGGCCACCTTCGTGCCGCCCCGGTGCACGGACACGCGCCGGAGGCCGCTCCCACCGTTCTGATCGAGGAGATATCTATGGAAACCCGCACGCTCGGTTCACTCACCGTCTCCGCCCTGGGTCTGGGCTGCATGGGCATGAGCGAGTTCTACGGCCACGGGGAGGACAGCGAATCCGTCGCCACCATCCAGGCCTTCCTCGACGCCGGCGGAACCCTGCTCGACACAGCTGACATGTACGGCCCGTTCACCAACGAAGAGCTCGTCGGCCGGGCCATCGCCGGCCGGCGCGACGACGTCGTCCTGGCCACCAAATTCGGCAACGAACGCCGGGCCGACGGATCCTGGGTGGGCATCAACGGCTCCCCCGACTACGTACGCGCCGCTTGCGACGCAAGCCTGCAGCGGATGGGCGTGGACCACATCGACCTGTACTACCAGCACCGGGTGGATAAGAACGTCCCGATCGAGGAAACCGTCGGGGCCATGGCTCAGCTGGTCCAAGCCGGCAAGGTCCGGCACCTCGGCCTGTCCGAGGCCAGCGCCGACACAGTACGCCGGGCCCATGCGGTGCACCCCATCGCCGCTCTGCAGACCGAATACTCGCTGTGGGAACGCGAGCCGGAAACCAAGGTCTTCCCGGTCCTGGCAGAGCTGGGCATCGGGTTCGTCCCCTACAGCCCGCTGGGCCGGGGCTTCCTGACCGGCCAGTTCCGCAGCCCCGATGACTTTGCGGCGGACGATTTCCGCCGGTACTCCCCTCGATTCCAGGGCGAGAACTTTGACCGAAACCTGCACCTCGTGGATCGGGTCAAGGAGTTGGCGGACGCGAAAGGCTGCACCCCGGCGCAGCTGGCACTGGCGTGGCTGCTGGCCCAGGGCGAGCACATCGTGCCCATCCCCGGCACCAGGAAGCACGACCGCCTGCGGGAGAACCTGGGCGCCGCCGACGTCGAGCTCTCCGCCGAGGACCTGATCCGCCTGGACGAACTCGCTCCGGCCGGGGCGGCAGCCGGTGAGCGGTACCCGCAGATGGACTCGATCGACGTCTAAGCCGGCCCCAGCGGACAACCAACGCGGGGTCACTTCCGGCCCATGGGATGCCCCGGGATGGGCCGGAAGTGACCCCGCGTTGCCTGTTCTTAGTGCCCGGAGGCGGCCAGTTCGGCCAGCAGCTCCGTCTTGCGTTCCTCGCTGGCGAAGGACGAGCGGATCGAGTTGGCCGCCATCCGCACGCAGTCGAACTCGGACAGGCCGATCACCGATTTGAGCTGCGCGAAGTTGTCGTCCACGTACCCGCCGAAGTACGCCGGATCGTCCGAGTTCACGCTCACGTTCAGCCCGGCCGCGAGCATCGCCGGCAGCGGGTGCTCCTTCAGGGTGTCCACGGCCCGGAGCCGGACGTTGGACAGCGGGCACACGGTCAGCGGCATGAGTTCGTGCACCAGCCGTTCCACGAGCTCGGGGTCCTCCATGCAGCGGATGCCGTGGTCGATCCGCTCCACCTCCAGCAGGTCCAGCGCGTCGATGATGTACGACGGCGGGCCCTCCTCGCCGGCGTGCGCGATCCGGTGCAGCCCGGCGGCCTTGGCCCGGGCGAAGAGCCGCTCGAACTTGGCCGGCGGGTTGCCCACCTCTGCCGACTCCAGGCCAATCCCGGCAATCGGTGCGCCCGTGGCGAGCAGCTGCTCCAGTACCTTAAGTGCGGCTTCCTCGGACAAGTCACGCATGAACGCCGCAATCAGGAGCGTCGAGATCCCGAACTCCTCACGCGACGTGGCCAGCACCGACGCCACGCCGTTGACACACGTTTCCAGCGACACCCCGCGTGAGAGGTGCGCCTGCGGGACCAGCATGATCTCGGCATGCCGCACCCCGGCGAGCGCGGCCCGTGACAGGTACGCCCGTGTCATGTCCGCGAAGTCCTGTTCGGTCTGCAGCACCGCCATGTTGGCGTAGTACAGGTCAAGGAACGACTGCAGGTCAGTGAACTCATACCGCGAGCGCAGCTCGTCCAGATCCGCGTACGGCAGCCGGATGCCGTTGCGTTCGGCGAGCGCGAAGATCAGCTCGGGCTCGAGGGTGCCCTCGATGTGGAGGTGGAGCTCTGCGACGGGCAGCGGGCCGTGCACCTCCTCAGGGACCTCGGCGAATTCGGGAACCTCGGGGGTGGCTGGTGCTGGGCTGTCCTGCGCAGTGCCCTCGGTGGCAGCGGCGCCGTCGTTAGTTTCCATTCGGTAAGGATATGCCCGCGCGCGGCAGACCCGGATAGAGTCAATTGGATGCACATTGATCAGCATGCTTCCGAATCCGCCGGCCCGGCCATCCCGGGGCTGGACGCCAGCCACCCCACGGACGGCTTTGTCCGCGTGCGCGGAGCCAGGGAGAACAACCTGCGGAACGTGGACGTGGACGTGCCCCGCGACGCGATCGTCGCGTTCACCGGGGTTTCCGGTTCCGGGAAGTCCTCGCTGGCCTTCGGCACGATCTACGCCGAGGCCCAGCGGCGCTACTTCGAGTCCGTGGCGCCCTATGCCCGGCGGCTGATCCAGCAGGGCCACAACCCCAAGGTGGAAATGATCACGGGGCTGCCGCCCGCCGTCGCGCTCCAACAGCGCCGCGGGACCCCCAGTTCCCGCTCGACGGTTGGTACGGTCACCACGCTCTCCAATTCGCTGCGTATGCTCTTCTCCCGCGCCGGCAGCTACCCCGACGGCGCCACCCCGCTCGATTCGGACTCGTTCTCCCCCAACACCGCCGCCGGGGCGTGCCCGGAGTGCCACGGCCTGGGCATCGCGCACACTGTCACCGAGTCCTCCCTGGTCCCGGACACCTCGCTGAGTATCCGCGACGGCGCCATCGCTGCGTGGCCCGGCGCATGGCAGGGCAAGAACCTGCGCGACATCCTCACCCATCTGGGTCACGACGTCGACACCCCCTGGCGGAAGCTGCCCAAAAAGGACCGCGACTGGATTCTCTTCACCGAGGAGCAGCCCGTCGTCGAGGTGACACCCCAGCGCGACCGGGTCGCCAAGCCGTACAAGGGCCGCTTCTGGAGCGCCAAGAGCTACGTGCTGCACACCCTCGCCGATTCCAAGAGCACCGCCATGCGCGACCGCGTGCTGCGGTTCATGGAAACCGGCCCCTGCCCCGTCTGCGGCGGCAGCGGCCTGACCCCCGCGGCGCTGGCCGTGACGTTCGCCGGCAGGACCATCGCGGAGCTCAACGCCGTGCCCATGAGCGAACTGGCCGAGATCATCCGCCCCACCACCGAACTGGCCGCCGCGGGGACCGCCTCGCGCAAACAGAGCTCCGGCGAGGGCAACGAGGTGGCCGTCGCCATCACACGCGACCTGCTCCAGCGCGTCACCGTGCTGCTGGACCTCGGCCTGGGTTACCTCGCGCTGGGCCGGTCCACCCCCACCCTCTCCCCGGGCGAGATGCAGCGGCTGCGGATCGCCACCCAGCTGCGCTCCGGCCTGTTCGGCGTGATCTACGTGCTGGACGAGCCCTCCGCCGGCCTCCATCCGGCCGACGCCGAGCCCCTCCTCGCGGTCCTGGACCAGCTCAAGTCCTCCGGGAACTCGGTGTTCGTGGTGGAGCACAACATGGACATCGTCCGCCGCGCCGACTGGCTGGTGGACGTCGGCCCGCACGCCGGCGAGGGCGGCGGCGAGGTGCTCTACAGCGGCCCCGTCGCCGGGCTCGCCGACGTGGACGCGTCCGTGACCCGGCCGTTCCTGTTCCCGAACGGGTCAGGTCCGGACGCGGCTGCAGCGGACGACGACGGCGGCAGCGGTCGCCGCCGCGACGCGGCCGGTTCATCGGCGGCCGGTAACCGCCGGGAAGCTGCCGGCTGGCTGGAGCTGCGCGACATCTCCCGCCACAACCTGCGGGAGCTCGACGCCGACTTCCCGCTCGGAGTCCTGACTGCGGTCACCGGCGTCTCCGGTTCCGGCAAATCGACCCTGGTCAGCCAAGTCCTCGCGGAGGTGGTGGGCGCCCGGCTGCATCCGGAATCCGGCACCGCGGCGAAAGCCACCGATGACCCGGAGTCGTCCGACGCCGAGTCCGCCGGGCTGCCCACCGCCCCGGTCAGCGTGGGTCCGGTCGCCGGGCTGGACCAGCTGGACCGTCTGGTCAAGGTGGACCAAAAGCCGATCGGCCGCACCCCGCGCTCCAACCTCGCCACGTACACCGGACTGTTCGACGCCGTCCGCAAGGAATTCGCTGCCACGGATGAGGCCCGGTCCCGCGGTTTCGGTGCCGGCCGCTTCTCCTTCAACGTCGCGGGCGGCCGCTGCGAGATCTGCCAGGGCGAGGGCTTCGTCGCCGTCGAGCTGTTGTTCCTGCCGGGAAGCTACGGCCCGTGCCCGGAATGCCACGGCTCGCGCTACAACCCTGAAACCCTCGAGGTCACCTACCGCGGCAAGAACGTGGCGGAGGTCCTAGGCATGACGGTCAACGCCGCCGCCGAGTTCCTCGACGCCGTCCCCGCCGCCGCGCGCAGCCTGCAGACCCTCCGCGAGGTGGGCCTGGGCTACCTCCGGCTCGGCCAGCCCGCCACGGAGCTCTCCGGCGGCGAAGCCCAGCGCATCAAGCTCGCCACCGAGCTGCAGCGCGCCCAACGCGGCCATTCGCTGTACCTGCTGGATGAGCCCACCACAGGGCTGCACCCGGCCGACGTCGAACTACTTATGGCGCAACTGCACCGGCTGGTGGACGCGGGAAACACCGTGATTGTGGTGGAACACGAGATGGACGTGGTGGCCGCAGCGGACTGGGTAATCGACCTTGGCCCTGCCGGGGGCGACGCCGGCGGCAAGATCATCGCGGTGGGGACGCCGGCCGCCGTCGCGCGTTCCAAGAAGAGCCGGACGGCGCCGTACCTCGCCGCGGTACTCGGCTGAGGCGGGCGCGCCCCCGGAGGCCGCGGACTGATTTTACCCGGGGTGCCGCGGAAAATAACTTCTTGATAACGGCGGGGCCCTGTCTTAGCCTTGGGTTCATGCCCGGACACCGGGCATGAATGCCCGGTGCTGCCACCACCAGATACTGCCCGACCGGTAGACACCGTACTGACCTCTATTGTCAGGGGCGGGCAGTAGTGCGACAACGTCCGGGGACGGACCGAGCACCGGTGGCCCTCAGGAGCATCGATCCCATGAAAAAATCAACCTACAGCACTGCCGCGCGCCGCGGTGTCACTCTTGCGGCCGCCTCCATCGCCGGCGTCGCTTTGTCCGCCTCGGCCGCCAACGCAGCCGTCCCGGCAACAGCCCCCGCCTCCGCCTGGGATTCCCTGGCCCAGTGCGAAAGCGGTGGCAACTGGGGCATCAACACGGGCAATGGGTATGCGGGCGGGCTGCAGTTCAGCCCCGGCACCTGGGCCGCTTATGGCGGATCGGGGTCCGCGGCCAGCGCCAGCCGGGAACAGCAGATCGCCGTTGCCGAGAAGGTCCAGGCCAGCCAAGGCTGGGGAGCGTGGCCGGCCTGCGCCGCGAAACTGGGCCTGAGCGGCGGCGCAATCGCTCCGCAAAGCACGCCCAAGTCCCTAGCTCCCGCTGCCGTTCCGGCGCCGGCCAAGGCGCCGGCCAAGGCGCCGGTCCGGACCGCGGCTCCCAAGGCCGCCGCCCCCAAAGTTGCAGCCACGGCACCGCGCCACGTGGCGGCTGTCGCCCTGAGCGGCCAGACTTACACCATCCAGAGCGGCGACACCCTGAGCAAGGTCGCCGAGCAGCTCAACATCGCCGGCGGCTGGCAACTGCTGGCCGACGCCAACGCCAACACGATCAGCGATCCTGATCTGGTGTTCCCGGGCCAGGTGCTGCAGCTGCCGGCCTGACCTGTCGGGCTAGTCAGCCCGGCTGCTCTGCTCGGCTGGCTGATGTCAGCAAGCGCTTAAACCACGACGCCGGAGCGTCCCCTCAGGGGGACCCTCCGGCGTCGTGCTGTGTTCTGGTGGTGCGCTGCTTGCTGTCCGGACTGTGCTTGCCCGGACCTAGGCGGCCAGCGGAATCTCCCGGACGATCCGCACCTTCCAAGCGGTGTCGTCGCTCGTGTCCAGCAGGGCAACGGTGCCCATGGCCAGATGCAGCGCCACCCGCTTAGCTGCGAGGAGTTCGAGATAGAGGTTCTCGTTCATGCGGGCCGGGGCGTCGATGACGTACTTCACGGCGTCGCGGACCTTGCGGTAGTTGTCGCTTTTCTCGCGGTTGAGATGCAGTTCCAGCATCCGCCGCTGCTTGATCTTCGGCTCATGTCGGTTCAACCACGACACTGCAGCGTGGACCGCCACCACGAGGGTCAAGGAGATGACGTAGATCTCCCAGCCGCTGGAGAGCAGGAACAGGGGAAGGTTGGCGATGGCCACGCCCGCGATGAACAGCCGGAGCGCCAGCAGCCGCCGCATGGTCAGCGCCACGGAGGCCAGCGCCGTCCGGAAGCCGTGCTGCTCCTTGCGGGCCGCCGCAGGATCGATCGTGAACTCTTCCAGGACCAGGATGCCCTGTGCTTCAGGGCTCAACATTCGTCCGTACTTGGGCAGGTTTCCAGGCGCAGGCGGCGCCGCAGGTGCAAGGATTAAATTGGTCGACATTGGCGTGCCTTCCGCGGCGCAGGGATGGTTTGTGCTAGTTTACGCGTCAACCGAGGGGCCTGTCTGTCCCATTCCGAAATGTGAACACGCTCACCCGCGGCCTCCCGCAATTGGTGCATTGGCTCCGTGGCCTCAAACTGGAGAGATGCAGACTTTTCTCCCCTTCCCCGATTTCCAGCAGAGCGCCGCGGTTTTGGACCGCGCACGGCTCGGCAAGCAGCGCGTCGAAGCGCTGCAGACCCTGCGTGCGCTGGTGATCCCGGAGTACGGCTGGCAGTCGCACCCGGCCATCCGGATGTGGATGGGGTACGTTCCAGCACTGACTCTCTACGGCCTGGCCATGGTCGACGAGTGGACCGCCCGAGGCGGCGAGGACACCACCCGCGAGAAGATCATGGAGTTCGCGCCCCAGGCGGCCCACCCCGACTATGCCGCGAAGATCCCGATGCCGCCGTGGCTCGGCGCCCCCGAGGTGCACCTCAGCCACCGCTCGCGGCTGATCGCCAAGGACCCGCGGTTCTACACGGAAGTGTTCCCCGGTACCGATCCTGACCTGGAGTACGTCTGGCCCGAGCCCAAGCATGAGCTGGTGCCGGAGGATCCCTCCGGCGACCGCATGTGGGTCCTCCGCCTGCCGCTCGGGGACACGGAGCCGGACAAGCTGGACACCGTCAGCCTGCCGCCAGTGGGCAAGGCCAAAGCCGCCCCCGCGGGCGAAGAGGAATACCAGTTCGTGTACGCCGACTCCGGTTCACGCCGGCCCAAGGTGCGCAAACTCCCGCCGAAGCAGCTCGTCAAGAAGCCCACCCGCAAACGCCAGCACCAGGAAGATGCGTTCACCACGCTTCCGGGCAACTCAACGATTGCCGTCCCGTTCGACGGCGGCGCGTCCTTCGCCGTCGGCAAGGTCCTGGGCCGTCCGATCACCGTGGAGGGCCGCTTCGCACGGAACTTCAAGGTGGACGAGATCCTGAGCCGCTCGGACTTCGATTACCCGGCGCTGCTGCAGGATCCGCGCGTCTTCTTCCCGATCCCGGCGCGGTAGCCTTCACAATATTTCGGGTGCCGCCCGCCTATACCCTGAATCGCTACGGACGGTGTGCGGTGAACGTGAGGGTGCCGATGCCGCGTCCCACCGGTTCTCCGTGATACCCGCCGAACACGTCATCGACGGCGAGTCCTGCGTGGTCCAGCATGGCGCGGAGCTGTCCTTCTGAGCGGAAACGGATAGGCCCGCACTCGACACGTTCGATCCCGTCCGGACTGATCTCGTGCGCGCAAAAGTCCACCAAACCGGTCCGTTCATCTACCTGAGTGGTTTGGTACCAGTGCTGGCTGGCGCCTTGCGGGAGATGGACGATCTTGTGTGTGCGTTCCTTCGTCCAGGCTTCCCAGCCGCGGGCGTTGGGATCGCGTGAATCGAAGGCCAGGCGACCTCCCGGGACAAGGTGGGCGGCGATGTCAGCGAGTGACCGGGCAAGCTCGTCGTCGTCGAGAATCTCCTGAACGACGTTGGAGGTCATGAGGGCAACGTCGAACAGCGCAGTGGACGGAATGGCACGGGAGTTGCCGTCGATCCATGCGACGCTGCCAGCACCCGGCTTCGCGCGGGCTGCCTGGAGGGATGGCTGGTCGGGGTCAACGCCGGTAACGATGCACCCTGCTTTCGCGGCGGCGATTGTTAGTCCGCCGGTCCCGCAGCCGAGGTCAAGGAGGCGCGCGCCGGGAACGGTCGTCGCGAAGCCCAGGAAAAAGTCATCGCTGGGGCCCCAGTTGTTGACCGCGTCGTACAGGTCTGATGCGTGGTTCTCCGTCATCGTGTCCACGCTATAGAGCCTCCGGGCCGGTAGCCGCAGCGGATTGTGGCGTGTCGGCGCACTGGGACTGGTTGGCCCATGCTGTCGCCGTGGCCCGGGATATTGACCGACCGCTTAAGGGCATCGGCTAAGGGCGCAGCACCGGTGAGGCCTGGGCGACCACTAGGGTGGCGTCTATGCGTATAACAGCAGAAGTTTCAGGCTCTGCGCCGCGAAGCCCGGAACAGTAATGGCTGACCTGATTCTCTTAAACGGGCCGCCCGGCATCGGGAAATCGACTCTGGCCAGGATGTTCGTCGACCGCCACCCGGGTACGTTGAATTTGGACATCGATCAGGTCCGCTGCCTGATCGGCGGGTGGCAGGACGATTTCCGGGCCACAGGGGAAATAGTCCGCCCCGTGGCGGTGAGCATGGCTGCCGCTCACCTGGCCGCAGGGCGGGACGTCATCATGCCGCAGTTCCTGGACTCGGATGAAGAGATCGCAGGATTCCGCGCCGCCGCAGAGGATACCGGCAGCGGTTTTCACGAGATTGTCATCATGGATACGAAACAGCGCGCCGTGGAACGGTTCGCAAACCGAGGGGCAGGGCAGGACGTTCCCTGGCACGAACAGATCAAAGCAATCGTGAACCTGGGCGGCGGCCCGCAACTGCTGGAGTCCATGTACGACGGCTTGGTCAGCGGACTTCGGAAGCGACCATCCGCAATCCTCATCCACAGCACTCATGGAGCTATTGAGGAGACCTACGCGAGCTTGATCACCGCGCTTGCTCCGGCCCGCTCCCCGACCGGTGCTTTTCGTCACCGCTAGGCTCAATGCCAACAGGATGATTGGGGAAAAGCATGGGAGTCGTTGACGACGGGCCTGCGGTCATGGAGCCGAAGCTTCGCCGCTACCCAGCGTTCGTTCGGTTCTGGCTGGCCTCGACGGTGTCCGATTTCGGCACCTATATTACGACCCTGGCATTGTCTGTCCTGATTCTGGTGACGATGAACGGCACACCATTGGACCAGGGCCTCATCAACGCTGCCAGGTGGACTCCGTATCTACTGTTCGGGTTGGTCGCCGGCGTCTGGATTGACCGCTTTCCCCGACGCACGGTACTCATCGGCGGAGACCTGGGTCGGGGCCTGATCCTCGCTGGCGTATGCGTGACAGCAGTGATGGGGACCCTCTCAGTTCCGACGCTGATGGTCCTGATGTTCACCTTCGGAACCCTCGCGCTGACCAGTGACGCCGCGTATCAAAGCTTCCTCCCCCAATTGGTCCCCAGATCCCTGCTGACCCAGGCGAACGCCCGGCTACAGCAAAGCGATACCGTGGCCCAAACCACGGGAAGCGCCGTAGCCGGTGGTCTGGTGGCCGTGGTGACCGCCCCCGTGGCTCTTCTTGTGGATGCCGTCTCGTATTTCTTCTCGGCAGCCGTTCTCCTTAGCCTGGAACGGCCATCCGGTCAGGCGCCAGTTCGCAGCAAGTTAAGACTTCATCAGAAGGTCGCGGAGGGTCTCCGGTGGGTCTACGGCCATCCCCAACTGGCGCCTTTGGCCTGGAGTACCCACATCTGGTTCATCGGTTC
This sequence comes from Arthrobacter sp. NicSoilB4, assembly GCF_019977335.1. NCBI lineage: Bacteria > Bacillati > Actinomycetota > Actinomycetes > Micrococcales > Micrococcaceae > Arthrobacter > Arthrobacter sp. NicSoilB4. The sequence goes on along the minus strand of NZ_AP024653.1, from coordinate 810,705 downwards.
CGCCATCCTCGGGACCGTCCTGCCGACTGTGATTCTGAATGACCTTCACCTGGGTGCCTTGGGGTTGGGTTTGGTGCTGGGGTGTTCCGGAATCGGCGCCGTCGTCGGCACCACACTGTCCACCCGGCTGGGGCACCGACGGGGTACGGGCAACGCCATGGTCGCGGCGCGACTGGCACAACCCTTTGCTGTTGCGTTGGTGGCGCTGGCGCCCCTCGCGGCCGGCGGGGGCCACGCTGGAGAGGTTCATGATTCTCCGCTGCAGTGGCCGGGCGAGTTGTGGGCTGCGTTTGCCCTGGCCGGTTTGGGCCAGCTGCTGTTCGGCTTGGCCATGGGAGTCGAAGGGCCACTGGAAATGGGCTACCAGCAGGCTGTAACGCCGGACCGGCTGATAGCCCGCATGAGTGCCACGAGGCGTTCGGTGAACCGGGGAATGATTGTGATCGGAGCTCCCTTGGGCGGTGTCATAGCCATCGCCGCGGGCACCGATATGGCGCTCTGGGCAGCCGTCGCCTTCCTCCTCCTGGCCTCTCTCGTGCTTCTGTTCTCGAGGTTCAGAGACGCGCGGATAGAGGATCAGCAACTTTCCGACGAAGAAGCACTTATTCCCTAGTCAGTGAGGCGGCGTTGGCGCGGCTACGACGGGCTTTGGCGGTGCGGGTTCGCAAAGACGAAAAGTTCGCTCGTTTCGTTGCAATCGCCCTAGGTCGGCGCCGGCCTCGGCCGCCGCTCGAAATTACATCGTGAACTGTCGGATTGCGCCGGGAATATACGACAGGGTGGTGAACAGCGCCAGGGCGGCGATGCCATACCCAACAACCAAAGCAGCGATTGCCAGCCCACGGCCTCTTTCACCGCGCGATTGGATCTGATTCAGCGAAACGTGTCCCGCGCCAACGGCGAATACGGCAAGGACCGCCACACCGAACACCCAGAGTCCTGCCGCCGCTATGGCCGCAAAGACAATGGCTGCGACAGCAAGTTTGTTCAGCCGACCGGTTTTCGCGCGAGCCGGCACCGAAGTTGAAGACATCTGGTTCCCCCACCCTTGTCAGTTTGGATTGAGTCTAACCGCAGCCTGCCACCGGGAGAACGACCTCCCCGGTCCATACAGACCTTGAATATTGCCAAGCTATCTACTTAGTGACACTATCTATCCGTGGATTACGTCGACTTTGACCAGGAGCTGACCCGCGCAGCGCTGCCCCAGGCAGTGCTCGCGGTGCTCACCCACGGGGACAACCACGGCTACGCCATCGCCGAAGTCCTCCGCCAACACGGCTTCAGCCGCATCAAAGGCGGGACGCTCTACCCCCTCCTCAAGAGACTGGAAGACCAGGGCTTCGTTGAACACACGTGGCTGCACGAACAGGCAGGTCCTGGCCGCAAGCAGTTCACCCTCACCGGGCAAGGACGCAACGAGCTGGAGCGCTCGGCAGCAGCCTGGCAGCAAATGAGCCAGGCCCTCACCGACATCCGAACGACCCGACAGGAACAACCATGAGCTACGAGCGGCGCCTGGCCTTCAACCTCAGAATCCGCGGGTTGGCCGAACCCGAAATCGCCGAAGTTATCGATGAGATGCGTTCGCATCAGGCCACCACAGCAACTCCTGCGGAAGCTGAATTCGGCCCAGCCGAGGAGTACGCGAAGCAGTTCCCCAAGATGAAGAGACGGTCGCGGGGACAAATCATTTTGACGATTGGGACGGCCTTGGCTTTCGCCTACGTTCTCTTCGCAGCCCTCCTGGCACTTCTTTTGAGGGTCGACATTCGCGAGTACGTCGGTCCGATCACCCTCCTGCCGGGGCTCGCGCTGATCCTGGCCGGTATCGTGGCAGGGTTTCTCACCGACTACTTCCAGCCCGTGCAGAGCTCCCGCGGTGCCCGCTAAGGTCACCGAATTTTGAAACCCAGCACCCTGCTTCTGGCTATGCTGTCCCGATGACTGACATTTCCCGCGACCCGATGTGGTACCTCTTCGATTACGGAATGGTGGTTTCCACGGCGCCGCAGCCTCATGACTGGCGCGCCTTGGAGCACGAGACCGGCTTGGATCTCCAGCCGAAGACCAGTTCCTACTGGACCAACCGTGAGAGCTTTGATGCCGGAAGCGTAAGCCCGGATGAATACTGGACCGGCGTGCTCGGACGGGCAGTGGCCCCGGAACAGGTCAGCCAGCTGGAAGCCCTCGACGCGGCACAGTGGTCCCACCTGAATGCCGACACCGTATCGGTCCTGGAAACTTTGCAGGAAGCCAGCGCCAATCTGGCCCTCCTCTCCAACATGCCCGCCCCGATGTCGCACCGGTACCTGGCCGGTTCACATTGGACAGGCTTCTTCTCGAAAATGTATTTCAGCGGACAGATGGGCTTGGTCAAGCCCGACGTACGGATTTTTGAACACGTCGTGGCCGACCTAAATTCGCCGCCGGAGGACATCGTTTTCATCGATGACAACACGCTGAACATCGAAACGGCGGAAAAGCTGGGGTTTCAAACGGTGCTGCACACCCAAGAGACGGATCTTCGGGAAGAGCTTTTGAGGCGCCGTACCTAGAGACCAGCATCAGCCAAACGCTCCCCAGGGGCTGCCATTCGGGGCGTGGCGGCGCCCCGATTGCTGGCAGACTGGGCCTATGACTGTACTCATGGCCGGTTGCGGCGATCTGGGCACCGAGGCCGGGCTGCGTTTCGCCGCGGCCGGCCACAGAGTGGTGGGCTGGCGGCGTTCGCCCGGGAAACTGCCCGCCGCCATCGAAGGGGCCGCGGCGGACCTAAGTTCCGGCGAACTGCCGGCCGTCCCGGCGGACACCACCGCCGTCGTCGTCGCAATCGCGGCGGACTCCCCCACGGAGGCCGCCTACCGGGCGGCGTACGTGGACGGGCTGTCGAACGTCCTCGACGCCGTCCTGGTCTCGGGGGCGCCGGTCCGGCGCGTGCTCTTCGTTTCCTCGACTGCTGTCTACGGCGACGCCGGCGGGGATTGGATTGATGAACGCACGACGCCGGAACCCGGCGGGTTCTCCGGGCGCATCATCCGCGAGGCCGAGGAGCTCCTTTTCAGCCGGCTGGACGGCACGGGCATCGTGCCGGTGGTCCTGCGGCTCGGAGGCATCTACGGCCCGGGGCGGACCCGGCTCATTGACCAGGTGCGCGGCGGGTCGGCGGTGATTCCGGTGGAGCCACGCTTCACGAACCGCATCCATCGGGACGACGCCGCAGCAGCGATCGTCCACTTGTGCACCATGGGCCCTGTCCCGGCAGCGGTGTACCTGGGGGTGGACAACGAACCTGCCGAGCTGGGCGAGGTGCTGCGCTTTCTGGCCGCCGAGCTGGGACTCCCCCAGCCGCCGTCGGGCGGGGTTGAAAAAGCCGGCGGCGAACCGTCCCGCGGGGGCAATAAACGCTGCAGCAACGCGCTGCTGCGGAGCACCGGATTTGAGTTCGCCTATCCGAGCTTCCGGGAAGGCTACCGGGACATTCTGGCCGGCGTGGGCGTACGGTACCCGTAAGCCTTCCCCGTTCAAGCCACCAGCACGCATTATCAATGAGGGGAACTATGGAACTTCCGCAGATCATCGAGGCCGCCGGCCGGTACATGGACGTCGCCGGCGTGGCCGTCATGGTGATTGGCGCCATCGTCTCCATCCCGCTGGCGCTGCGGGGATTCCGGCCGAGGAAGCTGCCAGAGGGGGCCGAGCCGCTCTCCGTCTACCGCTCCTACCGGCAACTGCTGGGCCGTTCGATCCTGCTCGGGCTGGAGCTTCTCGTGGCGGCCGACATCATCCGCACAGTCGCTGTCGCACCCACCTATGAAAGCGTGGGGGTGCTCGCCATCATTGTGCTGATCCGCACGTTCCTCAGCTTCTCCCTCGAACTCGAAATCACCGGCCGGTGGCCCTGGCAGAAGGAACCCGACGGGTCCCCGGCTGCCGCGCGGGTGGGCTGATTGCCGTTTGAACAATTAGTGGACGTTTCTATGGAGCTCGACCCCTGGCCCATTGCCCCACACCTCCCGACGCCGATCATCATGGATCAACGGTGGACGGATGCGGTCTTCCTCCATTGGCGCATTCCTGACGCCGTGGCCGCCTCGTTTATGCCTCCCGGGGTGGTTCCGGACAACTTCGACGGGTCCGCCTGGGTGGGGCTGATCGGTTTCCGCATGCAGGGGGCTGGGCTGGGCCGTGGTCCCGGGATTCCTTACTTCGGGAGTTTCAACGAGATCAACGTGCGCCTCTACTCCCGGGAGCCGGACGGCACCAGGGGTGTAGTTTTCCTCAGCCTCGATGCATCGCGGCTGGCTGTGGTGCTCGCTGCGCGGGCTGCCGGGATACCCTACGTGTGGTCGCGGGCGGGCTTTCGGGGTGCGGAGGGTTTCGGTCCGGAGGTCCGGTCCGCCGGGTATTGGGTCCGGCGGTTCCGTGGCGGGGCGAGGACCGGTTTCAGGGTTGCCCCGGAGCCCGACGTCGAAGCAACCGATCCGTTGTCCCTCCACCTCACGGCCCGGTTCGGTCTGCACACCCGGTTCCGGGGCCGGACCCTGTATGTTCCCAACACCCACAGCGCGTGGCCGCTGCACCGGGCGCAGCTGATTTCTTGTGAGGACCAGCTGGTTGCAGCGGCCGGGATCGACGTCGAGGGACCGCCCGATTCTGTACTCTTCTCCCCCGGCGTCCGTACCCAGTTTGGCCGGCCACGGTTGCTCGTCTAGCCGGCTTTACCCGGTTGAGCGACATTCATCCGACCGAAATCTGCGCCCGAGGCCGGGCCGCACTCTTTTTGTCGGTGGTCACTGATGTACTGGTTTTATGGAAGCCGTCAGGGATTTCATTACCGTCGAGGACTCGGGCCGGGGCAACGCACCGGCCCGCCACGCCGGTGCGGGCCGCGTTGAGGAATTGCACTCCGCGGACGCTCCGGTCAGCACGGACAGTTTGAGCGGCGCCCTGGCGTTGTTGCGGGATGCGGGTTCGACGGCGGCCGGGGATTCGGCGTTGATGGGGTTCCGGGAGGCGGCGGATTTCGCCGGCACGGTCGAGGAGTTCTCACGTATCGCGGAGTACCTCCAGCTCGTGGCGGCCGGTGCCGTGGACCGGACCAGGACCCAGGCCGCTGCCGCGGCCACGAGAGCCGGCACGGGCTGGACCACGGGCTGGCGCGATGACACCAGCTACGGGATCCCCGCCACGCCGGATGATGTTTTCGGGGCTGTGGGCACGGCCTCCGCCGCGGCAGCCGTGGCGGGGTCCGCGGCGGATTCAGGTGCCGCGGCGGTGGATGACGGGTACCGGAACACCACGGAGTTCCTGCGGGCGCGGCTGCGGATCAGCGCCGCCGAGGCCCGCCGCCGACTTTCCCTCGCCGGGAGCCTCCTGCCGCGGCAGGGATTCACCGGGGAACCCCTGCCTGCCGTCCACGCCGAGCTCGGGGCCGCCGTCGCCGCCGGCGAGGTCCCGTCCCGGTCCGCGACCATCATCACCCTGGCCCTGGACCGCGTCCGGCACGTCTGCGACGCCGACGCCGCCGACCGGCTGGAGCACGCCCTGACCCGCATTGCTGCCGAGAACGACCCGGACGTCCTCTCCCGCGTGGCCCGGAACTGGATTGACGCGCTGGACCAGGACGGCGCCGAGCCCTCCGAGGAACTCCTGCGCCAGCTCCAGGGCGCCTTCATCCGCAAACCCCGCCACGGACTCCACCACCTGGAAATCTTCGCCACCGCCGAACAGTTCGAACACCTCCTCACCGTCATGAACACCGCCACCAAACCCCGCACCAGCACGTCAGTACAGGCAGGGAACCCCTCCGGCGGCACGGACACTGAACCGGAGAGTCCAGCAGCGGCCGGCGGTGCCCACGACAACGCCGGTGTGGACGTCCCACTGGACCTGCGTTCGCGCCCGCAGAAACTCCTCGACGGCCTCGTCGGCGCCAGCAAAGTCGCCCTCGCCGCCGGCACCCTGCCCGCAGCCGGAGGGCTCCGCCCGCAGGTCATGGTCACCATCGACTACCGCGACCTCCTTGCCCGGCTCTCCAGCACCGACGACGAAGCCGCCCGCGGCGCAACGACGGCGCACACCGGGAACCTGCTCTTCACCGGCCCCGTCACCGCCTCTACCGTCCGGAAGATCGCCTGCGATGCGGACATCATCCCCGTCCTCCTGGGCGGCGACGGCCGGATCCTGGACATCGGCCGAGCTTCCCGGGTCTTCCCGCCGCACATCCGCAAAGCCCTTACCGCCCGCGACCAAGGCTGCGCCTTCCCCGGCTGCACCATCCCCGCGACCTGGTGCGAAGCCCACCACATCACCTACTGGTCCCGCGGCGGAACCACCGGCACAGAGAACGGAACCCTGCTCTGTTCACACCACCACCACCTGATCCACAAAGAACAATGGATCATCCAGCTCCGCAGCGGCATCCCCTGGTTCATCCCGCCACCACACATCGACCCACACCAAAAACCCCGACGAAATTACTACTTCCACCCCACAGACCTTGGCACCGCAGCCTGATTCTTAGGTTGAAAAGTACCGGCTGCAGCGGGTGGGGAGAAATCCCCGGAAACCAGATATCTCGATCATGGAGATAAGATCGAACTGTGAAGGATGCAACACCGGAGGGCCCTGGACCCTCAAGTGCTCCTGTCCCGGCGGAAGTGGCGCAGCTCGACTCCACGGGATTTAGTTCAGCAGTCCTGCACTGGAGCGGCGTCGCAACCGCGTCAGCGCTGATCGTGGTCCCACTCTGGATGTTGTTCGGCAACAGCGCAGTCCTCGGCGGTCACCCCGCGCTGCCCATCCTGCTCTCGGCCGCGGCCGCACTGGGCTTCCTCTGGATGTTCAGACTCGCCAAACGATTGACACTGCCCGAAACATGCGGCCTGAACAAACCCGGAACCCTGCTACAACGTCAACAGCCACAGGGTAGGCTGTCGCGCTGGCAGCTGCTCCGCGGCGTTGTGGCACGAGTTGTTGCCTTGGGCCTCGTCGCGGGGTTGGCGTGGCTCAACCCGTTTACGTACCAGCCCGGCGGTACTGCCGGCCAGGCCATGGAGACAACCGGGACCACGCAGACCACCACCACCGAAGACGCCACCACCATCACCCTCGCCCCGGAAGGGAAGGCCAGCGCGGGCCTCGTCTTCTACCCGGGGGCGCGGGTTGATGCGCGCGCCTACCAGGACATCCTGCGCCCGCTCGCGAACGCCGGCTATCTGGTCGTCATCTTGAAAGTACCTCTGGGCATCGCCCTGCTGAATACAGGCCAGGCCCGCGGAGCCATGGACCGGCATCCGGACATCACCTCGTGGGCAGTCGGTGGCCACTCGCTGGGTGGAGTGAGTGCAGCCGGCTTCGCGTCGTCGAACGCCGACGTCGCCGGACTCCTGTTGTTTGCCTCGTACCCCGCGGAGAGCATGACGGATTCCAGCCATCTTTCGGTGCTGTCCATTTCCGGCTCAAACGACGGCCTCACCACTCCGGACAAGATCGCGGCGTCAAAGCCCCTGCTCCCGCCGGCCACCGTCTACGCAACAGTGGAGGGCGGCGTGCACGCCTTCTTCGGTGACTACGGCGATCAACCCGGGGACGGCGAGCCGGGCATCTCCCGCCAGCAGGCGCAGCAGCAGATCGCCGCCGAGTCGGTCCGCTTCATGGACGGGCTCGCGTCAACCGGCTGACAGTCGATGGCTCAATACCGGGTCACAGCCGGCAGGACTCTGCCACGATGGAAGCATCCGCATCGCACTGCGAACAAGGAGGCCCGGCATGCTCAACCGTTTCTACGTCAATCCGATCCTGCCCGCCCAAAACGGCCATCGCGCCCGAAAGTTCTACCGTGACGTCCTCGGCCTCGACCTGCTGACCGGCCCGACGGAGGATCCCATGGTTTTCGGGGCAGCCGAGGGCTCGCGCGTTGCCCTGAGCGAAATGCCCGACCGTACTCCACCGCCGTACCCCATGATCAGTTTTATGGTCACCGGCATCGAGGAAGTCGTCGCGGAGCTCAAGGCCCGGGGTGCCAAGTTCCAGCCGCTCGGCCCCGCCAGCTTCGCCGGAGTGGAGGGCAAAGCCAGCGGGGACGTCATGGACTTCGGTCAGGCGAAATCAGCGTTCCTGAAAGACTCCGAAGGCAACGTGATCGCACTCAACGAATTCACCGGCTGAGATCCCCGGACGCGCCCGTCGACACGGAGCGATACGAGCAGGCTTCACGAAACCTGCCCCTACCGCCCCGCGGCGTAGCCCTGAGCGCCCCGGGGATTAGCCGCGGCCTGCAGGACCCCCGTCGACGGGTCCCGCACGACGGCGGAGAGGCGGCCCAGCGTCCAGCCGCCCGCCCTGGTGACCACATGCCCGCGGCGCTCAAGTCCCGCAATCACGTCCTCACCGAGCCGGTCCTCGACGACGGCGCCGCCGGGCTCCCACGTGCGCGGCCAGAATGATCCGGGCATCGACGTCGTATGGAACGTCGGCGCGTCGACGGCCTGCTGCGGCGAGTAGCCGCCAACGATCGTGCGCAGCAGGTACGGCAGCTGCCACTGGTCCTGCTGGTCCCCGCCCGGCGAACCCAAGGCGGTCACGGCCCTGCCGTCCCGCAGCACGAGCGTCGGCGTCAGCGTTGTGCGAGGGCGCTTGCCCGGCGTCAGCGTCGATGGCGTGTCCCGCTCCAGCCACGTCATCTGCAGCCGGGTGCCGAGGCAGAAGCCCAGTTCCGGGATGGCAGGCGAGGACTGCAGCCAGCCGCCCGAAGGCGTGGCCGAGACCATGTTGCCCCAGCGGTCCACGACGTCGATATGGCAGGTGTCGCCGCGGGTCTCCCCGCTCGGTGCCACCGTCGGCTCCCCCACCCCAAGCCCGGCGGCCCCGGCGGAACCGGAGCCCTCTCCCGCGAGCGCCGGCGGGGTGTACTGCGTCCGCAGAGGCGGCAGATACGGCTCATAGCCGGGCACGGTGCCGGGGCGGAATTCGTGCGAGGCCCGCTCCCCGATCAGCGCCCGGCGGCCGGCGCAGTACTCGGCGGACAGGAGATACTCCAGCGGAACTTCCGTGTCGCCGTAGTACGCTTCCCGGTCCGCGAGCGCCAGCTTCTGCGCCTCGAGAATGGTGTGCGCCCCGAGCTCGGTGGACGGATCCAGGTACCGGTCATCGAACCCTTCGAGGATGGCGAGCGTCTGAAGCAAGGCCGGGCCCTGCCCCCACGGCCCGGTCTTGGCGATCGTGTGCCCCCGGAATTCCACAGTAGCGGCGGCTTCGTAGCCCGCCTCGAACCCGGCGAGGTCCTCCATCGCCAGCACGCCGCGGTGATCCGTCCCTGAGGAGTGCCGGTGCGGAGCCTGGACGGACTCCACCATCGCTTTGGCCACAAAGCCTTCGCGCCATTCCCGGCGGGCTGCGTCGATCCTGGCCTCACGGGAGGACCCACGCGCGCCGCTTTCCGCCCCGGCCGTCTTACCCGAACTCCCAATCGGACTGGCAACGGTGACCGGCCCGGCAGCCCCGGCATCGACCAGCCGCTGCAGCGTCCGGGCATAGGCCGGATTCCGGACCAGTTCCCCCTCAGCCAGCATCCTTCCGCCGGGCATCCACAGCTCCGCCGACGTGGGCCAGTGCGTCTGGAACAGCTCCGCCACGGCCGCGATGGTCGTACCGACCCTGCCCAGCATCGGGTGCCCGTCGCGGGCGTAGCCGATGGCAAATTCCAGCACGTCACCCAGTTCCCAGGTCCCGTGGTCCCGCAACAGCAGGAGCCAGGCGTCGACGGCGGCGGGAACCGCGGCGGCCAGCGCACCTGAGCCCGGCACCAGGTCCAGGCCTTCGGCGAGGTAGTGCTCCACGGTGGCTCCGGCCGGGGCAGGCCCCTGGCCCATGAGGACCACCGGTGTGCCCGGTTCCTCCGCGGTGACGAAAACTCCGGTCATGTCCCCGCCGGGGCCGTTCAGGTGCGGTTCGACGACGTGCAGCACAAAGGCTCCCGCCGTCGCGGCGTCGAACGCGTTGCCGCCGCGTTCCAGCACCGCTTGGGCGGCCGCCGTCGCGAGCCAATGTGTGGAGGCGCTCATCCCAAAGGTGCCCTGGAGCGTGGGGCGGGTGGTGAACGGATCTGGGCGGGTGAACTCCACAGCGGACTCCGGCGCGGCCTGCAGCGTGCCCGTGTGTGGGGAGGCCGGGGAACCGGTGCCGACGTCAGCCAAACAGGGCCGCCACCCGGGTGAGGGTCTCGTACACGCCGTACCCCAGCGGCACTCCCACGAGGGCCCAGGCGACCACCAGCTTCCCGGCCGACGGGTTTACAGGTGACGGGTTCACAGTCGTCTGCGCAGTACTCATTTCAGGCCTCCATGGCGGGTTCTTCGGTGCGGACACGGTCGGGGCGCGGTTCGTGGAACCGGGTATCGACCGGTTTGACCAGCAGGTTGGCCACGAAGCCGATCACCAGCAGCCCCACCATGGTCAGCAGCGCGGGCTGGTAGGACGCCGCGGTCAACTGGCCGGGCTTGCCCTGGGCATCCAGGAAAGCATTGACGATCAACGGCCCGGCAATACCGGCCGCGGACCACGCGGTCAGGAGCCGGCCGTGGATCGCCCCGACCTGGAAGGTGCCGAAGAGGTCGCGCAGGTAGGCCGGGACGGTCGCGAAGCCGCCGCCGTAGAAGGAAATGATGACGAACGCGAGCGCCACGTAGAGGAACGTAGTGCCGGATCCGCCCAGGGCCAGCACTGTGTAGAGCACGGCCCCGACGCCGAGGTACATCATGTAGATGCGCTTGCGTCCGGTCACGTCCGACGTCGCGGACCAGGCGAAGCGGCCGGACATGTTGCCGATCGAGAGCAGCCCCACGAAGCCGGAGGCGACGGCGGCGCTCACCAGGGACACGCCGTCGGACTGGCGGAAGAAGTCCTGGATCATCGGTGCAGCCTGTTCCAGGATGCCGATGCCCGCTGTGACGTTGCAGAAGAGGGCGATCCAGACGAGCCAGAACTGCCTGGTCTTTACGGCGTTCCGGGCGGAGACATTGTCCGTGGTGACGAGCGTGGCGGCCTTGACCTTGCCCGGGTCGAAGCCGGCCGGCTTCCAGCCCTCTGCCGGCACCTTGATGGTGAACGCGCCGAACATCATGTAGGCGAGGTACACGACGGCGAGGGTCAGGAAGAGCTTGCCGACGGATTCGCCGCTGGCCACCCAGCCTTTGGAGCCGGAGTTGGGATCGTACATCTTCAGCAGCGCGGTGGAGACGGGGCTGGCGATCAGGGCACCGCCGCCGAAGCCCATGATGGCCATGCCGGTCGCGAGGCCCGGGCGGTCGGGGAACCACTTGATCAGAGTGGAGACCGGCGAGATATAGCCGATGCCCAGCCCGATGCCGCCGATGAAGCCGTAACCGAGGTAGACCAGCCACAGCTGGCCGCTGAAGACCCCGAGCGAGCCGATCAGGAAGCCGCTGGCCCAGAACACGGCCGAGGTGAACATCGCCTTGCGCGGGCCGTTCTTGTCCACCCACGTGCCCATGATCGCTGCCGAAAGGCCCAGCATCACGATCGCGATCGAGAAAATCACGCCGATTTCGGTCAGGCTGGCGCCGAAGTGCTTCACCAGCGCCGTTTTGTAGACACTCGTGGCGTAGGCCTGGCCGATGCACAGGTGCACGGCGAGCGCTGCTGGCGGCACCAGCCACCGGTTGAATCCCGGCGGGGCGATTGTTCGGTCTCGGTCCAGCCAGCCCATAAGTGCTCCCCTTGCTTGTCGAAGACGTCGGTGTCCCTGCGGCATAGAGGCGAAAGGCCCTCGATTGGGCCGTTGCCTCCGGCAATCATGGTGCAGATCGACAGCAAACGTACTACTTCTGCGACGAGCGGTAGGAATTCCGCGACGAACGGTCGCCCAGGATTCGGTGACCTACGTTTCCTGACCCACTTCCTGCGGAGCTACTTGCCGAGCCCAGCCCTCCGGAGTGCCTCGGCCATCGCCGTGTTGGCCGGTGCGGGCGCCGCCTTCTGCGGCTGCTTGGCGGGCGTCCGCCGCTCGGGTGCCGGCTTCCCGGTCGGCTGTTTCGACGGCGTCTGCTGTTTCGACGGCGTCTGTGGAGCCGACTGCCGCGGGCGATCCGGCCGCACTGCCGGCCCTCCGGGGGCGGCCGGCCCGCCAGCCGCACGCCCGCCGGCCGGGTGGCCGCCCCCGCGCGCCACGGCCGCCGCCGGTTCGTCGTCGAGCCTCAACGTCAGGGAAATGCGTTTCCGTTCCGGATCGGCCTCGAGCACCTTGACCCGCACCACCTGGCCGGATTTGACCACGTCCCGGGGATCGGAGACGAAGCGGTTGGCCAGCGCGGAGACATGCACCAGGCCGTCCTGGTGGACCCCGACGTCGACGAACGCGCCGAACGCCGCCACATTGGTCACAGTCCCCTCGAGCACCATCCCGGGCCTGAGGTCCGAGATCTTCTCGATCCCCTCCGAGAACGTCGCCGCCGCAAAGGCCGGACGCGGGTCACGGCCGGGCTTCTCCAGCTCGGCGATGATGTCCTGAACCGTCGGCAGGCCAAACGAGCCGTCGACAAAGTCCTGCGGGTTCAGCGCCGCGCAGCTGCCCGAGCCCGGCCCTGTTCCGGCGGCGGCTTTGATCTTCCGCGCCACCGGGTACGCCTCGGGGTGCACGCTGGAGGCGTCCAGCGGCTCCGCTCCCCCGGTGATGCGCAGGAAGCCGGCGCACTGTTCGAACGCCTTCGCGCCGAGCCGCGGCACCTTCTTCAGCTCGCTGCGCTTGCGGAAGGGACCGTGCTCGTTCCGGTAGGCCACGATGTTCTCGCTGAGCAGCGGCCCGACGCCGGCCACGCGGCTGAGCAGCGCCGGCGAGGCGGTGTTGACGTCCACGCCCACCGCGTTCACGCAGTCCTCGACCACGGCGTCGAGGCTGCGGTCCAGCTTCGCGGCGGTGACGTCGTGCTGGTACTGCCCGACGCCGATCGATTTCGGTTCGATCTTCACCAGCTCCGCGAGCGGGTCCTGCAGGCGCCGCGCGATGGACACGGCGCCGCGCAGGGACACGTCCATGCCGGGCAGCTCCGCGGCGGCCAGCGCCGAGGCGGAATACACGGACGCTCCTGCTTCGGACACCACAATTTTCTGCGGTTTGGTGCCTTTCGCCTGGTCCGAGCCGGCCGTGAGCTGCTTCAACAGTTCGGCGGCGAGTTTGTCCGTCTCCCGGGACGCCGTGCCGTTGCCGATCGCCACGAGTTCAACGCCGTGCTTCCTCGCCAGGTTCACGAGCGTCCGCAGCGCCTCGTCCCACTTCCGGGCCGGGGCGTGCGGGTAGATGGTGTCCGTGGCCACTACCTTGCCGGTGCCGTCCACCACCGCCACCTTCACGCCGGTGCGCAGTCCCGGGTCCAGGCCCAGGGTGGCGCGGTTTCCGGCGGGCGCAGCGAGGAGCACATCCCTCAGGTTGGCGGCGAAGACCCGCACGGCCTCGTCCTCGGCGGCGGCGAACATCCGGCTCCGCAGATCAGCGGTCAGCCGGGCCAGCACTCGCGAGCGCCAGGCGAGCTGCGCGGTCTGCAGCAGCCAGGCGTCGGCGGGCCGGCCGCGGTTGGCAACCCCGAGGAACCGGGCCACAGCGGCTTCGTAGCGGCCGCGCGCGGCGGTGAGGGCGGCGTCGTCGTTCGGTTCAGCCTCGGCGAGATCCAGCTCCAGCACGCCGTCCTTTTCGCCGCGCAGCAGCGCCAGGACGCGGTGCGAGGGCATGCCGGCGGGCTGCTGGGAGAACTCGAAGTAGTCCTTGAACTTCTGCCCCTCGGCGTCTTTGCCCTTTTTGACGCGGGACACCATCCTGCCCTGTGTCCAGAGCCGCTCCCGCAGCGTGGCGGCCAGGTCGGCGTCTTGGGCGACGCGTTCCACCAGGATGGAGCGGGCACCCGCGAGCGCCGTCGCGGCGTCGCCGATGGAGTGCCCGGCGTTGAGATACTTGGCCGCTTCGCGTTCCGGGTCCAGCTCCGGACGCTTCAGCAGGGCGTCGGCGAGCGGTTCCAGGCCGGCTTCGCGCGCGATCTGCGCCTTGGTCCGCCGTTTGGTCTTGAACGGCAGGTAGATGTCCTCCAGCCGCGACTTCGTGTCGGCGCCGAGGATCGCGGCCTGCAGTTCCGGCGTCAGCGCACCCTGAGCGGCGATCGCTTCGAGGACAGTCCGACGGCGGTCCTCCAGCTCACGCAGGTAGCGCAGCCGCTCCTCCAGGTCGCGGAGCTGGGTGTCATCGAGCGTCCCGGTGGCTTCCTTGCGGTACCGGGCGATGAACGGCACGGTGGATCCGGCGTCGAGCAGGTCCACCGCGGCCTTGACCTGCCAGGCCTGCACGCCAAGTTCGGCGGCGATCTGCGCGGCGATGCCGGACTCCTGCGTGTGCGGGGTCTGGGTCTTGGCGGACGGCGTCGTGGGAGACGGTGCGGAGGCTGACGGGGAGGGGCGCTGCGGGAGTTGAGTCACCCAGCCATTTTGCCTTACCCGGGTCAGGGACCGGCGGTGCCGGCAGCAGGGTGGGGCTGTTCGACGTCCTGAAGGACCTCGTTGCGGCGGAGGAACCACGGTTTGAACGGCGGATCAAAGCGCGCGAATCTGGGCGGTCCCAAGGCCGTCAGACCGGCCAGCACGAGGGCGGCTTGGAGTCCCTCGTTGCGCCGTTCAAAGGCAGCTTCCGAGCCGCTGCCCGAGAATCGAAGGGCAGCCGTCAGGGACCCCGGGACAGTCCGGATCCTAACCTCCGGATTCGTCGGGACCGGGGCGGTCTCCGCCGTCAGGCCGGCAGGGAGCACAAAGGCGACCACATAGTCAGCGGTACCGTCGCTTCCCGGCAGCGGACCGCTCTGGAGCACGGGGGCGGTCATGGCAAGCTTCTGCGAAGGACCGGTCTCCTGGAGCACCGGGGCCGTCATGGCCAGCTTCTGGCGGGCGTTGTTGCTGCCACTGATGTAGTTGAACAGGGGCCGGAAAGCATCATTCCCCGCCCGGTTAAACGTCGCGCTGACCTGTATCTCGGCCACAACGTACGCGGGATACCGGCGCAACTCGAAGTGCGCGAAGCGCTGGACCAGCTCATAGGGCTGCTGTTCGGTCATGGTCCTCAGACAATACGCCGGGCTTCCGACAAGAACCAGCCCATCCGGCCGGTGTGGCCGTCGGATTGTCAGAGGGCTTTGATAGCTTGAAGAACATACGGCGAGGCTGCGCTGACTGCACACCCCAGGCGGCAGAACCTTCCATACGGCAGTAAGCATCGGGGGCACAGTGTTTTTTCTTGAACCGGAAGTGCCGGGTTCCGCACAGGACCTGGTCTATTCCGCGAGCGACCTCGTCACGGCCGCCGGCTGTGAGTACCAGCTGCTCCGGAAACTCGACGAGAAGCTGGGCCGCTCCCCCAAAGCCGCCTTCGACGACGATGAGATGCTCAAGCATGCCGCCGTATTGGGCGACCTCCACGAGCACCGGGTCCTCGACGGGTTCGTCGCGGAGTTCGGCCACTGGGATCCGGCCGCCGGACACGGCGTGTACGACGTCGTCCCGGCCGAGGCCATGGACCGCGCGACTTTGCTGGCCAAGCACAGGGAGTCCATCGACGCCCTGAACTCCGGCGCCGACGTGGTGTTCCAGGCCGCCTTCTTCGACGGCCAGTTCCATGGCCGCTCAGATTTCCTCGTCCGCCAGGCCAACGGCAGCTACGCGGTGTTCGACACCAAGCTGGCCCGCCACGCCAAGGTGACGGCCCTGCTCCAGCTGGGCGCCTACGGCGACCAGCTGCTGAAGGCGGGGATTACGCCGGATCCGGCGGTAACGCTGGTCCTTGGAGCCACGGTTCCGCTGCCGGGCGGCGGCTTCGAATACGTCAGAAGCCACCACAAACTTTCGGAGATCCTGCCGGTGTTCCGGGAGCGGCGGGACCGCTTCCTGGCGCTGACCTCCTCGCATCTGGCGCAGCCCGGCCCCGTGCAGTGGGATGCTCCTGGCATCACCGCCTGTGGCCGCTGCGACTACTGCCAGGAGCAAGTCGTTGCCACCGATGATCTGCTGCTCGTGGCCCGGATGAACTCGGCCCAGCGCAAGAAACTCCGCGCCGACGGCATCCGCACGGTCCGGGAACTCGCGGAAGCCACCCTGGTCAATCCCAACGCCTCACTGCTGCGACTGCAGGATCAGGCCAGGATGCAGAGCGGCATCGGCGGTGCGGATGGGGAGGTGTATTTCGTCAAGGACGGTTCTGGGCACCGCATCCGCTTCGGCGTGATCCCGGAGAACTCGCTGGCCGAGCTGCCCCCGCCCAGCGAGGGCGACATCTTCTTCGATTTCGAGGGCGATCCGTTGTGGCAGGAAAGCGCCACTGGAGTCTGGGGCCTGGAGTACCTGTTCGGTGTCATCGAGGCGCCGACGGGTCCGGGTGTTCCGGGAGTGTTCAGGCCGTTCTGGGCGCACAGCCGGGAGGCGGAGAAGCAGGCCTTCCTCGATTTCCTCGAGTATGTGGAGAAACGCCGGCGGGACTACCCTGACATGCACGTCTACCACTACGCCGCCTACGAGAAGACGGCGCTCCGGAAACTTTCCGTGATGCACGTCGCCGGCGAAGACACTGTGGACCAGTGGCTGCGGGACGGGCTCCTGGTGGACCTGTACCAGACCGTCCGGAACAGCATCCGGATCTCCGAGAATTCCTACAGCATCAAGAAACTCGAGCCGCTCTACATGGGGACGAATCTGCGTTCCGGGGACGTGAAGGACGCCGGCGCCTCGGTGGTTGCCTACGCCCATTACTGCGACGCGCGCGACGACGGCCGGGCCGAGGAAGCCGCCACCATCCTCGCCGGGATCTCCGACTACAACGAATACGACTGCCTCTCCACCTTGGAACTCCGGAACTGGCTCCTGGGCCTGGCCCGGGAGCGCGGCATCAAGCCGCTCGGCGGGATCGGACTCGGCGGCGGCGCCTCCCCCGCCACGACGGCGGCCGGTGCGGACACCGGCGCAGTCACCGGACTGGCTGACGCCGACCTGGATCCGCTGGAAGTGGCGCTGGCAGAACTGGCGGCTCCCGTCGTCGGGCTGACCGAGAATGACCGGAAGGCGGTATCCATGCTGGCCGCGGCGGTCAGCTATCACCGCCGGGAGCGCAAGGCGTTCTGGTGGGCGCACTTCGACCGCTGCGAGAACGGCCCGGACACGCATCACCAGCAGGACCGCAACGTTTTCCTTGTTGAGGACGCGGAGGTGCTCGAGGACTGGTGGAAGGACGGCGCAAAGCTTCCGGAGCGGAGGGTGAAGCTGATCGGCACGGTCAGTCCGGGCTCGGACCTCCGTGAGGGCAGCACATGGTTCCGCATGTACGAACCGCCGCTTCCGGCCGGGCTCGAGGGGACGGGCATCAACGGGACCGGGCGTAACGGCTGGTTCGGCACGGAGGTTCTGGAGCTGGGCCACGAGGATGGCAGGGACACCGTCATCATCCGGGACAAGCTGCGCAAGACCATCGAACCGTACGCCCAGGTCCCCGTCGCGCTGACCGAAGACCAGCCCATCCAGACCAAGGGCCTCGAGGACGCCTTGGCGGACCTTGCCACGGGAGTCACCGCGGCGTTGCGGGCCGGATCCGCCTTCCCGCATCATCCCGCCCTGGATCTGGTCCGCCGGGTTCCGCCTCGGCTGGCGTCCGGGGCTCCGCTGCCTGCGCCCGGCGAAGGCCCGGACCGGTTCATCGATGCGATCACGGCGGCCGTCGAGGCCCTGGATCATTCCTACGTAGCGGTCCAGGGTCCTCCCGGGACCGGCAAGACCCATGTGGCGTCGCACGTCATCGCCCGGCTGGTGGCCCGCGGGTGGAAGGTCGGCGTCGTCGGCCAGTCCCATGCCGTGGTGGAGAACCTGCTGAAGACCGCTGTGGGCAAGGCGGGCGTCGATCCGTCCGTGGTCGCCAAGGAAGTGAAGCACTCGGAGCCCCTCCCTTGGGACCAGCGCTCCGCCAAGGATGTCGCACGGCTGCTCAGCTCACCAGGCGGGGCGCTCGTCGGCGGTACGGCGTGGACCATGACGGGCGCCACCGTTCCGGCCGGGTCTCTGGACCTGCTAGTGATCGACGAGGCCGGACAGTTCTCGCTGGCCAACACCCTGGCCGTGGCCCGGGCCAGCAGCCGGCTGCTGTTGCTCGGCGATCCCCAGCAGCTGCCGCAGGTCAGCCAGGGCGCCCACCCAGAACCCGTGGACGAGTCAGCCCTGGGCTGGGTTTCCGCCGGTCATGCCACCCTGCCGCCGGAACTTGGCTATTTCCTGGCCGACTCGTGGCGGATGACGTCGGAGTTGTGCCGGGCCGTCTCCGAACTCTCCTATGAGGGCAAGCTGCACTCGGCTCCGGCCGCTGACCTACGGCGGCTCGAGGGGGTTCCGGCCGGGATCGAAACCGTCCTGGTAGAACACGGCGGCAACATCACGTCGTCCGCCGAGGAGGCTGCCGAGGTCATCCGTCAGGTGCGGCGGCATCTGGGGCTGAGCTGGCATTCGGAGCAGGGTACGCGGCCGCTGGGCGTGGCGGACATCCTGGTGGTGGCGGCCTACAACGCCCAGGTCAACGTCATCCGCGACGCCTTGGATGCCGCGGGGCTCCCCGGCGTGCGGGTGGGAACGGTGGACAAGTTCCAGGGCCAGGAGGCCGCCGTCGTGATCGTGTCCATGGCGTGCTCGGCGGTGGCCGAGGCGCCGCGCGGCATGGAGTTCCTGCTCTCGCGCAACCGGATCAACGTGGCGGTCTCCCGCGGCCAGTGGCGTGCCGTCGTGGTCCGCGCACCCGAGCTGACCAACTACCTCCCCACGCACCCGGAGGGCCTGGAGCAGTTGGGCGGGTTCATCGGGCTCTGCCAGCGGTCAGTCGTCGCGAGCTAAGCGGGACATGCCCATTCTTGGCACCCGCCAAGGGACATGCCCATTCTTCGCGCCCGCACCCACGGGACATGCCCATTCTTAAGCACGAGCAGTGGGCAGAATGGCATTCTGCCCACTGTTCGTGGCTCCCGCGGAACATGTCCAGTGGTGTGACCGGCTCCCGCGGGACATGTCCAGTGGTGCGGGTAGCTCCCGCGGGACATGCTCATTCCTTGCATCTGCGCCCACGGATCATGCGCATTCTTCGTGCAGCCACCCCAAGTCCTGAGCCAGCCGCGACGTCCACCCGAGGGACATGCTCATTCTTGGCACCTGCGCCCACCGGACATGTCCATTCTTAGACACGAGCAGTGGACAGAATGGCGTTCTGCCCACTGTTCGTGGCTACCGCGTGACATGTCCAGTGGTGTGACCGGCTCCCGCTGGACATGTCCCGTGGTGCGCGTGGCGCCGGGCGCTGATTAGTTCTGGTACGCCGGGTAGTCCGTGTAGCCCTTGGCGTCGTCGGTGTAGTACGTGGCCGGGTCCGGCTCGTTGGTCGGGAGTCCTTCGCGCCAGCGGCGGACCAGGTCCGGGTTGGCGATGGCAGGCCGTCCCACGACGACTGCGTCAGCGTGCCCATCCGCAACCAGGGCAACAGCTTCCTCGCGGGTCGTGAGAACACCGAAACCGGAGTTCAGCAGGAAGGTTCCGCCGAAGCGTGTGCGCAGGTCCTGCACGAGCTCGCTCGTCGGGTCCTTGTGCAGCACGCTCAGGTACGCCAGCCGCAGGGACGCCAGGGCATCCACAAGGACCTTGTAGGTCTCGTTGACATCCGCGGCGTCGGGCTCCACAGCGCCCTGGACGTTGTGTTCCGGCGAGATCCTGATGCCGACCCGGTCCGCGCCGACGGCGTCTGCCACGGCCCGTGCTACCTCAATGACGAAGCGTGCCCGGTTCGCGGGCGAGCCGCCGTAGACGTCGTCGCGCTGGTTGGAGGACGGAGCCAGGAATTCGTGCAGCAAATAGCCGTTGGCGGAGTGCAGCTCGACGCCGTCGAACCCTGCGCCGATCGCGTTGAGGGACGCCGTGACGAACTCCTGGACGATGCCCGGAAGCTCAGTAGTGGACAGGGCGCGGGGCACGGGGAAGGGCTTCTTGCCCTCGTATGTGCGGGTCTGGCCGTCGATCGCGATGGCGCTGGGCGCGACCACTTCGTGGCCGCCGTTGGTGTCTTCATGCGTGACGCGTCCGGCGTGCATGACCTGGGCGAAGATGCGGCCGCCCTCGGCGTGCACGGCGGACGTGACGTTGGCCCAGCCCTTGAGCTGTTCCTCGGTCACCAGGCCGGGCTGGCCCGGGAATCCTTGGCCGGCCCGGCTGGGATAGGTTCCCTCGCTGACGATCAGTCCAAGCGACGCGCGCTGCCGGTAATGCTCGACCACGAGAGGCCCGGGGATGCCTTCCTTGCCGGAGCGGACGCGGGTCAGCGGCGCCATCACGAGTCGGTTGGGCAGTTCCAGCTCGCCGAGGGTCATGGGAGAAAACAGCATGCAGTTCCTTTCACAAGACATTGAGGTCTGTATGCGCCAACTGCAAGGCGCCTGCAACTATTCCATGTGCGACTCGGATCACTACGGGTGGACGATGATCTTCACCGCTGTGTCGTTGTGGTTGATCAGGGTGTCGAAGCCCTTGTCCACGAGGTCATCCAAGGCGATTCGTCCCGTTATGAAGGGTTTCAGGTCGACTTTCCCGTCCTGGACGAGCTTGATGGCGGCCGCGTGGTCGCCGCAGTAGGCGATGGTGCCGCGCAGGTCGATTTCCTTCAGGACCACCTTTTGCATGTCCACAGTGGCCGGATGTCCCCAGATGGACACGTTGACCACGACACCGGCCGGCCGGACGACGTCGAGCATGGTGTCCAGCACGGCGTTCACGCCGGCACATTCAAAGGCTGCATCAGCCCCTGCCCCCTCAGTCAGTTCCAGCACACGCGCCTTGACGTCATCCGAGCTGGGGTCCAGAACATGGTCAGCGACCCCCGAGGAGACCGCCTTGTCCTTCCGCGCGGCCGACAGCTCGGTGACGATCGTGGTGACGCCCAGGCCCTTGAGGACCGCTGCGGTCAGCAGCCCGATGGGGCCGGCACCACCGACGACGGCGGCGTCCCCGGCTTTGACGCCGCTGCGCCCGACGGCGTGATAGGCCACCGCGAGGGGCTCGATGAGGGCGGCTTCGTCGAGCGGGATGTCGCCGACGGGGTGAACCCAGCGGGTGTCGACGACGATCGTCTCGCTCAGGCCCCCGCCGCCGCCCGCCAGGCCGATGAAGCCCAGCTTGGTGCACAGGTTGTAGTGACCGCTGAGGCACGGGCCGCATTCGTTGCAGACGATATACGGCTCAACCACGACACTGTCCCCGACGGCGAGCCCGGTCACGCCCTCGCCCAGTTCCTCGACCGTGCCGGAAAATTCATGTCCCAGGGTCACCGGGGCGGCTTCGTGGGAAAGAACGTGGGGGCTTCCGGGCGGGGGTGTGAAGATGGGGCCTTCGAGGAATTCGTGGAGGTCCGTGCCGCAAATCCCGCACCAGGCGACGGCGATTTTCACCGCCCCCGGGCGCAGCTCCGGCACCGGAATATCTTCGATCCGGAGGTCCTCACGGGCATGGAATCGTGCTGCTTTCATGGTGTTCTGCCTTCGCACTCCGGGCCGTGGATGCGCCCGAACAGGCTCATCCACGGCATGTCGTTGGATTGTCAGAGAAAGTGGCCGTCACCCCCAGTGTGGTTCCCGGAGGGTGGGATTGTCACGGACCGCCCGGGTCAGGGGGCCGGAGGTGCGACGCCGGGGCAGCCTTGGCCTTGCGGGTTGCGGAGGCAGTCGTCAGCGTAGTTCCGGGTGATGGAACGCCAGACGCTCACAGTTTGCGGGGGTGCATTGAATTGCCCCTGGCCCGGGATGGGCAAGGGCAACGGCGGGCCGCCGTTGACAGAGTAGGTCCCCTGGAAGTGGGTGGTCAGCACCACGGGGAAATCACCAGTCTGGGTGTAGACGTGGCTGGTGGCGGTCTTTTCGCCCCAGCGGTCCTGCGGCAGGGGTCCGCCGGCGGCAGTCTGGGGTCCCAGCGAGGTGTCGTCACCGTAACTCCAGGTGTATTGGACGGGCTTGGCGACGACGTGGACTTTCTGGGCCAGAATGGTGACGTCGAATTTCTGCTCCACGGCTTCAGCGAAGAAGTTAGTTTCGGCGCCCCTGAGTGTGTGCGGGCTCGGCTGGGCTGTGACCGATCCTGCCGCGATCGGTAGCCGCTGGAACTCCGTTTGGATCACGGCGGCGATCCTGGGGAGCAAGTCCTCAGGCCTCGGGTCGAAGAGACACGTGGGTCCCGAGTGAAAAGTCCAGGTTGGATTCGGCACTCCCGCCGGCGCTTTCAGCCAGACGACCGGGATTCCTTCTTTTCCGTCGGGGCCATTCTTGCAATCCACGAGGACAGCAAGGCAGTCCGTGTCGAAGTCGCCGCCGCCCAAGTGGCACTGAAGTTCGTACTTGTATTGGTTTGGGTCGGCACGTACTGTCCCCGGCCCAGCCCAGACGAATCGACCAGTGCCCGCGTCGATCGCCCAGCCACCGACATCGACAGTGTCCTCACCCCAGTCGCCGGTTATAGGCGGCGAGTCAGTGGCACCAAACGCTGGCACGGGTAGTCCTACCAGGCCTGCGACTAGTGCCGCCGGCCAGACCAGTCGGAACCACCACGACGCTTTCATTGGCTAGCCGACTATTGGCTGAATGTTATTTACGTACCAGGCGCCATCGCGGAAAACCGCGAGCATGAGATTGCCCGTATCCTCGGGCTTTGGTGCGGCTTGATGCAGTGTCCCGTCCGCGTTGTAGTAGGAAATCGACGCTTGTGACCCTTGGACAGCGACCTGATAGTTCCCATCGGGTGCCACGATAAACGTCGTGCTGACAGAAGGCGTATCCACCTTGCCGCCAACAAGCCATCTCCCTTCGTCGTTCCAACCTGTCATGACCGCCTTTGCCCGCTCGCAGGCTCGACAAGTCGGACTCGTGATATCCACAATCCGCGATACGTCCCCCGTCTCGTACCCGTAACTAAGCAGCTGAAACCAGTACCGCGCGAACGCTTCGAGTCCCTCCTTCGTCTCCGCCTTCGCGGCTTCGGGCAGCACCGGAATTGGGACGTTCTGCGCCCTGCCGGAGGCGTCCGCCGGCTTGTAGCTGGCCGTCGGCGTCGGGGTGGCAGTGGGGGTGGGCGAAGCGGCCGGGCTCGAAGTCGCAGGGGCGGCCGATGCACTTGGAGTGGTTCCTCCGCCGGTGCAGGCTGTGACAGGCAACAGGGTCATCGCAACCAGGAGGGCGTACATGCGTCTGCGGCGGCCGAAAAAAGTGCGAGATGTCATGGTCAGCTATTCCCCCCGATAGAAATCAAGACGCCTGCAGCCAAACAATGCCTTAAGGGTAACCGACATCACATTTCGGGCATCAAGGTTATCCACAGGCGTTCGCCTGACCCCGCCTCACACCGATTTCCCGGCGCAGGACTCTGGCGCTTTTCTACATGGCCCAGAACAATGAACCCATGATGTTCGAACATGCAGATGACGACCCCATCCTCGTACTCGATGACGATCAGTGCTGGAAGCTCATTGAGGCCACCAAACACGGCCGGCTCGTGGTCATCGTGGGCGGCGAACCCGATATTTTCCCGGTGAACTACGCCGCGAGCGGCCGGAAGCTCTACCTCCGGACGGCTCCCGGCAACAAACTCGCCGAACTGACCATCAATGCCAAGGTGCTGTTCGAAACTGACGGCATTCTCGCCGACGAGGCCTGGTCGGTGGTCCTTCGCGGCACAGCCCGGGTGCTTGACCAGTCTGCAGACATCGCGGACGCAGAGGCCCTGGGGCTCAAGCCGTGGGTGCCCACCTTGAAGGACTTCTATGTCGAGATCGAGCCCACGACGGTCAGCGGGCGCCACTTCCAGTTCGGCGAGCATCCGGAGCGGGAGATCTAGCAGCCGTACGACGGCGGCAACGCCGCCTGCCCGACCTGGCCACCGCCGTCGGGCGCTCCACGGCCCTTTCCCACACGGCGCCTTCCCACACGGTCCGACAGGCCCTGCCGGCATACGAACCAGCCCCGCCGCCTAGACTTAATTCATGGCGGACAAGCTGACACCCGAGCGGCGCAGCTGGAACATGTCCCGCATCCGCGGGAAGAACACCAAGCCTGAACTGTTGGTCCGGAAGCTGCTGCACGCCAAGGGCTACCGCTACCGGCTGCACGGTACAGCCCGGGGCGGACGCCTGCCTGGCAACCCGGACCTGGTCTTCGCCGGCCGCCACAAAGTCATCTTCGTCAACGGCTGCTTCTGGCACTTCCATGACTGCCGGGTGGGGCAGCACGCACCCAAGGCGAACGCTGAGTTTTGGGAGACCAAACGCACCAGAACGCGGAACCGCGATGCACTGCAGCGTGCACAGCTGGCGGGCATGGGTTGGGAAGTCCTCACCGTCTGGGAGTGCGGGCTCAAGGATCTTTCCGCGCTGGAAAGGCAACTGGACGAGTTCCTGCTGGCCAGCAGCCCGCACACCACCGCAGCAGAACCACGTGCCGCAGCACGTCCTGTCACAGCACCGCTCGCCGCAGAAGCACCCGCTGCCGGCCTCGAAGACTAGACCCGGTGGTGGTCGATCAGCCAACCGGCCATTTGACGGGCGCGGCCGGCAGCGGCAAGGTCCCCCTCGGCGGCTGAAACGATCGAGCCCTTCATCAGGATGTGGCAGGACCGGGAAAATTCCTCCGGATCCCTGAGCCGCGCTTGCTCCGCAAGGTGCTGCACGTGTCCACGGATCTTCGCGAGGTAGTCGATGCTGGCCTTGCCCAGCGGGTGCCGGGGTCCCATCTCAAGCAGCACGTTGACGAACGAACACGCCTCGAAGTCCTCGCGCGCAAACCAGTCGGCGAATACATCGAAGATCGCCAGCAGTTGCTCCTCGGGTTTGGTTCCCCTCCGCAGCGCTTCGGAGACAATCTTGTCCAGGGTCCATTGCTGGTCCCTTCGCGCCAGGAAGGCGAGCACCAGCTCATCCTTGGAAGCGAAATGCCGGTAGAAGCTGGCCTTCGCCACGCCCGAGCGGCTGATCAGTTCGTTAACGCCAACGCTGCGGACGCCGCGGGTGGAGAAGAGTTCGTAGGCGGCCGCGAGAATACGGTCCCGGACCCCGGGCACAGCAGATCCGCCGTCGGCCGCACCACGCGGCCGCGGTCCTGAAACTCCGGAACTAGCTGAGAGCGACATAAGAATCTCTTTGCGTCCATACGAGACAGACTGTTCTGCCTCGGGTAATATCCGAATCTGGGGACAAGGACTCTATCGGGTCCGCACTTACTCGTACTTCTACTCAACGGGAGAGCGCCAGATGCCGCACTTGCTGAGGTCCACCAAAATGCCGAGGACTATCGCTCGACCCTCGAAATCATCCCCTGATTTTCGGCCGCAGGAGTACCGGCGGTCCCCCGCGGTCGATCCAGATCTCGAACCCCTGCGTCGACAGGTATCCACGATCATTGATGCGATTCTCTCCGACACCAAGCCCGAAGAGGCGCACGTGCGCGAGAAACTTCGCTGGCATGTCGCCAACAACCCCGGCCAGCCGGAAAAGGCGCTTTTGAACCACCTTCTGTCTGTTTCCGTGGAGCAGGAAGCCGGCTAGCCGCGACCCGCCAGGGAGTAAGTCAGCGGCTGATGGTCGCCTGACGCACCACTTCGCCCCAGGACTGCTGTGCCAGGTCCGCGACGGATGCCAGGATTTCCGACGGCGGCCTCGACAGGTCCAGCGGGAACTCCACAACATCGATGTCAGTGTTGAGGATCCGGCGCAGCTTGATCTCTCCGGCGCCCGGATACACCAGCCAGGCTGTCGGCACGCGCAGGGACGTGCAGTACGCCAGCATCCGGTAGTGGTCCCCCGAGAGTGACGCCCCGGCGTCGGCCGCGGCCTGGTACTTCGCGTCGTAGACCATCACCGGCCGTCCTCCCAGCAGGTGGACCGCCCCGGGCTGCACGACGATCCGGTCCGAATCGCGGACGGCCTCGTTGAGCAGGGCGTTGTACCGCAGCCGCATCTCCCCCGGGTACGCCGCCATGGCCTCGCGCAGCGCTGTGCCGACGAAGTCCTCGAACACGACGGACATGTCCACCACGAACGACGCCGACTGTTGCGTGCCGTCGCCGGCCTCCGCCGAGGCATGGCGCAGGATCACCTCGGCGAGCCGCAGTGCAGCCTGGTACCGGGTGTTCATCCGGCTGGCCCGCCACGCCGGCAAGGGAGCGCCGGACTGCAGCCGGGTCACGGCGGCGAGCTTGCCCTTGAGCTGGCGGAGCCGGCTCAGCACCTCGGGCCGCACCCCCGGGACCTGGGACATCCGTTCCAGCGCCGCCCGCAGGATGCGGTTCTCCGCGATGTCCTCGGTGAACTCGTCGTAAGACACCTCGAGCGGCACGAGCATCCCGGGCCGGCGCGAAATCTGGTCCGAAATGCGGATCCGGCCCTTGACCGTCCGCAACGATTCGTCGACGTTCAGGTAGCCCTGCAACACGCCGCGGCTGAGCGCACGGTCCGAGAGCTGTGCCAGCGACTCCGCCAGCGCACTCCACAGATCCGCCTCCTCGACCGCGGCGACGGAATCCTCCCGGAAGCCCTGGTCGCCGGCGTAGCCGAGCAGGAACAGGAGCCGGTCAAGGCCGAGCCGTTCTTTGGGCCGTACTTCGAGCTGCACCGTCGGCGTCCGCACCGAACCGACTTTCCCCACGGGCTCGATCCGGTACAGGCCCATGCCCATCGGCGAGGCCTTGGCCAGTCCGCTGCCGTTGAGGTAGGCCGCGCTGTCCGGGTCCAGCCGGTCGACGACGCCGCCGGAGAGCTCGTCGAGGACGATCCGGCGGACCGGCTGCGAACCCGGTGCGCCGTGGCTGGCCGGCTTCGGCTGGCTAGACGCGCGCAAGGCGGTCAAGCAGCGGGTCCAGTCCGAACCGCTCCTCCAGCTGGGCCCGGTTCAGCTGGCCATGGTAGTGCTCCTCCAGCAGCGGCATCAGCTCGTACTTCCAGATCCGGCGTAGGCCCTTGGGCGTCTGGGCGGACTTCTTCATGAAGTAGGACGGGCCGATCATGAGGTCGCGGTCCCACTCGTCGATGGCGTCGTTGAGCGCGTCCATCAGCAGGGCCGGCGTCGTATCCAGGTCGCGGGCCTGCAGGAACCGCAGCAGCGAGCCCTTCACCGGCTCCGTCTTGGGGTGCAGCTCAATGAAGGAGAAGCGGCGGCGGATGGCGGCGTCCATCATCGCAATGGACCGGTCGGCGGTGTTCATCGTGCCGATGATGTAGAGGTTGTCCGGCAGCGTGAAAGGCTCGTTGGGGCTGTACTGCAGGTAGATCCGGTCGTCGCGGTATTCGAGCAGGAAGTACAGTTCGCCGAACACCTTCGCGAGGTTCGCCCGGTTCATTTCATCGATGATCAGGAAGTACGGCTTGCTCTCATTCCCGGGCTTGGCCGCCTCTTCCGCGATCCGGCGCAGCGGCCCGGCCACAAGCTTGAAGGACACCTGGCCTTCCTCGGTCTTGTCCGGGCGGAAACCCTCGAAGAAGTCCTCGTACGCGTACGAGGGGTGGAACTGCACCAGCTTGACGCGTTCGTCGGTGGTGTCACCGGCGAGCTGGGCGGCCAGGTGCTTGGCAAGGTAAGTCTTGCCCGTGCCGGGCGGACCGTACAGCACCAGCTGGCGGTTCTCCTCCAGCAGTTCGGCGATCTCCTGCAGCGGCTCCAGGTCCATGTGCAGGGACGCGGCGAACTCCGGTGTCAGCGGGCGGAACCCTTCACAGGCAGGCTCGACGACGGCGGCCGGCTCGTTGTCGTCGCCGGGCTCAGCTTCCGCTTCGGCGGGCAGCAGCGCTTCGAGGGCCTGGATGACGCGGGTGATGTCCACAATGATGCCGGAGGTGGCCAGCTGCCGCTGCACGTGGCGGGGCAGTTCAGTCATGTCGTGGGTTTCGTCGAACCAGCGGACCTTGCGGCGCAGCCGGCGGTTGTCCTCGTGGTGTTCAGGCTCGCCGAGGACCACACCCACCCGGACGGTGCCGGAGCTCTGGTAGAGCGTCAGGTCGCCGGGCTTCATCACGGTCAGGAAGGCGAACACAGCCGTCTTGGTGTCCTCACGTTCGACGTAGCCGAGGTGCTTGTAGTCCTCGTCCACGGCGTGCTGGACCAGCCCGGCGGTGACGCCGGGGTCCAGCAGGCGGAGGTGCTCGACGTCGAGCGTCACCGATTCCTCGGCCTGCCAGGTGCCGAGGAGTTCGGCGTTGTCGTGGTGGGTGCGCAGCAGCCAGGCGCGCCGGCCGGGGTCGCCGACCTTCCGCCACTGACTCACGAGCTGCCGGGAGTACCAGTCGATCCTTTGGCCGGCCTGCTCGTCGAGGTGCAGCCGGATGCGGTGGATGTCCGCGGAAATTTCCTCGTCGGTGTCGCCCTTCGCCCCGCCCACCAGGGAGGCAAAGGCGTCGCGGATTTCCTGGCGCTCGACGTCGGCCACGACCGGCTCGAAGTAGCTGGGCCAGACCAGGAACTCGATGCTGCGGCGGATGGCCGGTTGGTCATCGGGTGTGCCGGCCACCAGCTGGTGGAAGGCCAGCGGATCCTTGACGGCCGCCGCGACGGCGCCTGCCGGCCGCTGCGCGACGTGCTGCACGAACCGGCAGAGCCATTTCAGGTGGTCCCAGATGGTCCAGTTGAACTCCGCGGTGCGGTCCCGGATGACACCGTGATCCGTCATGCCCGCGAACAGCTCGTCCGGCAGTTCGAGCGGCGGCTCCAGCCAGGACGCGGCCTCCGCCACCCGCGCGCGTTTGACCTTGAGTGATTTCACCTCGTGGGCCAGCGGCAGGGACTGCAGGAAAAGCAGCTCCACGGCCAACTGCTTGGCGCCCCGGGAGGCGTCCTGGAGGTTCTGCCGCAGGTTGGTCATCATGGGGGCTTTGGGGTCCGGGACCCCGCGTTCGAGGCGGTCGAGCAGCTCCGCGGCGGCCTGCACCGACCACGTTTTGGTGCGTCCGTCCAGGGCAGACGGTTTACCGTGCAGCCCTGGCCCCAAGACAAACCACGCAGCGTCTTCGATCTCCTTGGAGATGCCGAGGGCGCGGTGCATGGCGGGCTTTTTGGATGGGGTCATGCTTTCAATTTACAGGCTTAAGCTGACAACCCGCATCACGCGGCGCCCGGATGCTACTGAGAAGTAGGTTCGAATGAGCGGCCTGCCCTCCCTTCAGCCGTTCCTACTTGGCTGCGGCATGCCGCTTGACGCCAAAGGTGAAGTAGCTGCCCGGGCCGACGAAGTTGATCAGCGTGGCAACCCGCCACATCGCCTTGCTGCCGCGGATCTGATCCGCGGGGCGCCGGGTGATGTCCGTCTGGGCCGCGACAAGCAGCGAGAGCTGGACGACGGCGGCTGCGATGGTTCCGAACTTCGCCGTCGGCGAGAGGTCCTTCCATGCCTTCTTCCGGGCGATCATCTTCCTCTTATTGGCAATCATCTGTGCTCGTTTGTTCACCATGATCTGTGCTCCTTGGCTTCGGGGCTCACTGCCCGCGGACAGTTCATTCTAGGGACGATCCGAAGAGCGAGGTAGAGGCCATAGGACCGGTTCCGCTTGCCCGTTGGGACGGGCTGGCTCACCCGGAGTGAACCGGCGTGAGGCGGGCGAGCTTCCCTTTCTGCTCCGGCGTAAGCCTGAGCACCCGCCCCGTGGCCTCGTCCACGAACGCCAGATGGCTCGTGGCCCGAACGCAGTCCTCACGGGTGACGGGGTCCTGGACGAGGTAGTGGATGTCGAAGCTGGCACCCTTCACCGCGCCGATCCACAGCTGCACCAGGGCCGGCACATTGCGGTATTCGAGGGTCCGGACGTAGCGGATCTTGTGCTCCACGATCAGCGCCAGCGTCCCCTCCGGGACCTCGTTGAACAGAGGTACCGGAGGCTCGATGCCCGGCAGCCCGGAGCCCCGCGGCGGGCCGAAGGCCGCGATGCGGGCTTCCTCGAGGATCCGGACGATCTGGACGTTGTTGATGTGGCCGTAGGCGTCCATGTCGCCCCAGCGCATCGGGATCTGCACCTCGATGCGCCGGGACACAGACTCTGCGGACTCCGCCCCGGCGCCGGCGGCGCTCAGCTGTGTACCGCCGTCGCGTCGTCAGCCGTGTTTTCCGCGAAGGCCATCTCTGCGTCCTCGCCGGCGAACTGGGACATGTACAGGCGGTAGTAGGCGCCCTTGAGGTCCAGCAGTTGGGCGTGGTCGCCCTGCTCCACGATCCGGCCGGCCTCCATCACCAGGATGGTGTCGGCATCGCGGATGGTGGAGAGGCGGTGGGCGATCACGAAGCTGGTGCGGTCGGTGCGGAGGGCGGCCATGGCCTTCTGCACGAGCACTTCGGTGCGGGTGTCCACCGAACTGGTGGCCTCGTCCAGGATCAGGAGCGACGGATTGGCCACGAAGGCCCGGGCAATGGTGATCAGCTGCTTCTCGCCTGCGCTGACGTTGTTGCCTTCCTCGTCGATGACGGTGTTGTAGCCGTCCGGAAGGGCCCGGACGAAGCGGTCCACGAAGGTGGCTTTCGCCGCCTCCATCACCTGTTCCTCGGTGGCGTCCAGCTTGCCGTAGCGGATGTTGTCGTAGATGGAGCCGCCGAAGAGCCAGGCATCCTGGAGCACCATGCCCACCTTGGCGCGCAGCTCAGCACGGCTCAGGTGGGTGATGTCGACGCCGTCCAGGGTGATGCTGCCGCCCTGGAGCTCGTAGAACCGCATCACGAGGTTCACCAGGGTGGTCTTGCCGGCACCGGTGGGACCCACGATCGCGACCGTGTGCCCGGGCTCTGCGGTGAAGGACAGGTCCTCGATCAGCGGCTTGTCCGGGGTGTAGCTGAAGGTGACGTTGCGGAAATCGACGTGGCCGTCGGTCTTGGCCGGCAGCTGCTCGGTGGCGGTCTCGGCGTCCTGTTCCTCGGCGTCGAGGAATTCAAACACGCGTTCCGCGGAGGCGACGCCGGACTGGAGCATGTTGGCCATGCCCGCCATCTGGCCCAGCGGCTGGGTGAACTCGCGCGAGTACTGGATGAACGCGGTGGCGTCGCCCAGGCTCATCCCGCCGGACGCGACGCGGAGGCCGCCGACGACGGCGATTCCAACGTAGCTGAGGTAGGACACGAACTGCATGACCGGCATGATCATGCCGGAGACGAACTGCGCGCCGAAGCTGGCCTTGTAGAGGGCGTCGTTCCGCTCGTCGAAGCGGTCCAGCATGTCGGCGTCGCGGCCGAAGACGCGGACGAGGTCGTGGCCGGAGAAGGACTCCTCGATCTGGCCGTTGAGCTCGCCCGTGTTCTTCCACTGGGCGGCGAAGAGCTTCTGGCTGCGGGAACCGATGATGCCGGCGGCGACAGCCGAAAGCGGCAGTGCGACCAGGGCAATCAGCGCCAGCTGCCAGGACACGATGAACATCATGATGACGATGCCGATCACCGTCAGCGCCGAGTTCACCAGCTGCGCGAAGGCCTGCTGCAGGGCCTGCTGGATGTTGTCCACGTCGTTCGTGACACGGGAGAGGATGTCGCCGCGCTGCCGGGTGTCGAAGTAGTTCAGCGGGAGCCTGTTGAGCTTCTTCTCCGTGTCGTCGCGCAGCTGGCGGACCACCCGCATGACCAGGATGTTCAGGACGTAGCCCTGCAGCCAGAGGAAGATGTTGGCGACGAAGTACATCACCAGAACCACGCTGATCAGGAACGCGAGCTCCTGGAAGTCGATGCCGACACCGGGGATGACATCCATCTTGGCAAGCATGTCCGCGAAGTTGTCCTGGCCCTGGGCGCGCAGGCCCTCGACGAACTGCTCTTTGGTGCCGCCGGCCGGCAGCTGCTTGCCGATGACGCCGCCGAAGATCACGTCCATCGCCTGGCCAAGGATCCGGGGCGCCACAACGTTGAGGACGACGGCAACCGTCACCATCGCAAGCACGGCGATGATGCCGGCCCGCTCCGGCTTCAGCAGGCCCATCAGCCGCTTCGCGGAGGGCCAGAAGTGCTGGGCCTTCTTGGCCGGAATGTCGCCGAACATGCCGCCGTCGGCTTCGCCCGGCCGGTACTCCTCTTCATAGAAGTCATCATCGTCCGGCTCGGCGCCGGTAACGTGCGCGCCGGAGAGCTGCGATTCGGGAACCAGCGGTTCGGGGGTCTGCGAGTCGGGCGCCGTGGAGGCCGGCTCTGAGGAGTTCCGCTTCCGGGAGTCGGGCGAGACGTTCTCTTTGGTGCTCATGCCACTGCCTCCGCGGTCAGCTGGGATTCGACAATTTCCTGGTAGGTGCTGGAGCTCTCCAGCAGTTCTTCATGCGTGCCGCGGTCCACGATCCGTCCGTTGTCGAGCACCAGGATCTGGTCGGCGTCGGCGATGGTGGAGACGCGCTGGCCGACAATGATCACGGTGGCATCGGTGGTCTTCGCCTTGAGCGCGCGGCGGAGCCTGGCGTCAGTGGCGACATCGAGCGCGGAGAAGGAGTCGTCAAACAGGAAGACCTTGGGCTCGGTGACGAGGGCGCGCGCGATGCAGAGCCGCTGGCGCTGCCCGCCCGAGACGTTGGTGCCGCCCTGGGCAATCCGGGAGCCGAGCCCGTTCTTCTTCTCGCGCACAAAGTCCGCCGCCTGGGCCACCGTCAGGGCGTCCCAGAGTTCCTCGTCCGTGGCCTCGGGCTTGCCGAAGCGCAGGTTGTGCTCGATGGACCCCGAGAACAGGTAGGGCCGCTGCGGCACCATGGCGACGCGCTGGGTGATTTCAGCCCGGTCCAGGTGGGTGACCGGGACGCCGTCGAGCAGCACCTCCCCCGAGGCTGCGTCGTAGAGCCGGGGCAGCAGGGCCAGCAGGCTGGACTTGCCGGCACCGGTGGATCCGATGATCGCCACAGTCTGGCCGGGCTCGGCAGTGAAGCTGATGTCGCTGAGCACCGGCGCTTCGGCGCCGGGGTAGGCGAACGACACGTTCCGGAATTCGACGCGGCCGGCCTTTTCAGCCGGCGCCACGGGGGCGAGCGCCTCGTGGATGGAGGGTTCGACGTCGAGCACCTCGCCGATGCGGTCCGCGCAGACCGAGGCGCGGGGAATCATCATCGCCATGAAGGTACCCATCATGACCGCCATCAGGATCTGCAGCAGGTACTGCAGGAAGGCCGTGAGCGCGCCGACCTGCATTTCACCGGCGTCGACCCGCTGGCCGCCGAACCAGAGCACTGCGGCGGTGGAGATGTGCAGGATCATGCCAATGGCCGGGAACATCAGCACGAAGAGCGAGCCGATCTTCAGTGACACGTCCGTCAGTTCCTTGTTGGCCGCGCCGAACCGCTCGGCTTCGTGGGGTTCGCGCACGAAGGCGCGGACGACGCGGATGCCGATGATCTGCTCGCGCAGGATCCCGTTGAGCCGGTCGATCTTGACCTGCATGGACCGGAAGAGCGGCATCAGGCGGACCACGAGGTAGCCCACCACCACGATGAGCACCGGCACGGAGACCCAGACCAGCCAGGACAGGTTGAGGTCCTCGCGAAGGGCCATAAAGATGCCGCCGATGCACATGATGGGGGTGGCCACCATGAAGTTCAGGCCCATCAGCATGAGCATCTGCACCTGCTGGACATCGTTGGTGCCGCGCGTGATCAGGGTGGGGGCGCCGAAAACGTTGACGTCCTTCGCGGAAAAACTAGTGACCTTGCGGAACACGCCGCGGCGCAGGTCGCGGCCGAACGCCATGGCGGCCTTGGACCCGAAGTACACCCCCGCGATCGCGGTGGCGACCTGGATCAGCGCCACGCCAAGCATCACGCCGCCGGTCCGCCAGATGTAGTCCGTATCGCCGCGCGAGACGCCCTCGTCAATGATCTGGGCGTTCAGGCTGGGAAGGTACAGCGCCGCGATGGTGGAGGCGAGCTGGAAGAAAATGACTGCCCAGATGTATGGCAGATACGGCTTCGAATAGCGCCGTATGAGAGTGACGAGCATGCCCACGAGTCCTTAAGGAAATACCGAATAAATGAGGCTGGAGAAGGTTCTGGCGAGGGAACATCCACCGGATGCTCCTATTACTAGCAGAGGGGGCCGACAGCCATAGCCATCCAACTCTACGAAACGACCGGCCCGCGGGGAACATCGGCGACGGAAAATCATCCAAACGGCGTACTTTTCGTAGCTTTGACGGACTTCCTCACCTTGGGTCCCAGTAGTTACCCGTAGTTACCAGTAGTCACAGTAGTACCGGCAAAAAAAGAACCGGTAGCCCACGGGGTAGCGATTACTCGTGTCCGCGAGCGTTCATCGACCTAGCGTGAAGTTGTCAGCAACTGGACAACTCTGCAGGGGAAACGAAGGTTATCTGGGAATCTTCGATGAGCGGTCGGCTCGGCCACGAGCCCCCACCCCCAGCAGTCTGGTCAGTCCAAAATGATCCAGAAAGAGCACTGCCATGAAGAAAGTCCTTGCAGCGGCCGGCATTGCCGGCCTTGCCCTACTAGCGACCAGCGCCCCCGCTTTTGCCGGCCCAGACGACAAGATCACCATCTGCCACGCGACCGGCTCGGACTCTCATCCATACAACGAAATTACGATCAGCGAGAACGGACTCAACGGACACAACGCCCAGGGCGTGCACGACGACGACATCGTTCCGGCCCCGGCCGGTGGGTGCCCGGGTGGCGACAACGGGAACAACGACGACGATGACAACGGCTCGGATTCGAAGAAAGTCACCATTTGCCACGCAACGGGATCTGAGGAGAACCCCTACAACGTCATCACCATTTCCGAAAAGGCGTGGCTGAACGGGCACAAGGACGGCCACAACGGCAACGCCGACATCTACCCGGTCCCTGCCAAGGGCTGCCACGAAGCTGATGACGACGACGAGGAAGAGAACCCGGGCGGCGGTGGCGGAACCACTGAGCCGCCCACGGTTGTTCCTCCGGCGGTTGTTCCTCCAGCGGTTGTTCCTCCAGCGGCGGTGCCGCCCGGAGCGGGCGCAGCCGCTGTAGTGCCTTCGGGCGCCGGGGCCGCCGTTGCGGTCAACCGCGGGTTCAACGCTCAAACCGCCGTTTCCAACAGCTCCGACGCCGGGCTTCCGGGGTGGGCGGCTGGCCTGGCGGCACTGCTCGCGGCCGGTTCTGTGGTCGCCTTGCGGCGCCGGGGACGCGGGCAGGGCGCGGACGCAGCCATCTAGCGGTTGCGTTGGCGAGGGGACACCGGATCCAAGCGGGTCCGGTGTCCCCATCGTTCCGAACTCACGAAGGAGCTCCGATGCCCTTCCGCCACTCCACCGCCCGGCACTCCCTGGCCCGTGGCGCAACGACCGCGAAACACCAGACCTGGAACCGCGGCGATCTGCTGATCCTGGCCTGCGGACTGGCCGCTTTCCTGGTCTTGGCCTATCTGTCCGGGCAGGGAACGCCCGCCCGGTCCGATCTGGCAGCCAGCCTGCCGGCAGCACCGGCACTTGTGGCTCCGGCAAGCCCCAGTCCCGGCCCGCTGGAGACGGCCGCCGTCGCTCCGGGCAAGGTTGCGGCCGGCAGCGCAGCGCAAGCGGCGCCTGCACCGCCACCTGCGCTGCCCCTGGCGGCGGCACCCGTCCGCATCGTCTACCCGTCGGCAGGCTTCGACGTCGTGGTCCACTCCCTGGATCCAAGCCCAGCCGAAATCGAAGCCCAAACCATCGTGCCGCCCGTGTCCTTGGACGGTTACTGGGTCACAAACTTCGGCGTTCCCGGGGCGGGATCCACCAACACGACCTACATCATGGGCCACAGCTGGGAAGGCCGGGACGCACCGTTCAACCGGCTCAGTTCGGCCGCAGCCCCCGGGGACATCTTCGAAGTGACGACGGCCGCCGGACAGATCCGCTACCGGGTTGACTCCATCTCCACCGAAAATAAGTCCTCACTCAAGGACAATCCGATCTGGCAGGTCGTTCCCAACCGCGTCGTCATCATCAGTTGCTACACGGAAGACCTGTTCGGGAAAAACGTTGTGATCGTGGCCTCTCCGTTCCCCGAACCCGGGCCATAACCAAGCTCCCCCGTTCAGTTGCCCCGGCGCTGGCTTTCCCGCTGCCGGCCGAGGACGTCAATGAACTCCCGGTCGAGGTCGACGATTCCGGTCCCGGCCAGCGGGCTGGCGGATGACGCCGCGGCGGGGGCCGCCGACTCGACCGCAGTCGCGGCGGACGGGGCCGGGCCGCCGTCGTCGATGCCGTCATCGCCTTTGGCGGAGGGACTGACGATGTCCACGGTGCGCCGCAGCGGCTGTTCCTTGATGAAGAGAATCGCCACCAGTGCGACCAGGCCGATGACCGCGGAAATCATAAAGATCTGCGCGGTGGCGTCACCGTAGGCGGCCCGCATGATTTCCCGGACGGGCTCCGGCATGTCCTTGAGGTCCATGCTGGCGCCGGCACCGCCGCTGACGGTAATCCCCGCGGCGGCGAGTCCCTCGGTGGCGAGTTCCTTCACCCGGTTGGCCATGACGGCGCCCAATACGGAGACACCGATGGCACCGCCGACCGACCGGAAGAACGCCACCGAGGCGCTGGCGGTTCCGATATCGCTGGCCCGCACGGTGTTCTGCACCGCCAGGACGAGGTTCTGCATCAGCAGGCCGAGGCCGAGGCCGAGGATCGCAGTGTAGACACCGGTCTGCCAGAGCTCAGTGGTGTGGTCGATGGTTCCGGTCAGCCCCAGGCCAGCGATCAGGAGGATGGCGCCCGCGAGCAGGTACCGCTTCCATTTTCCGGTCCGGCTGATCAGCTGCCCGGAGACGACGGAACCGATCAGGTTGCCGGCGATCATCGGGAGGGTCAGGAGCCCGGCTTCGGTGGGTGATGCGCCGCGGGCCACCTGGAAGTACTGGCCGAGGAAGGCGGAGGAACCGAACATCCCGACGCCGACGGCGATTGAGGCCAGGATGGCGAGTGCGGTGGTGCGCTGCGAGATGATCTTCAGCGGAATGATGGGCTGCGGCACCCTGGATTCCACCAGGACTAGCAGGGCCAGCAGGACCACGCCGCCACCCACCATGGCCGCGCTCTGCCAGGACAACCAGTCGTAGTAGTCCGGGTTGCCGGCGAAGGACACCCAGATCAGCAGCAGGCTCACGCCGGAGGTCAGAAGGATGGAGCCGAGCCAGTCGATCTTCGCGGGGCGCCTGACGTGCGGCAGTTTCAGGGTGACCTGCAGCAGGATCAGGGCGATCACGGCGAGCGGGACGCAGACGAAGAACGTCCAGCGCCAGCCCAGCGGGCTGTCCACGATGAAACCGCCGAGCAGCGGTCCCCCGGCAGTGCCAACAGCCATAACGGCGCCCATGTAGCCGGAGTACTTGCCGCGGTCGCGGGGCGGGATGATGGAGCCGATGATGGCCATGGCCAGCGCGGTGAGCCCGCCCATGGCGATGCCCTGGATGACGCGGGCGGTCAGCAGCAGCGGGATGGTCTCCGACAGGCCCGCCATGACGGACCCGGCCACGAAGATCACGATGCTGAGCTGGACCAGGAGCTTCTTGTTGAAGAGGTCGGCCAGCTTGCCCCAGATTGGGGTGGTCGCGGCATTGGCCAGCAGGGCAGCGGTGATGACCCAGGCGAAGTCAGTCTGGGTTCCGTGCAGCTCGGACATGATCGTGGGCAGGGCGTTCGCCACGATCGTGCTGCTGATGATCGCGGTGAAGAATGCGGCCAGCAGGCCGGTCAGGGCTTCCATGATCTGGCGGTGGGTCATCACCGCCGGCGGTGCGGGGGGCTGTTCTGTGATTGCTGCCATGGGGCGCTCCTCAAACAATTTCGGTCGTGGTGGTGGATCCGGCCGTCGTTGCCCGGGCTGATGTCCTGAGGGACTCAGCAAGTTTCTGGAGGGTGTTCGTTGTCTCTTCGACGTCCTGCTCGCTCCAGTCCTGCAGGAAGCCAAGGAGTGTCGCGGCGCGCTGGTCCTCGATGAAGCGGAGTTTCTCGACTCCTGACGCGGAGAGCGCGATCAGCTGCGCCCGTCCGTCCAGGGGGTCGGGCCGGCGGACCACGTAGCCCTGCTCCTCCAGTTCGGCAATGTGCCGGCTGAGGACGGGGGCGCTGACTCCGAGCCGGTCCGCGAGCCTGGTGGCCCGGGATTCCCCCTCCCCCACGAAACGCAGGACACCCTGGAGTGCCACTCCGGTGTCCTCGCCGCGGAGTTTCAGGGCGGCGACGCAGCGGACGGCGCGTTGCAGGTCGAAGATCTGGTGGACGAGTTTGGCTGCGGTGTCCGGCGCGACTGCCATCACGGCTCCCTATTTCTTGCCTTTATTGGCTTTGCTTGCCTTAGGCAACAAATATAGCAGGAATTTAGTTACTTTGGGAAACTAACCCTGTTTTGCGATGCCCGCGGCTTAAATGCCAAGCGCGGACCGGCAGCAGTGCTGCCGGTCCGCGCCGGGCATTTTGAGCAAGGAGCTGAGCTTGGCTCAGGCCTCCAAATGGGTGGGGGCGAACATCTTGAGCAGGGTTTCGACGACGACGACGTTCGGCCCGTCGGCGGCGAACCCCGCCCTGAGCGCGTCCCCGACATCCTCGGGGGCCACCCGGACTGCGGGGACGCCGAAGGCCTCGGCCAGCTTGACGAAGTCGGGACGGGCGAGCTCGGTGGCGGTGGCCTTGCCGAACGCGCCGACCATGTATTCGCGCAGGATGCCGTAGCCGCCGTCGTCGACAATCAGCCAGGTGACCGGAACGTTGTGCTGCTTGGCCGTGGCCAGTTCGGAGATGGAGTACATCGCCGAGCCGTCACCGGACACCGCGAGCACGCGGGCATTTCCAGCAGATGCGCCGCCGGGCGTGCCGGTGGTTTCCAAGCCGACTGCGCCGCCGATCGCCGCGGGGAAGCCGAAACCGAGTCCGCCGGCGCCCTGGGCGGAGTGGAACTGGCCTTCGCGGGCGTCCCAGCAGCTCCAGGCCCAGTAGGCGGAGATGGTCATGTCCCAGAACGTCTGCATGGCGGAGGGAACGGCTTCCCGGATGTCAGCCATGAACTTCAGTTCCTTGCCGAGGTCCTGGGATTCCAGCCGGGCCTTGACTTTGGCCAGGGTTTCCTTGACCAGGGTCTCCGGTGAGGTGCCGTGCCAGTCCGCGCGCTCTCCGTGCGGTTCCGTCAGGGCGGCGTCGAGCGCGGCGAGTGCCTGGCCAGCGTCGGCCCGGATACCCAGGCCGGGGCGGTTGGATTCCAGCACGCGGGGTTCGGCGTCGATCTGGATGATCCGGCCGCGCGGCTCAAAGGTGAAGTAGTTGGAGGTGACCTCGCCCAGGGAGGAGCCGATGACGATCAGCACGTCGGCGTCCTCGAGCAGCTCCGTCATGTGCTGGTCCTCGATCCAGGCCTGCAGCGAGAGCTCGTGGCTCCACGGGAATGCGCCGTTGCCGCCGGGGGTGCAGATGACCGGCGCGCGGAGCTTCTCCGCAATGGAGAGAAGCGACTTCTCGGCCCGGCCGCGGCGGGTGCCGCCTCCGGCGATGATGGCGGGACGTTCCGCCGTCGAGAGCCATTTCACTGCCTCGCGGACGAGTTCCACGCGGGGCGGATTGTCGGCGGCTTCGGCGAGGGCGTCCTCCACCGGGGGCACCATGATGGGATCCAGCAGGACGTTCTGCGGGATTTCCAGCCAGACGGGGCCCTGCGGCGAGGAGATCGCCTCGGTCCAGGCGTCCTGGATGGCGGAGGGAATGCCGGAGGCGTGCTGGATCAGCCGCTGGCTCTTGGTGACGTTGGCGGCCGAGGCCTTCTGGTCATCGAGCTGGTGCAGCATGCCCTTGCGGCGTGCGCCGAGTCCTTCCAGCGGGATCTGGCTCGCGACGACCACCATGGGAACGCCGGTGGCGTAGGCCTCCTGCAGCCCCGCCAGGGAGGTCAGTGCGCCGGGGCCGGTGGAGAGGAAGAGTACGCCGACCTCGCCGGTGGCGCGGGAGTAGCCGTCCGCGGCGAAGGCCGAGTTGTTCTCCACCCGGGAGGAGACGAAGTGCAGGTTGCCGCGGCCCATGGCGTCGAAGAGACCCAGGGCGTGCTGGCCCGGAATGCCGAAGACGGTTTTGGCGCCGAGCGCCTCGAGTGTCTCGACGACGAGGTCGCCGCCGTTGCGCACGCCGGTCACTGGGAGACCCCGCTCTCAACACGCTGGGACGCCGGCGTTGCGAAGCCGGCCGGGCGGCGGGATTCCTGGCCGAGGGCCTGCGCGGCGTAGCCGGTGGCCGCACCGAACCGGTCGCCTTCGACCGCACGGTCTGCCATCAGCGTGACGAGTTCGTAGGCCACATGGCTGGCGGCGACGCCGGTGATGTCTGCGTGGTCGTACGCGGGGGCGACCTCGACGACGTCGGCCCCGACCAGGTTCATGCCGCGGAAGCCGCGGATGATTTCCAGCAGCTCGCGGCTGGTGATGCCGCCGGCTTCCGGGGTTCCGGTGCCGGGCGCGTGGGCCGGATCCAGCACGTCGATGTCCACGGAGATGTACAGCGGGCGGTTGCCGATCCGGTCGCGGACCTTGGCGACGGTTTCCAGCACACCCTGGTAGTAGACGTCGGCGGAGGTGACGATGCCGAAGCCGAAGCGGTGGTCGTCGTCGAGGTCCTTCTTGCCATAGAGCGGGCCGCGGGTGCCGATGTGGCTGATGGCCTCGGTGTCCAGGATGCCTTCCTCGACAGCGCGGCGGAAGGGCGTGCCGTGCGTGTATTCCGCGCCGAAGTAGGTGTCCCAGGTGTCCAGGTGGGCGTCGAAGTGGAGCATGGCGACGGGCTCTCCGGCGCGTTCCGCGGCAGCGCGCAGCAGGGGCAGGGCGATGGTGTGGTCCCCGCCGAGGGTCACCAGTTTGCTGCCGGAGGCGGTCAGGTCCAGGGCGTTCTGCTGGATGGTCTCGATCGCTTCATTGATGTTGAAGGGATTGACGGCCATGTCGCCGGCGTCGGCCACCTGGATGTTTTCGAAGGGGCTGACGTCCCAGGCTGGGTTGTACGGGCGCAGGAGGCGGCTGGCTTCGCGGATATGGTTGGACCCGAAGCGGGCGCCGGGGCGGTACGAGACCCCCGAGTCGAAGGGCACGCCCACAACGGTGACGTCCGCCTTGGCGACCTGGTCCAGCCGCGGCAGGCGCGCATAGGTGGCGGCTCCCGCGTAGCGCGGGATGCGGGATGAATCGATGGGGCCAAGGTTGCCATTGGCCTCGATGCGCAGCTCTTCCAAAAGAAAGCCTCTCCTTCGAGGATTGACCGACGGGTGTGACAGCCATCATACACTCGAAGTTGTCTCTTGTGCATCAAATGTTTACCTATGCTTCCTGGCGACGCCGGGTTCTGACGCTCCAGCCCAGTTACTTCCACCCGCAGGCCGCCCGCGCGGAGCGATTCCGCGGAATACCGGGTGTTGTGTTGGGCTGGGGCCGGTGCTGCCGAAAGTAACTGGGCAGGAGCGCGGCCCCCCTTTGCTTCGGGCGGGTGCCCCGAGCCACGAAGTTGTGGGCGTGACTTATCCAGATAGCCCAATCCGCCGGCACTCCCCAGCCCGTAGCGGCCGTGTACTGGGTGGATGGACCGCTTGGACTTCCTGACCCAGCTCGGCGGCGTCGCCCGGACCGGACAACTTTTGGCCGCCGGCTACTCCCGGACGGACATCTCCCGGCTTGCCACGATTGCCCGCCATCCCCGGCGCGGCGTCTTCATCCTCCCCGAGTGCCAACCCGAGTTCGAGGCCGCGATCCGGCACAACGCCCGGGTCAGCTGTGCGAGTGCGGCGGGACACTATGGCCTCTGGCTGCGGGAGGCCCCTAAGCAACCCCACCTCGCCTGCAACCACGGCCACGGCGGGGGCTTCATCCGGCACCGGACGGTCAGGTTCGACGGTCACCCCTCGCTGCCGCTGGCCGGGATCGAGGACGTGGTGCTCCATGCAATGACCTGCCTCGCTCCCCCGGCATCGACGGCCATCGCCACCTCTGCCATGCGCCTGCATGGCGTCCCGCTCGAGCTGTTGAAGGCCCAGCTCACGGCAGACCGGTCCGGCCGGGCCCTGAAAGCGCTGCACCAGCTGGATCTCCGGGCCGAATCCATTGTTGAGGTCGACGCCCAGCACCTGTTCCGGTCCAACGGAATTGGCTACGAGGCGCAGGTCTACCTGCCCGGAATCGGCCGGGTCGACTTCCTGATCGAGGGCTACCTGATTGTCGAGGTTGATGGCTTCGCGTTCCACTCCAGCCGCGAGTCCCTGCGCCGGGACCTCGGCCGGAACAACGCCTCAACCCTGAGCGGCTTCGCCGTGCTCCGGTACATGCCCGAGCACATCTGGTTCGAACCGGAACGCGTCCTGGAAGCACCCCGGAAGGGAGTAGCCGGGAAGGAACGCAGCCCAAACCTCAACCCGGGCCCAGGACCCTAGCGGCTCGCGGCGGGGACCAGCACCCAGAGGACCTCGACGGCTTCATCCGTCGGGTTCACCCACGTGTGCGGCTCACGGCCCGGGAAAGTCACGGTGTCCCCCGTGTGCAATTCGAATTCCTCATTGGTGAGGATCAGCCGGATGCTGCCGCGGACGACGTGGAGCACATCGACGTCGCAGTCCACCGCGTAGAGTTCCGACTCGCCGCGGCCGCGGGGCTCGATCACGGCCTGGATGATCTGCACGCGGCGTTCTGAGCGCGCGGTCAGCAGCCGCTCCACGATCCCCTCGCCGCCGAGCGAGATCCGCGGGCCTTCGTTCTTC
Organism: Arthrobacter sp. NicSoilB4; assembly: GCF_019977335.1. Lineage (NCBI taxonomy): Bacteria > Bacillati > Actinomycetota > Actinomycetes > Micrococcales > Micrococcaceae > Arthrobacter > Arthrobacter sp. NicSoilB4. Next base: position 767,953 of record NZ_AP024653.1, on the reverse strand, counting down.
TTGGTGAGATGCGTTTCGGGGGCGGCAAAAAGATCGCCGATCGAAATGGAAAGCACCTGGCACAGCGTCACAAGGGACGCCACCGAGGGAGAGGTAAGGTCGCGCTCGACCCGGCTGAGGAATCCCTTGGTCAACCCGGTCGCGTCGGCGACCTGCTCGATGGTGAGCCGCTGCGACTGCCGGGCGGCACGGATCCGGGAACCGATGGCAACGGGAACGTTGCTCGGTTCTACTGGTAGAGCCTTCATTTAGGAACCTTTCACGGCCGGCCGCTTGGCCCCATCGTTGGAGCAATACTAGCGGGACGGTGTCCCGTGGAGGCCGGATGTACCCGCGACGCGTAATGCGTCTTGACTGTTACCCGGGTCACAACATACTGTTTGGCAACAAGTGTTGCCTATGAGGCAATTGCTGCCGAATAGACACGGTGGAGTAACTTACCCAAGTGACATTTCCGCCGGCAATCCGTCACCGTACCCGTCAAGAAGCACCTGATTCTCCGGCGCCCTGTTGAGCGCCGGCCGGGTCAGCCCTGCTCCGAACAGCTCTGAGGAGCCCTTAATGGACGCAAGTTTCGTCAACATCGCCATTGTGGTGGTGTACCTGGTCGCCATGCTGGCGTTCGGGTGGTGGGGTAAGTCCCGCACCAAGAACAACAGCGACTTCCTGGTGGCCGGCCGCCGCCTCGGCCCGTTCCTGTACACCGGAACCATGGCCGCCGTCGTGCTCGGTGGCGCCTCCACCGTCGGCGGCGTCGGCCTGGGCTACAAGTTCGGCATCTCCGGCATGTGGCTCGTGGTCGCGATCGGCGTCGGCGTGCTGCTGCTCAGCCTGCTCTTCGCCGGCACGATCCAGAAGCTCAAGATCTACACCGTCTCCCAGATGCTGAGCCTGCGGTATGGCAGCCACGCCACCCAGACCTCCGGCATCGTTATGCTGGCCTACACGCTGATGCTCTGCGCCACGTCCACCGGCGCCTACGCCACCATCTTCGTGGTGCTCTTCGGCTGGGACCGCGCCCTCGCCATCGCCGTCGGCGGCGCGATTGTCCTGGTCTACTCGACCATCGGCGGCATGTGGTCCATCACTCTGGCCGACCAGGTCCAGTTCGTCATCAAGACGGTCGGCATCTTCCTCCTGATGCTGCCGTTTACGCTCAACGCCGCCGGCGGCCTCGACGGCATCCGTGCCCGCGTGGACGCCAGCTTCTTCCAGATTGACGGCATCGGCATCCAGACGATCATCACGTACTTCGTCGTCTACACCCTTGGCCTGCTGATCGGCCAGGACATCTGGCAGCGCGTCTTCACCGCCAAGACCCCCACGGTCGCCCGCTGGGGCGGCGCCACCGCCGGCATCTACTGCATCCTCTACGGTGCGGCCGGCGCCCTCATTGGCCTCGGCGCCCGCGTCGCGCTGCCGGACATCGACGTCAAGGCCCTCGGCAAAGACGTTGTCTACGCCGAGGTCGCCACCAACCTGCTGCCGATCGGCATCGGCGGCCTGGTCCTCGCCGCGGCCGTCGCCGCCATGATGTCAACGGCTTCCGGTGCCCTGATCGCCGCCGCCACCGTGGCCCGCGCCGACGTCCTGCCGTTCGTCGCGAGCTGGTTCGGCAAGAACATCAACACCGACGACACCGACAACCCGGAGCACGACGTCAAGGCAAACCGCATGTGGGTCCTCGGGCTCGGCATCGTGGCGATCGTCATCGCCATCATCACCAAGGACGTCGTCGCGGCCCTCACCATCGCCTACGACATCCTGGTCGGCGGGCTCCTCGTAGCCATCCTCGGCGGCCTGGTCTGGAAGCGCGGCACCGGCGTCGCAGCGGCCGCCTCCATGGCAGTGGGCTCGGTCATCACGCTCGGCACCATGATCATCCTGGAGATCAACGCCGAGGTGCCGCTGGACGGTATTTACGCCAACGAGCCGATCTACTTCGGCCTGCTGGCCTCCGCCGTGGTCTACATTGCGGTGTCACTGCTGACCAAGCCGACGGATCCCGCGGTCATGGCCAACTGGCACCGCCGGGTCGCCGGCGGCGCCGCCGAGGACGAACAGGTTCCTGTCCTGACGCACTAGCAGCCAAACATACGACGACGGCGGTGCTTCCCTTCCGGGAGGCGCCGCCGTCGTCGTTGGTTTCGTCAGTTTCGTCATGGTTAGGCCAGAGGGAGAGCTGCTTACTCCGGTTCTTCCGGCGGGCGGAATTCGTCCCCGTCCAGGGGCACCACCGGCTGGTCTTCCCCGAGGAAATCGTCTTTGTCCAGCGGGACCAGCCGCTCAGCCTCCTCGAGCAGTTCCTCCTCCTCGGTCTCCGATGCATCGACCGGGGTGTCCTCCGCGTAGTCATAGGCCGGATCGGATTCGACCGTATCCCTTGCCGGCTGGACGGGGTGGGATCCGCTGTTGTCCATGGTGCAACCTCCGTAGGGCCTCGGTGGCGGCAGCGGCTCCGGAGAACCCGCCGTGGCTTTCATTCGAACACCGCGGACCCGGACGGTCAAGGGCTCTACGGCCCGGGGACGGCCTGCGCACAGCCCGGTTTGCGCCCCGGCCCGGACCTACCCCGCGGCGCCCTACTTTTTACGGTCCGCCTAAACTCCCCGCTGAGGATCGCCAGCCGAAAATACGCGGAAATAAGCGGTACGCTGGAGACGCAATGGGGCCGAACCATGCCCTTTCAAGCCCAGGAGCTTCCGTGTCCCAGCACGCCACATCCGATCCGTTCAACACCGGACCCCGCCGCCCGGAACCCCTCCACCCCGCACCGCGCCACGAGGCGCCCGCCGCGGCACCGAGCTCCGCGGACATCAAGCGGTGGCGGCAGTATCTCGCCGACGAACGGGCCGAAGCCGCCGTCTACCGGGACCTGGCCCAGAACCGCAGCGGCGAAGAGCGCGCCATCCTCCTCGCTTTGGCCGAAGCCGAAGGCCGCCACGAAGCCCACTGGCTCCAGCTCCTCGGCGACCACGCCGGCCGCCCCCGCCCCGCCTCGCTTCGCAGCCAGTTGCTGGGCTTCCTGGCCCGCCACTTCGGCTCGGTATTTGTCCTGGCCCTTGCCCAGCGGGCGGAAAGCCGTTCGCCGTACGCCACGGATCCCTCCGCCACTCCGGCTATGGTCGCCGACGAGCAGATCCACGAGGAAGTGGTCCGCGGGCTCGCGACCCGGGGCCGCAACCGGCTGGCCGGCACCTTCCGCGCAGCCGTCTTCGGCGCCAACGACGGGCTGGTCAGCAACTTGTCCCTGGTCATGGGCATGGCCGCCTCCGGCGTAGGCAGTTCCGTGGTCCTGCTCAGCGGCGTCGCCGGGCTGCTGGCAGGAGCGCTGTCCATGGGCGCCGGCGAATTCATTTCCGTGCGCTCACAGCGTGAACTCCTGGCCGCGACCCGCCCCACCCAGATCACCCTGGCCGCCGCACCCTCGCTGGACATCGAACACAACGAACTCCTGCTGGTTTACCTGGCCCGCGGCATGTCGCGGGAGGCTGCCGAGCACCGCGTTGCGGAGCGGATGGGCCTGCGCGACTGCGACTGCGATCCCAGCCTGTCCCTGCAGCCGGAGGTCCCGGAAGCCCGTGACGAGCACGAAGCGGTCGGCACTGCCTGGAGCGCGGCGGCGTCGAGCTTCTGTTTCTTCGCTTCCGGGGCGATCGTGCCGATTATCCCCTTCGTCCTGGGCATGACCGGAATTGCGGCGCTCGCGCTGTCCGCCGCGCTCGTGGGCCTGGCGCTCCTGTTCACCGGCGGCGTCGTCGGGCTCCTGTCGGGCACCTCACCGGCAACCCGCGGCCTTCGCCAGTTGGCGATCGGCATGGGCGCGGCAGGCGTGACGTATCTGCTGGGCATGGCCTTCGGCGCCGTGGTCGCCTAGTGGAGGGTCCTGAGTTCCGGGACCGGTCACCGCGGCACAGCCGCTCCCGAGCCACATGGCGGATCCTCCGCGGCCTCGCGACCGCAGCCCTGATTGCCGGCGCCGCGTTCCTGGCCGCCGGTTTCATCTACGGGGATCCGCGTTTCGCCGGACTCTTCGAAGTCAGCCGCGGCACCGGCCCTGGCACGGCGATGGCAGGCCAGCCCGGCCAGCCGGCGTCGGCGGAGGCGGTGCGGACCGATACTCCCCCGCCCGGCGTCGAAGAGCAGGCCGAGCCGCTCGGACACCCGCTGAAACCGGCCGTCGCCAGCAGCTCGTACAGGTTCCTGGCCATGAACGACGACGGCACTCCTGTGGGCTATTCACCATGCCGGCCGCTGCACTACGTGGTGAACGCGGCACTGGCTCCGGAAGGCGCCGAGCGCCTGGTCGAGGACGCAATCAGTACGATATCCCGAGCTACCGGCATCAAGTTCGTCAACGACGGTGCGACCACCGAGGCGCCCTCCCAGACTCGCGCCCCCTACCAACAGGCCGCGTACGGGGACCGCTGGGCGCCGCTGCTGATCGCCTGGACCACCCCGGACCAGGCCCCGCAGCTCAAGGGTCCGGTGATCGGCACAGGGGGCAGCACCCACTTCAGCTTCGGTGACGGACCCAAGAGCTTCGTCACCGGAAGCCTGGAACTCGATGCCCCGCAGATCGCCGAGGACCTCGGCCAGCGGGATGGCGCCGCGTATGCCACCGCAGTGATCCTGCACGAACTGGGCCACGTGATGGGGCTGGAGCATGTGGACGACCCGGTACAGCTCATGTATCCCGAGATCGGCGCCCCGGACGGCCTGGCCGCCGGTGACCTGAACGGCCTGTACGAGCTGGGCAAGGCGCAGTGCCGCAAGGATCTCTAGGCGGCTAAGTGTCCAGGACGGCGAGCGCCTCTTCCACCGTGTCCACCAGGAAGATCCGGTTCTCCATCCCCCGTCCGGCCGCGAGGCTCTGCAACAGTGGCCACGCCGGGTAGCGCCGCAGCCAGTGCTCCTGCCCCACCAGCACCATCGGCATGATGGTCTCCGGCGTGCCGTAGTAGTTTTCGCAGGCGTCCTGGAAGATCTCCTGCACCGTCCCCCCGGAGCCGGGCAGGAACACGATGCCGCCGTTGCACAGCTCCAGGAGAATGGCCTCGCGGATGGCGTTGGCGAAGTACTTTGCAATGTGCGTGGCGAAGAAGTTCGGCGGCTCGTGCCCGTAGAACCAGGTGGGAACACCCAGTGAAGGCGTGCCGCCCGGATGGCGTTCGACGACGGCGGCGGCGGACCGCGCCCACGCCGAAACAGAGGGCCGGAACCCGGGAACCGCAGCGAGGTCGTCCAGGGCGCGCCGGAAGTCATGCTCTGGGGCATCGCTCAGGTAGGCGCCGAGGTTGGCCGCCTCCATGGTGCCGGGACCGCCGCCGGTGGCAACCACCCGGCCCTCCCGTGCCAGCAGCCGCCCCAGCAGCGCGGCCTCCTCGAACACGCCGGAACCGCGGTGCGCTGCGTGCCCGCCCATGACACCCACCATGGTCCGGCCGGCGCAGAAGTCCGAGCGCGTCAGCTCATCGAGGGCATCGCCGATCGAGTGGTCGTGCAGGGCCGCGGCCAGGGTCGCGTCCAGGCGATGGCGCTGCCCCGGCCGGATGCTCCACTGGTACACCCTGGCATCCGGGGTGTCTTCATAGCGCGAGTCGGCGATCCCCTCGTAGAGCTCCTGCGGGGTGTACAGCCGCCCGCGGTAGGGGTTGAACGGCACCGCCTCAAGCTTGGGGAAGATGAGGGCGCCGCGGCTGCGCAGTGAATCTTCCACGCCGGGGTCGAAGGTGCACCCGAGGAAGATTCCGCCCTGCGCCCGCATGGCCTCGAGCTGCGCCCTCCGTCCGCGGAGGTCCAGCGACTGGGCGTGCCAGCCCTGCATGGACCGCGACCCGGCCGCGACCAGCCGGTCGAAGCTGTCCAGGCTTTCGACCTCCAGCGTGCGCGGGCTGGGGTGCAGACTGCGGGCGGCACTCATCCGGGGCGCCTAGTGGAGTTGACCCGGGCCGGAACCGGATCCGGCGCCGGATGCGGCCTCGGAGGTCATGTAGGCGTCAAGTTTGGCGAGGGTCTTCTCCAGGTTGGCAGGGTGCCGCCGCAGGTAGCCCGCGAGCCGCAGGAAGAATTTGCCGCGGACCAGCCGGGCGTCCCATTGTTCCGTGACAAGGGTGCCCGGGTTGCCGGCGTCATCCGTGACGGGCTCCAGGAGATAGCGCCAGACATGGCCGTAGAAGTGCCGCCACGCGATCCGTCGGCCTTCCTCGAACTCGCAGACGGTGTTCAGGATCTTGTAGTCCAGCTTCATGTTCATCTCCATGCCGAACTTGGCACCAAGCGCGAGCCGCTCGGGGCCGCGCGGCTGGGCACCCTTGACGGTGTCGGAGCCATCGATCACGCTGTGCAGTGCCGGCGTGGCGAGCACCTCGAAGATGGCTTCCGGAGCGGCCGCGATGAAGCGGCTGCGGGACACGAGATATCTGTTCGTCATCCGGCAATCCTAGCTCCGGCCGATCTGATGCAGAATAAATCATGCAGACTCCGCCCCTCCCCCGCAGCAGCCGGCCCCGCATCGGCATTCCCGTCCGGCTCAGCAGCTCCGCGGACCCGGATCCGCGGGTGGCGGAGGCCAACGGGCTCTTCGACTACATCGTGGACCTGGTGCGCGACGGCGGCGGCGAACCGGTGCTGCTCACGTCACCGGTAGAGCCTCTCGAGGCGCTCGACGGCGTCATCCTGCCGGGCGGTGGAGACCTGGACCCCGGGCTCTACGGCGAAGCGCCCGGTGACGCCTGCTACGACGTCAGCCACGCCCAGGACGAACTGGACCTCGCCGTCGCGCGGCGGTCGATCGGCGCCGGGCTGCCGGTGTTCGGCGTCTGCCGGGGGCACCAGTTGGTCAACGTCCTCTACGGCGGCACCCTGATCCAGGACATGGATCCGGGAACCGTGGCGCACCGGGAGCCCGCGCCCGTGCACGGGGCAGGCCCGTGGGCCTGGCACGCGGTCGAGGTGCGGGGCGGAACCAAGGTGGCCGGACTGTACGGTGCCAACCGGGACGGCGCCCAGGTGGACGCCGAAGGTGGGAACCCCACCAATATCACCGTCAAAATTGCCTCCGGCCACCACCAGGCAGTAGCCAGGGTCGCCAAAGGACTCATAGTGACAGCGGTGGCCGAGGACGGGACCATCGAGGCGCTGGAGGACCCGGAGCGCTGGGTCGCGTCAGTGCAGTGGCACCCCGAGGCACTGGAACTCCCGGCCGCAGAACGGCTGGCACCGTTCCGCGCCTTTGTGGAGATCTGCCGGGGACGATAGATCCACGTATTTTGTCCTGACACCACCCGCTACCCCTGATAGCATTTACTTAGGTAGTATGTCCTATCAAGAGAACATACGCCGGACTAGTGAACGGCGGCCCCACCGGGTTTCCGGTCCGGGGCACAAGGGAGCGCTTGAACAGTGGCTATACAAAAAGTGGCTAATCAACTTAATCTCAACATCGACCGGTCCTCCCCGATACCTCTCTACCACCAAGTGGTCCAGGGCATCGAGGCCGCGATCCACGGCGGTGTCCTCCCCCCGGGCAGCCGGCTCGACAACGAGATCGACCTTGCCGCCCAACTGAACCTCTCGCGCCCCACCATGCGCAAGGCCATGGACGAGCTGGTCCGCTCGGGCCTGCTGGTGCGCAAGCGCGGCGTCGGCACCCAGGTGGTTTCGAGCCAGGTCCGGCGCCCCCTTGAGCTTTCCAGCCTCTTCGATGACCTCAGCAACAACGGCAGCAAGCCCACCACGGACGTGCTGAGCTTCTCCCATGACGAGGCCGACGCCGCCACCCGGGCGGCACTCCAGCTTCCCGCCGGCGCGAAGGTCTACCACTTCACCCGGCTCCGGAAGGTCGGCGGGAAACCGCTGGCCCTGATGGAGAACTGGGTCCGCGATGACATCACCGCCATCGACGAAGCGCTCCTGGGCTCACAAGGCCTCTACGGGATCCTGCGCAACGGCGGCGTGAACTTCCGGCTCGCCTCACAGCGGATCGGCGCCATGATCGCCAACGACTACCAGGCGGCACTCCTGGAAACCACCCCCGGCTCGGCCCTCGTCACCATGGAGCGCACTGCGGTGGACGACACCGGGCGCCAGGTGGAGACCGGCCACCACGTCTATCGCGCCGATTCCTACAGCTTTGAAATGACGCTCGTCCAGCGCTAGGCGCTGCCCGCGCCGGACTCCCTGGGAACTGCCCGGCGCACTGAAGCTCCCCACCCGCATACACCCGCGCCTTCCTCCGGCGCAGCAACGAAAGGGCAGAACTCATGGCCAACTGGGTCTATCCGCTCGGCACCGCCACCCAGGGAAAATGGGACGTCTCGATTGGCACGTCCGATTCCACCGTGGAGGTGGAGGGCTGGGCCCACACAGGGCTGAAAGTCGCAACGCTGGGGGCGGCGGCCGCCGTCGAACTTCCCGCCGCGGACGAGGAACGCATCATGGTCCCGCTGAACGGCTCCTTCACGGTGTCGGTTGAGGGCGGGGAGTACCGGCTGGCCGGCCGGGACAGCGTCTTCAGCGGTCCCAGCGACGTCCTCTACACGGGAACCGGCAAGGCCGTGACCATCAGTTCGGCCGACGGCGGACGCGTGGCCGTGGCCACAGCTCCCGCAAGAGCGTCCTACCCCACCCGCCTCATCACGGCCGCCGAGACGCCGGTGGAACTGCGCGGAGCCGGCAACTGCTCCCGCCAGGTCCACAACTTCGGCACGCCCGCGGCGCTGGAAGCGGACCGCTTCATCGTCTGCGAGGTCCTGACCCCGGCCGGCAACTGGTCCTCCTATCCCCCGCACAAGCACGACGAGGAAAAAGACGGCGAGACCAGCCTCGAGGAAATCTACTACTTCGAAACCCGGGCCGCGCAGGGCCACCCTTCGCGGCCGGGCCTGGTGGACGCGATCGGCTACCAGCGGGTCTACGCCTCAGACGAGCGGCCCATCGACGTCTCCGCGGAGGTGCGGACCGGCGACGTCGTGCTGGTGCCCTACGGCTGGCACGGCCCGGCCATGGCGGCACCGGGCTACGACTTGTACTACCTCAACGTGATGGCGGGCCCCGGCCCGGTCCGCGACTGGCTCATCAGCGACGACCCGCACCACGGCTGGATCCGCCAGACCTGGGAAGGCCAGGACATCGACCCGCGGCTGCCGTTCGGCGCCTGAGAGGGCCGCCTGAACGGCACTCCTGAACTGCGCGGTCCCCGCGGAAGCCAGAGAACCCCGGAGCCATGAGGGCTCCGGGGTTCTCTGTCTTCTTCGGCGCTCCACCCCGGTGACGGAACCGGGGTGGAGCGCCCCGTTCAGAGCGCCCGTTCAGTGGGCCACGGTCTGGACCACGCGGACCGGCACGCCGGTGGCGAGCGATTCCTGGGCGGCGTCCGCCACGCGGGAGGCAGCTACGGCATCTTCCGGGGTGCAGGGGTTCTCCCGGCGCCCCAGGATCAGCTCCACGAAAGCCGCCATCTCGGAGCGGTAGGCCTGGTCGAAGCGCTCGGCGAAGGTGCGGTGGGGCTCCCCGGCCGGGAACGAGATCCCGGCTTCGGCCGAGGCCAGCGCCGTTTTGTCGTCCAGGCCGACCATCAGCGAACTGCGCGAGCCCTGGATTTCCAAGCGCACGTCGTGGCCGGCACCGTTGTACCGGGTGGCCGAGACCGTGCCGACGGTGCCGTTGTCAAACGTCACCAGCGCGAGGGCCGTATCCACGTCGCCGGCCTCCCCGATGGCGGGATCCCCGTTGTTGGAGCCCCTGGCATAGACCTCGACGATTTCCCGGCCGGTGAGCCAGCGCAGGATGTCGAAATCGTGGACCGAGCAGTCCCGGAAGAGCCCGCCGGAGCCGGCCAGGAACTCGACCGGCGGCGGCGTCATGTCGCACGTGACGGCGCGCAGCGAGTGGATCCAGCCAAGCTCGCCGGCCTGGTAGGCACGCCGGGCCGCCTGGTAGCCGGCGTCGAAGCGGCGCTGATGGCCGATCTGGACCACTCCTTGCCGCTCCCGGATGTAGTCGAGCACCGGCAGGGCGTCCGCCACGTTCAGCGCCACGGGCTTCTCGCAGAAGACCGGGATCCCGGCGTCCACCCCGGCCTTGATCAGGTCCGGGTGGGTTCCGGTCCCCGTGGCGATGACGAGCCCGTCCAGCCCGGAGGCGAGGAGCGCCTCCACGGACGGAACGAACTCGGCACCGAGTCCGGCGGCTATGGAGCGGGCGTGGTCTTCGGCAACGTCCGTAAGCCGGAGCCGGACGTTGATGCCCTGCGGATTCAGGACGTCGTTGAGCGAGGCGATGTTGTTGGCGTGCATGACGCCGATCCGCCCTACTCCGACCAGTCCGAGGATGACGTCTTTCATACTTGTGCTCCCGTGTGTAGTGCGGGCACGGTGAATGCTGCCCGGAAGGCCTCGAGGGCCGCGTTGCTGTCGCCGCTGGCCCAAGCTTCCATGCCCACGGTGCCGTCGTAGCCGGCCTCCGCGAGCGCCGTGGCGACGCCCGCATAGTTGATCTCCCCGGTTCCGGGCTCGCAGCGCCCGGGAACATCCGCCACCTGGATTTCGCCAAGGTACGGCAGGGCGTTCCGGACGAGCTCGATCAGGTTTCCCTCCCCCATTTGGGCGTGGTAGAGATCAAGCATGAGCCTCGCATTCGGGTGCCCGGCGGCCTGCACCAGTGCCAAGGTGTCTTTGGCACGGGCCAGCGGGATGCCGGGGTGGTCGAGGATGGTGTTGAGATTCTCGAGGCAGAAGGTCAGCCCGTACCTCTCGCCGAGCTTGCCCAGTCGTTCCAGGGTCCGGGCGCCGGTGGTCCACATCTGGCCGGTGGCACGGTAGACCGGGCGGGCCGCCTGGCCGTCGATGAGTTCTGCCGGGTGCACCACCATCCGGCTCACGCCGAGCTCCAGGGCGGTGGGGATCAGCGACTCCGCCGTCCGGACGACGTCGTCGGCCGTGTCGGGATCCACGAGGCTGCCGGCGGTGTATCCCGTCATGGAGGAAAACACCGCCCCGGTGGCCTTCAGGGCACCAATGTCCTTGGTCCGGGAGTCCCAGAGTTCGACGTCGAAGCCTGCCTCGTGGATCCGCCGCACCCGCTCCGTGAACGGGAGGTCGGTGAAGACCATTTCCGCGCAGACGGCAAGACGCATCAGAGGACTGCCGTCTCTTTGACGGACCCCGTGGCGGCGGCCACCGTGTTGACTGCCACTGCTTTGACTGCCACTGGGGTCCCGCGCTTGACCGATTCGATGCAGGCAAGCGCCATGGCCAGCGCCCGCCGGGCGTCCGCTGCTCCGGGCGTGAGCGAGTAAGCGGCCGACGACGGCACGGTATCGTCACTGCGGCCGTCACGCCGTGCGCGCACGGCCTCGGCGAAGTCGGAGAGTTCATCCGTGTACGCCTGCCGGAAGAGCTCCACGTTGAGCCGCGGAGTGTCGGCCGACATCCCGTCTGCGGTGTACCGGCGCGTCGCGGTTTCCGTGGCACGCCCGGCCTGCACCATGCCCTTGGAGCCAAAGACTTCCCCGCGGATGTCGTAGCCATAAAGGGCGCTGAAGTTTGCCTCGGCCACGGCGATGGCACCGTTGCTGTAGCGGATGGTGACGACTGCCGTGTCCAGGAAGCCCTGGTCGCGCAGTCCGGGTTCCACGAGCGCGTCGGCAATGGCGTAGACCTCCACCGGCTCGGCGCCTTCGTTGAACCAGTTGAGCGTATCGAAGTCGTGGATCAGGGTTTCCAGGAAGACGGTCCACGCCGGGACCCTGGCCGCGTTCGGGATGCTTCCCGTGCCCGGATCCCTCGTCAGCGAGCGCAGCAGCTGCGGCGTCCCGACCGTTCCGGCGGCCAGATCCTTTTTGGCGGCCTGGAAGTCCTCCGCGTACCGGCGGTTGAAGCCGATCTGGAAGTGCACCCCGGCTGCCTCCACGGCGGCGAGGGCGGCGTCGAGTTCATCGAGGCCCAGTCCGGCCGGCTTCTCGCAGAAGACGTGCTTGCCGGCGGCGGCGGCCTGGGCGATGAGCGAGGAGTGGAAGCGTGCGGGGCTCGCGATAATCACCGCGTCGATCTCCGGGTCGGCAAGGATGTCGGCGGCGTCGGCCGTCACCTTGCCGGCACCGAGGACGGACGCCAGCGCGGCGGCGGACTCAACATTGGGGTCTGCGATGGCCGCGAGCTCGGCGCCGGGGACCCGGCGGGCGATGCTCTCGGCGTGGAAAGCGCCCATCCAGCCCGAGCCGATCAGCCCGATCCTCACGGGCAGGGTGGCGTCGGACGGGGTGCGGTTCAGGTAAGCCAAAGGCTTTTCCTTTCGAAAATCGGGACGGCTGGTGCTAGTAGGACTTGCCGGTGGTCTGGGCCACGTCGGCGACCTCGCTCTTGACTTCCTTGACGATGTCGCTGTGGCCGCCAAGTTGTTCGAGTTCGTGCGCGAGTTCGGCGAGTTCGGCGCCGCCGGCCATTTGGGCGGTGAGCTCGTCGAGGGTGATGTCTTTTTTGTCGTAGTAGCCGATTGATTTGCCGCGCTTGAGCAGCAGGAACCGGTCGCCGACCGGGAAAGCGTGGTGCGGGTTGTGGGTGATGAAGATGACCCCGAGGCCGCGGTCGCGGGCCTGCAGGATGTAGCGGAGCACGACGCCGGACTGCTTCACGCCCAGGGCCGCGGTGGGCTCGTCGAGGATCAGGACCTTCGCGCCAAAGTACACGGCGCGGGCGATCGCGACACACTGGCGTTCACCGCCGGAGAGCTGGCCGATGGGCTGCTCCACGTCGCGCAGGTCGATGCCCATCTCGGCGAGTTCCTTGAGCGTGATCTCCTTCATCTTGTCGACGTCCATGCTCTTGAACGGGCCGAAGCCGGACGTCAGTTCGGACCCGAGGAAGAAGTTCCGCCAGATCGGCATCAGGGGCACGACGGCGAGGTCCTGGTAGACGGTGGCGATGCCGGCGTCCAGTGCGTCGCGGGGGGAGGAGAATTTGCGTTCCTCGCCCATGATGTTCAGGATCCCGGCGTCGTGCTGGTGCAGGCCGGCGATGATCTTGATCAGTGTGGACTTGCCCGCACCGTTATCGCCAAGCACGCAGGTCACACGGCCGTTGTCGACGGCCATAGTGACGTCGGACAGGGCGATGATGTTGCCGTAGTGCTTGCCGACCCCCTCGAGGGAGAGCAGGTGCACCGGGGTGTGGGTGAGGGGGTCTTTTTCGTTCTGGAGCAGCGTCTGCTGGTCGATTTCGTTGGCATTCATTTCTCTAAGCCCCTTTACTTGAGTTCCGCGCGGCGCTTGACGATGAGGTTGACAATGGTGGCCAGCAGCAGCATCAGGCCGAGGAAGAATTTGAACCAGTCCGGGTTCCACTGCGCGTAGACGATGCCCTTGTTGGCCATGCCGAAGATGAACGCGCCGATCGCGCCGCCGATCGCCGAGCCGTAGCCGCCGGTCAGGAGGCAGCCGCCGATCACAGCGGCGATGATGTAGAGGAATTCGTTGCCCACGCCTTCACCGGACTGCACGGTGTCGAAGGCGAAGAGGTTGTGCATGCCCAGGATCCAGGCGCAGAACCCCACGGCCATGAACAGGCCGATCTTGGTGGCCTTGACCGGAACACCCACGGCGCGGGCAGCGTTCGCGTCCCCGCCGACGGCGAAGATCCAGTTCCCCACCCGGGTCCGCATCAGCACCCAGGTGGCCACCGCGACCAGCGCGAACCAGATGAACACCGTGATCTTCACGTCGACCCCGCCAATGCTCACCGAGGAGGCGAACACCGCCCGGGCCGAGGCGAAGCCGTCCATGTTCGAGATCGAGGGTGAGGACACCGAGCCGCCGATCAGCCGGGTCAGGCCCAGGTTCAGGCCGGTCAGCATCAGGAACGTGGCCAGGGTGACGATGAAGGAAGGCAGCTTGGTCTTGATCAGGATCCAGCCGTTGATGAAGCCGATGGACAGGGACACCAGCAGGGCCAGGCCCACGCCGACCCAGACGTTGGTACTGAAGTTCCAGCTGAACAGCGACGCCGTCAGCGCCGAGGTGATCACGGCGACACCGGTGGAGAGGTCGAACTCCCCGCCGATCATCAGCAAGGACACCCCCACCGCCATGATCCCGATCGTGGAGGAACCGTACAAAATGGTCGCCAGGGCCCCGGGCTGGGTAAAGGTCGGGGACACCAACGCGAAGAAGATGAAGAGGACGATTGCGCCCACCAGGGCACCGACCTCGGGACGTCCCAGAAGTTTCTGGAACGGGCTGCGCTTGGCGACGCGCTCATCGGGCGCCGGTGCTGTGGTCTTTGTCTGGGTGATGGTCATGATAGTTCTCCTTGCTGCCAGGCCGGCCCTGGGCCGGCCCGGCCAGCGGGCTGTTAGCGGATACCCTGCTCGGCGAACTTCAGGACATCGCCTGCGTTTGCCTGATCGATGATGGCGGGGCCGGTCAGGACCGCCTGACCGCCGCCGATGCTGAATCCGCCGCGCTTGTTCTGCCACAGCGCATCAACGGCACCGTAGCCCTGGAGCCAGGGCTGCTGGTCCACCGTGAACAGCACGCTGCCGTCGGAGATCTTCTGCGCCAGTTCCTTGTTCAGGTCGAAGCTGGCAACTTTGGCGGTACTTCCGGCGGTCGCCACGGACTTCAGGAGCGTCAGGGTGATGGGAGCACCCAGCCCGATGATGACATCAGCATCCTTGGATGCCTGCAGCTTTGCAGTCGCGGTCGACTCGACCGACGTCATGTCCGCACCGTTCACGTACAGGATCTCGGTCCCGGGTACCTTTGACTTCACGCCGGCGCACCGGGCTTCCAGGCCGACATGGCCCTGCGCCTGGATAACGCAGACGGGGTGCTTGAACCCGCCCTCGGCCAGCTTGGTACCCACGGCCTGGCCGGCAAGCTGTTCGTTGGAACCGAAGTGTGTGAAGGCTCCGAGCTGGGTGGCGACTGATTCGCCGGCGTTCAGGCTGACAATCGGGATGCCCGCGTCGGAGGCCTTCTTCAGGGCATCCTTCAGTGCGTCCGGCGTAGCCAGTGTCACCGCGATGCCGTCCACTTTCTGGTCCACGGCCTGCTCGATCAGCTGGGCCTGGCGGCCGGCCTCCGGATCGCCCGTGTACAGCAACTCAACGTTGTCCTTTGCAGCTGCCTCTTCGGCTCCCTTGCGGACCGTGTCCCAGAAGGTGTCACCGGCCGGAGCATGGGTGATCAGCGCGATCTTCATCCGCTCTGTGGTGGCGACCTGGCCACCGCCGGCCGCATTGCCTGAGTCTGCGGGCTTGCCACCGGTGCTGGAACACGCGCTCAGGGCCAGCATGGGTACTACGGCCGCCACGAGGGCCGTCTTCCGCCACGAGAACTTGGTCACGATCAATCTCCTTTGATCCGGGCCACGCCGACCGCTTCGTTGCGTCAGTCCGTGAGCCATCTACAACTGATCATGGTGACTTGGCTCACTAATGTCAATAGTTTGTCCTGACATTAGGATGTAATCACGTAACGATTGACCCGTGCCCCGTAAAGAAGCACCGGATTGCAGGCATTCGGCGGAGCAGCACCGCCCGGAAAACGACGGCGACGGCGGCCCCGAAAGGCCGCCGTCGTCGTTAGATCCACACTGCCGTGAGGCCCCTAGGCCCGCTGGAGCTCCGCTTCCCGCTCGGAATCCACGCCAGCTTCACCCGTTTCCGGGCCTCCAGTGACAGGTCCGGCGTCATGCCGCTTTGCCGCGGCCGCCGCGAACACCATGACGGCAAGGCCCAGTAGCGTGATGCCGGCACCCGCCCAGATAGGCGAGGTGTAGCCGAGCCCGGCGGAGATGGTCACGCCGCCCATCCACGCACCGAGCGCGTTGCCCACGTTGAAGGCCCCGATGTTGGCGCCGGACGCCAGCGTGGGCGCCGTCGTGGCGTACTTCATGACCCGCATCTGCAGACCGGGGACGGTGGCGAAGCCGAAGCCACCCAACAGCACCATGGAGGCGATGGTCAGCTGCTGGTTGCCGGCAGTGAGGGCGAACGCCACGAGGACAACCACCAACGCGGAGAGCGCCACCAACAACGTGCGGTCCACGTTCCGGTCGGCCGCCTTTCCTCCGGCGGTGTTGCCGATAAAGAGGCCCACACCGAACAAGATGAGCAGCCACGGCACGGTGGAGGCCGTGAATCCGGTGACCTCGGTCAGCGTGAACGCGATGTAGGTGAAGGCGCCGAACATGCCGCCGTAGCCAAGGATGGTGACCAGGATGGAGAGCCAGACCTGGCCGGACCGGAAGGCGCGGAGTTCGCCGCGCAACCCGCCGGAGGTAGCGTCACCGGAGCCCGTATTGGGGACCAGCGTCAGGATCCCCACGAGCGCAAGGACGCCGATGCCCGTGATGGCCCAGAACGTGGACCGCCAGCCGGCGGCCTGGCCCAGCATCGTGCCGAAGGGAACGCCCAGGACGTTGGCCGCCGTGAGCCCGGTGAACATGATGGCGATCGCGCCGGCCTTTTTGGTGGGGGCGACCATACTGGCGGCGACCACCGCGCCGATGCCGAAGAAGGCGCCGTGCGCGAGCGCCGCGATGATGCGGCCGGCCATCATCGTCCAGTAGTCGGGCGCGACGGCGGAGACCAGGTTGCCGGCAATGAAGAGCACCATCAGCACGGCCAGGACGGGCTTGCGCTCGAAGCGGGTCACCGCGGCCGTCAGGAGCAGGGCCCCGACGACGACGGCGAGCGCGTAGCCGGAGATGAGCCAGCCAGCCGTGGCCTCGCTGACCCGGAAGTCTGCGGCCACCTCGGGCAGCAGGCCCATGATGACGAACTCGGTGAGTCCGATCCCGAACCCGCCGAGGGCGAGTGCTATCAGGCCAATGGGCATGGAGAAGCTCCTTCAAAACTGTACGGAAAGAATTGCGAAGCGTAAGCTATTAGTTGCAGACGCGTTATTTATTGTTGCACAAGCAACTATGCCGCGCAAGCAACTAATTTGTGGGCTGTGGGTGTTCCGTGATTTTTCGGGACCGGGCAGGCCGATCTGAAGGGAAGAACTGATGGGCATCAAGGACGACGCCGTCGAGGTCCGGGCGCAAGGCTGGCGGACCCTGGCGGCCTTGCACGGACTGATCGAGGCGGAGCTGGAACGCGCGCTGCAGGCCGCGGCGCAACTGTCTGTCGTGGAGTACACCGTGCTGGATGCGCTGAGCCGCCAGGACGGCTGGCACATGCGGATGCAGCAGCTGGCCCGGGCAACCGCGTTGAGCGCCAGCGCCACCACACGCCTGGTCAACCGGCTCGAGGACCGGGGCCTGCTGACCCGGATCCTGTGCGCCGATGACCGGCGGGGAATCTACACCGAGCTGACCCCGAGCGGGATCAAACTGCTGGAGGAGGCAAGGCCCAGCCATGACGCCACACTGGAGCGTGCGCTGGCCGAGGCGCAGGAGGTGCCGGAGCTGGCGCCCCTGGTAGATGCGCTCCCCCGGCTCCACGCAGGCGTCTAGCTCCGTCTGGCCCCAGCAGAAAGCCCCGCACCGCGGCAGCCCAACTGACTAGCAGCAGGGGCCGTTTTGAGCTCTCAAAACGGCCCCTGCTGCTAGTTACTTGGGTGGTGCCGGGGGGGCTTGTTCTGCCGGGGCTACGCGGCGGCGGGTTGTTTGGCGGCTGCGTTCTTGAAGTAGTGCTCCACGTCCTCAAGG
Organism: Arthrobacter sp. NicSoilB4; assembly: GCF_019977335.1. Taxonomy (NCBI): domain Bacteria; kingdom Bacillati; phylum Actinomycetota; class Actinomycetes; order Micrococcales; family Micrococcaceae; genus Arthrobacter; species Arthrobacter sp. NicSoilB4. The sequence continues at coordinate 750,296 of NZ_AP024653.1, read as the reverse complement.
CTCTTGTCCTTGGTTTCCGGGACCACGCGTTTCACCCAGACGATCGCAACCAGTTGCATGGCCACGAAGATGAAGAACGTCGTTGAAACGCCGATCCAGGCGACCATCTGCGGGAAGAAAAAGCCGATCAGGAAGTTGATCATCCACAGGACGAACACACAGATGCCCATGCCGATCCCGCGGACATGCATCGGGAAGATCTCGGACATCGTCAGCCACGTAACCGTGCCGATGCAGGACTGCATGGAAGCCAGGAATGTCACCATGAACAGGAGCACCAGATAGCCGCGGAGGGGGCTTTCCGGGATCAGCATCGAGATCAGGCCAATGGCCAGCAGCGAGGATGACGTACCAATCAGGCCGACCACCAGCATGGGTTTCCTGCGGACCCGGGCCATCAGGGACATCCCAACGATGACGGCGACCACGGAGGTGACGCCGTTGACGACGTTGGCGATGAGGGCGCCCTGGTCCCCGAAGCCGGAGCTGGAGAGGATCGAAGTGCCGTAGTACATGATGGCGTTGACGCCGCTGACCTGGTTAATGACCGCCATGCCCAGTCCCACGACGAAAATCCTGCGGATCCACGGCACGGTGAGATCGCGGAAGGTCCCGAGCCTGGATTGGTAGTCTTCCCTCGCAGCCTGCCGCACGTCATCGAACTCCATCGAGACATCGGCCGACGCGCGGGACTTGCGCAGGACGTCCAGGACCTCGCCGAAGCGTCCGGCAGAGGCCAGCCAGCGGGGGCTTTCGGGCAGGACCAGCATTCCGAACCACAGCACGACGGCGGGCAGTGTCGCGATGACCAGCATCCAACGCCACACATGGGAGGCCTCGGGGAAGGCGTTGCCCAGGACTGCGTTGAAGGTGAAGGCCAGGAATTGGCCCGTGACGATCATGAGCTCGTTCTGCGTGACGATCCGGCCGCGTTGGGCGGCCGGTGACATTTCCGCGAGGTAGACGGGAACGATCACCGAGGCACCGCCGACGGCGAGGCCCAGGACTGTCCGTGCCAGCACCAGCAGCTCCGTCGTGGGGGCGAGGGAACAGGCGACTGTGGAGAACGCGAAGACGAGGGCCAGCGCCATGATGGTCTTGCGGCGGCCGAAGCGGTCGGACAGCCGGCCGGCCGTGATCGCCCCGAAAGCGGCGCCGAACAGCAGAGTCGAGGTGACCAGGCCTTCAGTCAGCGGCGTCAGCCCGAGGTCGCGTTGCATAAACGGCAGCGCGCCGTTGATGACGCCGGTGTCGTAGCCGAACAGCAGGCCGCCGAAGGTCGAGAACAGCGCAACCCGCCGCATGAACTTCTTGGGGTTCGCGGGCGTTCCGGCCGTGCCGCCGGTGCCGCCGGTGCCGGCGGTGCCGGCGGTGCCGGCGGCCGCAGCGTGGGCCGAGGAAATAGTGAGCGTATTTTCCGTTTGCTTCATAGGGCGGCCGCTACCGTGCTTTGGCGATGTAGTTGTTCATCGTGTCCAGCTGGTAGCGGGAGACCTCGGCGGCGTCGTCATCCTCGGCGAAGACGCTGGAGACCATCACGGTGTCCTCGCGGTCGAGGAACCCGATTTCCTGCAGGCCGCCGAAGAACTCGTCCCAGTTGACGTCGCCGTCGCCGATTTTCAGGTGCTGGTGCACCCGGACCGGGTTGCCGGGCGGGTTGGTGATGTAGCGCAGCCCGTGTGAGGCGTGGTGGTCCATGGTGTCGGCGACGTGGACCAGGCGGAGCTTGTCCCCCGCCGCGCGCATGATCTCCAGCGGTGCGTTCTTCATGTGGAAGCTGTGCGAGGCCACGTAGACCAGTCCGACGTTCTTGGAGTTGAGCCCGCGGATCACCCGGATCGCGGCCAGGCCTTCCTCGACGAAGTCGTCGGGGTGCGGGTCGATCAGGAGGTCGATGCCTTCGCGCTCGATGATGGGCAGCAGTTCTTCCATGGAGCGGTAGAAGGCGCGTTCGGATTCCTCGGCTTTCTCCGGCCGGCCGCTGAATTCGGTGTTCATCGTGCTGACGCCCAGGTCCACGGCGATCTGGATGGCCCGCTTCCAGTAGCGGACGGCGGCTTCGCGGGCGTCCTCGTCCGGCCCGGACCAGCGGAGCACCGGCAGCACGGAGGCGATTTCGATTCCGGCGTCCTTGCAGGCGGCCTTGAGCTGGCCCACCAGTTCGTCGTCGGCCTTGGGGTGGTTGTAGAACGGGATGAAGTCGGCGTGCGGGGTCATCTGCATGTACTTGTAGCCGAGGTCCGCCACCACCCGGGGAAATTCGAGCAGGCTGTGCGAGTGGTGGAACGGCGTTGGATCAAGTGCGATTTTCACGTGGAACACTCCATTGTGGATCAGTCGGGCTGTGCGTGGAACGGACGGGAAGGGGGCCCTGCCCCCTTCCCGTCCGTCCTAGCGGTACAGGGCGGGCTTGGGGTTCAGCTTCACGGCGACCTTTTCGCCGTTCTTCTGCGCTTCCTTCTGCGCTTCCACGCCGGCCTCGCAACAGGCCGCGGTGGCGTACCCGTCCCACGCTGTCGGGCCGCCGATTTCTCCGCGGAGGGCGGCGTCCACCCAGGACTGGATTTCGACGTCGTAGGCTGCGCCGAAGCGCTCCTCGAAGCCGGGGGTGATGTTTCCGCCCCAGCGGCCGGCACTGCGCGTGTACGGGCCCTTGTCGCCGCCGATGCTGACGATGCCGTCTTCGAAGGAGGCCTGGGTGGCCACTTCGTAGCCGAACTTGGCGTTGACGAAGATCTCGACGTCGGCCAGGACACCGGACTCGGTTTCGATCAGCACGTGCTGAGGGTCGTGCTGGCCGGCCGGGGCGTTCTTCGTGGCCTTGCCCAGGCGGACCTGGACGGAGGTGATCTCCTCGCCGGTGAAGTAGCGGATGGCGTCGAACTCGTGCACCACGGAGTCGTTGATCAGCATCTCGTTGGTGAAGCCGGCCGGAGTGGTCGGGTTGCGGTGCTGGTGGTGCAGCATCAGCAGTTCGCCGAGTTCGGAGTTCCGGATGATGCCGCCCAGGGCGGCGTATTCGGCGTCGAAGCGGCGCATAAAGCCGACCTGGATGCGCTGGTGGCCGAGCTTTTCCTCGGCCTGGACGATCTTCCAGGCGGAAGCGGCGTCCGGCGTGAGCGGCTTCTCGCAGAGGATCGGGATGTCCTTGGCGATCGCCTTGAGCAGGATGTCTTCGTGCAGGAAGCCGGGGGTGGCGATCAGGACGGCGTTGACGTCGCCGTTGTTGAGCGCCTTGTCGGCGTCGGCAAGGGCGACGGCGCCCGGGATGCCTTCGATGGCCGCCTGCGCGCGGGCGAGGTCGACGTCGACGACGGCGGCAACTTCGGCGCCGTGGATGCGGGTGTTGAGGCGCTGGATGTGGTCTGCGCCCATACGGCCGGCGCCAATGACAGCTACGCGGAGGGTCTTGGTCATGGTCTTGTCCTTAGGTTCTGGTTGGCGTCTAGTTGACGACGGTGCGGGAGCCGCAGGAGAGCAGATAGTTCCGTGTGCGCTTGGCGATAGGCATCGGGACGTCGAAGGCGACGGGGTACATGTCCTGTTCCACAATGCCAAAGATCGGCCGGTTCAGCGCCTCCACGGCTTCGATGACGGCGCGCAGGTCCGGCAGGCCGTTCGGCGGTTCGGTCATCACGCCGGCCAGGTTGGCGGCGGCCCAGGTCATGTTTTCGTCGTTGACCTTTTTCAGGATGTCGGGGTTGATCTGCTTGAGGTGCAGGTAGCCGATCCGGTCCGGGTAGTTCTTGATCAAATCCAGGCTGGAGGCCCCGCAATATTCGGCGTGGCCGGTGTCCAGACAGAGGTTGAGGTACTTCGCGTCGGTGGCGGCGAGGAGGGTCTCGATGTCCTCCTGCGCGCCGACGTGGGAGTCCGCGTGCGAGTGGAACTGCTGCTGCAGGCCGAAGTCCTCCAGCAGGGTCTTGCCCAGCCGGTTGTGGCCGGCGAACAAGTCGCTCCACGCCTTTTCGGTGAGCTCGCCGCTTTCCAGGGCCTCGCCGGTCACGTCGTCGCGCCACATGGCCGGGATGACCACCATGTGCTCCCCGCCCATCGCGGCAGTGAGTTCGGCGACCTTGCGGGCCGGCTCCCAGGCGGTTTCCCACTGGTCCAGGCCGCGGTGGAACGCGGTGAACACGGTGCCGGCCGAGATCTTCAGATCGCGGGCTTTGAGCTCCTCCGCCAGCCGGGCAGGGTCGGTCGGGAGGTAGCCGTAAGGGCCCAGTTCGATCCACTTGTAGCCGGACTCGGCTACCTCGTCCAGGAAACGTTCCCACGGGGTCTGCTGCGGGTCATCCGGGAACCAGACGCCCCACGAGTCCGGCGCGGTGCCGATGATCAGCTTGTTCTCAGTCATTTCCATTCCTTCTCATCGGTTGCTCCACAGGTGCCGTTCTGGACGCTCAAAACGGCGGTTGTGGAGCAGCCGATGGGGGTTGTCGGGGATTGGTCGGGTCGCCTAGTTGGACGGGAAGTTGTAGGAGGCGCCCGAGGCGTGGGTGGGTTCCGGCCAGCGGGACGTGACCACCTTGCCGCGGGTGTAGAAGGAGACGCCTTCCGGGCCGTAGATGTGCTTGTCGCCGAAGAGCGAGGCCTTCCAGCCGCCGAAGGAGTGGTGCGCCACCGGGACGGGCAGCGGCACGTTGATGCCGATCATGCCCACGGTGACGGAGCGCTGGAACTTCCGGGCGTTGGCGCCGGAGGAGGTGAAGATGGCGGTGCCGTTGCCGTAGGGGTTGGAGTTGATCAGGGCGATGCCGGCGTCGAGGTCCTCCACCCGGACCACGACGAGGACCGGCCCGAAGATTTCCTCGCTGTAGGCAGTCATTTCGGTCTTGACGTGGTCGATGACGGTGGGGCCGACCCAGAAGCCGTCCTCGTGGCCGGGGACGACGAGGTCGCGGCCGTCCACCACCATCGCCGCTCCCGCGGTTTCGGCTTCGGTGACGATCCGGACGATGCGCTCCTTCGAGGCCGGGGTGATGACGGGTCCCATCTCGGCGCCCGGCGCGGTGCCGTTGTTGACCTTGACGGCGAGGGCGCGTTCCTCGACCTTCTTGACCAGCAGGTCGGCCGCGTCACCGACGGCGACGGCGACCGAGATGGCCATGCAGCGCTCGCCGGCGGAGCCGAAGGCGGCGGCAGCGAGGTGGTCAGCCGCGTTGTCGAGGTCGGCGTCGGGCATGACGATGGCGTGGTTCTTGGCGCCGCCGAGGGCCTGGACGCGCTTGCCGTGGGCGGTGGCGGTCTCGTGGACGTACTTGGCGATCGGGGTGGAGCCGACGAAGGAGATGCCGTCCACGTCCGGGTGCGTCAGGAGGCCGTCGACGGTCTCCTTGTCGCCGTGCAGGACCTGGAAGACACCGTCGGGCAGGCCCGCGTCCTTCCACAGCTTGGCCAGCAGCATCGACGCGGAGGGGTCCCGTTCGGAGGGCTTGAGGATGAAGGCGTTGCCTGTGGCGATGGCCATCGGCGCCATCCACAACGGCACCATCACGGGGAAGTTGAACGGGGTGATGCCGGCGACGACGCCGAGCGGCTCGCGGAAGGAGAACACGTCGATGCCGGTGGAGACCTGGTCCGAGTAGTCGCCCTTGAGCAGGGTCGGGATGCCGCAGGCGTACTCGATGACCTCCAGGCCGCGGCCGATTTCACCCTTGGCGTCGGAGAGGACCTTGCCGTGCTCGGCGGTGATCAGCTCGGCGAGCTGGTCAACGTGGGCCGCGACGAGTTCGCGAAACTTGAACAGCACGGCGGTGCGCTTGGCCAGGGAGAAGTCGCCCCAGGAATCGGCGGCGGCGCGGGCGGCGGCGACCGTGGCGTCCAGGTCCGCCCGGTTGGCCAGCCGCAGCTCTGCGGTGACGGCGCCGGTGGCGGGGTTGTAGACGGGCTGGGTGCGGGTGCCGGTGCCCGCGGTTTCGGCGCCGTTGATGAAGTGGTGGATGGTTTTGGTGGTGGTGAGGGTGGTCATCAGAACGTCCTTGGAGTTGGAGTCAGTGGTGGCTGAGGGCCGGTGTTCAGCGGCCAGTTCAGCCGAGCAGCTTGCGCTGGCGGTTCTTGTGGTCGGCGTAGGTTTGGAAGGCCTGTTTCGTGGAGTCGAGCTCGGAGACCTGGGAGACGGGCACGTCCCACCAGGACTCGGAGCTGGGGGCATCCAGCAGCGGATCCGATTCCACATGGATGACGATCGGGCCGCCGCGTTCCGGGGCGGCCTTGGCATCCCGGACCGCCTGTTCGAGTTCGGCGATGGCCTTCTCCCCCGGTTCGATCCGGATCACCTTCACGCCGAGGCTTTCCGCGTTCAGGGCCAGGTCCACAGGGAGCCGGTCGCCGTCGTCGAAGCTGTGGTGCTCCTCGTCCAGGGCGCGGTACTGGGTGCCGAAGCGCTGCGAGCCGAGGGATTCGGAGAGCGAGCCGATGGAGGCGTAGCCGTGGTTCTGGATCAGGATCACGATCAGCTTGATCCGCTCGGCGACGGCGGTGACGAGTTCGGTGTGCATCATGAGGTAGGAGCCGTCCCCCACCATCACGACGACGTCGCGCTGGGTCCCGCCGCGCGCGGCTTCGGCCAAGGCGGCGCGCTTGACGCCGAGGCCGCCGGGGATCTCGTAGCCCATGCAGGAGTAGGCGTATTCGACGTGGTAGCCGAACGGGTCCCGGACGCGCCACATCTTGTGCAGGTCACCGGGCAGGGACCCGGCGGCGCAGATGACAACATCCTGGGCGTCCATGGCGCGGCTTGTGGCGCCGATGATCTCGTTCTGCGCAGGCAGCGGGGTGAAGCGGGTGTCGAAGGCCTCGTCCACCGTGGCGTCCCAGCGGGTCTTCTCGGCCGCGATCTGCCGTTCCAGGTCGGCGCCGATCCGGTAGCCGCCGAGGGCCTGGTTCAGCTTGACGAGCGCCTTGCGGGCATCCGCGACGATCGGCAGGGACGTGCCGTGCTTGTAGGCGTCGATCGGGGCGACGTTGATGTTGATGAATTTCACGTCCGGGTTCTGGAAGGCGGTCCGGGACGCAGTGGTGAAGTCCTCGTAGCGGGTGCCGATGCCGATGATGAGGTCCGCCTCGGCGGCGATGGCGTTGGCCGCCGTCGTGCCGGTGGAGCCGATGGCGCCGAGGGAGAACCTGTGGTCCCAGGGCAGGACGCCGACGCCGGCCTGGGTGTTGCCCACCGGGATGCCGGTCATCTCGGCGAGCTTCGCGAGTTCCTCGTGGGCGTAGGAGTAGAGCACACCGCCGCCGGCGATGATCAGCGGGCGCTTCGCGGCGCGGATCGCGTCTGCGGCGCGGCGGATGTCCTCATCGTCGGCGTCGGGGCGGCGGATCCGCCATTCGCGTTCGGCGAGGAATTCCCCGGGCACGTCGAAGGCCTCGGCCTGGACGTCCTGGGGCAGCGAGATGGTGACGGCGCCGGTCTCGGCCGGGTCGGTTAGGACGCGCAGGCCGTGGTGGAAGGCGGAGAACAGCTGCTCGGGCCGGGTCACCCGGTCGAAGAACTTCGACAGCGGCCGGAAGGCGTCGTTGACGGTGATGTCGTAGGCATAGGGCTGCTCGAGTTGCTGCAGCACGGGGTCCGCCGCACGGGTGGCGAAGGTGTCACTGGGCAGCAGCAGGACGGGCAGCCGGTTGGTGGTGGCCAGCGCTGCGCCGGTGAGCAGGTTCGAGGAACCCGGTCCGATCGAGGTGCTGATCGCGAAGGTCTGGCGGCGCCGGGTGTGCCGGGCGTAGCCGACGGCCTGGTGGGACTGGGCCTGTTCATTGCGGCCCTGGTAGTACGGCATGATCGCCGGATCGAGCTGCTGGTACTGCTTGAGGGCCTGCCCGACGCCGGCGACGTTGCCGTGGCCAAAGATGCCGAACATGCCCGGAATCAGGCGTTCCCGGAAATCCTGGCCGCCGACCGTGTCCACGGTGTACTGCTTGGACAGGTATTCGACGACGGCCTGTGCCACCGTCATGCTGCGTGTTCCTGAGGCAGTTCTGGTTCCCATGGAAAGTTACTCCGATACTTCTGCGGTGCGGGTGGATGCGGTGCGGGTGGATGCGGTGCGGCCTGATTCGGTGTGGTGCAGGAGCGAGGCGGCAGTGGCCACGGCCCCCGCGACGTCCCCGTCCGCCGGGTAGAGCAGGGTCCGGCCAACCGTGAGGCCCTGCACGCCCGGCAGGGCGAGGGCGTCCTGCCAGCTGGCGAAGACCTCGTCCTGGCTGCTGTCCGGGTCGCCGCCGAGGAGCACGGTGGGCATGGTGGTGGCCGCCATGACGCGTTCCATCTCGGCCACCACGGGCAGTTTCATCCACGTGTAGGCGCTGGTGGAGCCGAGGCCTTCGGCGATGGCGACAGACTTGATGACGGCGTTGGTGGAAAGGTCGTTGCGGACCTTTCCGTTTTCGCGGATGGAAAGGAACGGCTCCACCATCGCGATGAGTTTGCGCTCGGCGAGGGAGTCGATGGCCTGGGCTGTTGCCTCGAGCGTGGCCACGGTGTCCGGATCGCCGAGGCAGATGCGCGTGAGCATCTTGCCGCCGTCCGCGCCGAGGGCTTCGAGGGCGGCGGCGGTGTGGCCGGTGAAGCGGTCGTCGAACTCATTCACCAGGCCGGAGAGGCCGCCGCGGTTCATCGAACCGAAGAGCAGCTTGCCCTCGAGCGCGCCCAGCAGGAGCAGGTCGTCCATGATGTCCGGGGAGGCCAGGACACCGTCCACGTCCGGATTGGCCAGGGCGATCTGGAGCCGGTCCAGCAGCTGGCGGCGGTCGGCCATGGCCACGGGGTCGCTGCCGACCGCGAGGGCGCCGCGGGCCGGGTGGTCGGCGGCGACGATGAAGTTCTGTTTGCCCGCCTTGACGCCGGGATGGCGGCGGCGGGTCTGCGCGGCCCGGGCGATCGCAGCCGGATCCTCGAGGCGGATGACGCTCAGGTGCTCGTAACGGCGCGGATTGTCGTCCACCGTGAGGGTGGCGGCGGCGGGGTTGACACTCACAGGGTTGCTCCTTCGGTGGCGTAGGTTCCCGGCACAAGGCGGCCGCGTTCGGCGAGAAGGCCGGCGACTTCCTCCGGCGTCGGCATCGCATCGGCGCAGGACAGGCGGGAGGCGACCAGGGCGCCGGCGGCATTGGCGAAGTCGAGCACCTGCGCCAGCGGCCAGCCGGACAGCAGTCCGTGGCAAAAGGCCCCGCCGAAGGAGTCGCCGGCGCCGAGGCCGTTGACGGTTTCCACCGGCACCGGGGCGGAGACGACGCGCTCGGTCCGGGTCTTGGCCATCACGCCTTCCGGTCCGAGCTTCACGACGGCGATCTCGACGCCGGCCGCGAGCAGGCGGTCGGCCTGTTCGTCCGGGGTGCCTTCGCCGACGGCGACGGCGCATTCCTTGTCGTTGCCGATGGCCACGGTCACGTGCGGGAGGATCCTGGCGACCTGCTCCCGGGCGTCGGATTCCGAGGCCCAGAACATCGGCCGGTAGTCGAGGTCCAGGATGGTGAACTGGCCGGGCTTCAGCCCGGTGCGGGGCCTGGCCTCATGCGCCTTGATGTGGGCGGTCCGGCTGGGCTCCTGGCACAGTCCGGTGACCGTGGACCAGAAGATGCCGGCGTCCCGGATGGCGGAGAGGTCCAGCTCCTCGGCCTTGATCTGCAGGTCCGGCGCCGTGGGGACCCGCCCGTAGAAGTAGAGCGGGAAGTCCTCCGGGGGCTTGATTGCGCAGAACGTGACCGCCGTGGGCCACTCTTTGACTGCCGTGACGAAGGAATCGTCCACGTTGAACTTGTGCAGCTCGCGGTGCAGGTATTTGCCAAAGGCGTCGTCGCCGGTGCGGGTGATCACGGCGGCGCGGCGGCCGTGGCGGGCGGCGGCGACTGCCACGTTGGAGGGCGAACCGCCAAGGTACTTTCCGAAGGACGTGACGTCCTCCAGATCCACCCCGATGTCATTCGGGTAGATATCAACGCTGATGCGCCCGATCGTAAGAAGTTCGTGGGTCACGGTGATCGCGGACCTTTCTGGTGGAAACTCGGGACCTTTGCGCAGCCTGAGCTTCGGTGCTTAGGAAGCCGGCGTGAACCGGGCCACATCCACTACTTTGCCTTAGAATCCATGTGCTGTCAAAGGTTTGTACTGACATATTTACAACATGACACGACCGGGGCATATGCCCGCGGCGGACCGCCATTTTGGCGACCCCTGCGCGCCCCCGCAGGCTACGTGCGAGGCTTCGCGCCCGGCACGCCCAGCTCGCCGGTGACGTACTGTGCCCGGCCAAATCCGAACGACCAGTCCCCCGCCGCGTTCTCGACGTAGCCGATGAACACGTCCTCGCCGGCGACTCCAACGGCGGCCAGCATTTCCGCGATGGCAGCAAACAGCGACTGCTTTGCCTCCTGCCCGCGCCCGGCCTGGGTAAAGATCTGGATCATCACGAGATCCGGCGTCCGCTCGAAGCCGAGCCCGGCGTCCTGGGCGACGATCTGCCCCGCGGGATGCTCGGTCAGCACATGGAAGTAGTCCCGCTCCGGAATGCCATATTCGGCAAGGATGGCGTCGTGGATGCTCTGGCTGATCGCGCGGAGCTGTTCGGGGCTGCGGCCCTGGTTGACGTCTATTCGCACGAGAGGCACTCGCTGCTCCTTCATTAGTTTGTCCTGACATACTAACAAAGTTAGGATCGTGGGTACAATACTGGTCTGCGACAAAAAACGCGGGGTCCCTTCGCGCCTTTCCCGGGTAGGGGATGGACGCGAAGTGACCCCGCGTTGTCTGATCGTGCGACGGTGGGTGTGGCGGGGCTACCCTGTGACGGCGGAGCTCCGGGCTGTCCCGTCATAGCCGCCGGCAGGGGGCGTCAGCCCGTAGATACCGCCGATCGTCGGCGCGACGTCGGCGGTCCGGGCAGCTTCGGAGGACACCGACCCTTTCACTACCCTCGGGTTACCGCCGGAGACGAAGAAGGGAATTGGCTCCGTGGCGGGGTGCCCGTGGTTGCCCGGGATGGGGTTGGACGCCACGTACGGGTCGGAGAAACGCCACCCCGCGCGGCAGTAGGCCACCAGGTCTCCGGCCTCGCCGCCCAGCCGGAGGTCTTCCGGCCTGTTGACCGACAGCACGCCCTCATGGGCCGCGACCAGCTGTTCGACGGCGGCCAGCCCGGCCGCGCGGTCCTCTTCGGGGCCGGTCCAGTAGAGCAGGTCCGCGCCCCCGTTCTGGGCAACCGCGACGTTCGCCTGCAGCTCCGGCCTGGACTGCAGGATGAGGTTGATCGAGATGACGTTGCTGGGAATGGACCAGTCCATGGAATGGTCAGCGAGGACCATCAGCACACTGGAATCCCATTTGCCGGCGCTCTTGAGATGGTCGACGAACCGGCCCACCTGCACGTCGGTGTCCGCCAGAGCAGCCTCGCGCGCCGCCCGCAGCGTGGTCCCGGAGAGGTCTGAGTGGCCCACGCGGTCGATGTCGCCCAGGCTGGTGAAGACAAAATCCGGGTCCGGGCCGCTCACCATCGCCAGCAGGGCGTCCATGGTGGCGGCGTCGGGAGCGTGCCCGGTGACGGGAAGCAGCGGCTGGGGCTCCCAGCGGTAGCTGGCTCGTGCACCGAAGATGCCGTAAAGGTATTTCTTGCTGAGCACCGATCCGGTGGTGAGGCCACGCTCCTGCAAGCGTTCCAGGAGGGTCGGGAAGCGCAGATCGGTGGACCGGTCGAGGTCGCGGACCACACCTTCAGCCCGGTCGAAGACGGAGTTGGCAGGCACACCCGAACGGTCCGGGCGCACCCCCGTCATCATCATGACGTGGTTGGGAATGGTCTCCATCACCGGCAGGGAACGTGCAGCCGGGAAATTGGTGCCCGCATCGCGCAGTGCCGCCAGCCTCGGCGTCAGGGCGGGTGTGATCTCGTCGGGCCGGCAGCCGTCCACCACCAGCACGTAACTTCGGGTCCGTCCGGCGGCCGGCGCGGCCCAGGCGGTGCCCGGCGCGGCGGAAAGCACGACGGCGGCGCCTCCCGCAGCGGCGAGTTGCAGGAACTGCCGGCGGCCCGGCGTCGGACGGTTGGTTGATGAACGGCTCATGCGAGACCTCCCTGGGCGGGCGTGACCTTGCCCGTCGTGGTTTGAACATTGAAGGAAGTGGACAGGGTGGATCCGGACCCGGCGGACGTGCGCTCGGCAAGGACGTACCAGTCCATCCTGACTCCGGCGGCTGTCACGTCCAGGACGGAGTAGCCGTGCGAGTCGAAGTCCAGGTACTTCACGTGCGGGTTGGCCGCCTTGATGGCGTTCTCGACGCCGACGGATCCGGTCCGGGGCGGAACATTCAGGATGTCGTCGAGGTTGTCGCTCGTGACGGAGGTGCAGACCAGTTCCGCGGCCACGGAATCGCCGGTGGCCGGGTAGCTGGCCGGATCCGCGGGGATGTCGCAGGCCCAGCCGGAGTGGATGTCGCCGGTGAGGAACACTGTGTCCTTCACGGCGTTGTCCCGCAGGTGGCGGACCACGCGGTTGCGGTCCGCCTCGTAGCCGTCCCACTGGTCCACGTTGTAGGGCACCCCGCTGATGCTGGTCCCGCCCATCAGCTTCTGCACTCCGGCCAACTCTGCGCTGCTCAGCGTCGAGGGAACCCGGACCGGCGCGATCATGACAGGGTTCCCCACGAGCTTCCACTGCGGGCCCGTGGACTTGAGGTTGCCCAGCAGCCAGTCCATCTGGGCGGCGCCCGTGATTGTGCGGGCGGGACTGCTGATCGCGGGATCGGCACCGTTGGCGGCCTGCTGGTCGCGGTAGGTGCGCAGATCCAGCATGGACAGGCTGGCCAGCGAGCCGAAGTCCAGCCGGCGGTAGAGCTGGCCGCCGGGCTCGTAGCGCACCGGCATCCACTCCGCGTAGGCCTGGTGCGCGGCGGCGAAGCGCTCACTCCAGGCGCCTTCGACTCCGGGGGTGTGGTTTTCGGCTCCGCCCTTCCAGGCGTCGTTGGCCGATTCGTGGTCGTCCCAGGTCACGATGAACGGGGCCGCGGCATGCAGGGCCTGGAGGTCGGGGTCGGTCTTGTACTGGGCGTGGCGGCGCCGGTAGTGCTCCAGCCGGGTCATCTCGAAGGCCGGGTCGTGCGGGCGGACGACGACGTCCCGGGCCTGGTAGTCCCCCGGCGCGTATTCGTAGAGGTAGTCACCAAGGTGCAGGACGGCGTCGAGATCGCCCCGCGCGGCCAGGTGGCGGTAGGAGGAGAAGTAGCCCGCCTGCCAGTTGGCGCAGGACACCACACCGAACTTCAGACGGTCCACCGCCGCCCCCGCGGCCGGAGCGGTCCGCGTGCGGCCTGCAGGAGAGATCTCCTCCCCAAGAGCGAACCGGTACCAGTAGCTCGTGGCGGGCAGCAGCCGGTCTGCAACGACCTTGACGGTGTGGTCGCGGGCCGGGCCGGTGGAGGCGGTACCGCGGGCCACCACTTTTGTGAAGGCTGCATCGGCCGACACTTCCCAGCTCACGGAAACGTCCGGGCCGGCACCGCTGCCGGGTAGTGATTCCGGGGTGGGCGTGACGCGGGTCCACAGCAGCACGCTCCCCGGCATGGGATCTCCTGAGGCGATCCCGTGGCCAAAGAGGCCGGTTTGGGAGGCTGAAAATGCGCCCGCGGGAGTGCTGGCGGCCATGGCTCCGGCCACGGCGGCGACCCCTGCGGAACGCAGTACTTGACGACGAGTAAAGGTAGTCATGCCTTCCAGTATCTCCACGCCGGATCGGCCAAACGGCGGATTTCCTGCCCCATTGGCCGGACGTTTGCCGAGAGTTCACCGTGGCGCAGTGCCCATTCCCGCCGACGGAGCGATACACCCCTTGCGTTGCCGCGGCACCCGTCTTATCCTTAAACAACCAGAAGGTTGATAAACCTTTGAGTTGATTACAGGCGGCAGGAGGTGGCGCTCCCAATGGACGAACGCGACGACGGAATGCTCGACTCGGCGTTCCTGGCACTCGCCGACCCCGTCCGCCGCCGCATCATCTCCCGGCTCAGCCGGGGTCCGGCCACCGTGAATGAACTGGCGGAACCTTTCGCGATCACCAAGCAGGCGGTCTCGAAACACATCCAGGTCCTCGAGCAGGCACAGCTGGTCACGCGCACGCGCGACGCCCAGCGCCGGCCCGTCCACCTGAACCCCGCGCGGCTGGAGGCGCTCACCGCATGGATCGGCCAGTACCGGCTGGTCCGCGAGGAGCAGTTCCGCAGCCTTGACGCCGTGCTCCAATCCAATGCCGCGGCACGCGGCACACAGGCAAAGGATTCATCATCATGACCAACGCCCTGAAACTCAGTGTCCCGGAGGGACTGCCCTTCATCGATTGCGAGCGGGAGTTCGATTATCCCGTTGCCGACGTCTTCCGGGCCCACAAGGAGCCTGCCCTGGTCGCCCAGTGGCTCGGCCCGCGGCGGCTGAAGATGGACATCGACCATTACGATTTCCGCACCGGCGGCAGCTACCGGTACACCCACACGGGACCGGACGGCGACTCGTACGGCTTCAACGGCGTCTTCCACACGGTCCGGGAAAACGACTTCGCCATCCAGACCTTCGAGTTCGACGGCTACGCGGATGTGGTCAGCATCGAGTTCCTGACCTTCGAGGATCTTGGCGGCGGCCGCACCCTGCTGAGGGCCCACGGGGTCTATCCCAGCATGGAGGCGCGCGACGGCATGGCGCAGTCCGGCATGGAAGGCGGACTGTCCGAAGGCTACGAGCGGCTCGACGAGCTCCTGGCCGGCGCGAAAGTCTAGGAGCGCCGTCGTACTTAAACAACCAACGCGGGGTCACTCCGCGCCCATCCCACGAGGTGGAATGGGCCGGAAGTGACCCCGCGTTGCTTTGGTGCCTGGTGGTGCTTCGGGCCTAGAGGGCTGCGAAGACCTCGCGCAGGAGCTTGGCGGTCTCGGACGGCGTCTTGCCGACCTTGACGCCGGCAGCCTCGAGGGCTTCCTTCTTGGCCTGGGCGGTGCCCGCGGAACCCGAGACGATGGCGCCTGCGTGGCCCATGGTCTTGCCTTCCGGAGCGGTGAAGCCGGCCACGTAGCCGACAACCGGCTTTGTGACGTGTGCCTTGATGTAGTCGGCGGCACGCTCTTCGGCGTCGCCGCCGATTTCGCCGATCATCACGATCGCCTTGGTCTCCGGGTCAGCTTCGAAGGCTTCGAGCGCATCGATGTGGGTGGTGCCGATGACCGGGTCGCCGCCGATGCCGATGGCGGTGGAGAAGCCGAGGTCGCGCAGTTCGTACATCATCTGGTAGGTCAGGGTGCCCGACTTGGAGACGAGGCCGATGGGGCCCTTGCCCGTGATGTTGGCCGGGGTGATGCCGACGAGGGCCTCACCCGGGGTGATGATGCCGGGGCAGTTCGGTCCGATGATGCGGGTGACCTGCTTGCCGTTGGCGTCGACCTTGGACTGGGCCAGTGCCCAGAACTCGGCGGAGTCCTGGACCGGCACGCCTTCGGTGATGACGACGACCAGGCCGATGCCGGCCTCGATGGCTTCAACGACGGCGTCCTTGGTGAAGGCCGGCGGAACGAAGACGATGGAGACGTCGGCGCCGGTCTCGGCCATGGCTTCCTTGACGGTGCCGAAGACGGTGATCTCGGTGTCGCCGTGCAGGACCGTGGTGCCGGCCTTGCGGGCGTTGACGCCGCCGACGACGTTGGTGCCGGCCTTCAGCATCAGGGCGGTGTGCTTGGTGCCTTCGCCGCCGGTGATGCCCTGGACGATGACCTTGGAGTCCTTGTTCAGATAAATAGACATAGTCGAGTCCCTCTACTTCGCTGCGTTGGCGAGCTCGGCAGCCTTGTCGGCGCCCTCGTCCATGGTGGCGGCCAGGGTAACCAGCGGGTGGTTGGCCTCGGCCAGGATGCGGCGGCCTTCCTCAACGTTGTTGCCGTCGAGGCGGACTACCAGCGGCTTGTTCGCGGAGTGGCCCAGCTCGGCCAGTGCACCGACGATGCCCTTGGCGACGGCGTCACAGGCGGTGATGCCGCCGAAGACGTTGACGAAGACGGACTTGACCTGCGGGTCGCCCAGGATGACGTCGAGGCCTGCTGCCATGACCTCGGCGGAAGCTCCACCGCCGATGTCCAGGAAGTTGGCGGGCTTGACGTTGCCGTGGTTCTCGCCGGCGTAGGCAACGACGTCGAGGGTGGACATGACCAGACCGGCACCGTTACCGATGATGCCCACGGAGCCGTCCAGCTTGACGTAGTTGAGGTCCTGCGCCTTGGCCTTGGCCTCGAGCGGGTCAGCAGCGTCCTTGTCTTCAAGGTGCGCGTGCTTCGGGTGGCGGAAGTCTGCGTTCTCGTCGAGGGAGACCTTGCCGTCGAGGGCAACGATGTCACCGGCGCCGGTCAGGACCAGCGGGTTGACCTCCACGAGGGTGGCGTCTTCCTTCTTGAAGACGTCCCAGAGCTTCAGGATGACGCCGGCGACCTTGCCGCGCAGTTCCTCGGCGAAGCCTGCAGCGGCGACGATTTCGTCGGCCTTGGCCTGGTCGATGCCGACGGCCGGGTCGATCGCGATCTTGGCCAGGGCTTCGGGGCGCTCAACGGCGAGCTGCTCGATTTCCATGCCGCCTTCAACCGAGCACATGGCCAGGTAGTTGCGGTTGGCCCGGTCCAGGAGGACGGAGAAGTAGTATTCCTCGGCGATGTCTGCACCCTGGGCGATCATCACGCGGTGGACGGTGTGGCCCTTGATGTCCATGCCGAGGATGTTGGTGGAGTGTTCAAACGCCTCGTCAGCGGTCTTGGCGACCTTGACGCCGCCGGCCTTGCCGCGGCCTCCGGCCTTGACCTGTGCCTTTACGACAGTTACGCCGCCGATTTTTTCGGCAGCTGCCTTTGCTTCTTCAGGGGTGTGCGCCACGATGCCAGCAAGCACGGGTACACCGTGCGCCTCGAACATATCGCGCGCCTGGTATTCAAACAGGTCCACGGTTTAGTGTCCTTCTACGTCGAAGTAGTTTCTGTACAGCCGGACCCCACGTTATCGCGGTTACCGGGCTGCGGAATAAACGCACCCTGCGACTAGCTTGGAAACGAGCCACACGGCGCAATGCTCCTTTCGGAACTCTAGTCCTTCCTTGGGAGCAGCCCGTTCCAGAGTACCCGTTATGTGAGTAAGGACACTATTCTATTGAGCGTAGAAAAACCCCTAGATTACGGGGTTTTTGGGGCTCCTGAGGGGCTCTGCGAGGTTTGTTTCCCGGTGTTGGGAATCAGTTCGTAACGGTCCCGCGTAACGAAGAAAGCGACGCCCGCGGAGACGTTTCCGCAGGCGACACCGCCGTTGTAGGCGGAGCAGCGCAGGCCGTTGCGCTCAAGCCCCTGGCCCTCGTCGAGGACCGGCAGTTGGGAGATCGGGCCGGTGCGGCTTCCCTTGGGCCCGAATTCGGCTTCCTGCTGTGTGACGCCCGAGCGGCATTCGCCGTACCCGGCTTTCTCCGGCGTCAGCAGCACCGCGCCGCCAAGGTAGCCGAGGCCCGTCCCGCCACAATCGTCAGCGATGTCCTGGGCCTCCGGCCTGGGATACGCCGCGAGTTCGCAGTGCGCCACCGGGACGGTGGCCATCTTGTTGTTGGCGGAGTCCGAGAAACCGTTCTGTTCATACGGCAGGTTCACGTGCCCGCCCCTGGCCGAAGTCAAAGAACAGGCCACGTTCCGGTCCGCGGTGGCGAAACTGATGATGTCCTGGCCTGCCACGAACTTCGTTGCGTCCGCCAGGGGGGCTTGCCTTAGCTGTTCCAGCGCAGGCAGCGGCGCGGGCGGAACGTAGTCCGGGTCCTTCTGGGTGATGGTGCACCCCGAGGAGGCCAGCAGGGTGAGGGCGGCCAGGATCCCCAGAAGTGTCCGTCGCATGGGCTCCATTATGCCTGCAGGAATGCAAGGCGCCCGGCGGCTGGCGGCGTCATCCGACGACGCCGGGTGTCCCTTCGTCGCGTATCCCTAACCCGGGTGTCCCGCCGCCGGCGGTCGCTATGATGACGTCGACGGCGGCGCCGAGGCTGTCTTCAGCCTCGAACTGGCCCTGCATGGCCTGCGCCCGGGCGCGCCAGGCCGGATCTCCCAGCACGGTGTCGACGGCGGAGCGGATTGCCGCGGTGCTGGGTGTCTCGGTCTTGAGGTTGACGCCGACTCCGGCGTATTCCACCCGCGCATTGACGTCGCTCTTGCCCTCGTTGATGCCCGCCGCCACGAGCGGGACCCCGTGGGACAGGCTCAACAGCACCCCGCCGAAGCCTCCGTTGGTGACGAAGACGTCCGTGGCGGGAAAGACCCGGGCGAAGTCGACATAGTCCTCGACCACGACGTTGGGCTGCGGATACCGCCGTCGCAGTTCATCAGTGTTCGCGCCGCCGGTCGCCACGATGATGAGGGAATCGGTGTCCTTCAGCGCCTCGATGGCGGGGATTATCAGTTTTTCGGGGTCCCTGTTGTCCACAGTTCCCTGGGTGACGACCACGGTATGGCGGTGCGTTGCGGCCGCCGGCGCGGCGGACACCGGACTGTCGGCTGCGGCCGGCCGGTGAGGCAGCAGCGCGCCGACGTAGTGGACCTTCGGGTTGACGCGCCGCCGCGGAAAATCCAGCGACGCCGTGCCCGTCTGGATGATCGCATGGGACCACAGGTAAGTCTCGTCGGTGATGGGGGTCCCCCGCCGGGTGTTGAGGCCGTAGCCCTGCAGTTGCCGCGCGTAGCTGGTTCGCGCCGGCTTGGTGACGAACTGGTCCGAGACCAGGCGGGCGCCGGCATGGAGGACCTTGTCGGCCGGGGTCCGTGCGGGCGCGAAGCCGAAGAACATCGGCGGCACCAGCGGGTCGCTTTCCATGTTGCCGATGGGGACGAAGCTGACCACCGGCTTGCCCAGCACCACCGCCACGAGCCTCTGGATGAACATGGTGTTGTCCATAACGACGGCGTCGAAGGGGAAGCGCTGGTGGACGTCCCTGATGTCCTCGAAGAAATTGGTGACGTTGCTCGCGAAAATCCGTTCGCCGTCGAAGCGGATGGCCATCGGGCCCTTGAGCCGGGCGCGCTCCGGGTAGAGCTCATTGAGGTTCTCGCCCGTGTGCTCAACAGCGCGTTCGAACGGGTAGTGCGGGATGCCCAGCTCGTCCAGCCTGCCGGCAAGCGTGCCGCCGGTGTACCAGCCGACCTCGTGGCCCTCGTCCTTCAGCCGGACACCGATGCCCGTCATGGGGTTGAAGTGTCCGGCGATCGCCTGGCTGGCCAACAGAATTTTCACGCTGCGCCCCGTCGTTTGTTGAGCTGGCGCGCCGGAGCGGAATGCCGCCTCGTGGCGCCCGATTCTCCGACTGTAGGCGGGGCGGCGCCGCGGGACAATGCGCCCCGCCAGCCGCTTTTCCGGGCGGGTGTCAGGCGTCGAGCTTTGTCAGCGGGGCGTAGCGGAGCAGGAGCCGCTTCTCGCCGACGCTGAACTTCACCTTGGCGACGGTCTTGTCTCCCGCCCCCTCGACGGCCAGCACGGTGCCGTTGCCGAAGCTCGTGTGGTTGACCTTGTCTCCCACGCTGACGGCGACGACCTCCTTCTGCGGCTGGACCCGGTTCTTGGCGATGGCCGCCGGAACATCGGCGTTGAAGCCGGCCGAGGGGCTGGCCTCCGTGCCGCGCGCCGTGCCGGCTCCCCAGAAGGATCCGCCGTACCGGCTCGAGCCGATGGACGCGCCGCTCCCCCAGCCGCCGGTCTGGCGGGTGGAGCCCTCACGCTTCCATTCCACGAGCTCGGCCGGGATTTCCTCGATGAACTGGCTGGCCGGGTTGTACTGGCTCTGGCCCCACATGCTGCGCACCTCGGAGCGGGTCAGGTACAGGCGCTTCCGGGCCCGGGTCAGCCCGACGTAGGCCAGCCGGCGTTCCTCGGCCAGTTCCTTGGGGTCGGTGGCGGAGCGCTGGTGCGGGAACAGCCCGTGCTCCATACCGGTCAGGAACACCACCGGAAATTCCAGCCCCTTGGCGGTGTGCAGGGTCATCAGGGTGACCACGCCCAGCCGCTTGGCTTCGGCGACGGCGGCGGCCAACTGGTCGGGGCTGCCCGCGGGGGCGTCCGGGATCTGGTCGGCGTCGGCCACGAGGGAGACGCCTTCCAGGAAGGCACCGAGGGAACCTTCGGGGTTGTCCCGCTCGTATTCCCGCACGACGGCGACGAGTTCGGCGAGGTTCTCCACCCGGGACTCGTCCTGCGGATCCGTGCTGGAGCGAAGGGTTGCGAGGTAGCCGGTCTGTTCGAGGACAGCCTCCAGGGCTGCAGCAGCCCCGGATCCGGAGGCCACCTCGGCCAGGTCGTCGAGCAATTTCACGAAGCCCTGGACCGCGTTAACGGAGCGGGTGGCCATGCCGGGAGCCTCGTCGGCGCGGCGGGCCGCGGCCATAAACGAGATCCTGTCGCGCTGCGCGAGTGATGCCACGGCCCCCTCGGCCCGGTCGCCGATGCCGCGTTTGGGCTCGTTCAGGATGCGGCGGAGGTTGACGTCGTCGTCGGGGTTGACCAGTACTCGCAGGTAGGCGAGCGCGTCCTTGATTTCCTTGCGCTCGTAGAACCGGGTCCCGCCGACCACCTTGTACGGAAGCCCGACGCGGACCAGGACATCCTCGATGGAGCGTGACTGGGCGTTAGTGCGGTAGAAGATGGCGACGTCGCCGGGGCGGAGGTCGCCCTCGTCCTGCAGGCGGTCGATTTCCTTGGCGATGAACTGGGCTTCGTCGTGTTCGTTCTCGCCCACGTAGCCGACGATCTTCTCGCCATCGCCTTCCGCTGTCCACAGCCGCTTCTCCGGCCGGTTGGGGTTGCGGGCGATGACCGAGTTGGCGGCGCTGAGGATCGTCTGGGTGGAGCGGTAGTTCTGCTCGAGCTTGATGGTGCGGGCTTCGGGGTAGTCCTTCTCGAACTCCACGATGTTGCGGATGTCGGCGCCGCGGAAGGCGTAGATGGACTGGTCGGAGTCGCCGACGACGGTCAGCTCAGCCGCGCCGGGGCCTTCGCCGACGATCTCGCGCACGAGGGCGTACTGGGCATGGTTGGTGTCCTGGTATTCGTCGACCAGGACGTGCCGGAACCGGCGCCGGTAGGATTCGGCGAGCGCGGGGAAGGCGCGAAACATGTAGACCGTTTCGGCGATCAGGTCGTCGAAGTCCATGGCGTTGGCCTGGCGCAGGCGCTGCGTGTAGCCCTTGAAGACCTCGGCGACGGCCTGTTCGAAGGGGTCGTTGTAGTTTGCGCTGGAGGAGTAGCTGTCGGCGTCGATCAGCTCGTTCTTGAGAGCGGAAATCTTGTGCTGAATGGCCTTGGGGGCAAAGCGCTTCGGATCTAGGTCCAGGTTCTTCGCAACAAGCGTGATGAGGCGCAGCGAGTCCGCGGAGTCGTAGATCGAGAAGTTGGAGTTAAGGCCGACATTCTTGGCTTCGCGGCGCAGGATCCGGACGCAGGAGGAGTGGAAAGTGGACACCCACATGGTCTTGGCCCGGGGGCCCACCAGGGCTTCGACCCGCTCGCGCATTTCGGCGGCGGCCTTGTTAGTGAAGGTGATGGCAAGGATCTCGCCGTGGTGCGCGCGCCGGGTGGCGATCAGGTAGCCAATGCGGTTGCTGAGCACGCGGGTCTTGCCAGAGCCGGCGCCGGCGACGATCAGCAGGGCGCTGCCGGCGTGCTTGACGGCCTCCTCCTGCTGCGGGTTCAGCCCCTCGAGGAGCTCAGCCGCGCCCGGGAGCCGGTGGTGGTCCGGTTCGCCGGACGGGTTATCCCCGTGGCCGCCTTTGGGCCCGGCGCCGTGGGCAGAATCCAGTGCCGCCATCCCATGGCCGGCAGGCGTTTTGGTGCGCGCCGCCGTGGTCGAGGCAGCTTGGAAGGGTCCGTCGGCGTAAGGGTCAAACAACATATCCATGGTGTTAACAAGTCTAGGCGGTGCCACTGACAGTCAGGTCCGCCCCCTCGGGACATGCCCTCCCCTGCCCCCAGCCACTGGACATACTGCCCATATGCCCACGCCCCGCAGCCAACAATGGACATGTCCCGCGGCCCTCACTGCGCCCCCTCGGGACATGCCCTCCCCTGTCCGCAGCCACTGGACATAATGCCCACATGTCCATGCCCTCCGGCCAACAATGAGCATGTCCCGCGGCCTTCTAGGGGCACCCGAGGGACATGCCCTCCCCGGGCCGCGCCCACTGGACATATCACCACTATGCCCACGCCCCGCAGCCAACAATGGGCATGTCCCGCGGGTTGCTGCCGGAACCTACCGGACGGAGCCGGATTCGAGGGCGGCGCGCAGGTGACGGACCGCCGTCGTGCCTCCGGCGACGAACCAGTCGAGGCCATTCACCCGGACGACGTCGGCCGCGCCGCCGGCCGCGAGGACGATGGCTTTCCCGGGCAGCCAGTCCCATTCCGGGCAGCTGTGCTGGAACCAGCACCCCAGTTCGCCGTCGGCCACGCGGCTGAGGTCGCAGGAGCCGGAGCCAAACATCCGCAGCGCGGCGGCGGAGGTGGCGGCGGCGTGCCACGGCATCGCGCACATCGGGTCGGCGAGCCAGGTGGGGTGGATGTAGGTCGCGGCACCGAGTTCGGACAGGGGCGTGTCGGAGCGGCCCGTGCCCGGGGCACCGTTCGAGCGGAAAGTGGTCAGCCGTTCACCGTTGAGCGTTGAGGCACGGCCTGTTCCGCCGAGCCAGAGCTTGTCTTCCTCAGGCTGGAAGATCCCGCCGAGCACCACACCGGAGGAGTCCTTGAGGGCAATAGCCGAGCACCAGTAGGTGGATCCATGCAGGAAGTTGTAGGTCCCGTCCACGGGGTCGATAACCCAGGTCCGGCCGCTGGTGCCGTCGACGGAGGCGCCCTCCTCGCCCAGGATGCCGTCGTCGGGCCGGCAGCGCTGGAGCTGTTCCAGCACATATGCCTCGGCGGCGTGGTCCGCGGCGGTGACGACGTCGGAAACCGATGTCTTTTGGCGGCCTTCCAGACCGGCCTGACGCATGAGGAGCGCCAAGGTCCCGGCCTCGCGCACGAGGGCCTCGGCGAGCTGGTAGTCGTCCAGGGCGGGGTTGAGTTCAGCGGAGCTGTGCCGGCCGAGCCGGTGCTTTCCTAGTTCGGTCACGCGCTCCAGCCTATCTGCGCCTGCCGGCAGTGAACAGGCGGACGGCGCCGGGCCTCGGGACCCCGGCGTCCGGTTGCACGCGTGCCCGGGCGATAATGGTGCCATGGCCAAGACACCCGCACAGCGGATCAAGAAGCACGGCGCGAACGCCGTCGTCCCCCAGCACCAGCTGCCGTCGGTGATCAACCCGAGCACCAGCCGGACCCCGCAGAAGGCGCAGAGCAACAGCAACCTGATCCTGATTGCGGGTGTTGTGGCCAGCCTGTTCCTCTTCTGGTACCTCCACCTGCTCACCCTGAACCAGCTCACGCAGCTCAGCGGCGGCCTTGCCATGCCCGATTCCCTGGTCGGGGGCTTCGACCCGGGCTATGTTGAGCAGCTGCGCTCCGCGATGGATGAGGACGCCAGAGGGCAGCTCAATTACATCCACAAGACCGCCGGCTCGCTGTTCCCGCTGATCTTCGGCTTCACCTGGCTCCTGCTCATCGGCACGAACGTGGCACGCAAGGGACTGCGCTGGGCGCTGTGGGCAGTGCCCCTGCTTTTCGCGGCAGTCAGGCTGTGGGGCAACGCCGTGATCGATTCGATGCTGTCCGCCCACACTCTCGACGCCGGCCAGGTCGCCCTGGCATCGGGCCTCACTGTCGCCGGTTGGGCGCTGCTGGTGCTGAGCCTGGTCGTTGGAGGCGCCGCGGTGTTCCTTGGCCGCAAGCCCGCTGCGGCGACGGCCCCCACCAAGGGACATGCCCAGCCCTAGGCCCGGCCACTGGACATAGCCCCACTATGTCCATCCGTCCGGGCACCCGGAGGGCATGCTCAATGGGGCGTGCCACGGGACCTACGGGACATGCCCAGCCTTAGGCCCGGCCACCGGACATAGTGGCACTATGTCCATCCGTCGCGGCACAGGGAGGGCATGTCCAGCGTGGTGCGGCAGGGAAAGCCGCAACGCACCGCCAGCTGGGCTCAATGCTGATTTGCGAGGTACTCCCGGGCCTGGTCCGCGCGCTGGGGTGCGCCCGCAGTTTCGAATTGCTCGGCAGCGCGCAACAAGTATTCATCCGCCGCGGCGAAATCGCCGGTGTCTTTGTATGCCCGGCCAAGCAAAAGACATGCCTCACCGGAACGCTGCGGCGAAAGGCCATTTTCCAGCTCGCAGAGTCCTTCCAAAAGGCTGATGGAGGCGGGAATATCCCCCGAAAGGTAGGTCCAGTGTGCGCGGTTCAACTTCAGGAGGTGGTGATCGTTCGCGCTACCGCCGATGACGTCCGTGGCCAGTTCTGCCCGTTCGATGCAGCGGAGCGTGTCGGAGTCCGCAATGTCAGCGGCCAATCGCATGGCCGCAGAGGCCTTGTTGAACTTCGCCCAGACATCAAGATTATTGGCCGGCGAAAAGGTGTCGGCCGCAAGCTCGTGGTAGCGCAGCCCCTCCTCGATCATGTTGCAGAGGAACGCCACATTGCCAATAGCCCAATACGCCTTGCCAACCAGTTGGTCGTCGACTTCGTCCGAAACGATGTCGGCGAGTACATTGCATTCGTCCCAGGCATCCGCCAGTCTTCCACAGTCTGCCAAGGCCGCGATTAGAGCGTGGCGAGCCTTGACGTTGGTCTCAATGTCGGCCTCTTCGGCCGTGAGATTCGCCGCCGTCCGTGCGGACTCGACAGCTTGTTCGAGTAGACCAGCCCGCTGTCTGGCTGTCGCCAGAAGAATGTGCGCTTTCGCCTTGGCCTGCGCCGTGGGCGCGCCATAGGGCCCCGCAGCCAAGGCCACGGCCAACGTGGCCGACTCGCCAAACTCACCGGCGTCCAACAGATTCTCCACTTGGAAGAACCTCATGTCCCACCCAGCGGCTTCTTCCCCTCCAGCCAAGGCTATAGCCGCGGCCTCATCGGCGCTTCGTGCTGCCGCTTTGAAGTCGTGATCGTCCCGGTACTGCCGGGCCTGAAGCTCAGCGGCGAAATATGCGGGAGGTAGGAAGTTTTGTTGCATAAGCCAATTATCCGTCGCCAAGGACGGAGAAATGTACATGACGTGTAAGTGGGAGCGTCGCAGTATTCGCGCAGGAGTCGTGCAGGCACGCATAAATAACACAGGAGTTATGGTTAGGAGACATTTTATTCTTTCTAGGCGTGTCGGGTGCCCCTATACTGAACTCGCACCACATGAGTCACATCAGCCCCTTATGTATCAGGAGTCCAAATGAAGAAAACCCTCGCTACACTCCTCGTCGCCGGTGCGCTGGCCGCCGCGGGCCTGTCCGCAACTGCTGCCGTCTCGGCAACCGGAAACTCGGGTCAGGGCTCTGTAGTAGCCATCGAATGGTGGCCGCACTCCACTCCGAAGAACTAGCGGAGACGGCGTTGTCGAACGGTGGGTGTCGGATTCCGATACCCACCGTTTTTCGTTCAAAAGTGCCTACCGGCTCCCCTGCCCTATCCTCGCGTCGATGTCAGACGCCGGAACGGGCCTGCCGAAGTAGTAGCCCTGGCCGCTTGAGCAGCCCAGCCGGACCAGCTCCGCGGCTTGTTCCGCCGTCTCGATGCCCTCGGCCACAGCCTTAAGCCCGCAGGCGTGGATCAGGTGCAGCACCGCCTCGACGAACTTGCTCTGCTCCGTGTCGGTGCCCAGACCGTCGATCAGGCTCTTGTCGATCTTGACCACGTTGACCGGCAGTTTCCGTAGGTAGCTGATGGACGAATAGCCGGTGCCGAAGTCGTCGATTTCGAGCTGCACACCCAGCCGCCGCAGCCCACTGAGGGAATACCTGTCCACGTCCCCTCCGTTGACGGCCATGGACTCCGTCAACTCCACGATGAGGTTGGCGGCGTCCACGCCTGTTTCGTGCAGGATGTCGCGGACGTGTTCAATCAGATCGAGGTTCTGCAGCTCGGTGGTCGAGATGTTGACGCGGACGTTGAAGTCGGCGTCCACGTTCAGGTCCTGCTGCCAGCGCCGCAGCTGGCGCACCGCGTTCCTCAACACCCAGTGGCCGAGGTCCACGATCATCCCCGTCTCTTCAGCCAGCGGGATGAAGGAATCTGGCATCAGGAGGCCGCGCTCCGGGTGGTTCCAGCGCACCAGCGCCTCAACGCCTTCGATCTTGCCGGTGGCCAGTTCCACAACCGGCTGGTAGTGCAGCGTGAGCTGGTCCTGGAGGATCGCCTCGCGCATTTCGGTGATCATGACGCTCTGCAGCCGGCGGGCGTAGAGCAGGGCCGGCTCGAACACCTTGATACTGCTGTGCGGCTGGGCCTTGGCCGCGTACATCGCGGTGTCTGCTTCCATGACCAGGTCGTCGACGGACTGCCCGGGCTCCGCCACCCGCAGTCCGATGCTGGTACCGCAGGTGATGCGCAGATCCCCGATTTCCAGGCTCTCGCCGAGCGCCTTGAGGATTCTGTTGGCGACCCGGCGTGCCCGGACAAGGTTGGACTTCGGCAGCATGACGGCGAATTCGTCGCCGCCGAGGCGCGCGACTGTGTCTGTGTCCCGGACTGCGTCCTGCAGCCGCTTCGAGATCACCCGGAGGACGTCGTCGCCGGCGCTGTGTCCCAGAGTGTCGTTGATGCCCTTGAAGGAGTCCAGGTCGAGGACCAGCAGTGCCGGCGGCATTTCGCCCCGGGACGTTTCGGCAAGGGCGTGGCTCAGGACGGAGTTGAGCGCCGTCCTGTTGGCGAGCTGGGTGAGCGGGTCAGTCAGCGCCATCCGCTCGAGCTCGACCTGCGCTTCGCGCAGCATCGCCGTTCGGCTTTCGACGCGTTCCTCAAGTTCCTGGTAAATGGTCTGCAGGTCGTCGGCCATCAGGTTGATCCCGGCAATGACCGCGGCGACGTCGTCCCTGGCACCGGAATGGGGAATCCTGGTGGTCAGGTCGCCTCCTGCGATGCGGACGATGCCTTCGACGAGGGCATGCAGTCGGGGGTCCGGCGGATCAGTCTTCACTCGTGTATTGCCCTAACCAGTCGATGGCCTCGGCCTCGGACGTGAAGAACTGCGCGGGGATCGTCTCGGTCTTGGAGCGCAGCAGGTAGTGCGCGATCACGCGGTCCACGGGGCTTTCACCGACGAGGGCGAACGCTGAAGCGGCGATGGATCCTGCGTAGACCTGCCGGGCTTCGACGCTGACGCCGACCACGCCGGTAATAACGAGCATCACCGGCATCCGTCGGCCGTTGGCCATCGCGCGGACCGTGGCGCCGGCAACACGCGCCTCGGGCCCATCGATTTCCTCGTTGGCCGGGAGCGCGACTTCGATGATGCCGCCGTCGAGCATCCGGACGCCGATCGGGGCACCGGTGCGGATATCCAGCCCGCCATTGTGTTCGGCCGCGGGCTCCTGCGGGAGCAGTTGGCCGGATTCCGCCGTAGCCTCGATCGTCATAGGTCCGCAACCCAGCGGCAACAGGCCGACGCCGGAAAGTCGCCGGTCCCCCGGCTACTCGCACGTCGGACAATGCCCTCCGCCAGGACCCCCACGGCAGTCGCTGCGGCACGGCGCGGCAAGGCTAGCTGATCAGACATTCGTCCCCATTGGACTCCAAGGTCGGCAAGTTGGCCAGCGCCGGAGTCACGTAGCGCGGGCGGCACCGGAATGTTCCGGTGAATGCCCTCATGATAATCCACGGCCGGGCCATTGTGAGACATAAGACACCCCGGAACAATAGCGCCGTCATGAACGGCCGACGTCGGGCGACCGTGCCGGGACTCCTCGTCCCCTGGTGGACCCGGTCAGTGCCCGCCCGCCCGCCTCCGCTGGACCCCGGCAGTGCCCGATCGGACCCGTTTCGCGGCGGCCCGCTGCTCCCCCAACCGCTGCGCAACGACCAGCCCCACGGCCGCCATGCCGATCGTGATGGGATACCCCATGAGCCGCTCCAGCGTGCCTGGCTCCGGCACGTCCATCCCCGTCACTCCGCCGGTGATCAGGGCGCCGAGAGACACGACGCCGCAGGCCAGGATGGGCCAGCCCAGCGGTGTCTGCCGAAGCCACAGCCAGCCCAGCAGCAGCAGGGCAAGGCTCCCGGCGGCGAAATACATGATGGCGCCCACCGCGTGCCACACGGAGCCGGCGTCCTCGGGGACCAGCCCCACCAGGACGGTGCCGGCACCGGCGGCGGCCGTGAGGGTACGTGCCGAGATCGCGGCAGCCCACGGAACCCGGCCGTCCGGCACCCTCGTAATCTGCGCGGATGGCCGCGCTGCCGTGCACAGCAGCACCGAACTCAGCAGCAGTGCGCCGACCATCATCCCGATGCCTTGAACCACGAACGAGGCGTTCATGAGCACGTGCGCCGGCGAGCAGACGTCCCGGCCGTCGAAAACCGCGCAGCCCGCGGCGCCCAGATCGCTGATGAAGCCAGTTCGGCGGCTGTACGGCTGCTGCCCCGCCCACGCGCCGATCACGGCTGCCTCCGCCACGAAATACTGCAGCACGCTGAGCAACGCCAGTGCGCCCGCGTAAAACCGCGTGGACGGCAGATCGGGGATATAGATGATGTCCTGGGACGGGGAGTCAGCGGGGGCGGCCATGCCAAGAGCGTAGTACGGCCCGTCACCTTGTATGCTTGTATCCGTGTCCGAACGGGCCGGCCAGCGGCCGTCCAGCACGGATGCCCGCCCTCGTAGCTCAGTGGATAGAGCACGGCTCTCCTAAAGCCGGTGTCGTTGGTTCGATTCCAATCGAGGGCACTTGAACCCCCAGCCGCCGGACGCCGCTCCGGCCTTCGATCTCCGCGCCTACCTGCTGGGCTCCTGGACCGTGGAACGCACCCTCCTCGACAGGTCCGCCGGCACCCGCGGGTCCTTCACCGGCGTTGTCCGCTTCACCGAAACGCCCGACGGCGGCCTCCGCTTCCGCGAAGAGGGCACTGTCTCCTGGGCGTCCGTCCCTGGCGGGCCGGCGGGCATACCGTTCTCGGGGCCGGCCAGCCGGGAATACCTGTTGCGGCCCACCGGCGCCCCGGACACGATGGACATGTTCTTCCCCGACGGCCGGCCGTTCCACCGGATGGGATTCGGGCCGCAGAGCGGCAGGGACGAGCACTGGTGCAGCCCGGACAGCTACAGCGTGCACTACACGTGGACCGGTCCGGATGAGTTCCGCTACCAGTGGGATGTCACCGGCCCGGCCAAGGACCAGTTGCTGACGTCCGTGTTGCGCCGGACGGCGGACACGGGATGAACGCGATGAACGCGCCGGGCACGAACCCCCTCATCGTTGTCTCCGCCGTCTGTGTCTTCGACGAGGCCGGGCGCCTCCTCACCGTCCGCAAACGCGGCACGGACAAGTTCATGCATCCCGGCGGCAAGCCAGAGGCGGGCGAGACGGCCGCCCAGACGGCGGCACGGGAGCTGGCGGAGGAAGTCGGGATCGTCGTCGCGGCGGACGAACTGGTGCTCCTGGGCATCTGGTTCGCGGACGCCGCCAACGAGGCCGCGACGCAGATCCAGGCCACGGTTTTCACCGCCCCCGGGGTCTGGCATGCCCACCCCTCCGCCGAGATCGCGGAGATCCGCTGGCTGGACCTGGCCGAGAAACTGCCGGACGACCTCGCCCCGCTGCTCACCGACCACGTCCTGCCCGCCCTCTCGGGCCAGCCCGGCTAGGGCCCGGGAACACTACAGCCCGGGCACGGACTCCTCCGCCACGGCGCTGGCTTCGGCGAACTGGGTCCGGTACAGCTCCGCATAACGGCCCTCGGCGGCCAGCAGCTCGCTGTGCGTTCCACGCTCCACGATCCGGCCGTCCTCCACCACCAGGATGGCGTCGGCGGCCCGGATCGTCGAAAGCCGGTGCGCAATCACGACGGCGGTGCGGCCCTCGAGCGCGGCGCCGAGCGCCTCCTGGACGGCGGCCTCATTGGTGGAGTCCAGGGCGGCGGTGGCCTCGTCCAGGATGACGACGCGCGGCTGCGCAATGAGCAGGCGGGCGATGGTGAGTCGCTGGCGTTCCCCGCCCGAGAGGCGGTAGCCGCGCTCCCCCACCACCGTGTCCAGGCCGTCCGGCAGCGACCGGATCATGTCTTCCAGCCGGGCCTGCCGCAGCACATCCCACATGAGCTCGTCGCTGGCGTCCGGGCGGGCCAGGCGCAGGTTGGAGGCGATGCTCTCGTGGAACAGGTGCCCGTCCTGGGTCACCATGCCGAGGGTGTGCCGCATGGAATCAAACGTGAGGTCACGGACGTCCACGCCGGTGCCGGGAACGGCTCCGCCGAAGCGCACGGCACCGGAATCGACGTCGTAGAGACGCGACAGGAGCTGCGCAATCGTGGACTTGCCGGCGCCCGAGGAGCCCACGAGGGCGACCGTCTGGCCCGGTTCCACCCGGAAGCTGATGCCGTGCAGCACCTCTTCGCCGCCGCGGGTGTCGAGCGTTGACACGTCCTCCAGCGAGGCGAGCGACACCTTGTCCGCCGAGGGGTAGGAAAAGCGGACGTCGTCGAACTCCACGGACAGCGGCCCGGGCGGCGACGACACGGCGTCGGGCTTCTGCTCGATGAGCGGCTTGAGGTCCAGGATCTCGAAGACCCGCTCGAAGCTGACCAGGGCACTCATGATCTCCACGCGGGCATTGGAGAGCGCGGTGAGCGGGGCGTAAAGGCGGGTCAGCAGCAGGGCCAGCACCACGACGTCGCCGGCGGCCAGTTGCCCCTGCAGCGCCAGGAAGCCGCCCAGCCCGTAGACCAGGGCGAGGGCCAGCGCGGAGACGAGCGTCAGCGCCGTGACGAAGGTGAACTGCAGCATGGCGGTGCGGACGCCGATGTCCCGCACGCGGCCCGCGCGGACGGCGAATTCCCGGGACTCCTCGTCAGGGCGGCCGAAGAGCTTCACGAGCGTGGCGCCGGGGGCGGAGAAGCGCTCCGTCATCTGGGTGCCCATGTTGGCATTGTGCTCGGCCGCCTCGCGGCGGAGGTCGGCGAGCTTGGAGCCCATCCGGCGGGCCGGAATCAGGAAGATCGGCAGCAGGATCATGGCGAGTACGGTGATGAGCCAGGACTTGCCCAGCATCACCGCCAGCGTCAGGGCGAGGGCCACCACGTTGCTGACGACGCCCGACAGGGTTCCGGCGAAGGCCGACTGCGCGCCGATCACGTCATTGTTCAGCCGGCTCACCAGCGCCCCGGTGCGCGTGCGGGTGAAGAAGGCGATCGGCATCTTCTGCACGTGGTCGAAGACCCTGGTCCGCAGATCGACGATCACGCCTTCGCCGATGGTGGAGGACAGCCAGCGGGTGACGAGTCCCAGCCCCGCCTCGGCAACAGCCACAATGGCGATCAGCACGGCCAGCCAGACCACGACGTCGGTGCCGGCCCCCGCGATAATCGCATCCACCACTTGCCCGGCGAGGACCGGGGTGGCGACGGCCAGCACGGCCATCACGACCGACAGCAGGACAAAGGCGATCAGCTTGCCCTTGTGCGGACGGGCGAAGCCGAACACACGCTTGAGCGTTTCCTTCGAGAACGGCTTCGAGCCGCTTGAGGCGCGCGTGATGTTGTAAAGGGAGCTCCACGCTACCCGGTCCATGCTCATGTGTTGTTGCCTTTCAGGGCGGTATGGCCCAGGAGTTCGGTGACGACGCCGCTCTCCACGTTCCAGCGCGCGTCGAGGCGCACGTTTTCCAGCAGCCGGCGGTCGTGGGTGACCAGCAGCAGGGCGCCGTCGTAGCTCTCAAGGGCCTCTTCAAGCTGTTCGATCGCAGGGAGATCCAAGTGGTTGGTGGGCTCGTCGAGCACCAGCAGGTTCACGCCGCGCGCCTGCAGGAGGGCCAGCGCGGCCCGGGTCCGCTCCCCAGGCGACAGGGAGTCGACCGGCCGGGAGGTGTGGTCTGCCTTGAGGCCGAACTTGGCCAGCAGGGTCCGGACTTCCGCCGGGGTCTGGTCCGTCAGCACGGCTTCGACGGCGTCTGCCAGTTTCAGCTCACCGGTAAGCAGTCCGCGGGCCTGGTCGATCTCGCCGACGGCGACGGACGCGCCCATCGAGGCGTCACCGGAGTCCGGCCGCTGGACGCCCAGCAGCAGGCGGAGCAGCGTGGACTTGCCGGCACCGTTGGGGCCGGTAATGCCGATCCGTTCCCCGGCGTTGAGCTGCAGGTTAACTGGACCGAGCGTGAAATCGCCCTGGTGGACAACGGCATCGCGGAGCGTCGCCACAACAGCGCTGGAACGCGGCGCCGCCCCGATGCTGAACTGCAGCTGCCATTCCTTGCGGGGTTCCTCGACTTCTTCGAGCCGGGCGATGCGGGATTCCATCTGGCGGACCTTCTGGCCCTGCTTTTCGGACGACTCAGTGCTGGCCGCGCGGCGGATCTTGTCGTTGTCCGGGTTCTTCTTCATCGCGTTCCGGACGCCCTGGGAGCTCCACTCGCGCTGGGTGCGGGCCCGGGAGACCAGATCGGCCTTGGTGTTGGCGAACTCCTCGTACCGTTCACGGGCGTGCCGGCGTGCCACGGCGCGTTCCTCAAGGTAGGCCTCGTAGCCGCCGTCGTACACCGCCACGGAGTTTTGCGCGAGGTCCAGTTCCACAATGGTGGTCACGCAGCGGGCGAGGAACTCACGGTCGTGGGAGACCAGCACGACGCCGCCGCGGAGTCCCTGCACGAACGCCTCGAGCTTGGCCAGCCCGTTGAGGTCCAAGTCGTTGGTGGGTTCGTCCAGGAGCACGACGTCGAAGCGGCTGAGCAGCAGTGCCGCGAGCGCCACGCGGGCCGCCTGGCCGCCGGAGAGCCCCGTCATGTCGGCGTCCTGGCCGACGTCGAGGCCGAGGTCCGCCAACACGGCAGGGACGCGGTCTTCCAGGTCGGCGGCGCCGGACGCCATCCAGCGATCGAACGCAATCGAGTAGTCGTCGTCGGCGCCGCTGGCACCGCTGCCCAGGGCCTCTGCCGAGGACTCCATCTCCAAGGTTGCCTGGGCGCAGCCGGTACGCCGGGCAATGTAGGCCCCCACCGTTTCGCCGGCGATCCGTTCGTGTTCCTGGGGCAGCCAGCCCACGAACGCGTCGGCGGGGGCAAGACTGACCGTGCCTTCCTGCGGCTCGTCCACACCGGCAAGCAGCCGGAGCAGGGTCGACTTGCCCGCACCATTGGCTCCCACGACGCCGACGACGTCGCCCGGCGCGACGGTCAGAGAGAGTTTGGAGAAGAGTGTGCGGTGGTCGTGACCACCGGCGAGGTCCTTGGCAACAAGGGTTGCAGTCATTAGTCCATCCTCTCACCGCGGCCCAAAACCGATGGCCGGAGGGCGCTCCGGGCGGCCAATAACGGCCGGGCATAAAAGAACCCGCTGGTCCGGACTTGGGGGGTGTACGGACCAGCGGGTTCGAGCATCTAGCATAGTTGAATCAGCACCTCGCGTAAAATCAGTGCAGTTCTTGCTCCACCGAACTTCAGAAGCACCCCTTCCATTCGACTCCGCAGGAAGCCATAGATGCCACTACCCGCCAAGGCGTTTCAACTCTGGCTCCATGGCGTTGCCCCGACGGCGAGCACGGCCGACATCTGCAGGATCTCCGGGATCAAGCGCACCACCCTCGCCCAGCAGCTGGTACGGGGAAAGGTGGCGGAAACCACGCTGGTAAGCATCAGCCGCGCCCTGAAACGCAGCCCCCTGGACGACCTCGGCTCGTTTGACAGCTTTAAGGGCCTTGCGGAGCAGCCGCAGCCTCCCACCGCTGCCGAACTCGTCAGCCAGATCGCGACGATGGACCTGCTCCGCGCGGTGATTTCCCGCTCGTCCCCGGCGTATGGCGGTTTCGGAGACAGCGGCAGCACGCTGACACCCCCGCTCAGCGCAGCCCCGCACGCCACCTCCGTCCGGAACTGGGTGGACGCGATCGACGACGGCGAATTGCGGCACCGCGTATCGGCGGCCACGGGAGTCGCGCCGCAGAACTATTCGGCCCAGTTGACAGCGAACCGGCTGTCCCCGGAACTGGCGGTCGCAACCTCCCGCGCGGCTGGCGTAGGCTTCACGGGCGGACTCGTTGCCACCGGACTATTGACGGAGCAGGAGGCCGGCTGGGCGCCGGAAGCAAGGCAAGCCGCCCTGGACGCGCTCTCGGATGGCGAACTCACGGCCCTGGCCGGCGAGCGCCTGCAGTCCCTTGGCAGGACCCTGCGCCGCCAGGAGCAGGAACACGAACAGACAAAAAAGATTTGGGAGAACCTTGGATGATCGCGATCCTGCAGTGGACCACCTTGGCGGTCTGCGCCCTCGTCGCAATTTTCCGTGTCCCCAGTGCCCTCCGGGGTGAGAACCGGTCAATTTTCGGTATTTTCGCGCTGTCAACGTTTGCGATCATGTTGAGCATCAACGCCGTCTATCTTCCAGTGGACGCATGGCTGGGTTCGCAGAACTACACGAATCTCATCCTCCGCTTCCTCATTTACGGCGTGGTTCTCCTGTCCGGCTACAAGATTGCCAAGGGCTTCGACGCACAACGCAGCGTCCGGCTTATTGTCGGTCCGGTTGGCGTCGCAGTGCTTGGTCTCGTGGTGGTCGCCACGGTAGTCCCGTTCCTCCTTGCCAACACGGCCGGGAGCTCGACCGGACTGAGCGCCCTACCGGACCAGAGTGCCAACAACGTCGACCTCATCAGGCTCTATACGGTTGCCGGCAGGTTCTACCCGTCCTTCGTGGCCGCATGCCTGCTGCCGGCCACCATCAGGACCATAAGAAGCGGACTCCCGAGGCTTCCCAGGAGCGGGGCCGCGGTCCTCGCCGTGGGATCCAGCGCCATGATCCTCCTGTCGCTCAGCGACCTGCTGCCGCGCCATCTCGCGTATCTGCAATACTTCATCAGCTCCACCGCCATTCTCGGCCTCATCCTGGGGCTCACACTGATGTGGCTCAGCCGGGTGCTGGCAACCAAGCGTCCCGCCCGCAGGTAGCCCAGCCCCCTGTCGAGCACTCCATGCGGTCCGCGCCGGACGCATGACCCCCTTTAAGTGGAAACACAACAGAAAGTCTTGGAACCCCCGATGATCGCGATCCTGCAGTGGACCACGTTGGCGGCCTGCGGTGTCCTGGCCGCATTCCGCGTCCCCACCGCGCTCCGGGGTGAGAACAGGTCGCTATTCTTCATCTATGCACTCATGACGGCCGCCATCCTCTTGAGCATCGAGGCGCCGTACGTGGCCGTTGACCAGGTCTTGGGCGGCGTGAACCTTGCCAACCTGTTGCTGCGCTTCATCATCTTCGGCGCCATCTTCGCCCTCGGTCTCAGGATCGCGCGGGGCTTCGGCGCCGACGACGCCCTCAGGCTCATTACCGGACCCGCCGGGACAGCGTTCGCCGCGGCCGCATCCCTGGCAGTGGTGGCGGTCTTTTTGATGATGGATACCGCGGGTTCGTCCGCAGGACTGATCGGGGTCTACGACAAAGATGCCCGCAATGCGGCGCTTGTCGAATACTACGGAGCCGCCGGACGCCTGTATCCGGCGTACATCACACTTGCCCTCCTTCCGGCCATGGTGAGGACGGTCCGCAGCAGTCTGCCGGGCCTCGTGCGGCTCGGCGCCGCGCTACTGGCCCTTGGGTCCATTGGCGTCACCTTGGGCCTCCTCTCTCCCGTGATTCCTGCGCCACTGGGTTATCTGCGCTTCGTCTTCAATTACACGGCCATCCTCTGCCTCCTGACCGGGCTTGCCACGTTCTGGCTGTCGAAGGCGGTGGCCAAGCGGACGCGGAAGATGCAGACTAACGTCACCGGATAGTCATTGTGTGCTGAGCCGCCAAGCGATTTGGGAGATCCCTGCTGATGGCAACCCTTGAGTGGGCGACACTGGTGGTGTGCTGTGCGGCGCTTCTCCTGCGGGTCCCGGACGCTGTTATGGGCCGGAACAGAACCGTCTTCGGAATCCTCGTGCTGGCCACGCTATGCAGCCTGCTCGCCGTCTCCGAACTGTACGTGGTGATTGATGGCGCCCTGGGCGGACGGCATGTGACGAGCCTGATTCTGCGGTATCTCGTCTTCGCGACTGTCCTGCTCGTGGGCCTCCGCATCACGAGGGGTCTCGCCGCAGCCAGAGGCTATGGCCTCATCGCAGGCGCTACCGGGCGCTGGGTCCTGGCGCTCTGCTGCCTGACGGTGCTGGTGACGTTCCTCCTGATAGTCAGCACCTGGGGGCCCGCGGGGCCGCAGGTCGCCTCCGATATCGGCAGGAACGCCTCCCGGGCCCCCTATTACACCGCTGCCGGCAGGACGTACCCCGCGTTCGTATCGCTCGTTCTGGCGCCCCCGTTGCTGGCCACGGTCAGGAGCCGGCAGCCGCGCTTAGTCAGGGCCGGAGCCCTGCTGGTCCTCCTCGGCGCCCTGTTCGCGATCCTAAGCCTCCCCGCCTCCTTGGCCCCGGCCGCCTGGGCCGAGGGGTTGCGCTTCGTCAACTACGCGGCGGTGCTGGGCTACGTCGCGGGCCTTGCCGTCCTGTGGTTCTCCGGGCTGATCAGCAACCCATCAGGTAACACTAAGACAACATTACGCCGCAACCACGGCTAGGCATTCACAAAATCATTAGACCGTGAGAGAATCATGAATGTGTGAAAGCGGCATTCGCTTCGTGAACGGGAACAATCCGTGCGGAGCCGAGGCAGCCGCCCAAGCGCCATTGGGGGGATGAGTGGTAGCGGTCCGGCTGGACCGCTCCCACTCAGCCTGTTTAACGGCCCAGGAGGCAGCCGGGGCCAGCGTCAGGCTCCGCGGCTCCCGACCTCAGCGCACAAACCGCAGAGTCACCAGCTGGAACGGCCGGAGCGCCAGTTCCGCCGAGTTCCCCGCCAGGGCTACGCCCGGCGAATCCGCCGGGCGCTCCAGCAAATCCACGGTCTGGACGTCGTTGACGTCGAAGCAGGCCGCCACGAGCCCTGCGGACCGCTCCCCGAGCGATTCATAGACCCGCACGATCACGTCGCCTGAGCCGTCCTCGGCGAGCTTCACAGCTTCAACGACCAGGGCCGGGTTGGAGACCTCAATGAGCGGTTCTGCGCCGTGGGCGCCCTTGTGCACCCGCGGGGAAAGGTTCGTTCGGTAGCCTTCCCGGACGGCGTCGGCGATGCTGGCACCGGGCCGGATCGTGACGTTCAATTCGTGCAGGCCGCGGTCTGCACCGGGGTCGGGGAACTTGGACGAGCGCAGCAGCGAGAGTCGCACGGTGGTGGTGGTCCCGCCGTCGTCCTCCCGGATGTTCCGGGTGACGTCATGGCCGTAGGTCGACGAGTTGGAAATAGCCACGCCATAGCCGGGTTCGGCGACGTGGATCCACCGGTGGGCGCAGATCTCGAACTTCGCTGCCTCCCAGGAGGTGTTCACGTGGGTCGGGCGGAACACATGGCCGAACTGGGTCTCCGCGGCCGAGCGGTCTGCCCGGACGTCGAGGGCGAACCCGAGCTTGAGCAGCTTTTCGCTTTCCTTCCAGTCCACGGCAGTGGAAATCGCCAAAGATTCCGCTCCCGGCCCCAGCGAGATCCGCTGCTTCACCGCAGAGGTTCCCGCCAGCCGTTCCACCACGACGACGGCTTCCTCGCCACTGTGTTCCACCGCCATCGAGCGGACGGCGGTGAGCCGGACGACGTTGCGGCGGTAGAAAGCGTCGATGTCCCAGGCATCCCATTCGTTGGGGGTGTCCCGGTGCAACTCCAGCAGGTTCCCGAACTGCCCCGGGGCGACCGCGTCGCGCCCACTCGCATGGTCGACCAGGGATTCGAGCAGGCCGCTGGCGTTGATGACGGCGCGGATGACCCCGTTGTCCAGGATGTAGCCGCCGGCAGACTCAGTGACCCGCACCGGCTGACCGGCGAGGACCGGCTCGGCCGCGCCGAGAGCGGCGACCCCCTTGCGCCCGTGCGGAGCGGCGTTGAGCAGGAAGTCCGTGTCCCCGGCCCCCAGCAGGGCCCCGGCGGCGTCGGCGATGATCGCCTCAAGGTGTTTGCCGACGGCGGCGTAATTCCGTTCGGCGTCCTGGTGCACCCACGCGATGGAGCTGCCGGGGAGGATGTCATGGAACTGCTGCAACAGCACCAACCGCCAGAGGCGCTTGAGCTCTGCCGCCGGGTAGCTGTATCCGGTGCGCACCGCGGCCGTGGCGCACCAGAGCTCGGCTTCGCGCAGCAGGTGCTCGCTGCGCCGATTGCCCAGCTTTGTCTTGGCCTGGCTCGTGTAGGTGCCACGGTGCAGTTCGAGGTACAGCTCACCGACCCAGACGGGCAGTGCCTCGTATTCGGCCTGGGCACGGGCGAAGAAACCGGCCGCAGAGCCAAGCTCCACCTTCGGCGAACCCTCAAGGTCGGCCGCGCGGCGCGCCGCCGCCAGCATCTCGCGGGTGGGGCCCCCTCCGCCGTCGCCGTAGCCGAACGGGACCAGCGAGGTGGTGCCGCGGCCATGGTCCCGGTAGTTCCGCTCGGCGTGGGCGAGCTCCCGTCCGCTGAGTTCCGAGTTGTAGCTGTCCACCGGAGGGAAGTGCGTGAAGAGCCGGGTGCCGTCGATTCCTTCCCAGTTGAAGGTGTGGTGCGGCATCCGGTTGACCTGGTTCCAGGAGATCTTCTGGGTCAGGAACCACTTGCTGCCGGCGGCCTTGACGATCTGCGGCATGGCGGCCGAATAGCCGAAGGTGTCCGGAAGCCACGCTTCCTCGCATTCCACGCCGAACTCGGCCAGGAAGAAGCTTTTCCCCTCCAGGAACTGGCGGGCCATGGCCTCGCCCCCGGGCATGTTGGTGTCCGATTCGACCCACATGCCGCCCACTGGGACGAACTGGCCGGTCTTTACCTTCTCCCGAATCCGTCCAAAGAGTTCCGGGTACAGTTCCTTGATCCACGCCAGCTGCTGGGCCGATGAGCAGGAAAACACGAACCCGGGATCCTCGTCCATCAACGCCACGACGTTGGAGAACGTGCGGGCGCATTTACGGATGGTTTCGCGGACGGGCCAGAGCCAGGCGGAGTCGATGTGCGCATGCCCGGTGGCGAGCAGGCGATGTGCCGAGGCGTAGGCGGGCCTGGCGAGGACACCGGCGAGAGCCTCCCGTCCCGCCGCAGCTGTGCCCGGGACGTCGTCGGGGTCCATAACGTCCAGCATCCGTTCCAGCGCACGGAGGATTTCGTGGCGGCGGGGCAGTTCCATCGGCAGCTCGTGCATGAGCCCGCTGAGGGTCCAGATGTCCTGCTGCAGCTCCCAGACCGTCTGGTTGAGTTCGGCGATGGCGATCCTGCCGAGCCGGTACTTTGGTTCATTGCCCGAGGTCGCCTTGTCCCCGTAGCGGGTGGCCGCAAAGGTCCACCCCTGCGACAGGTCGGGGTTGGCGGCCGCCTCGACGTAGAAATCCACGGACATGCCGCTGCCCAGGAGCTTGAGCGGAATGTACTGGTTCCGCGGCGAGATGGCCTTGACGATGGTTCCGTCCCGACGCCAGGCGATTCCTTCGCATTGGAAGCCTGGCGAATCGCTGCTAAATCCCAGGTCCACGATTATTTCGACCGAGGTGTCCGCCGCCGTGCCCCAGCCGTCCGGAACCTGCCCCTCCAGGCGCAGCCATTTGGTGCTCCACGGCCGCCCCCAGGCCGAGCCGTGCTCCTGCGGCGTGAATTGCTGCCGGAGGGCCTCCAGAACAGGTACCGGCTCATCCGGGACGTCCCAGCTGCTCAGTGTCAGCGGAACGCTGCGCGGGTAGACCGCGGGGGCGAGGCGTTCGCGGACAAAGCGGTCGAGCCGGACTTCCGTGAGACGACGGTCGTCGTGCAATGTGATCCTCTTAGCGCTGGCGTGGATGACGCTGAAATGCATCCAATCGATGGATATAACTTACTTTGCCGCCGGCCCTCAAGCCAAGGAACAGAGAACGTGGTCACCGGGCGACGGTTGCCGGCAACCCAACGCGGTGGGGGCCCGCATAAACATTCAGCGATGTGCCGCGGCTGAATCCGGCCAGCGTCATGCCGCTCGCCTCGGCCAGCTCCACGGCCAGGCTCGACGGCGCGCTGACCGCGGCCAGGACGGGAATACCGGCCAGTGCGGCCTTCTGCACCAGTTCGAACGACGCTCGACCGGAGACCTGAAGCACGGTTCCGCGCAGCGGCAGCAGGCCCTCGCGGAGGGCCCAGCCCACAACCTTGTCCACGGCGTTGTGACGTCCCACATCCTCGCGCAGGCACAGGAGTTCCGCGGAGCCGCCGTCGGCGATCCGGAACAGGCCGGCGGCGTGCACGCCGCCCGTGACGTCGAAGACGGCTTGGGCTTCCCGCAGCTGGTCCGGCAGCGACGCAAGCGTGGCCACGGGGACCACCAGCGGGTCGGCCGCGGGGCTGAAATGCGAGGACTTGTGCACGGCCTCTATGGAATCCGTGCCGCAGATGCCGCAGGAGCTGGAGGTGTAGACGTTCCGTCCCGTGTCGGGGCGTGCGACGTCTGGCCTGAGCTGGGCTTCCACCACGTTGAAGGTCTGGACGCCGTCCGCGTCTTCCCCTGCGCAGAACCGCAGCGAGACGAGCTGGTCGGGGCTCCAGATGACGCCTTCAGACACGAGGAAGCCCGCCACGAGGTCAAAGTCGTTCCCGGGGGTCCGCATGGTGACGGAAAAGGACAGGCTGCCGATCCGGATTTCCAGCGGTTCCTCGACGGCCAGAACATCTTCCCGGTGGCGGACCGGGAATTCGAGGGCCTGCGGCGACCCGTCCAGGACATACTTGTGCACCTTGCGGCGCTGCGTCACGCGGCCCATCAGGTACTCCTAACCAACATATCTCCATCATGGCAAGCGCCGGGCCGGGTGGCCAGCGCGCGTTCAAGGCCGGGCACTACCCCAGCAATTCGCTCCAGTCCACGGTGCCGCCGGTGCCGGTGGGCTTCCGTGCGGCCCGCTTGGGGGCGGGCTTCTCCTTCGTCGCGGCCAGGTCCGGCAGGGCCTTGCCCCACGGAAGGGCGAAGGCCGGGACCGGTTCCCCCAGCTGCACGCCGTGCGGCGGTACCACCAGCACACCGTCGGCTGCGGCCAGTCCGCGCATCATTCCCGGGCCTGTGTGCTGCGCGGGAGATGCCATGCCGTACACCAGCCTGAAAGGCATCAGCCGGGTCCTGCCGGGGTCCGGGTCGATCATGGAGCCGCAGGGCACCTCGGTGACGGGCGGCAGCGTCCGGTGACCCAGCGCAGCCAGGAGCGGGGCACCGATGGTTGAGAGGGCCATCATGGCCGCGAGCGGGTTCCCGGGGAGCCCGATTATGAACCTGCCGTCGGGCAGTTCGGCCAGTACGGCGGGATGGCCGGGCCGCATGGCAACCCCATCGATGAGCAACCGTCCGCCCAGCTCGGCGACCGAACGCCGCAGGTGATCCGTGCCGGACCGGCCGGTGCCGCCCGTGGTGATGACGACGTCGGCGGGCAACAGTTCAGCGGCAGGAACCAGGTCGGTGGCGGATCCCCCCGAAGGCTGCGGCGTGATCGGCTCGCCGGCTCCCTCGGCGGGCTCGGTGTCCTCGAGCGCCGCGAGCCATTCGGCGTAGCTGTCGCCAATTTTTGTTTCGCCGGCACAGGTCCCGCCGAGCATGTCCACAACCGCCCCGAGCTGGGGACCGAACGTGTCGCGCACCTCACCAGGGCGCGGGATCCCTGCCGTGACCACCTCGGAGCCGGTGAACACCAGCCGGACCAGCGCTTTGCCCAGGACCGGGAGGGCGTCGTGGCCGGCGAGGGCTGCGAGGGCCAGATGGGCGGGGTTGAGCAGCGTGCCGCTCTTGATCAGCACGTCGCCGGCGGCGGCCTCCTCGGCTGCTTTCCGGATGTGTTCGCCGTTCCGCGGTTCGCCGGGTTTAGCGGCGCCGGCCAGCCGCAGGACCGGGAGACCATCCTCATCGGCGGCGATCTCGCCGCTTTCGCTCCGCAGCACGGCCTTTGCGCCGGGCGGGATCAGTCCGCCCGTGGCGATCGGGCTCGCCTGGTGGGGGGCCAGCCGCTGGCCGGGTTCCGCGAGGATCCAGGGTCCGCTGCCGTTGACGGCCCAGCCGTCCATGGCGGACGAGGCGTAGTGCGGCATGTCGACGAGGGCTTCCACGTCGGCGGCGAGGGTTCTCCCCAAGGCGTTCCGAAGGGCAACGGGCGCGGCGGGGATGGGAGTCGCGCAGTCGAAGGCGAGCTGCCAGGCCTCCTGCCAGGTGTGCGCGAGGTGCCGGTGCGGCACCTCCGTGTCTCCGCCGGGGCCGGAACTGGCGGCACCGCCGTCGGGAGTTGCGCCGGCGGTGCCTTCAACGGGCGTGTCACCGGCACGGTCATCCCCGGTGGCAGCAGCGCTGCCGTGAGGGGGTGCAGGCGTCATGCTCCGGAGACTTCGTTGGCTGCGTAATCCGTGGCAAGTTTGCGGGCTACGCCCATCGCGGCCTGCATCGAGACGGCGTCAGTGGCCTGGCCGGAGCCCGAGGCCAGGCCTGCGGCGAAGCCGGCAATGAATGTCGTCAAAGGTGCAGCCGGGCGGACCACTGAGTGCGCGGCGACACCGGCTAAAGCCAGCACCGCGTTCACATCTACCTCGACATCTTCCAGTTCCAGGGCCTGAAGCAGTGCGCGGCACCAGTCTTCCAGTGTTTCATCCTGGCTCTTCACCGCTTGCCTCCAAGGTCGAATTCTGCTGGGGAGCCCCGTGCCGGCTGGCTGCCGTGTGGCTGTCGCGGCCATGGCTGCCGGGCGGAACGGTTACCCCTAATGCGGACGCATCGTCCCAGGTGTCCACGTCATCCGTGGACCCCTCGGGGACGGGGACTTCCCGCACCTCCAGACTAGCAAGAAGGGCGAAAACCGAGGCATTATCGAGGGCGCCGCGCTGCCCGGCTTCGGTAACGCTCCTTTCTAGCGCGGCCGTGCCATATAAACCCACCAGCGGTTGACGCCGCCCGTCAGCGGCGACCGCCATCAGCCCGTCAGCCGAAGCGTCTTGCCCTGCCGCTTCCAGCAGCGTCCTGACGGCGGCGCCCGCCCGGGGCATGTCGCAGGCGAGGACAAGGGTGAACGGCGCCGCCGGCAGGTGCCGGCTGTCCGCGCCGCGGTGCCGTTCCAGGGCGGAAAGCCCTGCCGCGATGGCAGCGGCCGGCCCGGCAAAGGGCGGGTCCTCCCTGCAACTCAGCACTCCTTCCGGCAGCGTTCCCGGGTCGGGCCCGACGACGGCGACTGCTGCCGCGCCCCGCGCGGCCTGCAGGGCGCGCTCGAGGAGGGTGGCGCCGTCGTGCATCAGCCCTGGCTTGGGCACACCCCCCAGCCGGGAGGACCGGCCCCCGGACAGGATGACAGCATCGAATTCCACCGGACCAGCCTAACGCGCTCCGACACTGGCCGTCGGGCTCAGAAGGTCAGGCGCCGGCGAGCCGATTCAGGCGGCGGATTCCGGTAGCAGGAATGGATCCCAGGCAGGGGTGGGCTTTTCCAGCTCCTTGATCTGCCAGGTTGTGCCCTTGGGCGGCGCGGGGCTGAAGCTGAGCTTCCATCCCATTTCGCCCGGCGTGTGGTCGCCTTTGGCATTGTTGCAGCGCAGGCAGGCAGCAACGAGGTTTTCCCAGGAATCCGCACCGCCCCTGGATTTGGGCTGGACATGATCGATGGTGTGGGCGGCCTTGCCACAGTACGCGCAACGGTGCCCGTCGCGGCGGAGCACACCGCGGCGGCTGACCGTCGTCAGGGTGTTGTACCGGGGCCTGATGTAGCGATTCAGGAGAATCACCGAGGGCCGGCCAAGGACGTCCTGCGGTCCGACGACAGGATCGTCGCCCTCCGCCACGACACTGGCCTTTCCAGTCAGGACAAGGACGAGTGCCCGGCGGAAGGTCACTACCGCCAGTGGTTCATATCCAGCATTCAGAACGAGAGTGCGCATCCGCATACCTCTTCACGGCCGCACCCGCCAGGGGCACGAGGGCCGGCTGCCCTCTGCATGGTCGGGCTATGGATCGACAAAACAAGAGTAAACACCGAGGTGCCGTTTCACCGAATCCTTTCTTGCCGTCCGTGGTCCGTGTCGGCCGAAGTTCACGTTGCGGGAACGCAAAGGACCCCTGCCAAATGGCAGGGGTCCTTTGCGTTGTAAC
This sequence comes from Arthrobacter sp. NicSoilB4, assembly GCF_019977335.1. Taxonomy (NCBI): domain Bacteria; kingdom Bacillati; phylum Actinomycetota; class Actinomycetes; order Micrococcales; family Micrococcaceae; genus Arthrobacter; species Arthrobacter sp. NicSoilB4. The sequence continues at coordinate 706,112 of NZ_AP024653.1, read as the reverse complement.
AGTTGGTGTCTTTAGCCGCCGACGCGGATGAAGACCGGGCCGGAGCCGACGTTCACGCTCTGCAGGGAGGTGGTTCCACCGTTCCAGCCGCCGTGAACGGCCATGCCGTTGCCGACGTAGACGGCGATGTGGGCCATGCCAGCGCCACCGTTCTGGTAGTACGCGAGGTCGCCCGGCTGTGCCTCGGCGGCGCTCACGGTGCGGCCGAGGGACAGGTAACCTGCCGGCCAGCCGTGGTAGTTGATACCCGCAGCGGCCAGAGCGTTCGTGGCGAGCGCGGTGCAGTCCTGGCCAACGCCGATCTGGGCGTAGGCGGCAGAGGCGATCGTGGCGCCCATGCCGCTGGCGACGTTGGTACCGGCCACGGCAGCGGTGGCGCCGATCTTGGTGCTGGCGGTCTTGGCGGTCGGCGTTTCCTGGACCTTTACGACGGGCTTCGGGGCCTCGACGACGGGGGCAGCAGTGGTGGTGACAGCCGGCTTCTCGTAGGAGATCGCAATGCTGGAAGCAGCCGAGATGGTCGCGGGGGCCGCGGACTGGACTTCGAGCGTGGAAGCGGAGGTGGACTCGCGCTGGACATTGGCCTCAGCAGCGTTGGCCGCGATGCCGCTGGTCAGGACGAGGCCGGAAGCTGCAGCGATGACTGCTGCCTGGCGGCCCATGCCACCGGCGTTGTCTCCGACAGTCTTAGCAATAACAGCCAGCGAGTTGGTCTTGGTGACCTCGGCGCGGTGCCGTGCGTTTGCACGAGTAGTCATTAAGTTCTCTCTTTCGTGATCCTGTGGCCGCGCTTTCAGGCGCAGGCTGAGGACGCTCCGGCATCTTGGGGGTACGCCGGATCGCCCCGAATGGGTTAGTTAGCGAAGGGTGTACTGCGAAGACGCGCCAAAAGCAGAAACTGCGTGCAGGTGCATAGCCTGCGGGCCGGACTCAGCAGAGATTGAGGCGGCGGTGTGAGATCCGTTCCGGGCGCCGGCAAGGGCGGCCCGGGAGTCGGATTTCAGCGGGCTCGTAAGAGCCGCGCAAGCGCGGTGACGCGCAGCATTGTGGCGTGAAGACACGAAAGTAGCCTCTCCCAATGCCTGCGAGGTGAGCTGTCGGATTCGGATGGGAGTCACCCGGCCGCGCCGCTTCCTGGGAAGCTTTGCGACTTAACCCCAAGGCCTTCTTTCGAAGACCAAAATTGGTTCCCCCGCCCCTGCCAGACGATGTAATGCGAACGGACCTTGAGCGGTGGCAGAGCTAGGCAATCCACTCAAGAGCGCCAACTTCGGAAAAGTTGGCGTAGGTCAAACGTACAACAGTTGGGACTCAATGTCACATTCGGATCACGGCGTGTCACAAGAATGCGAGAGCGTCCGATCAGCTTTGTTAAAGCCAGCCGGTCGGGTCAACAACTTCGCCGTTGACCATGACCTCGAAGTGAAGGTGGCAGCCTGTGGAGGCGCCGGTGGTGCCGCTCATCGCCACGACATCGCCGCGGGAGACCTGCTGGCCCACCTTGACGGTGTCTGAGGACAAGTGGTTATAGGTGGTCTCCAGGCCGTTGCCGTGGTCGATTACTACGCGGTTGCCACCACCGTAGGGGTGCCAGCCCGTGAACGTCACGGTTCCGCTGGCAGCAGCCATGACGGCCGTGCCGCACTGGGCGGCATAGTCCTGGCCGCGGTGGAACTCGCCGGAACCGCCGGTGATGGGACTGACGCGGTATCCAAAGGGTGACGCGGTTTTCAGCTGGGCCAGCGGCGCCCCGAGGCTGCCTGCGGAGGCCGCGCGGGTGATCGAACCCACGGACTGGGCGCTCAGCAGCTGCTTGAGCTTTCCGTCCGGGTCGCCTTGGGTGGTGACGGCGGTCCGGTTGAAGTCGATTTTTGCCTCGCCGGCCGTGACATCCGGCTGGACCGCGGCCGAGATGGATCCCGTGGATCCAGTGTTGGTGGCCATGACGGGGCCCGTGGCGGGGACGGTAACGGTGAGGACCAGACCCGTAGCAGCCAAGGCAATGCCGGCTTTTTGCCCCACGCCACTGGCGGCGGCAAAGTCTGTTACCTGGCGGAACGGGCTGCGGCGGCCTCTGCGTTCGTCACGGTGCGGGTCACGTGGGCGGTCTGCCATGATGGCGACGGCCGGACGCGGCTCCGGAGCGGGACCGGTCGCACGACGGCGGCCCCTGGTGGTCTGGGTGGTCAAGAACGGTTCCTCTCTGGAGAGCCTGCGAAGTTAGCTGTCGGATTCGGGTCAGAGAGATCAAAGACCCGGTCCGCCGTGGCAGGCGTCCAGACACAGAGGCATCCAAAGAGTCCCTCGGTGGTGTGCGCTTGCCGCTGACGGACTTCACCCCAAGGCTGCTGAACAGCCGGAAGTGGTTCCCCCGCCCCTGCCAGAAGGTGACTCTGCTACTGATCCGCTGGCAGAGCTCGGCTTCGGATCAGATAACGCTTTGGTATCGGTACTAGTGTTCAACTATAGGCGATTAAGCCTTGCAGAGATAAATCCGTTATCGAGCCTGTGCACAACTCATGGGTCGTCCGATGAGCAGTGGGTTAAGGGCTGTTAACCCACGGTAACGAAGACGTGGGCCGCAACCTCGGGCGGAAGTTCCAGGGCGCCTTCGATGTCCGGTACCCGGACGGAGATGTACTCCCCGACCCGCTCCAGCGACACCAGGGCGCCGGGCCGGATGCCGCCTTCCTCGAGTTGGACGAGCAGTTCCGGTTCCACCTGGATGGGCTCGGCCAGCCGGTTGACCATGACCCGGGATTCCGGACCGTAGCCCGCCATGGCTTCGAGCAGGTTCACAACCCCATCCCCGTAGGGCTGGGAAGGCAGGCCACCAAGTTCCGCGAGGCCCGGAATCGGGTTGCCATAGGGAGACACGGTGGGGTGATTCAGCAGCTCGAAAATCCGCCGCTCCACCCGCTCGCTCATGACGTGTTCCCAGCGGCAGGCTTCCTCATGCACATAGGCCCAGTCGAGCCCGATGACGTCCGCCAGCAGGCGCTCGGCAAGGCGGTGCTTGCGCATGACTTCGATGGCACGTTTCCGGCCGGTTTCCGTCAGCTCAAGGTGCCGGTCGCCGGAAACAACCACCAGGCCGTCGCGCTCCATGCGGCCGACGGTCTGGGAAACAGTGGGACCCGAGTGACGCAGCCGTTCGGCGATGCGGGCGCGGAGGGCAACGATGTTCTCTTCTTCAAGTTCCAGAATGGTCCGAAGATACATCTCGGTGGTATCGATCAGATCCGTCATTCAGCTCAGCTCCTCGAGCGCCGTCCTTGCGTGTTCCCACCGTACCGCGTGCTGCTTGCGCCCTGGCGGGGTCCGCCGTACGTTCGCAGGTCAGCTTAGCCTATTTTGAATTACTCCGGATAATCTCAGTGACCGGACTATGACGGACTTTTTTGCCTCCCCCGCCGGGCAGTCAGGCAGAATGAAACGCAAGGCTCCGTTGCAGCCACCCTGCCGGGCCACCTGCCGAGCCACGCTTTGTACCAGCCGAAAATTGGAGCCACTGTGAGCGACACCAGCATCACGATTCCCGCCAACCTCTTGCCCAAGGACGGCCGGTTCGGCGCCGGACCGTCCAAGGTCCGCCCGGAACAGATGGAAGCCCTTGCCGCGGCTTCCGGGCTGCTGGGTACATCCCACCGCCAGGCGCCGGTCAAGAACCTCGTGGGATCGGTCCGGAACGGGCTTAGCCAGTTCTTCCGCGCACCCGAGGGTTATGAGGTCATCCTGGGCGTCGGCGGGTCGACCGCATTCTGGGACATTGCCAGCTTCGGGCTCGTGGAAAACAAGGCCCAGCACCTGTCCTTCGGCGAATTCGGCTCGAAGTTCGCCTCCGCCACCAACAAGGCACCCTTCCTCGCGGACTCCTCCATCATCAAGTCCGAGCCGGGGACCCGCCCGGCGGCGCAGGCTGAGGCCGGCGTCGATGTTTACGCCTGGCCGCAGAACGAGACGTCCACTGGCGTGGCCGCCCCGGTCCGGCGTGTGGCCGGCGCCGATGCAGGCTCCCTCGTGCTGGTTGACGCCACGTCGGCGGCCGGCGGGCTGGACGTCGACGTCGCTGAAGCGGACGTCTACTACTTCGCCCCGCAGAAGAACTTCGCGTCCGACGGCGGCCTGTGGCTCGGCCTGTTCTCCCCGGCCGCGCTCGAGCGCGCGGCACGGATCAAGGCCAGCGGCCGCTGGATCCCGGACTTCCTGGACCTCCAGACCGCCATTGACAACTCGCGGCTGAACCAGACGTACAACACCCCCGCGCTGGCCACGCTCGTCACCCTCGACGCCCAGGTGCAGTGGCTCAACGCGAACGGCGGGCTGGACTTCGCCTCCGCCCGGACCGCGGATTCCGCCGGCCGCATCTACCGCTGGGCCGAGGCCTCGGAATATGCCACCCCGTTCGTGGCGCAGGCCGAGGACCGCTCCAACGTCATTGCGACTATCGACTTCGACGACGCCATCGACGCCGCGGCGATTGCCAAGGTGCTCCGCGCCAACGGCATCGTGGACACCGAGCCCTACCGCAAGCTGGGCCGCAACCAGCTCCGCATCGCAACGTTTGTGGCGATCGAGCCGGACGATGTGTCGGCGCTGCTGGAATGCATCGACTTCGTCGTGGGCGAGCTGAAGAAGTAACTCCCCCCGCAACCGGCGGAGCTGGCAGCGTCAGCTCCGCCGCGGTCGACGGCGTCGTCCGGGTCCTCTACCCGGGCGGCGCCGTCGTCGTTAGCGACCGCCCGCGTCCGGACCGGCTTCGCCAGGGCCGGTTGAGTCCGGGCCCGTTCCGCCTGGGCCGGCAGCCACGACGCGGAAGTGGCGCAGCCCGCGGGCCCTGCGGTCGAACCTGATCCTGAGTTGCTTGGCGCGGATGATCCACACAAGCCCGATCAGGGCCGCGATGAGGCCGGAGGCCGCCGCGACGCTCAGCGACCAGCGGGGACCGGCGACGTTCGCGACCCAGCCCACGAGGGGCGCCCCGATGGGCGTCCCGCCCATGAAGATCGCCATGTAGAGGGCCATCACGCGGCCCCGCATTACGGGATCCGTGGTCGTCTGGACGTAGCCGTTGGCGCTGGTCATCATCGTGATGGCGAAGAGCCCCACGGGAACCAGCGCCACGCCGAACCAGAAGTAGCTGGGGGCCAGCGCTGCGACGCCGGAGGCCACGCCGAAGGCGCCGGCGGCCCCGAAAATGATCCGCAGCCTGGGTTTCTTGCGCCCGGCGGACAGCAGGGCGCCGGCAACGGAGCCGATGGCCATGACGGAGTTCATCAGCCCGAAGGCGCTGGCGTCCAGGCCGAATTCCGTTCCGACCATGGCCGCGATGAACAGCACGAAGTTCAGGCCCAGGGTGCCCACGATGAAGACCCCTACCAGCACCACCACGATGTCCGGCCTGAAGCGCACGTAGCGCAGCCCCTCCCGGATCCGGCCCTTGCCCGCCGCGGCCCGGGGCAGTTGGCGCAGCGACGCGGTGGGAATCTTCCACAGGCTCAGCAGCAAAGCCACGAAGGTCAGGGTGTTGATCAGGAAAACCCAACCGGGACCGACGGCGACCGTGAGGATGCCGGCCACAGCGGGGCCGATCATCCGGGCCACGTTGAAGGACGCACTGTTGAGGGCCACGGCGTTGGGCAGGTAGTCGTCCCGGACCAGTTCGGAGACGAAGGTCTGGCGCACGGGGGCATCGAGGGCGGAAACGACGCCCAGCAGCAGGGCAAAACCGTAAACGTGCCACAGTTCGGCGGCTCCGGACACCACGAGAATGCCGAGGGCTGCACTCAGCAGCGCCATGGCGGACTGGGTCAGGACGAGCAGCTGTTTGCGGTTGAAGCGGTCGGCCATCAGCCCGGCCACCGGGGCGAGGAAGAGCTGGGGCCCGAGCTGCAGGGCCATGGTGATGCCCATGGCGCCGGCATCGTGTTCGGTCAGGTGGTCAAAGACCAGCCAGTCCTGGGCAGTGCGCTGCATCCAGGTCCCGATGTTGGAGATGACGGCCCCGATGAACCAGATCCGGTAGTTCAGGATATGCAGGGACTTGAAGGTGGACATCATGTCCAGCCCTCACTGCGCGGCGTCCCTGAGAGTTCCAACCGCTAGTCAGCCTCCGCGGCGGTCGACTCGCCTTCCGGAGCGTCTCCGGCGGCGTCTTCGGAGTCGTCTTCGGAGTCGTCTTCGGAGCCTTCCGGCGCGGCGTCAGCGCCGGGGGCGGCCTCGTCTGTGTCCTCCCGGGGCGCCACTGGCGCGGTTTCTCCGGGTTCGTCCTCGCCCTGCTCATCGCCGGGGCGGACCCGTTCGGCCCACGGAATCCATTCGGGCGCGAGGATCGAGTCTTCGGAAGGCAGCAGGCCCAGCTCGTCGACCGTAACAGCCTTGGACCTGGAGTTCCGGGTCAGCACGGCGTACCACTGCCAGCCGCCGTAGCCGGCGAGCTTGGACTCGAAGAGGTGCGTGACCAGGCGGTCGCCTTCGCTCTTGGCCGCAAGGTGCTGGCCGATCTGTTCGGCCGGGGCGATGCCCTCGATAGCCGCGCGGGCGACGTCGACGGCGGCGGCCAGGAAGGCATCCGGCTTGCCGGTGCGCCAGACGGGAACCCCGGCGCGCGGCTTGGAGCCCACTTTGGTTCCGGCTTTCTTGTCCCCGGCGGCGCTGTCCCCGGAGGCGGGCGCGGTCTGATCGGTTTCCGGAGTCATCGCCGGGCCTTACGCGTCCAGCTCGTCGGCAACCTTACGCAGGGCGACGGCGATCGCCTTGCCCTTGTTGCCTTCCGGGTACTTGCCCGCGGACAGCGTTCCGGACAGGTTGTCCAGCACGCTGACGAGGTCCTGCACCAGCGGGGCGAGGTCCTTCGCGCTGGGCCGTTTGGCCTTGGCGATGGACGGTGTCTTGTCCAGCACCCGCAGGCCCAGGGCCTGGGCACCCTTGCGCCCGTCGGCCACGCCGAATTCAACCCGGGTGCCGGCTTTGAGCTCGGTTACGCCCTCAGGCAACGCTGACTTCGGCAGGAAGACTTCCTGACCGTCCTCGCCCGCGAGGAATCCAAAGCCCTTTTCCTTGTCATACCACTTGACCTTGCCGGTAGGCACGTAATCAACCTTCTTCGTTCTGCGGGTGACACGGCCGGCGGTCACCGCATCCGCATTGATATGCGGGTTCAGGGTATGACTGCCCGGACCGTGTTGGTCTGTTCCCTCAAGGTTATCCTGCCCGGCCCACTTTGGCCGTTTGGGGCGCGGAACAGGCCGGACTGTTAGCGTTAGCTCCATGACTCCATTGCGATTCCGGCGGCCACTGTTGATCGTCGCGGCCGTCGCCGCTGTGCTGTCGCTCGCGGCAGTCGGCGTCGTGATGGCGATGGCCTTCAACAATGCCGTGTCGCCGGTGTGGATCACCTCCACGGCCCTCTACGGGCTTCCCGTGGCCTTCCTGCTGATGCTCTTGCTTGTGGTCGACGGCGTGGCAGCCCGCCGGCGCACACGAGGGCCGGACGAAAGGTAGCCTTGCACTGATGTCCCTTATCCGCGCACTGAGCAAGGAACTGCAGGCACGCAGCGATGATTCGTTGCGTGCCTTGTTCTCCGCGCGGCCGGACCTCATTTCCCCGGGCGTGCCGGACTTCGCGGCACTCGCCGCCCGGGCAAGCGGCCGCGTCAGTGTGCAACGCGCCCTGGAGCGGCTCAACCGCCCGGAAATGCAGGTCCTCGAAACCCTGCACCTGTGCACCAACACCGATACCGGGCACAGCGCCTCCGCCCCGATGCTGAAGAAGCTGATCAACGGCTCCACGCTGGCCTCTATCGAAAAGATGCTGCATTCGCTGCAGGAACTGGCCCTCGTCCACCGGGCGGAGCCACCGCACGGCGCCCCGGCCGCCGGGCCGAAGCAGCGGTATTACCTGCCGGTGGGCAGCCTCAAGGACGTGATCGGCATCTATCCGGCGGGGTTGGGGCGCAGCTACACCGAACTCGTGCGGCTCCAGCCGGCCTTCGCGCAGCGCGTGGTCCAGCTCGTCGCGGAACTCCACCGCAGCGGCGCGGCGGTCTCCCCCGCGACCACGCCGATGGAAGCCGCCCTGTCGCTGCAGCACTGGACGGCCACACCGGAGTCCCTCCGGCAGATCCTGGACACCGCCCCGGAACGCACCACCGCGCTGCTCGCACGCTTCGGAAACTGGGCCATGGGCGCCGTGCCCCAGGCGCAACGGCGCGCCTCCGTGCTGCACGAGCCCGCCGACGTCGGGCCGGTGGGCTGGCTCCTCGCCCGCGGGCTGCTGGTGCCGCTGGACGCGGCCCACGTTGAACTTCCGCACAGCGTCGGCGTCTCGCTGCGCGGCGGCTTTGTCATCGAGAAGTTCGCGCTGACTCCCCCGGTGCCACGGCTGGGTTCCACCACGGCCGCCCTGCGCCGCAATGCCGCGCTGGGCGCCATCGCCGAGACATTGCGGCTGGTCGGTGAACTGCTCTATATCGTCCGCGAGCAGCCCCTCGTCACCCTGCGCAGCGGCGGCGTGGGCGTCCGCGAGCTGAAGCGCCTCGCGGACGGGCTGCGTCTCGAGATGCACGACGCCGGTGTGCTGGCGGAGTTGTGCGCCCTGGCCGGACTCATCCGCCTGGACGTGGACAGTTCCGCCTGGGTCCAGCCGGCGCAGCTTGAATGGCTGACGCTTCCGCGGCAGGAGCAGTGGCTCTGGCTCGTCAATGCCTGGCTCGCCAGCGAGCGGGCGCCCTCCCTCGTCGGACAGCCCGTCAACGGCCAGTCCGCTGCCATGGCCGGCCACCGCGGCGCCGCCGGCAGTACCATCAACGCCCTTTCGGCCGAAGCCCAGCGCCCGGACGCCCCGGTGGTCCGGAAACGGATCCTGGAAATTCTGGCTGAACTGACCCAGGAGGCCGCGGCGTCGGACGGGCAGGCCCCGGTGCTGGACGCCGCCGCGGTGCTGGAGCGCGCCGACTGGACCCAGCCCCGGATGGCACGGCGTTTCAGCTCCCTGATCCGGGGTGTCCTGGCCGAGGCGGAGATGCTCGGCCTCATCGGTTCGGGCGCCCTCAGCCAGATCGGGGCGGCAATCGCCGCCGAAAATCCTGACGAGGCGCTGGGAATCCTGGGCGAACACCTGCCGGCGGCCCTGAACCATGTGCTGCTCCAGGCCGATCTCACCGCCGTCGCGCCCGGCTACCTCGCTCCGGAACTGACCGAAAAACTCCTCACCATGGCCGACGCCGAAGGCCAGGGCCCGGCCACGATCTACCGTTTCTCCGTCTCCTCGGTCCGGCGCGCGCTCGACGCGGGCCAGGATGCCCAGGCCTTGCTGGATTTCCTGGGCCTGCACTCGGCCACAGCAATCCCGCAGCCGCTGAAGTATCTGATCGAGGACACGGCATCCCGCCATGCCAGGCTGCGGGTGGGGGCCGCCACGAGCTTCATCCAGAGCGACGACGAGACGGCGCTCCTGGAACTGCTGAACACGCCCGGCGCGTCCGGCCTCGGCTTGGTCCGGATCGCACCCACCGTCCTTGTCTCGCACGCCGCGCCCCGGGACACAGCGCATGTCCTTCGGAGCCTGGGGCTGTCCCCGGCGGTCGAGGAATCCGAGGCCGGCGGCATCCGGCTGCGCCGCACCACCGCGCTGCCCGGCAGCGCCCGGCCGGTCTACAGCGCCCCGCGAACCGCCCCTCCGGAAGCCGACGTCGACGCCCAGCTGGCGGTGCTGCGCAGCGGACGGCCCTCAGCGGGGGGCGCCGCCGGACATCCCGCCGCGGCCCCCGGCAGCGAGGAGGCAACCCAGCTGGGCCTGGAGACCTTGCAAAAGGCGATCCGGCTCAAACAGCGCGTGGTGATGAACGTCGTCGATAGCCTGGGGAATTCCGTGCGGGAAACTGTTGTTCCGGTAGCTGTGAACGGTGGACGGGTCCGGGTGTTCGATCCGGAGAAGGACACCGAACGTGTACTGTCCATCCACCGGATTATTGACGTAGAAGCCGCAGAGGAATTGCTCCAGTGAACGACGGACCGCTGATCGTCCAGAGTGACAAGACCATCCTGCTCGAAGTCGACCACGAACTCGCCACCGAAGCACGCCACGCCATCGCCGCCTTCGCCGAACTGGAACGCGCCCCCGAACACGTCCACAGCTACCGGCTCACGCCGCTGGGCCTCTGGAACGCCCGGGCCGCCGGCCTCGACGCCGAAAAAGTGCTGGATACACTGCTGAAGTACTCGCGTTTCCCCGTGCCGCATTCCCTGCTGATCGACGTCGAAGAGACCATGTCCCGGTACGGCCGGCTGCGGCTCGAAAAGGATTCCCAGCACGGACTGGTCATGCGCACTTCTGACTATCCGGTGCTGGAGGAAGTCAGCCGCGCCAAGAAGATCGCACCTCTGCTGGGCCCGAGGATCGACGGCGAAACCGTTGTGGTGCACTCCTCCCAGCGCGGGCAGCTCAAGCAGCTGCTGCTGAAGATCGGCTGGCCTGCCGAGGACCTGGCCGGCTACGTCGACGGCACGCCGCACCCCATCATGCTCGACGAGTCCGGCTGGAAGCTCCGCCCCTACCAGCAGCTGGCGATGGAGAAGTTCTGGGCCGGCGGCAGCGGCGTCGTCGTGCTCCCGTGCGGGGCAGGCAAAACACTGGTGGGGGCCGCCGCGATGGCCACCAGCTCCACCACCACCCTGATCCTGGTGACCAACACGGTGTCCGCCAGGCAGTGGAAGGACGAACTCCTCAAGCGGACGTCCCTCACCGAGGAGGAGATCGGCGAATACTCCGGCTCCGTCAAGGAGGTCCGTCCCGTCACGATCGCCACGTACCAGGTCCTGACCACCAAGCGGGGCGGGCTGTACCCCCATCTGGAGCTGGTGGACGGCAACGACTGGGGACTCATCATCTACGACGAGGTCCACCTCCTGCCCGCCCCGATCTTCCGGATGACGGCGGATTTGCAGGCCCGCCGCAGGCTCGGCCTCACCGCCACGCTGGTCCGCGAAGACGGCCGCGAGGGCGAGGTCTTCAGCCTGATCGGACCCAAGCGCTACGACGCGCCGTGGAAGGACATCGAGGCGCAGGGCTACATCGCGCCCGCCGACTGCGTCGAGGTCCGGATCGACCTGCCCCGCGACGAACGCGTGGCCTACGCGATGGCCGAGGACGCCGACAAGTACCGGCTGTGCGCCACGTCCGAATCCAAGACCCTGGTGGTGGAACAGCTCGTCGCCGAGCATGCCGGCGAGCAGCTGCTGGTGATCGGCCAGTACATCGACCAGCTGGACGAGATCGGAGAGCGCCTGCAGGCGCCGGTCATCAAGGGCGACACATCCGTCAAAGAACGCCAGAAACTCTTTGATGCCTTCCGCGCCGGCGACGTGCAGACCCTCGTGGTGTCCAAGGTCGCCAACTTCTCCATCGACCTGCCCGAGGCGTCCGTCGCGATCCAGGTCTCCGGCTCCTTCGGCTCCCGGCAGGAGGAGGCCCAGCGCCTTGGCCGGCTTTTGCGGCCCAAGAAGGACGGCCGCGCGGCACGCTTCTACTCCCTGGTGGCCCGGGACACGCTGGACCAGGACTTCGCGGCCAAGCGCCAGCGCTTCCTGGCCGAGCAGGGCTACGCCTACCGGATCATGGACGCCAAGGACGTCGGGACAGTGAGCTGACCGCCCGGAACTCCTGGGCCCCGGGCAGTGCGCGGCGTACCGGCAACCGGGCGTGCCGGGAACACGCAACGCACATCTGGCATTCAGAAAACTCCCAGAGTCTGGGAGGATCATGGGAATCATGAAAAAGAACGGTCCCGAAGCCAAGCTGCTCGTCGTCGATGATGAACCGAACATCCGCGAGCTGCTGTCCACGTCCCTGCGCTTTGCCGGCTTCGAAGTCGTGTCGGCGTCCAACGGGCGCGAGGCCTTGGCGGCGGCGGATCTCCATTCCCCGGATCTGGCCGTCCTGGACGTCATGCTGCCGGATATGGACGGCTTCACCGTCACCCGCAGGCTGCGCGCTGCGGGCAAACACTTCCCCGTCCTCTTCCTGACCGCCAAGGATGACACCGAAGACAAGGTGATGGGCCTGACCGTGGGCGGCGACGACTACGTCACCAAGCCGTTCAGCCTCGACGAGGTGGTGGCCCGCATCCGAGCCGTGCTGCGCCGCACCCAGCCGTTGCAGGACGACGACGCGGTCATCCGCGTCGATGACCTGGAACTCGACGACGACGCCCACGAGGTGCGCCGCGGCGGCACGGTGATCGAGCTGTCGCCCACCGAATTCAAGCTCCTGCGCTACCTCATGCTGAACCCCAACCGCGTGCTGTCCAAGGCCCAGATCCTGGACCACGTCTGGGAATACGACTTCAACGGCGACGCCTCGATCGTGGAGTCCTACATTTCCTATCTGCGCCGCAAGGTGGACATTGATCCCGACGCCCCGGCGCTGATCCAGACCAAACGCGGCGTCGGCTACGTGCTGCGGACGGCCGAGAAGCGCTGACCCTGTTGCTGCACCGTTGGAAGTCGGCGTCGCTGCGGTCGCAGCTGGTCGCCATTATGACCGCGCTGATGCTGGTGGCCCTCACCGCCACCGGCGCCGGCACCCTGACCCTGCTGCATAGCTACCTGCAGGGGCAGGTCGACGACAAGCTGCGGGCCGCGGTCGCCTCGGTCCGCCAGCAGCAGTCCTTCAGCCAGCTGCAGGACCAGAACCAGAGCATCCCCACGGACTACTCCCTGATGCTCTTCGCGCCGGGGCAGCCGCCGGTGCCGTTCGGCGGGAACAAGGAAGTCCGCCCCGACATCACCAGCATCACCGCCGCCGAGACCGCGGACCGGCAGCAGAACCCCTTCCAGGTCCGGGGCACGGACGGACGCAACTGGCGGGTGGTCGCGCTCAATGTTGTGGACAGCAACAACCGCAGCTCCGTGGTGGTCATCGGGCTCCCCTTGTGGCCGGTCGATTCCGTTATGGAACATGCCGTCCTGGTGGTGGTCGGCGTCGGGCTGCTGACCCTTGTCCTGGCCTTTTTCATCGCCACCTGGAGCATTTCCCGGTCGTTCCGGCCGCTGGCCCGGGTCGAAAAGACCGCCGCGGCCATTGCGGCGGGCGATCTCTCACGCCGGGTGGAAATCGAAAACCCCAACACGGAGGTGGGCCGGCTGGGCAGCTCCCTCAATGCCATGCTTGCCCACATCGAAACGGCCTTCGCCGCCCGGATGGCCTCCGAGGCCCGGATGCGCCGCTTCGCCGCCGACGCCTCGCATGAACTGCGCACCCCGCTCGTGACGATCCGCGGCTTCTCCGAGCTGTACCGGCACGGCGCCCTGTCCACCCCGGAGGATGTGGCGACCGCCATGGGGCGGATCGAGAGCGAGGCCAAACGGATGGGCGCCATGGTGGAGGACCTGCTGCTGCTGGCCAGGATCGACGAGCAGCGGCCGCTCCAGCAGAAGCCTGCCGATCTGCTGCTGATTGCCAACGACGCCGTCGTGGACACCCAGGCGAGCGACCGCGGCCGGGTTATCACCCTGACCGGGCTCGACGGCGGCGCCCCCGGCCCGGCCCCGGTCCTGGGCGATGAGGCCAAACTGCGCCAGGTGGTCGGGAATCTTGTGGGCAACTCCCTGCGCTACACCCCCGAGGGCACGCCCATTGAACTGGCAGTCGGCGTCCGGACCGCCGGGGACGGCACCCGGCAGTCCGTCATCGAGGTCCGCGACCACGGCCCCGGAGTCCCGGACGAGGAAGCAGCGCGCATCTTCGAGCGGTTCTACCGCGCCGACACTTCCCGCACGCGGGAGACCGGCGGCAGCGGGCTGGGACTGGCGATCGTCGCGGCCATCGTCGGCTCGCATTCCGGCACGGTCAGGGTCACGAAGACGGACGGCGGCGGCGCGACCCTGGTGGTCAGCCTGCCGTTCCTGGACGACTCCCTGGCCGACCAGGGCTCCAGTGCCGGTGCCGGCGCCCGTGACGGCGCCGCGGAGTAATCCGCCGGTGTCTGTGCGGCTTTTCCACATACCGTGGCCCGCCCCGTGCCCGGGGGCCGCGGCCTGCCTAGGCTCGAAGTGTCCGGAGAGCCCGGATCAGGCACTGTAGAGAGGCCACGCCATGAGCATCATCTCCGTTGATACGGAACTTCTCCAGCTCAAGTCAGCAAACGTCAAAGCCACGGTCGACCGGATCGGTGCCGACGTCCAGGCCATGAAACGCGGCCTTGACGAGCTGCAGGGCACGTGGCGCGGTGCGGCCGCGACCAACTTCCAGGCCCTTGTCGCCGAGTGGACGCTGACCCAGGGGAAAGTCGAAGCATCCCTCGCGTCGATCAACCTGGCGCTGAACTCCGCAGCGGCGAGCTACGCCCAGGCCGAACTGACAAACACCCAACGGTTCAGCTGACCGGCCTTCCGGTACGCCGGTGGGCGGCTCAGGCTTCGGGGGTGCCCTGGTGGAAGCGGAGCCGCCATTGGGCGCCGTCATGGACCCACAGGGAGCTGCGCAGGGCCGTTCCCGTGCGGGTGTGGGTGCGGTAGGTCAGGAGGATGGTCTGTTCGCCCAGACGGTCTGCGCCCAGCATTTCCAGCTCGGCGGGACCGCCCGGGTTCTCTTCCAGGGACATCATCATGGCGTCCCGGGTCCAGATCCGTCCCGAGCTGCCGATTTCGGTGAAGTCCGGGTGCAGCAGCACTCCGGTACGTCCGAGGTCGGCGCGTGTTTCCGGCTGGAGGAGTTCGCGCTCGAGTGCCTCGACGATCGTTTCCGGGCTCGCGTCCGTGCCTGGTGCGGGCGTGATGTCCTCGTCGAGTTCGCTGAAGAGGTCGGGTTCGTCGAAGAGCGTCGGTTCGCCGAACAGCGGCTGCCGGCCGGTCGGAGCCTGCGCCGCGCGGGGCGCCGCCTGCCCTCCAGCCGGTGCTGCCTGTGCTGCGGGTCCCGGTGCTGCTGCCATAGCCTCTTCTGCGGCGCCGAACCCGGGGCCCTGGCGCACAGCGACTCCCTGCTGATAGGCCGTGGCCGCGGCCCTGGCACGGTCATCCGCCGCCTCGTTGAGGTCATGCCCGGCGTGGCCGCGCACCCATTCAAACTTGTATTTGCGGCCGACCAGCGCCTGGTCGATCTCCTTGAGCAGCTCGACATTCATGACCGGCTTGCCGTCGGACTTGCGCCACCCCTTCCGCTTCCAGCCCGGCATCCATTTGGTGACGGAGTTGATGACGTACTGGCTGTCGCAGAGGATGTGCAGGTCTTCGCCCGGCAGATGCGCGGTGGAGCGGAACAAATCCAGCACGGCCATGAGCTCGCCCATGTTGTTGGTGCCGTGCGGCCATCCCCCGGCTCGCCAGCAGTCGTCGTTCACGTACCAGGCCCATCCGGCCGGGCCGGGATTTCCTAAAGCCGAACCGTCGGCTGCCGCTGTAATCGTCACTGCACCATCCTGCCAGACCTCCGCCCCCACAAATGCCCCGCTGCCACTGCGCCACCGGCTCCGCCCCTTTCACGAGGCCCAACGCCGACGGCGGCCCCACCCGAAGGAGGGACCGCCGTCGTTTTGTACTAGACGTTCAGTGCTGATTGCTCAGCGACATCCAGTGCTGCTTGCTATGCGCGGTTAGAAACCGCCCATGCCGCCCATGCCGCCCATGTCGTCGCCGCCGCCCATCGGGGCGCCAGCCTTCTCGGGCTTGTCGGCCACAACGGCCTCGGTGGTGAGGAACAGGCCGGCGATGGACGCCGCGTTCTGCAGGGCAGAGCGGGTGACCTTGACCGGATCGTTGATGCCGGCAGCCAGCAGGTCGACGTACTCGCCGGTGGCGGCGTTCAGGCCGTGGCCTGCGGGCAGGCCGCGGACCTTGTCCACCACAACGCCCGGCTCGAGGCCGGCGTTGAAGGCGATCTGCTTCAGCGGGGCGTCGATGGCGACGCGGACGATGTTCGCACCCGTTGCCTCGTCGCCGTCGAGCTGCAGGTTGGCGAACGCCTTGGCACCGGCCTGGATCAGGGCAACGCCACCGCCGGCGACGATGCCCTCTTCGACAGCAGCCTTGGCGTTGCGGACGGCGTCCTCAATGCGGTGCTTGCGTTCCTTGAGTTCAACTTCGGTTGCGGCACCGGCCTTGATGACTGCAACGCCGCCGGCCAGCTTGGCCAGGCGCTCCTGCAGCTTCTCGCGGTCGTAGTCCGAATCGGAGTTCTCGATCTCGGCGCGGATCTGGGAAACGCGGCCGGCGATCTGGTCTGCGTCGCCTGCGCCCTCGACGATGGTGGTCTCGTCCTTGGTCACAACGACCTTGCGGGCGCGGCCCAGGAGTTCGAGTCCGGCGGTCTCCAGCTTGAGGCCGACTTCCTCGGAGATGACCTGGCCACCGGTGAGGATGGCGATGTCCGCGAGCTGCGCCTTGCGGCGGTCGCCGAAGCCCGGAGCCTTGACGGCGACGGACTTGAAGGTGCCACGGATCTTGTTGACGATGAGCGTGGCCAGGGCCTCGCCCTCGATGTCTTCGGCAATGATCAGCAGCGGCTTGGAGGACTGCATGACCTTTTCGAGGACAGCAACCAGTTCCTTGACGTTGGAGATCTTGGAGTTGACGATCAGGATGTACGGATCCTCGAGGACCGTTTCCTGGCGCTCAGCGTCGGTGACGAAGTAAGCGGAGATGTAACCCTTGTCGAAGCGCATGCCTTCGGTGAGTTCCAGCTCCAGGCCGAAGGTGTTGGACTCCTCGACGGTGATGACGCCTTCCTTGCCGACCTTATCCAGGGCCTCGGCAATCAGGGCGCCAATCTCGTTGTCACCGGCAGAGATGGACGCGGTGGCGGCAATCTCTTCCTTGGTTTCGATTTCCTTGGCGGAGGCCAGGAGTTCGCGGGTGACAGCCTCGACGGCCTTCTCGATGCCGCGCTTGAGGGACAGGGGATCAGCGCCGGCCGCGACGTTGCGCAGGCCTTCCTTGACCAGGGCCTGTGCCAGCACGGTGGCGGTGGTGGTGCCGTCGCCGGCGACGTCGTCCGTCTTCTTGGCAACTTCCTTGACCAGCTCGGCGCCGATCTTCTCGTAAGGATCGTCCAGCTCGATCTCCTTGGCGATGGAAACACCATCGTTGGTGATCGTGGGGGCGCCCCACTTCTTTTCGAGGACGACGTTGCGTCCACGCGGGCCGAGGGTGACCTTGACGGCGTCGGCGAGGATGTTCAGGCCCCGCTCAAGACCGCGGCGTGCCTCTTCATCAAATGCAATGATCTTGGCCATAACGGCAGTAGTCCTTTCGGGACAGTCGTTAAGAATGAACCTTCGCTGCGGTGCCCGCGACGGACGATCCCTGGCCCGGCGGCCTCTGTATGCCGTTGGGCCCGGGATCTCACCCCAGCCAGGTGTTTCTTTCGCTCCAGGATCGGCTGCTTCAACTCCGCTGCCGGGCGAACCGGGCGTCGTTTTAGCAGTCAATACGCGGGAGTGCTAACTCAATAATTAGCACTCCCCCGGGGAGAGTGCAAGCAGTGGCCGCGCAGGATGACCCACCATCGGCATGCTGGCGGCACTCCGGCAAGGCTCAATACGCTACGGGCGATTAAGACCCGCTGCTGCTGGCAGTTTCGTTGCCGCTCATCGTCGCGGTGTTGTCCGGGCCGTAGGTGTAGACAACATAGTTTGCGGAGCTGACGTCTCCATTCGAATCGAAGCCCACCGGCCCGGATTCCCCATCGTAGTCGGGGCGCTTGCCCGCCCGGATGGAGTCGAGGCATTCCTGGTAGCTCTTGCATACCGCGGCTTCGCCTGACGGCGCACTGTTGCCTGACGTCTGGGCTGTTCCGCCCGAGACGGCGATCAGGCTGGCCGCAATGGACGTTCCGGCGTCGTCCTGGGCCGCGGCCGCGGCAATGGCGGCAAGGTTGACGGCGTCGTACGTCTCTGCGGCGAATGTCATGTCCTTGAGTCCCGGATCCACGGCAACCAGCTCGCCCTGGAAGTGGGCGGAGGCAAAGGTCCCCGGCAGGATCCCCCGCGCGCCGTCGAGGGCCCTGGAGCCGAGGCCCGAACCGTACTGGCTGACCGCCCCGTCGCTGAGGATGAGCTTCTTGCCGGCCAGGCCTGCGTTGTTCAGCTCGGCGATGGCGCCCTGGGCGCCCGCGCGGGAAACCAGCACGACGGCGTCGGGAGCCGCTGCTTTCGCCGCGGCAGCAGCCGTCTGTGCCTGGCCTGGGGCGAACCCGGCCACGACGAGGGGCCCAACGCCGCACGCCTTGGCCGCGGCGGCCACCGCGTTAGACACGTCTTTGCCGTAGGTGCCTTCCTCATACACAACCGCGATGGTCGCCGCGCCGCTGTCCTTGGCGAGCTTGACGAGAACGGGGGCCTGGGCGATGTCGGCTGCCGAAGTGCGGAAATAGTAGCCGTTGCTCTCGTATCTGCTGAGCCCGCCGGCGGAGTTCGCGGGGGAAATGATGGCCACCTTGGCGTTGGACAGGACGTCGATGGCGGCGGGCGCCCGGCTGGAGTCCGTCGGACCGATGACGACGTCGGCTTTGGCGGCAACTAACGCTTTGGCCTGCGCCGCGGTGTCACCGCTGACGGTCGCCGGGAGAAGCTCCACCGGTTTGCCCTTGTGGCCGCCTGCGGCATTGATTTCCTTGACAGCGAGCTTCGCTGCGGCGAGCTGGGGGGCGTTGAGGAAGTCCTGCGGGCCAGTGTTGTCAAGGATGAGTCCGATTCGCAGGGTTCCGTCGCCGCTCGCGTCGGCCTGCCCGACGCGGGCGCCCCCCGCCGGCCCCAGGCACGCGGTGGTGGCCAGGACGGCAACGGCCGCCACCGCCAGGGCCCGGGCCCGCCGCAGGGCCACCGCCCGGGTGCGGACCGTGTTGCGGATCGTGCTGCCGGCGGACTGCCGGCCGGAAGTCGTTTCGGCAGGGTCCTGCGACACCTGTGCTCCGGCGGAGAAGACCACTAGGCGGGCCGGACGCTTTCGGCCTGCGGGCCCTTTTCGCCTTCGCCGATTTCGAGTTCCACCCGCTGCCCCTCATCCAGGGCGCGGTAGCCCTCGCCCGCGATCGCTGACCAGTGCACGAAGACATCAGCGCCGGAATCGTCCACGGTGATGAAGCCGTAGCCCTTTTCGGCGTTGAACCACTTGACGGTTCCCAGTGCCATGATGTCCACACTTTCAATCGGCTTGGGCGGCCCACCACAATGTGCGCCGCGGGATGCGAACCGCAGAATGCTTACCGCAGAATGCGACCCGCAGAATGCTTACCGCAGAATGCACGACTCAGGTGCCGTCCGCGGGATGCAAAAGTTGTCCGCAAGTACTCTATCCACACCCTCCCGCCAGCGCGCAGGGAGCCGGCGGGTCGCTGCGGGAATAGTTATTCAGGCGTAACCGGAAGGGGCTACTGGAAACCGGGCCCCAGCACCACAACGAGCGGCATCTGGAATTCGGCCGAGTCCACTACGGTCTGGATACCGAGGAGTTTGCCCAGGGCCTCGGCATTGCTCTTCTGCGCGGCGCCGCTGTAGAAGACGACCGAACGCTTCTGGGGCGCGCCTCCCCAGTTTCCAAGCGTGCCGAGGGTCCAGCCGGCGGTGGAGACCGTTCCGCCAACGCGGTTCGCCAGCCCCGCGGTGGTGGTGCCGTTGAAGATCGCCACCGGCTGTGTCTTGTCGACGGCGGCTGCGGTCGGCGTCGGTGTCGCGGAGGGGGTGGCAGACGCGGAGGGTGTCGCGCTGGGAGCCTGACTGGAGGCTGTCGGGGCGGGTGACGCGGCGGCGCTGCTGCCGCCTTGCTCGGCCGATACCGCCACAGTGTTTCCGCCGGAGGAAAATCCGAGCTTCGGCAGGATCAGGAAGGCCACGAGGCCGACAGCCAGGGCCGCGGCGCCGACGGCCAGGATGGGTGCCAGACGGCGGCGGCTGGAGGCGGCGACGGCCCGGTGGACACCCTGGCGAGTGGAGGTCTCCGGGACCCGGTCAAATTCATCCCGAGCGTATTTGGTCATGGTAAAACGACGTCCTTGCTGATTTCTGACGAATTGTCCACGCCGACCCTACCGCGGGATTCCGCGCATCCGGCTGTGCTTTTACGCGTCTGAGCCCAAGCGGCGAGCAGTGCGCGCACGTTGGCGTGACGTACGTAGTCTACGCAATCTCTTCACCAACATGGGATCGTGGGCCAGCGCATCCTCGGTGTCGATGAGGGCATTGAGGATCTGGTAGTAGTGCGTGGCGGAGAGGTCGAAGAGCTCGCGGATGGCCTGCTCCTTCGCGCCGGCGTACTTCCACCATTGCCGTTCCAGCGCCAGCATCTGCTGGTCCCGGCCGCTCAGCGGCGACTCGTCGCGGACATCCGCGGCAACGGACTCAGCCGTCGAAAGGTGCTCTTGCGCTTGTTCGGCCACGACACACTCCCTGCTCGTTCCGGCACTGCTGGTTCCGGTGAAAAGTCCTCCCCCATGCTACGGGCGAATAACAGGCTTGTCATTCGCCGCCCTGCGAGAATGGGCCTTGTGCCGAACTCCGATTCCCTTGATTCCGATGCCCTGTTCGAGCTGGAGCCCCCGGCGGCCGAGGCTGCCGGCTTCGCCGAGCTGGCCGACAGGCCGTTGGATGAGCTCGTGGCTCCCGGCTGGGCCGAGGCACTGGCGCCGGTCGAAGGGCAGTTGCGGGGTGTCCTGGCTTTCCTCGGCGGGGAGGTTGCCGGTGGCCACGCGGTCCTGCCGCCGCCGTCGAACATCCTGCGGGCCTTCCGGCAGCCGATGGCGGATGTCCGTGTGCTGATCGTGGGCCAAGACCCGTATCCGACGCCGGGCCACGCCGTGGGGCTGTCCTTCGCCGTGGACGGAGCCACCCGGCCCATCCCGCGGAGCCTTGCAAATATCTACAAGGAACTCGACGCCGATCTAGGGCTGCCGCCGCGGATCCACGGCGACCTCAGCAGCTGGGCGGACCAGGGTGTGCTGCTGCTCAACCGAGTCCTCAGCGTCCGGGCAGGGGCGGCTGGCTCGCACCGGAACAAGGGGTGGGAAGCAGTCACGGCGGCGGCGATCAGCGCCCTGGCGAACCGCTGCACCGAGAGCGGTGCAGCCGCGCCACTCGTGGCAATCCTATGGGGCAAGGACGCCGAGACCGTACGCCCGTTGCTGGGTGCCACCCCGGTGATCACCAGCCCCCATCCGAGCCCGCTCTCGGCCGCGCGCGGCTTCTTCGGCTCCCGGCCGTTTAGCCGCACCAATACGCTGCTTCAGCAGCAGGGCGACGGCACGGTGGATTGGGAACTGCCCCCGCTTCCCTAGCCGGCGTCACAGTCAGGGTCCGGCTCAACCTTCTTGGCTAGGCTTGGTCCCATGACATCAGTGCCCGCCGCCACCTCGGCCACCCGGAATTCCCGCCCGCAGACCAATCTCACCGTCCTGCGGCGCGAGCAGCTCTCTCCGCACATGGTCCGGATCATTGCGGGCGGCCCGGGCTTCGCCGGCTACGCCAACAACGCCTTCGTGGACCGCTACGTCAAGATCGTGTTCCCGCAGCCGGGAGTCGCCTACCCGGAACCGCTGGACCTATGGGAGATCCGGGAGTCCATGCCGCGGGAGCAGTGGCCGCACACCCGGACGTACACCGTTCGCTGGGTCGACGAGGCAGCAGGGGAACTCGCTATCGACTTCGTGATCCACGGGGATGAAGGGCTGGCCGGACCTTGGGCCGCGTCCGCCCAGCCCGGCGACGCGTTGGTGTTCACCGGCCCGGGCGGCGGGTTCAATCCGGATCCGGCCGCTGACTGGTACCTGTTTGCGGGCGACGAGTCCGCGCTGCCGGCCATTGCCGCCTCGATCGAATCGTTGCCGGCGGACGCCCGCGGCATCGCCTTCCTCGAGGTGGACGGCGACGCCGACATTCAGGCGATTGCCTCGCCGGACGGCGTCGAACTGCGCTGGCTTTTGCGCGGCGGCGTTCCGGCCGGGGGCAGCGACCTGCTGGTCACCGCGGTGCGCGACGCCAAGTGGCCCGAGGGCCGGGTGCAGGTCTTTGCGCACGGCGAGCGCGGCTACATGAAAAGCCTGCGGGAAGTGCTTTACGTGCAGCACAGGCTCGAACGCTCACAGGTCTCACTGTCCGGCTACTGGGCGAAGGGCCGGGTGGAGGACGACTTCCAGGCCGAGAAGAAGCTCCCCGTCGGACAGATTTAGCAGCAAGATCTGACGGCACGACCTACCGGCGCCGCGGAGTTTCCCCATCTTCGCCCCACCGTCGCCGGGACACACCGGCGCGGAGGACTGACTCGCCGTGGTGCACCCGCAAAGGTGGGGAAACCCGGCGCCTGGCGGCCGGAGGGGCTGTCCTCGCGGAGCTAGCGGCGCCGCGCCCGGCGTCGTTCGTTGCTGGCCTGGCCGCGGGTCAGGGGCCGGGCGAGAGTGTCACCGAGCACGATGCCGGCCGCGACGCCCATCACAATGGCACCGGCATTGAGCATGCCCCCCGCGCCCAGCAGGATTTCCGATTCCTCGATGGTCAATACATACATGGAACGGAATATGGTGAGTCCGGGCAACAGGATCAGGGCGGCCGGAACGGCCACCACCAGCTGAGGGGCTCCCATCCGGAGCGCCACCACCCGGCCCAGCAGGCCGATGACGACGGCGGCCACGGCCGGTGAAAAACGCTGGCCGATGCCCAGGTTCTCGGCTCCGATCAGGACCAGATAGCCCACCACGCCCACGGCCGCTGTCGGCAGCAGCAGGGTCCAGCTGGTCTGTTCGGTGATGCCGATCATGAGCACCGCGATGGCGATCAGCAGGATCACCACCCACAAGGGATACGTCGGCGGGAATGTTTTGGTGACGTCAATGGATTCCATCGCCATCATGGCCCCCACCACAAATCCCACTGCGATGCCGGCCACGAGCGCACCGAAGGTCAGCATGGTGGACAGGAACCGGCCGGCCGCCGTGACCGGGAAGCCGTTGATGGCATCCTGGACCGAGGAGACCAGCCGCCCGGTCGGCAGGAGCAGCAGGATGCCGCCCACCACCACGATCTCTGGGGCGATCTGGATGCCTACCACGCTGCCGAACCGCCAGAGCAGCAGCGCGATGAAGGTGACCAGGAAGGAGCATGAAGCCGTGATGAAGAAGTCCGGGGTACGCCAGCGGCCCAGCTGCCGGGCCAGCAGGCTGACCAGAAGGTTGGACACGAACGCCACCGCGGAGGCGCCGGGTCCGCCGCCCAGGACACCGACAAAGGCTGCGGAGAAGATTCCGAACGCCACGGTGACCATCCAGCGGGGGAAGGGCTTGGCGCTGCGGGTGATCTCCTCCAGCCTGCGCACGGCCTCATCCCGGCCCACCCCGCCGGCCACGATTTCCGTGACCAGTTGGTGGACCTGGGACAGTCCGGCGTAGTTGTTGGTCCAGGACCGCACGACGCGCAGCAGCGAAATCGGAGTCTGGTCCTTGGGCGCGTAGTTGATGGCCACCGACTGGTTGGTGATGTCCACCTCGATGTGTTTGAGACCTAGCGCCGCCGTAATGGCGATGATGCTGGTTTCCACTTCGAGGGCGCCGGCACCGTAACGGAACATGGACTCGGCCAGGTGCAGTGCGAAGTCGATCGTCTTACGGGCCGAGGCGTCAACCCCGCCCACCTGGATCATCGGGTTGGCGTAGGGGCTGCCGGCGAGCCGGTCCACGATGCTCATCGGGGCGGTGGGCGGGTTCTCCCCTTGGACCAGCCGGCGCAGCATCCGCTTGGCCGCGGCGTTCTGCCGCACCTGCGTGGCCGACATCGGCTCGGTCTTGGGCAGCCCATCGGTATGCGGCCTGCGGCGGCTGTCGGGTTCCTTGGTCATTCCGGCGTCCTCAGTTTCCGTGGCAGCCGGTTTAGTAGAACTGCTGGCCCGTGCGGCGGGTGTAGAGCTGGCGGGCAACCCGCTCCCCCGCGGCCATCCAGGCCTTGTACTTCAGAGGGCTCAGCACCTGGTCGTAGCAGCCGACAAAGTCGGTCACCGTCTTGCTGAAGCTGGTCTTGAACAGTCCCAGGCCGTGGAACGGGTTGGACGTGTCCTTGAGCTGGTCGCTGGGTGGTGTCCCGCAGAAGTCGTACTCGGTGCAGCCGAGGTCCTTGAGCTGGTTGATGGCCGTCCACTGCACGAGGTGGGAGTCGCCGTACTGGCCGCGCTTCTGCAGCGAGCCGCCGTCCTTGTAGGTGCCCTTGCGGCCGTAGTTGATGACGAAGGCGCCAACCGACGGCACGCCGTTCTCGTAAACGAACAGCAGCCGGCCCTGGCCCCGGTTGATGAAGTTGGTCCAGAACTGGCGGTAGTACTCGTATTCGCGGACGCGGACCTGGGACTTGGCTTCCACGGTGTTGGTCATCAGCGCGTACATGGCGCGGAAGTTCTCTTCGGTGGGCTCCACATTGCACACCTCCACACCTTCGCGGAAGGCGCGGCGGACGGCGTTGCGGCCGCGCGAGTGCAGGTTGCGCAGCAGCTGGTTCTCTTCCGGGGAGATGTCCAGCAGGGCCGTCGAGTCGTTGGGCTGGAGGTTGTGGGTCTTGACGAGGCCGGCGCTTTCGATCACCCTTCCGGCGGCCTCGGAGCGCACGATGTCCGGCTCAATCTTGATGGCGAAGACCCCCAGTCGGGCGCGCTTCACGAACTCGGCGTTGGCCGCGGCGATGCCCGGGATGTCCTCGACGGAGGCCACATCCGGGCCTTTGATCAGGTACCAGAGCTTGCCCAGCAGCGGAAAGGACTTCTCCAGGGCGAGGTTGTAGCTCGTATAGTCTGCCGTCTCGTAGACGAGGTGGAGAGGTTTCCAGCCGAAGTGCTGCTTGACCTCGGCGAACGCCTCCGATTGCAGGAGGTTGCCGCCGTTGGGATTCGCGGTGACGTGGGCATCCCAGTTGGCGATCTCTTCGGCAGAGGCAAAACGGGCAGTGAATTCACGCAAGGGTGCGGTATCCAATCATTGCGGTACGAGCGTCGGCGGCATGCGGACATGCAGGTTCAAGTCTATCCGCCAGGGCCCGTGCTCCAGCCCGGAAAGGAGCCGCTACGCTGGAAGCATGCCGCCTGACCACCAATCATTAGCCACAGGATCCGGACGCCGGGGGCACTCCACCGGAATGCGCGCGATGGGCCCCCAGCTGCTGGGACTGCTGGTCTTTCTCGCGGCCTCCGCCCTTGTCGCGGGGCTCGGCGGCCTTGCCACCGCCAGCAACGTCAACGGCTGGTACGCCACCGCGGACAAGGCGCCGTGGTCGCCGCCGAACTGGGTGTTCGGACCGGTCTGGACGCTCCTCTACACCGCAATGGCGGTAGCCGCCTGGCTGGTCTGGCGCCGCCGGGCCGAGGGTACCCGGCACGCCCTGACGGCCTATGCCGTCCAGCTGGTACTGAACCTGCTGTGGACGCCGGTCTTCTTTGGCCTGTACCCGGTGCTCGGCACGTCCGCGCTGTGGATCGCCTTCGGCATCATTGTCGCCCTGGCGGCAGCTGTGGCGGTCACTGTTCTCTACTTCGGACCAATCAGCCGGACGGCCGGGCTGCTGTTGCTGCCCTACCTGTCCTGGATCGTGTTCGCCGCATCGCTGAACCTGTGGGCGGCACTTTACAACTGAGTCAGCACTCCACGACGTTCACGGCGAGCCCGCCCATCGCGGTCTCCTTGTACTTGGAGCTCATGTCCCGGCCGGTCTCGCGCATGGTCACGATGACCTCGTCCAGGGACACACGGTGCGTGCCGTCGCCCCACAGGGCCATCTTGGCGGCGTTGATGGCCTTCGCCGCTGCGATCGCGTTGCGTTCGATGCAGGGGATCTGCACGAGCCCGCCGATCGGGTCACAGGTCAGGCCCAGGTTGTGTTCCATCGCGATTTCCGCGGCGTTTTCCACCTGCTGCGGGGTGCCTCCCATGACTTCGGCGAGGCCGGCGGCAGCCATCGACGACGCCGAGCCCACCTCGCCCTGGCAACCGACCTCGGCTCCGGAGATCGAGGCCTGTTCCTTGTAGAGCACGCCGATGGCGGCGGCGGTCAGCAGGAACTTGACCACGACGTCGTCGCGATCGGCCTGGGTGGCCTTGTCCATGCCCGGGGCGAAGTGCAGGGCGTAGTAGAGCACTGCGGGGATGATGCCGGCGGCCCCGTTGGTGGGGGCAGTGACCACGCGTCCGCCCGAGGCGTTTTCCTCGTTCACGGCGAGGGCGATCAGGTTGACCCACTCCTGCCAGTACTTCGGGTCCCGGTCCTTGTCCTCTTTCATGAGGCGTTCGTGCCAGTCCGGTGCCCGGCGTCGGACCTTGAGGCCGCCTGGCAGCAGCCCCTCGCGTTTGAGGCTGACCTCGACGCAGCCTTCCATCACGGAGTAAATGTGCAGCAGGCCTTCGCGGATTTCTTCTTCAGTGCGGGAGGCACGCTCGTTGACGAACATGATCTCGCCGATCGAGAGGCCTTTGGACTGGCAGCGGCCCAGCAGTTCCGCGGCGGTGCGGAAGGGCAGCGGCAGTTCCTTCTTGGATTCGTCGAGTTCCTTGAGCGCGGCATCCTCCTCGCCTTCGCGCACGATGAATCCGCCGCCCACGGAGAAGAACGTGGCGGAGCGCAGGACCTCGCCGTCGGCGTCCGAGACGGTGAACGTCATGCCGTTGGTGTGCCGCGGGAGGATGGTCAGGGGACGCAGGATCATGTCCTTCACCCCATAGGGCAGCGGCACGCCGTTACCCTCTCCGGCGCCGGCAAGCTGCAGGATGCCCGATTCGGCGATGGCGGCGAGCCGCTCCTCCACTTCCTCGGGGAGGATCAATTCCGGGTGGAAGCCTTCCAGGCCGAGCAGGATCGCGGTCATGGTGCCGTGTCCGTGGCCGGTGGCGGCGAGGGATCCGTAGAGGTCCACGCGCAGCCCTGCCACCCGGTCCAGCACTCCGGAAGTTTTCAGTTCTTCGGCGAACACCGCGGCGGCCCGCATGGGGCCAACGGTGTGTGAACTGGACGGTCCTATTCCGATGGAAAAGAGGTCGAAGACTCCAACGGCCATTGTCGGTTCCTAACTGGCTTTAACTGTGGCCCGGCAGGGGGTCCTGCCGGAAGGCGGTGTGGCCGCCGGTTGGCGGCAGCGCCGCCGGATGCACGACGCCGGGCGGCAGCTTGTGGCGGCGGCCCGGCGTCGTGATCTGTACTGCTACTACTTCTGTAATACGTCCCTTAGGCGAGGTTATCAACCGAGGGATAGAGCGGGTGGGCGGCGGCGAGGGCCTCCACCCGGGCACGCAGCTCGGACAGGTCCGCGCCGGCGTCGGCGATCAGGGCCTCAGCGATGATATCCGCAACTTCCACGAACGCCGCCTCGCCGAACCCGCGGGTGGCCAGAGCGGGCGTGCCGATGCGCAGGCCCGAGGTGACCATCGGCGGGCGCGGGTCGAACGGCACGGCGTTGCGGTTGACGGTGATGTCGATTTCCGCGAGGCGGTCCTCGGCCTGCTGGCCGTTCAGTTCGCAGTCGCGCAGGTCCACGAGGACGAGGTGGACGTCGGTGCCGCCGGAGATCACGTTGATCCCCTTGGCAGTGACATCCGGCTGGACCAGCCGCTCGGCGAGGATCCGGGCGCCGGCGAGCACGCGCTCCTGGCGTTCCTTGAACTCGGGGGACGCGGCGATCTTGAACGCCACGGCCTTGCCGGCGATGACATGCTCCAGCGGGCCGCCCTGCTGGCCCGGGAACACAGCCGAGTTGATCTTCTTGGCGATGTCGGCGTCGTTGGAGAGGATGATGCCGCCGCGCGGACCGGCGAGGGTCTTGTGCGTGGTGGAGGTGGTGACGTGCGCGTGCGGCACCGGCGAGGGGTGCAGCCCGGCGGCGACAAGCCCGGCGAAGTGCGCCATGTCCACCATCAGGTAGGCGCCCACGGAGTCGGCGATCCGGCGGAACTCGGCGAAGTCCAGCTGCCGGGCGTACGCGGACCAGCCGGCGACGATGAGCTGCGGCTTGTGCTCCTGGGCCAGGCGCTCCACCTCGGCCATGTCGATCCGGTGGTCCTCCTCGCGGACCTGGTACGGGATGACGTTGTACAGGCGGCCGGAGAAGTTGATCTTCATGCCGTGCGTGAGGTGGCCGCCGTGGGCCAGGTTCAGGCCCATGATGGTGTCGCCCGGACGGATCAGCGCGTGCATCACGGAGGCGTTGGCCTGCGCGCCGGAGTGCGGCTGGACGTTGGCGTACTCGGCGCCGAAAAGGGCCTTGACCCGGTCGATGGCGAGCTGTTCGATGACGTCGACGTGCTCGCAGCCGCCGTAGTAGCGCTTGCCCGGGTAGCCCTCGGCGTACTTGTTGGTCAGCACGGAGCCCTGCGCCTGCATAACGGCCTTGGCCGTGTGGTTCTCCGAGGCGATCATCTCGAGTCCGTCCCGCTGGCGGGTCAGCTCGGCGTCGATCTTCGCGGCGATCTCCGGATCCAGTGCGGACAGTTCGGCGTCCAGGCTCGGGGAGATTACCTGCTCAAACGCCGCTACCTGCGCCGCGCTCACAGCTCGCCGCCGTTCTTGGACGCGTACTCCTGCGCGGAGAGCAGCGGGCCGTCCGATTCGGCGGCAACCTTGAAGAGCCAGCCGGCGCCGTACGGATCGCTGTTGATCAGCGAGGGATCGTCGACGACGGCGGGGTTGGTCTCGGTGACCTCGCCCGTGACCGGGGCGTACAGGTCCGAGACGGACTTGGTCGACTCGACCTCGCCGCAGGTCTCCCCCGCGGTCACCGTGGCGCCCACCTCGGGCAGGTCCACGTAGACGATGTCGCCGAGGGCATCGGTGGCGACAGCGGAGATGCCGATGGAAACAACGTTCCCGGCCTCCCGTGCAACCCACTCGTGCTCGTCGGAGTACTGCAGTTCAGGGGCAACTTTTGCCATGTGTTTTTCCTTTACGTTTGAAAAGTCGTGGGCTAAATCAATTGTGGCTGGGTTTGGGTGGCGGATGAGGCAATTCCTCCGCGTGCTCGGTCGCGAAGGCGCCCGCTGGGCGGACGCGACGCTCCCCACCGTCTCCCTAGCCTCGCAAGCTCGGCCAGGGAACCCTGACGGTGTGGGCCCCCCTTAGACGCACGCTTCCGGAATCCCCTCATCCGCCACTATTCAGTTCAGTTTTCGGGGCCAACAGATCTCCGGAAAGAACCTTTGCCGTTCGTATTCTTCGAGGGACGGGCTGCTCCCCGGCTTAAGCGTGTCATCAAGCTCAACCCCCGCAATGATCGAGCTTGCCCTTACACACTCTCGGGACAAGCCGACCCTCGGCAGGCTGTTCATCCCCCAGCACCTTTGGCTTTCGAAGGCGCCGGTTCCCGTTGGTCCTGTGGTGGTTGGTTGTCCTACGGAGTTAAACCTCGGGTGAGGCCGGGCCCTTCGGGCCCGGCATCCGGCAGCATGCGTCTAAGGGAGCGTCACGTCCGCCCAGCGGGCGTCTTCGCGACCGAGCATGCAGAGGATGTCGGGCCCGAAGGGCCAACACAACCCCGGCCCCGGGTACCGCTGTGGCACCCGGTCCCGCTGGGGTACTTGTTGGGCTACTTTTGGCGCTTGTAGAAAGGCAGTGCGACAACTTCGAAGGGCTCGGCCTTGCCGCGGAGGTCGATGTCCAGGGCGGTGCCGGGTTCGGTGAACTCGACGTCGACGTAGGCCATCGCGACCGGGTAGCCCAGGGTCGGGCTCGGCTGGCCGGAGGTGACTTCGCCGACGGTGTTGCCGTCCTTGAGCACCGGGTAGTGGCCGCGGCCGGCCCGGCGGCCGAGGCCCTTGAGGCCGACCAGCTTGCGGCCCGTGGAGGACCCGGCTCCGGCTTCCTTCTTGGCGGCCAGGGCGGCCTTGCCGACGAAGTCGCCTTCCTTGGACAGGGCGACGATCGGGCCCAGCCCGGCGGCGTACGGGTCGCCGTCGAGGGAGAGCTCGTTGCCGTAGAGCGGCATGCCGGCTTCGAGCCGGAGCGAGTCGCGGGACGCGAGTCCTGCGGCGGTCAGTTCGCCGTCCTCGGCGATGGCGACGAGCGCCTGCCAGAGGGCGGCGGCGTCGTCGTTGGCGACGAAGATTTCGAAGCCGTCTTCACCGGTGTAGCCGGTGCGGGCCAGCAGGAGATCCTGGCTGGTGCCCCCGAACATAAACGGGACCTCGACGGCGGCGTAGTACTTCAGGCCGGTGACGAGCTCGTGCTGCGCGGCCGGGACCAGGCGCAGCAGGATCTCCTCGGCCTTGGGCCCCTGCACCGCGATCAGCGAGGTCCGTGCGGACGCGTCCTCGACGGTGACGTCGAACCCGCCTTCTTTGGCAGAACCTGCACGCTCGGCCAGGGCCGCGGCTACGACCTTGGCGTTGCCCGCGTTGGGAACCACGAGGAACTTCTCGTCGTCACGCCGGTACGTGATGAGGTCGTCGATAATGCCGCCGTCCGCGTTGCAGATCAGCGAGTACTTGGCCTTGCCGATCGCCATCGCGGAGATCTTGCCGACCAGGGCGTAGTCCAGGAAGGCTGCGGCGTCGGGGCCGGTGACCCAGACTTCGCCCATGTGGGAGAGGTCAAACAGGCCCGCGGACTTGCGGACGGCGTGGTGCTCGGCGAGTTCGGAACTGTACTTCAGTGGCATCTGCCAGCCGCCGAAGTCCGTGAAGGAGGCGCCGAGCTTCTTGTGCTCTTCGTAAAGGGCCGTGTAGTTCTCAGTCATCGTTCGCTGTCCTTCAGTTGGCGGAGTCGTCGGAGTGGTCCTCGAAGGCTTCGAGGGGAGGGCACGAGCAGATCAGGTTGCGGTCCCCGGCGGCGCCGTCGATCCGGCCGACCGGCGGGAAGTACTTGTCCTGCTTGAGCGTGTGGACCGGGAAGACGGCCTGCTCACGCGGGTATTCGCGGGTCCAGTCGGTGCTGATGACAGCGGCGGCGGTGTGCGGGGAGTTGCGCAGCGGGCTGTGCTCAACGGTGAAGTCGCCGTGGGCAACCTGGTCGATCTCGGCGCGGATGGCGATCATCGCCGTGATGAACCGGTCGATCTCGCCAAGGTCCTCGGACTCGGTGGGTTCGACCATCAGGGTCCCGGCCACCGGGAACGCGAGGGTGGGGGCGTGGAAGCCGTAGTCGATCAGGCGCTTGGCCACGTCCTCGGCGGTGACGCCGGTTTTGGCAGTGAGTTCGCGCAGGTCCAGGATGCATTCGTGGGCCACGAGTCCGCCTTCGCCGGTGTAGAGCACCGGGAAGAAGTCGTTCAGGCGGGCCGCGATGTAGTTGGCCGCGAGCAGCGCCGACTTGGTGGCCTCGGTCAGTCCCTGGCCGCCCATGAGCTTCACGTACGCCCAGGAGATCGGCAGCACACCGGCGGAGCCGTAGCGGGAGGCGGAGATCGGCGTGCCGCTTTCGCCGTTGGCCGGATCCGCTGCGTTGCCGGGCATAAACGGTGCCAGGTGTGCGCGGGCCGCGACCGGGCCGACGCCGGGGCCGCCGCCGCCGTGCGGGATGCAGAAGGTCTTGTGCAGGTTCAGGTGCGAAACGTCGCCGCCGAACAGGCCGGGCTGGGCCAGCCCGACGAGGGCGTTGAGGTTGGCGCCGTCAATGTAGACCTGGCCGCCGGCGGCGTGGATGGCGTCGCAGACCTCGCGGACGTCGGCGTCGTACACACCATGGGTGGACGGGTAGGTGATCATGATGCAGGACAGGGCGTCCTTGTTCAGCTCGATCTTGGCCTGCAGGTCGGCGTGGTCGATCGTGCCGTCCGAGGCGGTCGCGACGACGACGACCTTCATGCCGGCGAGCACGGCCGAGGCCGCGTTGGTGCCGTGCGCCGAGGCGGGAATGAGGCAGACGTTGCGCTGGGCGTCACCTTTGGAGAGGTGGTAGCCGCGGATGGCCAGCAGGCCGGCGAGTTCGCCCTGGGAGCCGGCGTTGGGCTGGATGGAGACCTGGTCGTAGCCGGTGATCTCGGTCAGCTGGGCCTCGAGATCCTCGATCAGTTCACGCCAGCCCGCAGTCTGGGATTCCGGGGCGAAGGGGTGGATGGAGGCGAATTCCGGCCAGGAGATGGCTTCCATCTCGGCGGTGGCGTTCAGCTTCATGGTGCAGGAGCCCAGCGGGATCATGGTGCGGTCCAGGGCAAGGTCGCGGTCCGAGAGGCGGCGGATGTAGCGCAGCAGCTGGGTCTCGGAGCGGTGAGTGTTGAAGACCGGGTGCTGCAGGTAGTCGGAGGTGCGCTCGACGGCGGCGTCCAGGGCGAAGCCTGTGTCAGTGCCTGCGGCCGCGGCGGTCACCGTCGCCCCGAAGGCGGCGACGACGTCGGCGACGTTTGTCCCCGTTGTGGCCTCATCGGCGGAGATGCCGACGGTGTCCGCGTCGATGCCGCGCAGGTTGATGCCCTTGGCCTCGGCGGCGGCGACGATTTCCGCGGCCTTGCCCGGCACGGAGACGGTGACGGTGTCGAAGAAGGAAGTGTGCAGCACGTCCAGGCCGGCGGCCTTGAGGGAGGCGGCGATGGTCCGGGCGTGGCCGTGCACGGTTTCGGCGATGGCCTTCAGGCCGTCGGGGCCGTGGTAGACGGCGTAGAACGAGGACACGATGGCCAGCAGCGCCTGGGCGGTGCAGATGTTGGAGGTGGCCTTCTCGCGGCGGATGTGCTGCTCGCGGGTCTGCAGGGCCAGGCGGTAGGCCGGGACGCCGGCGTTGTCCTTGGAGACACCGACGAGGCGGCCGGGCATGGAGCGCTCCAGGCCCTTCTGGACTGCCATGTAGGCGGCGTGCGGGCCGCCGAAGAACAGCGGGACGCCGAAGCGCTGGGCGGAGCCGACGGCGATGTCCGCGCCCTGCTCGCCCGGGGAGGTGATGAGGGTCAGGGACAGCAGGTCGGCGGCGACGGTGACGAGCGCGCCGCGTTCCTTGGCCTCGGCAATGACGGCGGTGTGGTCGAACACGCGGCCGGAGACACCCGGCTGCTGCAGGACGACGCCGTTGATGACGCCGTCGGGCAGTCCCTTGGAGAGGTCTGCGACCTCGACCTCGAAGCCGAGGGCTTCCGCGCGGCCTTTGACGATGGCGATGGTCTGCGGGAGGCAGTCGGCGTCGAGGACGGTCTTGCCGTCGTGGGCCGTCTTGTTCTTGTTGGCGCGGCGCATCATCAGCACGGCCTCGGCGACGGCGGTGGCTTCGTCCAGCAGCGAGGCGTTGGCGATCGGCAGGCCGACGAGGTCCTGGACCATGGTCTGGAAGTTCAGCAGCGCCTCGAGCCGGCCCTGGGAGATCTCCGGCTGGTACGGCGTGTAGGCGGTGTACCAGGCCGGCGCCTCGAGGATGTTCCGGCGGATGACGGCCGGGGTGACGGTGTCGTAGTAGCCCTGGCCGATCATCTGGACGGCGGTCTTGTTCTTCGCGGCCAGCTGGCGCAGTTCGGCGAGGACCTCGACTTCGCTGAGCGCTGCGCCGAGCGAGAGCGGGGAGTCCTGCCGGATGTCCTTCGGTACGGCGGTGTCCACGAGGGCGTCGACGGTGTCGTAGCCGACAGCCTTCAGCATGGCGTCGACGTCGGACTGACGGCGGGCGCCGATGTGCCGGTCAACGAAGGACGTGGAGGCTGAGGTAACAGTCACAAGGAACTCCATAACTAAGGCGGCGCAGGGTACGCCACATTGATTCGGGTTCCTCCCCGCTCTGTATTGGACCTGAGAGTTTCCGCGCAGCCGTGCTCTCGCATGGCTCCGCTTGCACCGTCGGTGAGCACAGCATGTCTAAAGACAGCCTGCTACTTTCCAGAGTTGCCTTGCCGCGGCGGTACATGGGCCTGAGAGATTCCTGGGGAGGATTTGCTCCTACGGCGCCTGCTTGTACCTACAAGCAGAACTCTCCCGCCGCAGATCAAAGGCATATTTACTTGGCGTGACAACAGTCACAGCTCTCATTGTCCTACGCCCGGCCCGCGTCCGCAAACCAGCGACCGGGCATCGGCGAGCGTTACGCGCGGGGACCGCCGTCCGGCGCGAATTCGCGGGAACGCGGCGGCCTCGCCGGAACGTTCCGGCGACGCCGCAGAATTCCGGCGAGTTCGACGGCGCCCGGGCGGACTGGCCGCTTCGGGCTCAGCCGCGGAGCCGCTCGAGGGCGGTGAGCAGGCTCTCGACGTCGGGGCCGACCTCCGGCAGCGGCCCGCCCGGCCCGCGGGCCAGCATGGCATTGAAATACAGCCCGTCCCCCATATAGAGCACCGGTTTGGCCATCGCGGGACCGACGTCGGCCGCCAGCAGTTCCAGCCAGGACGCCTGCACGGCGGCAATCCGCCGCAAGGTTTCCTGATGGGCCACTTCGGCCAGCCGGGTGGCGGCGACGAAGACCCGGTCCAGCGGCGTGTCAGCCCAGACCGAGGACTTGATGAAGAACGCCGCAGCGCCTTCGGGGGCGGCGGCCATAGCAGCGAGGTCCTCGGCGAGCAGCCGGTCCAGCCGCTCCAGCAGGACGGCGATCATCGCCTCCTTGTTCGGGAAGTGGTACAGCAGCCCGCCCTTGGAGACGCCGGCCAGCCTGGCCACGGCATCCAGCGTCGCGGCACGCTCGCCCTCTTCGATCAGCAGGGATTCGAAAGCGTCGAGGACGGCTTCGCGGGCGACGGGTTTTCTGGCCATGCGTCCTATCATGCCCCCTGGCGGGGGCTTCATTTCTTAACTGTACCGTCCAGACGGTACAGTTAAGTGGATGAGCAACACTTCCTTCACCCGCAGCACCACCGGCGCAGTTGGCAAGTCCGCCGCCGGGGCCACAACCAACCATGCACCGCGCGCGCCGTGGCGCGACTGGCTGGCGCTGGCGCTGTTGATGTTTCCGGTGTTGCTCGTCGCCGTCGACAACACTGCCCTGACCTTTGCGCTGCCGGCCATCGCGCGCGGCCTCGACGCCACCGGAGTCGAGCTGCTCTGGATTGTCGACGCGTATCCCCTGGTTCTGGCCGGTCTTCTCGTGGCCATGGGCAGCCTCGGGGACAGGATCGGCCGCCGCCGGCTGCTCTTCATCGGCAGCACGGGTTTCGCTGCCGTCTCGGCGGTCACCGCCTTCGCCCCCAGCGCCGAATGGCTGATCGCCGGACGCGCAGGGCTGGGGTTCTTCGGCGCCATGCTGATGCCGTCCACCCTGTCCCTGATCCGCAACATCTTCCCCGAGCCCAACCGGCGCCGGCTGGCCGTAGCCATCTGGGCCGCCGGCTTCTCCGGCGGCGCCGCGCTGGGCCCGATCTTCGGCGGCTGGCTGGTGGAGCACTTCTGGTGGGGCGCAGTCCTGCTCGTAGCCGTGCCGATCATCCTCCCGCTGCTGGTCCTGGGTCCGGCCCTGATCCCGGAATCCCGCGACCCGAACCCGGGCCGCGTGGACGTGCCCAGCATCGTCCTGTCCCTGCTGGTGATGGTGCCGGTGGTCTACGGCATCAAGATCCTGGCCACCCACGGACCGGCCGCTGAACCACTGGCCGCCATCGGCTTTGGCCTGCTGATGGGCTACGTCTTCATCCGGCGCCAGCGGCAACTCCTGTCGGGCGGTCCGGCGCAGAGCAACATGCCCCCGGCCGACGCCGGGGCACGGAACCGCACCGCTCCGCTGCTGGATATCAGCCTCTTCGGCAACCGGGTCTTCAGCACCGCCATCATCGCGAACGTGCTGGCACTGTTCTCCTTCAACGGCTTCATCCTGTTCCTTGCCCAGCACCTCCAGCTGCTCGAGGGGCAGTCCCCCTCGGCATCCGGCGTTGCCATGGTTCCCGCCCTGATCGCCACAGTGGCGGCGGGACTGCTGGTGGTGCCGCTGGTGAAGAAGGTCCGCCCTGGTTTCGTCGTGGCCGGCGGACTGCTCCTCAGCGCCGCCGGCTACTTCCTGGTGGCCTTCGGTGATCACGGCAACGGCCCGGCGCTGCTGCTGGCTGCCCTGCTCGTGCTGTGCCTCGGCGTCGGCGCCGCGGAGACCATCTCCAACGACCTAATCCTCGGCGCCGCTCCCGCGGAGAAATCCGGCGCAGCGGCCGCGATTTCCGAGACCGGCTACGAAATAGGCTCGCTGCTCGGCACCGCCATCCTCGGTTCCATTCTGACGGCCTCCTACCAGGGCAATCTCCGACTGCCCGCCGGCGTCGCCGAGGCTGCCCCTGCCGAGGCGTCAGCCCAGGCCGGCGAGACGCTTGCGGGGGCGGTGGAGCTGGCCCAGGCTCTCCCGGGACCGCTGGCGGACGCAGTGATGACCGCTGCCCGGGCTGCCTTCGACTCGGGCGTCCACATCACGGCGGCCATCGCGCTGGTCCTGATGGCGGGAGCCTCGGTCCTCGCCGCCGTCGTCCTCCGGAAAGTGCCAACCGCGCGGTAGCCCTGCGGCCCGCGGGCTTAAATGGCGAGCGCCCGGCGCCGGTGGGAACCGGAGCCGGGCGCTGACAAACTGCCGGGGGACGCTACTTGCTGTCCGCCGTGGTGACACTGGCGCTGGCCCGCATCGTCTCGGCGTTGACCATCCAGGCGTACTGCTCGAACTTGGCGATGAACTCGTGCAGCAGATCCGCCGTCGTGGGGTCCTCCTCGTCCACTGCGTCGTGGACTTTGCGCATGGTGCCGACAGCGGCTTCAAGCGCCGCGACGATCCGCTCGATGGCGTCCTTGGTATTGATCAAACCGGCCGGGAATTCGGCAAGCGAGGTGGACTTGGACACCGTGGAGCTGCGGCCGTCCGGGAGGGCGTGCAGTGCGCGCATGCGCTCTGCCAGGTCATCCGCGAAGGTGCGGGCCGAGTCGATGATCTCGTCGAGCTGCAGGTGGAGGTCCCGGAAGTTCGTCCCGACGATGTTCCAATGCGCCTGTTTGCCCTGAACGTGGATTTCGATCAGGTCCACGAGCACTGCCTGCAGGTTCGTCGTGAGCGTTGGTGATGCCTTCATGTGTCCTCCTGAGTAGTCCCGGTATCGCCGCGCTTCTGCTGAAGCTGCCGTTTGAAGCTGCCGTTGAAACAAGTGACAAAGCGTGCGATACCGCCAGATACGATGCTAACGACGCTACCCCAGGGCATGGAGGGACCGCGACGCTCCGGGAAGGATTTCTCGGTCAGCTTACTAAGTTGGCTTACTACCGGCCGGGAAAGGCGTTCGCGGCCGTTCAGACCGCTTCGTTCAGTACCGGCCCGTGCGGGAAGATGGCCCTGGTGATGCCGCCCGCAGTGGTCTCCGCCAGCTGGGCGAGGTAGTCGTTCCGGCGTTTCGGCGTGATCCGCGACTGGGGCTCGAAGCCCTGCCCGGGATCGTCCGAGTAGTGCGCGGTCAGGCCGTCACGCATGAGCCGGATGGCCTCGGCCCGCTGCTGGGAGACCGCCGCGTGGGTCGATCCAAGTTCCGCGGCCAGATCCTTGACGGTCCGGTCGCCAAAGTAGATCTCCTCGACGACGTAGCGCATCCGCTCGGGAAGGGACTTCACCGCGGCGCGGAGGTACTGCAGCCGCTCGTCCGCGAGCACGGAGTGCTCCGGGGTAAGGGTCTCGGCGGCCAGCGTGTCGACAACGGCCTCGTCCAGTGGCGTCAGCGTCCTGGAGGCATCGGCCAGGGCCGCCTCGACGACGCTCTGCTGCACACCCAGGGCCGCGGCAATCTCGTCGACGCTGGGGGTGCGTCCGAGGGCTGCGGCGAGGGTCTCCTGGACCGACATGGTTTCTTTGATCCTGCGGCGCGCCGAGCGGGTGGCCCAGTCGCTGGCTCGCATCTCGTCGGCAAAAGCGCCCAGGATCCGCCGGCGCGCGAAAGCACCGAACGGCACACCGAGGTCCGGGTCGAAGGAATCCGCCGAGGTGATCAGGGCAATGGCGCCCGCCGACGCCAGGTCATCGCGGGAAAGGTGTGACGCCTTTGAGCACAAGTCTGAGACGAGGTAGCCCACCAGCGGAAGATGCTGTGTGACCATCTCGTTGCGTTCCACGCGATTCAATAGAGTGTCCCCCCATGAGACAGGATGCGGCAGCCTTAAACGAACGAGAGCCGCCCCCGAAATGGGCCCCGTGCTTTCCCCATGAAAGTCGGTGTTTAAAACCCGGGTGCGGCACCCAAGACGAAACCTATCACCTGATCCCCGCTCTGCGTGTAACCTCAGGGAAAAGCTTGGCTGAAAATGCGGTAAGGCTTCTCGGCCGGGGTGGCAAGGGGAATGGGGCCCATGGGTGCAGGTGATCTTTCGGCAGCTCTCTGGCAGGAACGCCGACAGCTGGAATTGCTGTTGTTCAGGCTGGAAACGCAGCGGCTTCATGTCCTGGCCGGCAACCTCCAGTGGTTGAGCTTCACCGCTTCCGAAGTGGAGAGTGTCCTTGATCGGCTGCGCTTTGAAGCACTGGCCCGGAGTGTCGAGTCGGCCGCTGTGGCAGCCGAGTGGGGCTTGCCCGCGCAGGCGACCCTGAATGAGCTTGTCGCAGGGGCACCTCCCGGCGCCTGGGCTGAAGTCCTGCAGGATCACCTGGACGGGCTGCGCGAACTGCTCCGGCAGCTCGACGACGCCGCCCGCACCAGCGTAGACACTCTGGGCAATCTCAACCGTCCGGTGGCCGGCGCGCCCGCCGGACCGCGCAACGGCGACCCCGTGTCTTTGCCGGCGGACACCGCAGGGGTTCTTGATCAGCTGACGACGGCGGGAAACATTGAGCGCGCCCTGGCGGTCACCCGCCGGACCAACCAGCCCATGCTGGACCACTACCTCGGCGGCCACCGCGATTGACCGGTGGCCGCACCCCGGGACTCGGGACTCAGGACGGCCCGGCAGTCAGTCCGCGGGGGCGACCGGCGCTGTGGAGGGGGCCGCCGGCGGCAAGAGCCCGCGCAGCGCGTCTTCCGTGTCCTGGCCGGCGTCCGCGCCGGCCTCAGCTGCCGCCAGGTTCGCCGCGGCAATGGCTTCGATGACTTCCCGGCGCTGGATCGGCACTCCACGGGGCGCCTCAATGCCTATCCGAACACCGTCGCCGCGGCCTTCGAGAACCGTGATGACGATCCCATCGCCGATCATGATCTGTTCGCCCGGCTTGCGTGTAAGTACCAGCATCCTCTCAATCTACCCTTCGCTGTGCGGCGCTGCCGACGAGTCCCGCTGCGTGTGCCCGGATCGTGCCGCGCATCTCAGATCCTGGCCGAACGGGCCTGGCCGGAATCGATCCAACCCACCGGCAGTCCCAGCGTGTTGACGGTTTCCGGGGTGGCCGTCTCCGCGGCCCCCACGACGGCTACCGCAGTGATGTCCAGTTGGGCGGCGAGCACGCCCACCCAGCGCTCTGAGTCCTCCTGTTTGCGTCCGGCGTCGACCACCACCCACAGCTGGTCGGCGGACAGTGCGGCGACTGCCTGGAGCCGCGCGAGCGCATCGCGGGCTTTCCCGAGGCCGAAGGCCACGAGCACGGTCTGGTCCGTCAGCACGGCATGGGCGCGGGCCGCCGTCGCGCCCTGGCGTCCTTCGACGTGCAGATGACCGTAGGCGGACAGCTTCCCTGCCGTCCGCACATCGGCGCCACCGGCCGCCGTGGACATGGCCAGGGCTGTGTCCAGCGCGTCGTCGCCAAGGCCCACAAGGACCACCAGATCGCCTGTACCGCTCAAAGGCACCGGCACGGACTCGCGCAACGGTACCGGCGCCGACTCAGCCCGAGTCACAGCGCCCGCAGCCAGGGCTGAGGCAGGGGCAGGGGCCGTTCCGGACGCCTGCCGGTTGCGGCCGCCGGGGACACCGGGCGCGTCGGCCGGGCCGCGCAGCCCGGTGCCGAGCTGTTCCAGCAGTTCGGCGAAGTCCGGGGACTCCGTTGAGAGACCGGGGTTTCCGGGGCGGTGCAGGCTCAGTTCGGCGGCATCGGCTTCCTCGAGCAGGGCCGCAATCGCTGCCCCCTTCAAGTCGTGGGCCGGCGCAGCCACCGCGGGCTTCGCGGCCCCGGCTGGCCGTGCGGCGGGCACGTCGGCCTCGGACAGGATGTCGGGATCCGGAACCACCTCACCGGTGACCACCTCGTGCCCGGTCACCACCTCGACGATCGCCTCGTAGCGGTCGCCGGCGAAGAGTCCGGCGATCCCCGGACTGATGACGCGTTCCGCGGAGACAATGCGCGCGGCGGGGCCGTGCTGCTGTTCCGCCTTGCGGCGGATTTCCTCCAGCGAGGCGCCTTTAAGCCGAAAGCGGTTCTGCATGGCGAACGACTCCTACTGTTTCGATCCGGACGTTGGCTGAGGTGACTTCGCGGTAGGACAGTACCGGCACGGAGCCGGGCTGCGCTCCCACAAGGCGGCGGATGGCGGGGCGGAGCGCCGGCGCGCAGACCAGCACGGCCGGCCGGTTGGCGGCCGCCGCGGAGTCGACGGCGGAACGCACCGAGCGGAGTACGGCGTCGAGCCGGTCCTGGCCCATCACGATCTGACTGCCGCCCTCGGCGGGCCGCATGTCCTCGAGCATGTGTTGTTCCAGGACGGGGTCGATCATGATCACGTTCAGCACAGGGCCATCCATGAACTTGGCCGTCAGCGCCGGGCCCAGGGCCTGCCGCGCGGATTCGACCAGTGATTCCGGGTCGGTGGAGACCTTGGCGCGGAGGGTGAGGGCCTCGTAGATCCTGGCCAGGTCGTTGATGGGCACCTGCTCATCCAGCAGGCCCTGGAGCACGCGCTGCAGCTCGGCGAGGGAGAGCAGCGCGGGAGTGAGTTCGTCGACGGCGGAAGGGCTCTGTTTCCGCACTCCCTCGGTCAGGACCCGGACGTCCTCGCGGGACAACAGCCGGGCGGCGTTGGCGGTGACGATCGAGGACAGGTGGGTGACCAGGACGGAGACGCGGTCGATCACGGTGGCGCCGGTCATCTCCGCATTGTGCCGCATCTCCGCCGGGATCCATTTCCCGGCCAGGCCGAACACCGGCTCGATCATCGCGACGCCGGGGAGCGAGTCGAGACTGTCGCCCAGTGCCAGCATCTGGCCGCTCGGGGCAGTGCCGGCGCCCGCCTCGACTCCGGCGATCCGGATCGAGTAGCTCGCAGGGGGCAGGTCGACGCTGTCCCTGGTCCGGACCGGGGGGATAACCAGGCCAAGTTCCATGGCAATCTTGTGCCGCAGGGACCTCACCCGCGCCAGCAGGTCATCCGAGGCACCGGAGACCATGTCCACGAGGTCCGGGGCGAGCAGGATCTCCACCGGGTGGACGCGCATGTCCTCAAGCAGCTTCTCGTTCGGATCCATTTCCGGGAAGTTCAGCGCACTCGCCTCGGCGTCACGGGTTTTTGCCTCCTGCGCCTTCTGGGCCGCGATCCGGCGCGACGCGAAGATCAGCCCGGCACCGACCAAGATGAACGGCAGCGGCGGCATCCCGGGAATAAGTGCCATTGCGACGGCGGCGACGCCGGCGATCATCAGCGCATTGGGTGACTGCATCAGCTGGGTGGAAGCTGTGCGTCCCATGTCCGACTCGGCGTTGGAACGGGTCACGATCATGCCGGTGGACACGGCCATCAGCAGTGCCGGGATCTGGGTCACAAGGCCGTCGCCCATGGTCAGGATGCCGAAGGTGTTTACGGCGTCGCCGATTTCCATGCCGCGCTGCAGCATGCCGATCGCGATACCGCCGACGAAGTTGATGATGATGATGATGAGCCCGGCGATCGCGTCACCCTTGACGAACTTCGAGGCGCCATCCATGGCGCCGTAGAAGTCGGCCTCGGCCGAGACTTCGGCACGGCGTTCCCGGGCCTGGGTATCTGTGATCAGCCCCGCGTTGAGGTCGGCGTCGATCGCCATCTGCTTGCCCGGCATGGCGTCCAGGGTGAAGCGCGCACCGACTTCGGCCACGCGCTCCGCGCCCTTGGTGACCACCACGAACTGGATGACCACGAGGATGAGGAACACGACGGCGCCGATGATCATGGAGCCGCCCACGGTGACCTGGCCGAACGCCTCGATGACCTGTCCCGCGTGCCCCTCCCCCAGAATCAGCCGGGTGGAGGCGACGTTCAGGCCCAGCCTGAAGAGGGTGGCGACCAGCAGGAGCGACGGGAAAACGGAGAAATCCAGCGGCTTCTTCACGAACATGCTGGTCAGCAGCACCAGGAGCGCCAGCAGGATATTGCAGACGATGAGGACGTCCAGCAGGGGCGCGGGCACCGGAACAATCAGCAGCAGCACAATGCCGACGATGCCGATCGGCACTGTCAGCGGGGCGAACCTGTTCTTCATGGTGCGGTCCTTTCACAGACGCTGGCTGGAGGAAAGTTCATGGGGCCGTGGCCATCCGGTGCATGCCGCGGGCGGCGCCGCGGGCCTTGAGTGACATCACGAAGGCCAGGACCCCGGCCACCGCGCGGTAAAAATCCACCGGGATCTCCTGGCCCAGCTCGCAGGCGCTGTGCAGGGCCCGGGTCAGCGGAATGTCCTGGACCATTGGCACGTTCTTTGCCTCCGCCTCTTCCCTGATCCTGGCCGCAATGTGGCCGGAGCCCTTGGCCACCACGCGGGGCGCGGACTTTCCGGGTTCGTATTTGAGCGCCACCGCGAAGTGTGTGGGGTTGACCAGCACGACGTCGGCGTCCCCGATCGCGGCGATCATCCGGTTCCGGCTCATCGCCATTTGCCGGGCACGCCGCTGGGACCGGATCAGCGGGTCGCCTTCGCTGCTTTTGTTCTCGTCCTGGACTTCCTTCTTGGACATCCGGGTCTTCTTGCGGTTGCGGCGCATGACGACGAAGAAATCGGCCGCAGCCAGCACGATGCCGGCCGCTACGGCGAACTGGACCAGCGACGCGATACCGCCGCCCGCGGCCTGCACGACCCCCGAGACCGGCATGCCTCCAGCCGTCAGCAGCACCGGAACCAGCCCCTGCACGACGCTGTAGAGGACCAACCCCACCACACTGGCCTTCAGCAGCGCCTTGACCCCGCCCCAGATCGCCTGCGTGCCGAAGACGCGCTTCAGGCCACTGAGCAGTTTGAAGTGCTCGAAGTCCAGCTTGAATTTCTTCATGTGCACGCCGCCCTGCAGCGCGGCCGCGGCGAGGACCACGATAAACACCGCAATCAGCATGGGGCCGATGATCCCGGCCGTGGAGGCGAGTCCGTCCTCCAGGGCTTTGACGGCCTTGCCCGGGTCCGGGGCAGCAACAATGCTGCGGACGCTGAAGAGTTGGTCCGTGGCGGCGTTGGAGGCGCGTTCGACGGTGGCCGGAATCATGATGGCAGCGGCGCCGACGCCGACCCACGCGGTGAGGTCCTGGGACCGGGAAAGCTGGCCCTGGGAGCGGACCTCTTTCATCCGTTTGTCGGTGGCGTCCTCGGTTTTTTCCTGTGAATCTGACATCAGCCCACCCCCAGCACTGTCTTGGCGGCCTGGTTGGCGAGGCTGGAGACGACCCTGGGCAGCGCCAGGAACATAAATCCGGCCAGCATCAGCGTCATCAGGATCTTGAGCGGGAAGCCGAGCGAGAAGGCGTTGAGCGCCGGGGCCACGCGGGTGAGCAGGCCCAGTCCGACGTCGGCGAGGAACAAGACCACCACCAGAGGTCCGGCGATCTGGACGGCGGCGAGGAACATGCCGGTGACCGCCGACGTCATGGCCTGGACCGGCTGGGCCAGATCGATGCCGCCGGCCAGTGGCAGGGCCACGAAGCTGCCCGTGAGCCCGGTGATGACGAGCTGGTAGCCGTCCGAGGCGAACAGCAGCGCGAGGGCGGCCATCTGCAGCAGCCTGGTGAACTGGGCGCCGTTGACGTTCATCTGGGGGTCGAAGCTCTGGGCCAGCTGGAACCCGCTGAAGAGGTCGATCAGGCTACCGGCGGACTGGACGGCGGAGAAGACCACCAGCACCAGGAACCCCAGGGCCAGCCCGGTGACGAGCTCCAGGACCACGCCCGTGATGAAGCCGGCCGTGTCCCGCGGCCTGTAGCCTGCGGACACCCATTGGGAGACCGCCAGTCCGAGCCCCAGCC